>JANNWZ010000144.1:0-17463 GCA_031409295.1 Mariniblastus sp.
CTGAACACTGAACACTGAACACTGAACACTGAACACTGAACACTGAACACTGAACACTGAACACTGAACACTGAACCACTGACCTTCGAGACAGCCATGGATACGGCAACCAAAGCATACCAACGAGCGTCCGCCGGGGCATTGCGCGATCAGTTGATTCTCGACAATGTCGACTATGTGCGCAAGATCCTCAGCACCTTGACGGTTGGATTACCCGCTCACTGTGATCGAGAAAATCTGGAACAGGCCGGAATTGTTGGTTTGGTAGAAACCGCCAACAGTTTTGATCCAACCCGCGGCATCCAGTTTCGAACCTATGCTTTTCCGCGAATTCGCGGCGCTATTGTCGATGAGATGCGCAAGAACTCGCCGGTTCCGCAACAGATGTTGGATTACGTCCGGTTGGTTCGAGAGGCTTATGAAAAACTCTCCGGCCCGGTTACACCAGAAATGTTGGCGGACCAGACCGGACTGCCGATGGCGAAAATTCAACAAGTCCTCGAAGCGATGCGGTTCATGAAACCGCAAAACTGGAACGATTTGTTCTGCAACATTCATTCCAGTTGGCAAAACAGTCCCGACGCGCCAGGTGCTGAACTGGAAGCGCAGGAGATGAAACGACTGGTCGCTGATTGTATTGAAAAACTGCCGGAGCGCGAGCGATTAGTGTTGACCTTGTATTTTACTGAAGACTTGACGTTGTTGGAGATTGGCACCGTGATCGGAATTTCCGAATCGAGAGTGTCGCGAATTCTGGCCACGGCAAAATTCCGTTTGAAAGAGATGATCGAACATGGAAACCAGTAACCGCATTCAACATCAACACTTGGCTCCGGAGTCAACTCGTTCGAAAGTCACCATCGGACCGCAGTCATCCGTTTCCGCGCAAATCAAATTGAATCGGAACGGGGACCTGATTGAATCATTTGAGATCCAATGCGCTTGCGGTGAAATCATGGTAATCAAGTGCGAGTATGAATAACCCAACAACCATGCGACAACGCCCGTTAACTCGAATTTCGAATTCCATTCGACTGGTGCCGATTGGTTGCTGGATGGTCGGCATCTGCTTCCTCGGCGCCGGCGTTGATCAGCGACTGCAGGCTCAAGATTTTTCGTTTCGCAGCGCAGTGGAAAAATTATCGCCCGCCAATCTGTTTAAGCGATCCGGAAAATCGGAGTCGCCCGCGCTGCGCCCCGGTTCGCAGCCGACGGAACTAAAGGTGACTGGCCGCGCAACGGCTCAACGAATGGCTGGCTTGAGAGTTCCGGATCGTGAGGCTTCGACGGAACCTTTCGACCGGCGAGTCAGTAGTGCCGGAACGGGTTATGGGGGTGCGGTTGAACCGGCAGCGTACCAACAGCCTACCCCACAGGTCTACAGCACACCGCAACCCAACGAACCGATGTCCAGCGGCTATCCGATGGGCGATCAATATAATTCGCCAGAAAATTACCAGCGTGATTATGCGCCCGACGGCTCCGGGCAATCGCCGATGTTGGAGGGATCAAGTGGCCAATACGCTCCCCAATCGTCCGCGTGGGCGAACCCCAACGCAGGATTGCACGGAGCCGTGGACCAACCTATTCCGCGAGAAGTACAGCAGCGGGCGTTTTCGAATTCCGCCCAGGGCAATTCATTGCCCGGCTATCCGGCTCCGGCAAATCCCATTCGCGGGCCAGCGTCCCAACAACCGGAGTATAACAATCAGACAGTTCAGAATCTGGCGAGACCGATGGAATATGGTTCCGTCATCGATCCGGCCGATCAGAGGCAATTTGCCAATTCACATTTTCCTCATGGATTTGAATCGGCGAATGAGCAAGCCGGCACGCGCGGTTATCTGCAAAATGGATACGACTTGCATGGCCGGCGATTGAATCGCCCCGCCCCCTTGGCAACCGAGCGTGCTTTGGAATTGCAGGACGAAAACGAGCGATTGCGAGAGACGATTCGGCGAACGCAATTGGAACTGGATAATCGGACGCAAGACTTAGTTGAGGCGCGGTCGGCAGCTACAGTTCGAGATGAAGAATTGGCGCGGAGTAACAATCGAGTCGACGCCCTGAATGCTCAGTTGGCTCGATTAAATAACGATTTGAAACTTGCAATCCAGGAAAATCAGGATATCCAGCGTCGTTCGGACGAGCAGTTTCGTGCCATTGAGTCGACCTTGGACGGCGTGTTGATGAATTCAATTTCGAAATCGGGCGAGGGGCGATAATTGCACGAATTGTTGACTACAATCCTGCTGGTACCGCTCAGACTCATGAACAAGACAAACCTATATTCGCTGCTCGGCTGTTCCACGGGATTGCTGTGGCTGAGTTTGATTTCAGTCGTAATAGTCTCGGTCGGCTGCCACAGCTTTTGTTATCCGGCGTTGCCGGAAATCCCACGCTTGGGCATTTTCCGCAAACCGATACCGGCGCCGTTTTTTGAGGCTCAAAAATACAGTTTGTTTACTTCGCCGCAGTTGACCGAACTGCCGCCGCGCCGAGTCGTGATCGTTCCGACGGGAACGGAAGCCGGCCGATATCAAGCACCGGCACTCTTTGCTGAAGCCCTGGCGGCCGCCATGCGAGCCGCGGGAATTTGCGAAGTTGTCGCGCCACCGCTGGCACAATGTAATATGACGGTCGATGCAATTTTGACCGGTCGATTTGACGAACGGGAGTTAGTCGATCTGGTGCGCACCTGGAATTGCGACGCGGTGATGTTTGTTCGAGTCAATCAGTTCCAAGGCCATTCGCCGTTACGCGCGAGCGTCACAGCGGCGCTCGTCAGTGCGAATGAGTCCGAAGTGATTTTTGCCGTCGATGGCCATTGGGATGTTGGCGATCCGGAAACCCGAGCGGGATTCGAGCACTTCGTCGCCAATCGATTAAATAACAGTCCGGAAACGGCCTTGCAGATTGAGTTGCAGTCGCCCAACAACCTGTTTGGTTTCGTGGCCTATCAAATGACGAACGCTTGGAAACAAGCGATCGTTCCGTAGAGCGAGTTAAGGCTATTCCCAAACGCGGATCAACTGACCACGCTGGTCGGCAGCGAAATCAATGGAATCCCGTTGGTCGGCAGCGGAGCCGTCAGTCGTTGGATGTTGGATTTCAGGTCAGTTGCTTGGGCCAAAATTTCGGACTCCAACGGAGTGAGCGAACCGACTGCCCGGTTGTTATCGACCGCTACGATGGTTGGTTGTGTCTTTGATTCGACCGCGTGTTCTGGACTCAGCCGATTCAACCCATTGAATGCCGCCACGCGATAACATTCCGCCATGGTTGGATAGTTAAAAACCGTGCTGCAGAAATAGTCGATGGTTCCTCCGAGGGTCATCACGGCTTGACCGATATGCACAATCTCGGTCGCGAGTTCACCGATACAATGCACGCCGAGAATCAAACGCGTTTCACGGTGGAACAGGATTTTTAACAGGCCTGTTTCATCGCCCACAATTTTACCGCGGGCGATTTCGCTGTAACGGGCCAAGCCGACTTCGTAGGGAACTTTTTTCGCGGTGAGTTCCTGTTCATTGCGGCCGATCATGGAAATTTCCGGAATCGTATACAAGCCGTAGGGTAAATCACCGAGCGGTTCGGCCTCCAGACCAAACGCCTGCAACACGGCTCTTCGACCCTGTTCCATCGCGGAACTGGCGAGTGACGGGAATCCGATGATGTCTCCCGTGGCGTAAATGTTGGGAGTGTTGGTCTGAAACGTGCCTTTGACGTCCAAGCGTCCGCGCGAATTGGGAGCCAGATTGACGGCGGGCAAGTTCAGGGTATCACCCCAACCTTCACGACCAACCGAGAACAAAGCAGTCTCGGCGACTAGATGTTTTTCACTTTCCAATCTCACCGCGACTTGACCATCACTTCGTCGGATGAGCGTGCTGACGTTCTCACCCAAACGAAATCGCATGTTGAGCATCCGGCAGTTGAACAGGAGTGTTTCGATGATTTCGGAATCACAGAAATCCAACACCGAGCTCCGGCCATCGACCACCGTGACTTCGACCCCCAGGATCGCGAACATGATTGCATATTCGATACCGATGACCCCGGCCCCAATCACGACCATGGAACGCGGGATTTTTTTGATGCGGAGAATTTCGTCGCTGTCAAAAACCGCCTGTCCATCAAACGGGATATGAGCCGGACGGGCGGGGCGAGTACCACAGGCGATCAGGACTTTGTCGGTTTCGAGCACCGTCTCACCATTGGCTTGTTGGACGTGAACGTGGTGCGCATCAATAAAACTGGCGTTGCCAGTCAAGACTCTAATATCATTGCGGTCGAATTGTTCGCGGATCATTTCCAGTTCAGTTCGAGTTACTTGTTCCAGTTTGCGACGTAGCTCATCCATCGTGATGCCGCGTTTGGCGCGAAACTGTTCGGCATAGACCCCTCGTTGACGGAACCCCGTCAAATGCAAAATGGCTTCGCGAAGGGTTTTCGAGGGAACGGTACCGCTATGCAGACAGACTCCGCCGATTTCTTCGAGGGAATGTTCAACAATGGCAACTTTCTTGCCCAGTTTTGCCGCGGCGAATGCACCTTTTTGTCCGGATGGACCGCTACCAATGACGACTAGGTCATATTTCATACTGAGTTCCTTGGGACCGTGGGGAGCGATTTCGCAGGCATCGGCGTGGCGCCGAAGACTTCGATGAAAGGTTGAATCGGGAAAAGAACGCAGTTTTAGGCATATCGAGATTTTTTGGATTCAACCTCGCGAGCGAATGAAAACGCGCTGATTTTCCGATGCCAGAAACCTTCTCGATTGTCAGGGTCGCGCCCATCGGTGCGGTCGATTTCGAGTAAAAATCGTTGCTCCGCGGACAAGCCGTTGGATTCTTTGGCGATCACGATAATAAATGAATCTGCTAGCCGATCCTTGAATGCTTAATGATGACCCCAGTTTTGAATTCAATTTTCGGTCATCCAGCTGGACCTGAGCGGAAGAAAATGCTGTGCCGAAATTTTCCTCGCAAGGGCATTTCCGTGTTGGAAACCACGGTCATGATGGTCTTGATTGTTGCCAGCCTGGCATTATTGATGGGTGGAATTGCCGGGCCAATAACCGGCCTTTTCAGCCAAACGTCGATCGCTCTGGGCAGTTCCGGGACCGGTCCAAGTTCGTCGACAAATGACCGTATGGCGCCGGTAGGCTTAGTTGCGGGCGGTGAAATGGCCGCCGCTCGATCGGAAGTTCAACAAACCGGTCAACAGTTGTTGAAGCTGGGAATTTTTACCTGTTCGGTGCTGGTTTTCCTGGCCTATACCGTCGTGTTCATGTCCAAGGCCGAGTCTGACGGGAAGGTGCCGGCCAATGAAAAACTTGCGGATAAACCGGTGCTGGATGGATTGGCCGACAAATTAATGGACAAACGAAGCCGAATTGGGCGCATCTTTCGTGATGAAATGAAAGAGTATGATTCCGACCAGTTAGTCGTTGCCAAGTTCATGACGGCCAATCCAACAATTGCCCTGATCAATGATCAGCCGGTAGACATCATGAATCTGATGGTTAATCGCGGGTTTCGCCATTTGATCGTTGTGCACGAAAACCAGGAAATTGCTGGCATCATCAGCGATCGTGATCTGGTTAGTGTTGCCGGCAAATCGGTCGCCGAAATCATGACGCCCAACCCGTACTGCGTCGATGCGCTGACGCCTGTGAGCATCGCAATCACCATGTTGGTCAAAAATCGCATTTCTGCTCTGCCGGTATTGCTGGAGGGTAAAGTCGTTGGGATCCTAACCCGCAGTGACCTGTTGATCACGTTGCAATGTCTCTTAGTCAGTCTGCAAGAAGATCTTCCCGTTTGCCAATTGCCGCCTGCGAGATCGTGATCTGCCTCGCGGTGAAAACATGGTGCGGTTTGTAACTGCCATAGCCTTTCCCACCTTATTTTAAATGCTAGCATTGCTTCATCGGTGTGACTTTATTCAAGAGCACAGTCTTCCTAACCGATACAGTTTGTATGACCGGATCTTCTTCTCAAATCAAACTGCTCAGCAACGCGATCGAGTTCACTAATCAGAACCATCGCGTCATCAGCCAAAACTTGGCTAACGTCAACACACCGAATTATCACGCTCGGCAGCTATCGTTTGAACAACTATTGGCTCAAGGCGAAAACAACCCGACTGCTGATGGGAAGCTACCGGAATTCAAACCCACCGATACGGCGGGTTTGCCAGCAAGGTCCGATGGCAACAACGTTGATATGGATGCCGAAGTGGGAAACCTCAGGAAAAACACGCTCATTCACCAAACGTTAATCCAATTGATCGGCGCCAAATTTGACACGATGAAGGCAGCCATCAGAAGTTAGAGGATTTTTTAGCGCGGCAGGGAATACCCGATAATTTTGTAGTTCCAGGGCGAACTGAAAGCGGAGAACTAGCGAAACGACACTTAATACTCATCTTTTCGGAGAACAGGCATGCAAGCTAATCTTTTTGCAGGTGCCGACATTAGTGCTTCCGGAATGTCCGCGGAGCGGCGACGCATGGAAGTGGTCGCCAACAATATTGCCAATGCGAATTCGACCCAGTCGGCCGAGGGTGGACCCTATCGTCGACAGGAGTTGGTATTTGCTACTGCGCTTGAGGACAATGGGACATCGGATTCGGTTAGCGGCATGCATGGCGTCGAGATCATTGGCCAGCGCTCGGATCCATCGGAACTGCCCCAAATCCATAATCCGGGCCATCCAGATGCAGATCCGATTACGGGAATGGTCTCGATGCCGAATGTCAAAATGTCAAACGAAATGGTGGATTTGATTGTCGCTTCGCGATCGTATGAAGCGAATTTGAAAGCGCTGTCCAGCTTCAAACAAATGGTTGAACAAACCTTGCGGTTGCTGCGAGGAGGTGCGTAATGAATCCGGTCGCAGTCAATTCCGCGATTTCAAAAATCGGCCAGATCCAGGAAGCTAGGCAGACTGCCGCGAAAACGTCGTCGGTTTCGGCAGCTGAACCGTCGGGTGCCCTCGGGTTTGCGGAACTCATTAATAACTACGTCCAGCAGACGAACGTCGCGCAACGGGCCTCGGATTCGGCCATCGAAAGTTTCGCGACCGGCAAATCGGAAAATGTCCAGCAAGTGGTGTTGGCGATGGCCAACGCAGAAGTGTCATTTCAAATGTTTATGGAAATCAGAAACAAACTTATCGACTCGTATAACGAATTGATGCGGATGCAGTTTTGAGGTCGATCGTTCACCGTGGTTGCGTCCAACGCAGGCATGCCGATATTTTCGTTCGCGCAATTTCCAGGACTTAAGCCATGCAGACAATCAAAACATTTCTGGATCAATCGCAGGCGATCTGGAAAGAATCGACGGCTGCGGCCAGATTTGGTCTGATCCTGTTGTTCACAATTTGTTTGGGAGCGGTCGTGGGAGTGGGGATTTGGTCTACTCAACCCAACTATGTGACCGTGGCTGACAATTTGGAATATGACAAATCGGCTCAATTGACGACAGCGCTCGATCAAGCCAATATCGGCTATGAAATCAAAGGGTCCGGCTCGATAATCCAGGTCGACGAACGATCGTTGGGTCGAGCGCGAGTATTGGCCGGCAAGCTGGGGATTGGTTCTGACGAAGCCGAACTGGAAACGGCGTCGCCATGGATGGATCCAGTCAGTCAGCAAAATGTTTTTCGCCGCAACCTCGAACGCCAACTGGCCAATTCGATCGAAAAGACCTTGGGGATTGAATCGGCGACGGTGCACTTGCACCTACCCGAACGACAACCGTTCTTGCGTCAAAGTGAGGAACCAACTGCCTCGGTAGTCTTGGAAATTTCTCCCAAACATCGTTTTAACGAAAACCAGGCCGCTACCATTGCTAAGACCATTGCTCAAGCCGCTGGTATTCCAGTGGCCAACGTAGCTATTTCTGACACGGCGGGCAATCTGTTTTCCATTAGCGAAGATTTGGGAAGGTTGACCAAACAAGAAGAGTATCGTTTGAACCGCGAACGTGAATTGACTGGCAAGGCTCAGGCAATGCTGGTTAATTTTCTGGGAATCGGTAACGCTCATGTCGAAATCACGACAGACTTTACATTTCCCAACGGAATAAAAAAGTCGACCGTATACGATCCGAATAAAAAGGTGGCGACCAGCGAAAAAAATGAATCGACTGTCTCGTCGAGCGGAACGGAGGCTGGCCGGGCAAGTTCGAATGCGGCCGGTGTTGCGGGCGCGTCCAACAACGTCGGTGCTGGACGCGGGGGCGAAAATGGCAAGAGTGTCACCAGCAAAACCGAAACCTTGAACTCAGAATTTCAAGTCTCGTCGACGATTGAGGAAGATACCGTCTCGACGCCAATCCTGAATTTATTGACAGTGTCTGTGTTGGTGAACACGAGTAAAGTCCAGAACGAGAGCAAGGAAATCCCAGCGACTGTCAAGTCGAGTATCGAGGCGATGGTCAAGCAAGCAGTGGGATTCCGTCCCGACTCCGACCAATTCACTTTGGAATTTTTCGAATTCGTGGAATTGTTGCCGACAGAAGAAACGCCTGCGTCGGCGATTCCTTGGGAACAAATAAATTCGGTCCTGAAGAATATTTCATTGGGGATTGCCGCAGTGGTCGCTCTGTTCTTGGGGCTAAAAGTAATCCGGAAACTCCAACCTTCGCCAGCCCTGGTAAATTCCAACGTTCCACTCACTGGCGCACGCAATTCACAGGTCAGTCAGCTCAGCGACATGGTGAAACAGAATCCCGAGGTGTTCTCGAAAATTATCGCTGCCTGGGCCAATGATTCGCCGTCCGATGGCAGTGAAAAATCGAAAGAGAAAGCCGCCTGAGCGCCTGACCCATGATAGCCTTTACCACCAATGAACGACTGGCACTGTTATTGAGTGTCCTGGGCGAGGAAGCCGCGACAACAGCATTCCAGGCAATGCACCCGACGCGGGCAACTTACCTCCGGAAACTGCTCAACGAGTTCAAATCGGATCCGCCATCGGCGGAGGAAGTCGACTACGTCATTGGTGATTTCAATCAGTATTTCCAGTTTGCCATGCAAACCTGGGGACCCGAGATTGATCAAGCCAATAGTCAAGTCGCCAAAAAAACTTCCTCCAAAAGTACGAAGAGCCCGCTGATTTACTTCCCCAAACTGACTCCCACCAATGATCCCATTGCGGATCTCAATCGGCTCGACCCGTTTCAGATTGCTCAAGCGATTGCCGACGATCATCCCAAGACCGTGGCGCTGGTCCTGCGAAATATCGACACCAAACAGGCGGCCAAAATTCTCGAGTTACTGTCGACAGAAGTGCGCAACGACGCAATTGTGTTTATGACTCGGGACTCCACAGTGACCGCGCCGATTGTCAATCAGGTACTCAAGAGTACTGTGCAAAAGGCGGTAAGTGTTGAGTTTCGGGCTGAAGAAGTGGATCAATCGCAGGTGCTGGCGGATCTGATGCGTTCTTTGCCCAAAACAATCCGGGTGGAACTCATGGTTCAATTGGAAGAATCCGACCTTGAATTGGCGCAAAAAGTTAAAAGCAAATTGTATTCATTCGAAGACTTGTTGCGACTGGATGACCGCGATATCCAGAAATTGTTGGCCGAAGTGGAAACGGACAGTCTGATCGTCTCATTGCAACGTTGCGATCAAGTATTGATTGATCGATTGCTCAAGAATCTTTCCAAGCGGGCTCGCGAATCGATCATCGAAGAAATGGAATTCAAAATTGGAGTTTCGGACGAGGAATTGGAAGCGTCCCGGTCGAAATTGGTGGGGGCGTTGGCGCGCTTGGATGATAGTGGACAAATAAAAATGACCTGATCTAGCGGCGAATGTCTGGCAAGTCGCCGAATTCGCCCTGATTTCCGCAAACCCTGCTGAGATAACGATGCCCACCTACTCTTTGTTCTTCGCTCGCCCCTTAAAAAATGCCGTAATGGTGAGCGCCCAGATGGGTTCGCTCCGAAACTTTCCAGCAAATAACGGAAATTTTCCCCAATCAGGGAAATTGACCAAGACGGGTTTAACTGAACTTGATACAAACTCCCCCCCCCCGCAAGAGATTCGAGCATTACTTTCGAAAATCGAGCAGCAAATCAAGGGGCAAGCGAAATCACACCAAGAGTTCGTAACTCAGTTCCAGGAACTGACGGTGCGGTTAGCGATTCAAATCGCTTCCGCGGTCGTCCGTTACGAAGTAAACCACCATGATGCTCGAATCCGCCAACTCCTTGAGACCTACCAAACGGAACACGGATCACAAGTCCCCCTTGTGGTTAAGGTAAATAAAACTGATTTGGAAAAGCTGAGAATCTCCCTCCATGATACCTCATCATCAGATTCAATGCTCCAACTGAAACAGGATGAATCGCTGGAGACAGGTGACTGTCGAATCGAGTCGTCCGATCACCTGGTTGTCGCGAATTATCAGCGTCAATTAGCGGATATTCAAATGCAGTTAATGGAGGCACTGGACGATGCTCGGGTTGAGCGAAAAAATACTGACGCGAACAATCGCCGGGGTTAATCCGTTCCAGACGATGGGTCGGATTCATAGTATCCGGGGATCGATCACGGTTTCCCTGCCAGCGGCGATTGGCGAATTGTGCCAGATCCGCGGTCGAGATGGGCAATGCTGTTTAGCGGAAGTGATCGGATTTGCCGGGCCTCTTGCACAAATCATGCCCTTTGGGATCAGCGAGAATCTTCAACGGGGCGATGAGGTCATCGCCTTGAATCGGCCCATGCGAGTTCCCGTGGGCAACGCCATTCTCGGCCGCGTATTGAACGCCATTGGTGAACCGATCGATGATGCTGGCCCCTTGCCGGCAACCCAATGGGCCCCGGTCAGTGGCGGTCCGCCGGCGGCATTGTCGCGAAATGAAATTTTGGACGTCTTTGTGACTGGCCAACGCGCCATTGATAGTCTGTTGACGATTGGTCGCGGCCAACGAGTCGGCCTGTTCGCTGGAAGCGGCGTCGGCAAAAGTACTCTGCTGGGACAGATCGCCCGTCACGCCAGCGCTGATCTCAATGTAGTGGTATTGGTGGGAGAGCGCGGCCGCGAAGTCGTGCCGTTTGTGCAACACTCGCTTGGTCGGGAAGGGATGGCGAAATCGGTGGTAATTGTTTCCACTGCCAACGAGAGTCCCTTGGCGCGTGTGCGGGCGGCTGAATCTGCCATGGCCATCGCCGACTGGCAGCGCCGGCAGGGTAAAAACGTGTTGTTAATGCTGGATAGCTTGACGCGTTTCGCAATGGCTCAACGCGACCTTGGATTAATGCTCGGTGAGCCGCCGACGTCACGGGGATACACGCCGTCGGTTTTCCAAAAGCTGGCCGTATTGCTGGAACGCATGGGAAACTCGGATCGGGGCTCGGTAACCGGGATCATTACCGTTCTGGTTGAAGGTGATGACATGAATGACCCGATCGCGGATTCGGCGCGTTCGATTCTGGATGGTCACATCGTGCTGACCCGGAAACTGGCCAACTCCGGACATTTTCCGGCGATCGACGTGTTGTCGAGCAACAGCCGTTTGTTTCTCGAACTTTCGGATCCCAAACATAAATTGGCCGCGATCGCGATTCGCCAGATTTTGGCGAAGTATGACGATGTGGCGGACCTGCTACAAATTGGTGCGTATCAAAAAGGAGTCTCACCTCAAACGGATTTGGCCATCGAATTGTATCCCTTGGTTTGTAAATTTTTGCAACAGGAACTAGGCCAGCCGCTATCGTTTCAACAGTCGTTACAGGATTTGTTTGCGGTCGTGACGCGTTGGAATGCCTAGCACCAGCGATTTTCGACCATCGTGTTTTTTGAATTTGACTTTGCAACTTGGATGCTCCACAGGGTCTTTTGCTGCGGTTCGCGTTTTTTCAGTTTTCCATTTCCATCTTTAAGGCAGGAATTTCATATGAGCCAAAACCGAATCGTAAAGTATGAAAAAATGCTCCACTTCCAGGAAAAAAGGTTGGACCAGCTTAAACAAAAATTGTCTGCCCAACGGAATTTGATCGACGACCTGCATCGACAGCGGCAGTCGCTGATCGAAGAAATTGCGCAAGTCGGCAGTCAAACCAACACGCGCGGGAATGCTATCACGCTGCACCAGCAATGCGAACTAGCGATGGCCCAACTCCAACGCCAGATTAACGGCAAAAAAATTGAGATTGCCACAGCCGACGAAAAACTCGACTATCTGTTGCACACTTATCGCGAGCAAGACCAACAACGGAAGTCGTGGGAAAAGCTGGTCGAACAGCAATCCGCTTCCATCAAGTCAGCCGTACTTTTACTCGAAATGCAACAAGCTGACGAACGATACTTGTTGACTGATTTCGTCGGAGAACAAATATGAAAACATTGTTGCTGGCAGGAATTGTCGGCGTGATATTATTTGCTGCCTCAGCATCGGTTTCCTGGTTTCTAATCAACCAGAACAAATTGGCAGACGACGCGCACAAGGTCGCTGAAGTCGATCCTGATCACGATCCCTCTCACGATCCTGGCGATGATCCGGCTCACGAACCTGCTCCCGAGATCAAGGCTGGTGTTCCACCGCTAGGTCACGGCATCAAGAAAGAAGAGCAACTGCCCGTCGCGCTGCGCCCGGACATTCCTTTAACAGTCGAAGCAGTGTTGGAATTAAGCGAGTCCATTCGTCGCAAGGAACGCGATTTGATCGCCCGCGAGAAAGCCGCTGACAAAACCGAACAGAACATTCAGTTGCTGTTTGAAGACCTCAAGGTTGAGCGGGCCGAACTTACGGCGCTCGCGGAGTCGATCGAGGCAAAATTGCAATTGGCTCAGGGATCCGTCGCGGAATTGAAACAAGAGAATCAAACGCTCACGACTCAAACCCAGGAAATCGCCAAACTGAACCAACAGAAAGCGAAAACGAAATCGAAGCCGGGGGCCGAGGTGGAGTTGGATGCTATCGGCGAGCGAGTGCAAACGGCAAAACCGTGGTTCGAAGGTTTGGAAGATGAACAGGCCGCAAAGTACCTGAAAGATTTTGCCAACAATGGCGAGTTAAAGTTCGTGGCGCGTTTACTGGGTAGCCTGGATAAACGCAAAGCGTCAAAAATTTTGGCGGCCTTTGACGATTCGGTATTCGCGCAACAAATTCTCGATGCCTCGCAGGCCGAAGAAGAAGTCGAAGCGGAAAACAAAGATGGTGGGACGGCCAAGCGCCCCACGAGCGGTGCCCTGCGCTAGTGAACGAAAGTTAACGTTGACTGCAGGTTCGTTGCGCCCACCGCAGGCCCAACTGGATTGCCCGGCCGGACTTCGGGCACATGAGTCGTCGCCCGTCGATAGATGCACGCTGGGGCGTTTTAAAGAGCAGTTTATTGATCGGGGGAATTGAAACATGGACACCAACGACGCTATCGTCATTGGACGCGAACTGATGGCAACCGCGCTCCTATTGTCGACCCCGGTGGTCATCGTTTCATTGGTCGTAGGATTGATCATCAGCATCGCGCAAACCGTCACCAGCGTCCAAGAGCAAACACTGACTTTTGCTCCACGGATTGTCGCCGTGGTGGGCATCATTATTTTTTTAACTCCCTGGTATCTTTCCACCTTGAATACTTTCACCATGAGAATGTTTGAACGCATGGCAGAGGTCGGGCTCTAACGGTCAGCCAGAATGCCCTTGGGTTTTGTGATGCATGAACAACAACTGTTTGCGTTTGTCCTGATCCTGACGAGGGTCACGGCGTTCATCGGTTTCTTTCCCCTCTTCGGGCCCCGGCAGGTTCCGATCATCGTCAAAGTCGGTCTGGGAACTGCGTTGACGGTCTTTTGGTTCGGCGCGGTTCCATCGCCGCCGACAACCAGCGAAAGTGTACCGACGCTTCTGGCGCTAGGCTTGATTTTTCAAGAGGCCGGTATTGGTCTGCTATTGTCGATGTTGTTGGGATTTTTGTTGATTCCTGCGCGAATTGCGGGGTCCTATATTGGCCAGGAAATTGGTATCTCGATGGAACCGGTGACCCAATCCGGCAATGAACAATCGACCGTCATGGCTTCGATTTTTGAGACGCTTGCCATCCTGATGTTCTTCGGCCTGAATCTACATCATTTGCTGATTCTGTTTCTCCATCTTTCGATGACCGAATTGGCGAACAAGATTAATTTATTGGAACTGCCGACCGCCGGTTTGATCGGGTTGATCGAACACGTTTCGGAATATGGACTGTTGATACTCGCACCGATGGGGGTGCTGAGTTTTGTGATGGTGATGGGTTTGTTTTTCCTCAGTAAAGCCGCACCGACGATGAATTTGTTTTCCGTCGGCATGCCGCTGCGAGTCGGTTTGGGAATTTTCTGTTTGGTGATGTTCCTGCCGGTCTTGTTGAAATCGATCGAGATCTATTTTCATCAGCTGTTAACCGAACTAGAAAAATTCATGGGCTATTTCTAATCAAACAATCGCCCCGCTCACCCCCATTCGAGTCCAACCCACCTACACGAAAAACTGAACCACTGAACACTGAACACTGACATGTCCGACGACCAGACAGCCGATCAAAAAACAGAAGAGCCCACCGCTCGAAAGCTCGAAAAAGCTTTCGAGGAAGGGCAGATCGCGTTTAGTTCCGAGCTGCTCAGCGGACTTGTGTTGTTGACGGGAACATTTTTTTTCTTAATCATGGGAAAGTGGTTTTTCGATTCATTGCGATCAATCATCCGCGAACGAATCACGTACGTGGAACCCATGATCCAGCATCCCGAGTCCTTGCTGATCGCTATTCGGCGCGATTTTATGCAAGCCGGTACGCTTTGCCTCGCGCTGGTGTTACCCGTGGCGATGGTAGTCCTGTTAGCGGCCTTCCTGCAAACTCGATTCAATCTGACCATGAAACCGTTGGCACTCAATTGGAACCGGATGCAACCGATCAACGGCATTAAACAAATGTTCTCGACCCGCGCACTGAATCGAGGAGGCATCGCTGTAGCCAAGGCCGCTTCGATTGTGACGGCCGTCTATTTCTTGACGAGAAATAAACTGGGAGAAATCGCCGCCACAGGGCATTCGACCTTGGACCACGCAATCGACGTCGGTGGGGAGTTGGTCTTGGCGATCGGATTTTTGTCGGCAGGGTTGATGGTTGTGGTCGGGATCGTCGATTATGCGTTTCAATGGTGGAAACAACAACAAGATTTGCGGATGACCTTGCAGGAGGTGCGCGACGAAAATAAGGAGAGTGATGGCGATCCGCAAATCAAAGCCCGCATTCGTCGCGTGGCCAATGAAATGAGTAAAAAACGGATGATGAAAGACGTGCCTCGGGCGACCGTCGTGATCACCAATCCAACGCACTATGCGGTCGCACTCCGCTATGACCCGAGCGTATCAGCCGCCCCGATTGTAGTGGCCAAAGGGGCTGATTTTTTGGCCCAGCAAATCATAAAAATTGCCCAAGAACATGGGGTTGCAATCGTCGAACGAAAGCCAGTCGCTCGATTTCTGTATGCCAAAGTCAAAATTGGTCAACAGATACCGTTTGAGATTTTTCAAGCGGTTGCGGAAATTTTGAACTTTATCAAACGGCTGGAAAACCGCGCTGGCTAATTGGTTGGTTAAAGGGGGCGGCAAGGAAGTAGTCCGAGCCGGTTTCGGCAGCCCCCGATTCAATGGATTCGGGTTCAGTACCGGAGATTCGATAGTTGCTTTTCGGTTTAGCCGTTTTAATCGCGCTGATCGTCAGAATCCCGACTTGGCCGGTAACTTCCGGTTTCCAAACCTGGGCAAAGAATATCCGGTACTTTACCGCAACCTACAATTTGGTGAATACGAATCGCTTCCTGAAATGTCATCAAAATCATGTCTCATCCCTCAGCTCCGCAAATTAAGTCTCAGGAAAACTGGCCGCGGTTGTTGTTGAAACTGTCGGATTCGCTCGCCCTTGTCTTCGGCTTGTACATTTTGATCACGTGGATTCCGGCGGCCAATAGTAAATCGACAATCGTAGTCGGATTGATTTCATTGGGTATCTTCAACATCGTCGCCGAATTCATCGGGCTGTATCGGCGTTGGCAGGGTGTCGCTTTTGAAAAGGAAGCCACTTGCACACTGATCGCTTGGTCGGTCACCTTCTTGGCCTTGGCCGCATTGGGGTATTTCAGTCTGTATTCGACCGAAATTTCCGGCACCAGTTTGTTGGTGTGGTTTTTTGTCGGGATGGTTTTGTCGCAGTCATTTCGGATGGTCTTGCGCTGGAGTCGACGGTGGCAAACAGACCGCGGCATCAATACCCGCAATTTCGCCGTGGTCGGAATCACCAGTTTAGGAATTCAGCTGGTGCGGAATATCGATGCGACTCCCGATTTGGGACTGAAATTTTTAGGTTATTACGATGATCGACCCAATGATCGAACCGTGAAACTACCGGAAGATTTGGCAAAAAAATTGGGAGTGATTGCCGATTTGGTGTCGGCTGCCAAAGCGGGCAACGTCGAAGTAATTTTCATTGCCCTGCCGATGCGGGCCGAAGAACGCGTCCGCCGATTGATTCAAGAGCTTTCGGACTCGACAGCGTCGGTATACATCGTCCCGGACCTGTTTGTATTTCAAATGTTAAATTCTCGCTGGAGCGATGTGCAGGGAATTCCGATCGTCAGTGTTTTTGAAAATCCGTTCTACGGTGTCGACGGAATGCTAAAACGTGGTTTCGATATCGCGTTGGCTTCGGCGGCATTGATTTGCGCGTCAATTCCGATGTTGGTGATTGCGGCCGCCGTGAAGTTGACCTCTCCTGGTCCAGTGCTGTTTCGCCAATTGCGATATGGATTGGATGGTAAAGAGATTCGAGTGTGGAAATTTCGTAGTATGACGGTGTGCGAGAATGGCGGCACGGTTCGGCAAGCCACCAAAGACGATAAACGTCTAACCCTCATCGGTGGATTTCTCCGCCGTTCGTCGCTGGACGAACTACCTCAAATTTTTAATGTGCTGCTGGGCCAGATGTCACTCGTCGGCCCCCGCCCTCACGCCAACGCACACAACGAGTATTATCGCAGTCAAATTCAAGGTTACATGCTGCGGCACAAAGTCAAACCAGGCATTACGGGCTTGGCTCAAGTCAGTGGTTGCCGCGGTGAAACGGAAACCCTGGACAAAATGGAATCGCGAATTTTGTTCGACCACCAATACATTCGCGAATGGACCATTTGGCTGGATTTGAAAATCATCTGGCGGACTTTCAGCGTCGTATTAACCAAACAAAACGCTTATTAGCGCGACCGACCTTCGGGGGACTCGCCGCAGCGCGTGACTGGACTGGCGCAACCTCATCCCGGGGCCCGTCGTGTCGGCAACATGTTCATTGGCGTTTGACCGGTTGTGCGAGACTGGCGATGGATTCCGCCAGGCTCTTGATTTGATCTGGGATCGGTACCGATGGCGTGGCAGAACGTACTTGAATGGGTGTGAGCGTTCGTTTC
>JANNWZ010000145.1:0-8309 GCA_031409295.1 Mariniblastus sp.
AGTGAATCAGGATCGGCAACGCGATCAGTGGCAGAGCCAACAGCCAAACTGGATTGAGAAAAATCATGTCGTACAGGGAAATGAAAAACGGTTGTTACTTATCGGCGTGCGCTACTTGTCCGCAGCGGACGCAAGGGAATCGAGTTTGTCAACTGCGTCTCCCGCAAAGGCGCCCTGGTCGAGAACCTTTGCTAAACTCACAAAATTAGACTCACAAAATTAGACTCGCAAATCTGAACTCGCAAATCTGAACTAAACTCATTGACCCACCAAACCAAACTCCCCTCTCCCCGTGAATTCGGACGAATGAACTTCGCCATGGGTTGATGTGTTATCCGAATTCACGGGGAGAGGGGAGTTAAGTAATGGTTAAAGGGGAGTTAAGTAATATCTAAAGATAAGTTACGTGATAGTTGGAGGGAAGTTAGGTAATAGCCAAAGGGAACCAAGTAATAATTTCAAAATGCAATGCGTTCCGATAAACTAAACTTCGCCACTCACACTTTACTTTCCTCGCTTCTAGAATTCGCGCCCAAAATATCCTGTTCAAATCTCGCTCTCCTCAGACCAGTAATCGTTCGGGGTCAAAAAAAACTTTGCCACAGCCGCAGCAAATATTCGGCGGCGGATTGAATCGACAATTCTAATTCAGCGATTTTGTCACCAGCAAACGCGTTTTGATCCAGAACTTGAGTCCCCTCGGGCTGCAAACGAACGGTGACTTCGGCGGTCATACCAGGCTTCAAATCGACGCTCGCATGGCGATCTCGACCATTAATCGGCATTTCGAAACCGTCAAGTCCGACCGAAAGCGACTGGGTGACATTGATCGGTAGACTGTTAATGACTGCGACGCCCGCGGCGTCGGTTTTGGCGGAAAAACGAAATTCACGTGACCATTTATACTCACTTTCCCGGGAAGCCCTAAGCACTTCGGGCATCGAATAGGCGTCACCTAAAACTTGACTTCCTCCATCAAACCAAAATTGATTGGGCCACATGACGACTTCAGCCTCAGACAGCGGACCTCCGTTTGGGCCGACAACGGTCACGCGAACGGAAGTTGCTGGCTCCATCAGCAGCGTCGTTTTGACCGACGCCCCCAACAATTTGACCAGTTGTGGAATTGTCATACTCCCACCCAATTGATTGGCTGCGTCCGGAAAAAATGGAAGTATGGACTCGACGGTCGGTTTTTTGAGAACCCAGTCGTCACAAATCGGGATCATCTGCAAGACTTCATCTTTAGGAAGCGATTCGAAAACGAATGTTCCATCTTCGGCGATCGGAGTCTTGTCCATCCAAGTCCATCGGTTGCTCCACCTATCGCCACCTGGGGAATTGTCTTTACTGACGATCCAAGCACTGACGTAGCCGTTTTTGATCGGGCGAACGACGGAATCATCGAGCCGGCCTTCAACCCTGGTCCCGATGGAGAGTTTCACGTCGCGAAGCAAAACCCGACTGCGATCTTCCGGATTGACGTCGATCATCTCACTAAAAAGTACAGGCTGACCGGGACAACATTTTACAATTCGCAAAGTCGTTTGTTGGGGGTCAAAAACCGGCGAAACCAACATCCCATTCTCCTTCACCTTCCAATCGCCGAAATTGGAATCGCCAGCAATGATCCCATAGAGATCCGTCGTGATGGGTTTGCCCGAGGCGCCTTCAATTGCCGAAGCCGCAATTCGAAAACCGCGTTTGAGTTGAATTACTGCCGGGTTATCGTCGACGCTGCGATCTTCACGAAAACTTACGAAATCTGGGTGCTCGACCGACCAGGTGATTTGGCCGGTTTCCAATTTTTCTTGGACATATTTGGGGTAGGGGACTTCGACTATTCCTTCCGCATTGGTGCGCGGTTTTGGCAAAGGTCCGTGGCTTTCAGGCGACCAGCCCCAATGGCTCCCCGGTTCGGCTTTGGTTCGCAATCCTGACGGAAACACGGTGGCATCTTCGAGCGGTTGTCCATCGGCGTCTTGAACCAAGACTCGGGCGATCAGCAATTCAGGAGGCGGTTCCTTCGCTTTCGATTCGGTTTCCTGCGCTTCGGTCGACAAAGGAATTGCCAATGTGAACCACAACAAAACAATGAACGCTTGAATTGCGTTTTTCATATCGTCTCTTTTTGTTAAATCCCGAAAAACAAGGCGGTCGAATTTTCGATCTAAATCCAGGCGATTAAATACTAGTGATCGAACTCAAATTGGCTCGTCGGTGACTATATAAATTTTTGTAACCGTTCAAGGTTCCGATTTAATTGGGTAATGGTGGTTTGATTGAGTCGAAGGTTGTAAATCTAATGTTGGACCAGCGAATCTCCCCTCACCCCCAACCCCTCTCCCCGTGAATTCGGTTTGAGTTTGATCCAAATAGCAATCGATCTTTTCCGAATTCACGGGGCGAGGGGAGTTAAGTAGTAAGTTGTAAATGTAGTTCGCGAAAATAAATTTCTCTTCCCCCCTCAAACCTGTAACCGTGACGGGCTACCATTTTTTTAAATCCAAAATCCACCGTCGAACGAGTTCATTTTAGAACAATTTACTTTCGCTTCGGAGCTCGCGATAACAAAAACTTGGCCAACACATCACCATAGTGTTGATCCAGACTCAACCGCTGATAATCGACATTCGCATCGCGCATGACGGATTTCAGATCCGCCAAATATTGTTGGACGGCTTTACGATAGTCGTTGGCGACAATGCTCGGGTCAGCCAACACCGGGGCACCTCCTTCCAAATCCAGAAATCGCATCGGGCGGTCGAACTCAAAATTAATTTCAGATTGTTCCAACAAATGAAACACGACCGCGTCATGCTTGCGAAATCGCAAATGCTGAAAGGCACTGCCAAGTTCCTTCGTTTCGACGAACAGGTCCGATATAATCACGATCAAAGCCCGCTGGCGAATGCGCTCGGCCGCTTCATGGAGGGCGGCGACCAATCCCGTTTCGCCCGCTGCCTCCGCCGAGCCCAGTTCATCGAGTATCACCCGCAAATGGGCGGCGCTCCGTTTGGGTGAAATCTGGGTTTGAAATTTCTTGCCGGCACAATACAAGCCAATCGCGTCCCCTTGTTGCGCAGCCAAATAGGCCAAGGCTCCGGCCAATCGTCGGGCGAACTCCAATTTCGATTGCCCGCCATTGGCAAAATTCATCGATCCGCTGGTGTCGACGATTAAGCATAATCGCAGATTGGTATCGGCTTCGAACTCTTTGATGTAGTACCGATCGCTCCGTCCATACGCGCGCCAATCCAATCGCCGCGTGTCATCACCGGGAACATACTTTCGATATTCGGCGAATTCCAGGCTCGATCCGCGATGGGGACTGCGGTGCATGCCCGTGACGCTGCCCAGCATCGGCAATCGCGAATGCAACGGCAAGGCCTTCAAACGTGCGATGACGCGCGGTTCGATAAACGAATGTAGTTTAGACATTAAATCTCTTTAGATAGCTCGTTCACCAGACGTTTAACAATATCGCGACTGCTCAGGCCTTCCGATTCCGCAGCAAATGTAGTCAACACGCGATGAGTCAACACAGGTTCAGCGACTTCCAACACGTCTTCCAAGCGAACCATATAACTGCCATGCAATGCGGCACGGGCCTTGGCTCCGAGGATTAAATACTGAACTGCCCGCGGCCCCGCTCCCCAGCTCACCAGCGGTTTCAACCAATCCGGCGCGTCCGAAGTATTGGGGCGGGACCGTCGCGTGAGATCCACCGCGAACTCATAGATATGTTCGGGCACGGGAACGCGACGGACCAGCGACTGAAAACGAATCACATCAGCACCGGTGAGAATGTGATTCAATTGCGGTAGCGCGCCACCCGTGGTGCTGCGAGCGATCCGAATTTCTTCCGCTCGATCTGGGTAATCGACTTCGATCAGAAACATGAACCGATCCAATTGGGCTTCGGGCAGCGGGTAAGTTCCTTCTTGCTCCACGGGATTTTGTGTGGCCAAGACAAAAAATGGTGGAGCAAGCGTGAATGTTTTGCCGACCACCGTGATCCGATGTTCCTGCATCGCTTCCAACATTGCCGATTGCGTTTTGGCAGGAGCGCGATTGATTTCGTCAGCCAACACCACGTTGGCAAACAGCGGTCCTTTGATGAACTCGAATTCTCGTCGTCCCCCGGTTGTGTCTTGCAAAATATCGGTACCCGTAATATCCATGGGCATCAGATCGGGCGTGAACTGAATTCGGGAAAAGTCCAGCGACAATGTTTCCGCCAATCGGCTGATTAGCAACGTCTTGGCCAGTCCGGGCACACCCATCAACAAAGCGTGGCCGCGCGCGAACAGGCAAATCGCCAACCGTTCGATCACGTCGTGCTGGCCCACAATAATCTTGGCCAGTTCGGTTTTAAGGTTTTGAAACACTTGGCCGAGCTCGTCGATCTCGGTCACATCATCGGAATTTAGAGCCTGTTGGTCATCAATAATCGACATGGTGCATGGAGATCCAGGGATTCGTGGGGAATTAGGTTCAGAATGCATTTCAGCAGCGAATTCCCTTACTCGGGCCGCCGAACTACGGTTGCCCAGTATATCTTAAATTAATAATCAATTCGTATCCCGCACCGGAAAAGTTTTTTTGATTGCAAAATCCAGTTCCTTGATTTTGCAGCGCTGAATGTCTGCTAGAATTAGTGGCAAGCATTACATTTCTATTCCCGTCTTCCGGCGAGCGCTGTCATGGCCCGTGAATTTGACCCCTACCACGAATGGCTTAAGATTCCTCCGAGCGAACAGCCGCCAAATCACTACCGCTTGTTGGAAACCGCGCGTTTTGAATCCGATCCGGAGATTATTGAAGCGGCCGTTTCGCGACTGGTCACGAAATTACAAAACTTGTCCAACGGCCAACACGTTGCCCACGCCCAGCGGATTCTAAATGATGTCGCCAAAGCACGTCTGTGTTTGAGCGATCCACAAAAAAAATCGGCTTATGATCAACAGCTCCGACAACAGTTGGGGTTTGGCGGCGTGCCGGGAAGTGGATCGCGATCAACTCAACGAGAGAATTCGCCCGGCCAAAGAAAGCCGACATCCTCCGCGGTTGGCGCAAGTGTTGAGGCGTCCCCGGCAAAATCGAAGCCTGTAAAAACCAACAAACCCAGCGGTAAGTTACCCGCCAAGGTCGGTGCGAAAAACCGAGTTGACGAAAATTCGCAACCAAAAACGGCGGTTGGTTTACTGCTTGGATATGTCTTCGCAATTCTGCTGGTTGCTGGCGCCGCGACTACATTCTTGGTGATTCGATTATCCAATCGACCGGAGCAATCCGTGGCCTCGATTGAAACCGATTTGGATAGCGAATCCGATCCGGATGACGAACTGCCCAAATCAACTCGCACTTCGAAGGCGCGCCAGGTCGATCAGCCGAAGAATCAAAAACCCGTTGCCGTTGATTCGGCACCGAATCAACCGGCAGCGGCCCCGGAATTGGTAACGAGTCCATCCAATAATCAGACGGCGACGGCCAGTAATAAGACCGACGCAGCCGACGTTTCTACGTCCAATCCCGACCCCGGGGCTGACAACCCAGGCACACAACCAGCGCCGGTTCCCACTGCGACCAGCACCCCCACACCAGCAGTTATTCCGCCCACACCACCGATACCCCAATCGGTTCCCGCTGACGGAATTGTCTATTTGAAGCCTGACCAATTGGACCGCGTCCAATCGCGTGTTGGCGAATTGGTCCATCTCGAAGGAATTCCCGTCAAAGCCTCGGTCAGCAAAAGCGAAAAAACTCGGTATCTCAGATTTTCCGATGATTGGAACCAGACCATTATGGTCTTTATGTCGGCCACTGAAGTCGGCGACGAATTGAGCATGGAAAATCTCAATGCCTTCGTCGGCAAAAAAATTCGTGTGCATGGCGAGATCAAGTCGGAGTTTGGTTCGAAGAAAATTGGTGTGTGGGTAAAAGCGAAGAGTCAAATCGAAGTGGTTGAATAACCAGCGCGACAGGGGCTGGCAAAAGACTCCGTGTCGGACACCGGTTCAACCAGCCGAAATCGACGAGTTCGAAAGCTGCCCGGCGCCAAGTTTCGAACTTTGGGAATTTCGGTTAGCATTGGCCGCGAAACTTCTTGCTTTCAAGTTTTCCAGTCCCGAGTTTTCGAATTCCATTTCCCTCAATGACACTTGACGCCCCCACCCACTACGCGGATCGACTTTGCAGCGCCATCCGAGCTAAAAAAACCCCTTTGATTGTGGGCTTGGATCCGCGTTTCGAACAACTCCCGGCGTCCATGTTGGCGGGTCATGGAAGTCTGGTGCCGCTCGCGATCCAGGCTCAGCTCTATCAGCAGTTTTGTTGCGAAATCATCGACGCAGTTCGAAGTTTGGTCCCCGCCGTTAAACCGCAAGCCGCATTTTTTGAACAACTTGGGCCGGCCGGAATGGTGGCGCTGGCGAATGTTATCGATCATGCGAAATCGGTCGGCCTGATGGTAATCCTGGATGCCAAACGGGGAGATGTTGGATCGACAGCGGTGGCGTATGCGGCAGCCTATTTGGGAGAACAACCTCTAAGTCCCTGGGGTTGTGATGCGTTGACGGTGAATCCCTATCTGGGTGACGATAGCCTTGAGCCGTTTGTTGCCACCGCAAAACAAAATGGCGCCGGAATCTATGTGCTCGCCAAGACTTCCAACCCTGGCAGTAGCACTTTGCAAGAAAAATTGGTCGATGGCCAACCGGTTTATTCCCACATCGCCGATCTTTTACAGTCGATGGCCAAAAGCACGATCGGCGATTCTGGTTACGGCATCGTCGGAGCGGTTGTTGGAGCGACGTACCCTGAACAGTTGTCGGCGCTGCGTCACCAGATGCCTAATACACTATTGCTGATTCCGGGCTATGGTGCCCAAGGGGGTACAGCTGCCGATGTCGCCGGCGGATTTGACGAACAAGGTCGGGGTGCCGTTATCAATAGCTCACGCGGGATTATTTTTGCGTATGAACGACGCCAATATCGAGCGATTAAGGACTGGCAGGCGGCCGTGGCCCAGGCGACGAAAGACTCGATTGCAGAAATTGCGAGTGAGACCAGGGCAGGGCGGATCGGTGACTCGGTGACTCGGTGACTCGGTGACTCGGTGACTCGGTGATTCAGTGATTCAGTGATTCAGTGATTCAGTGATTCAGTGATTCAGTGGTTCAGTGGTTCAGTGGTTCAATTTGAAGTAGATGTTTTTTTTTGGTGGAGAGATTTTTTTATGGCGATGAAGACGCTGTCGATGACTGTTGAAAACGCGGGACGGGTGGATTCTGTAGTGAGACAATTGTCCGGCGTTTCCCACAGCCAGGTGCGTGGATTGTTCGATCATGATTGTGTTTCCGTCAATTCACTTGTTTGCGAAGACCCGGCGATCACGGTTAGCCGTGGTGATATGGTGGCGCTGAGTTTCGATCCAACTCAGCGATACAAAGAGAAAAAACGACCTCGAGACGATCGCACGTTTAAGATCAATTTTGAAGATGACCACTTCATTGTAGTAGAGAAATTGGCCGGATCCTTAACCGTGCCGACCGACCGACGCGAATCCAACACGTTGGTGCAGCGGGTTTCACTCTACCTGAACCACGCACCAAAAAAATCGAGTGCCTTTGTCGTTCATCGGCTTGATCGTGAAGTGAGTGGATTGCTGGTGTTTGGCAAAAGCAAACGAATCGCTGATCAGTTGATCGAACAGTTTCGAGCGCACAAGCCCGAACGAAACTATTTGGCGATCGTCGCCGGACAACTGCCCACTGACCACGGGACCATGCGCTCTCATTTGGCGACGGCCAAGAATCTGGACCGCTATGTTGCTCGAGAATCTTCCGAAACGGAAATGGCGATCACACATTTTCAGGTAACCCGGAGGATGCCGGATGCAACCGTCGTCCTGGTAACACTGGAAACAGGCAAACGAAATCAGATTCGCGTGCATTTTGCCGACGCCGGACACCCGGTGTTGGGTGATTCGAGATACCAACCAGAATTGGCTCAACATCAGAGATGGCCTTGGAAACGGATTGCCTTGCACGCCATGACCCTGGGCTTCGAACATCCCGTGAATGGCCAAGCGGTCAAATTCGAATCGCCGGTGCCCGCCGAATTGCAGAAATTCATCAGCACCAACCGCTAGTCGCGCAGCCCTTCGGCGACTCCTTCCACGACTCTAGCCTCACTTACCGACTCGTCTGGAGTTGGTAAGATAAGGATCGCAGTAAGTGCCGCTTTGCCCTGAGCCTATTGATAGGATAGCCTTACAACAACTGGCACTAAGTCACTGCGAAAAT
>JANNWZ010000146.1:0-12383 GCA_031409295.1 Mariniblastus sp.
GAAGCTATGATCGAGGCCACCGTTTGGCCCCCATTGTTGGTCTCGTCTTCAGTGATTGTGTTGAGCGTCGTCACGCCGCTGTTATCCAACACCGGTGCATCGTTGACACTGGTGACCGAGATGGCAGCGGTCTCGGTCGCACTACTGAACGGTGAGGTGCCGCCGTTTGTCGCCGTGGTGACTTTGCCGCCGGCCGCACCGCTACTTTGATCCCAGGCGCTGAATGTAAGACCACCGGTCGTGCCGTTCTGGCCGTTGGGAACGAATCGAACCAGGTCTGTGTCGCGCAACAACAACGCCGAAGCATTGGAGACGGAGCCCATCGCTGACCAGGTGGACCCACCGTTGATCGAATATTCCCAGGTACCATTGCCGCTGGTTAACGCTGTGATGGCAATCCCCTCGACAGCACCCGAATCGACATCGGTGATTCGATTGCCACCCGCCGAAGCTACGATCGAGGCCACCGTTTGACCCCCATTGTTGGTCTCGTCTTCAGTGATCGTGTTGAGTGTCATCACGCCACTGTTGTTCAACACTGGCGCATCGTTGACACTGGTGACGGAGATGGCAGCGGTCTCGGTCGCAGTACTGAACGGTGAGGTGCCGCCGTTTGTCGCCGTGGTGACTTTGCCGCCGGCCGCACCGCTACTTTGATCCCAGGCCCGGAATGTAAGACCACCGGTCGTGGCGTTTTGGCCGTTGGGAACGAATCGGACCAAGTCCGTGGCGCGCAATAACAACGCCGAGGCGTTGGAGACAGCTCCCATCCCCGCCCACGTTGACCCACCGTTGATCGAGTATTGCCAGGTACCATTGCCGCTGGTCAAGGCCGTGATGGCGACACCTTCGATAGCACCGGAGTCGACATCGGTGATTCGATTTCCACCCGCCGAAGCCACAATCGAGGCGATGGTTTGGCCAGCGTTGCTCGTGGCGTTCTCGGTGATGGTGTTGAGCGTCATGACACCGCTGTTATCCAACACTGGTGCATCATTGACACCTGAAACTGCAATGCTCAATTGGCTCGAGACGGTTCCAATTCCATTAGCAAACGACAATGAGATACTTTCGTTGGTTGATTGACCTGCCGCCAAACTATCAAATTGACCTTGCGGATTGTAGGTAAAACTTCCATCCAGGTTATAGGTTAGGCTGGCACCGGACGACAGCAAATAACTTTGGCCGGCCACCGCAGCTTGACCGTCGATCTGGGTCAATTGCCCTGGTTGAAAACTAGTTGCGTCGTAGTGCGACCGAACCTCGGAGGTAGTCAAGGGAGCCGAATAGTAGTTTAGCTCTGCCATGGAACCGACGAAGTTTCCAAATGTCGTTGGGCCGGCGTAATCAAAACCATTGGGTTGCCCGATGCTCAAATTGCTTGAGTTGATCCAATTGAAGGGAACATCCGCCAAGACATTGATCAATTGGCCATTCAAGTATAAGAACAGATCTGGTTGGCTGGTATCGCCGGCTGACGTCCCATTGGAGTCGATCACCATGACGACTTGATTGAACTCAGTCGCGCTAAATCCCTCGGAGACTAACACCCATGGCTGATTCGTGTTGCCGTCAATGGTTGTCGCATCATAAAAATGAAATTCAAATTGACTACCGTTTTGGTACAAACCCAAGCCGAAATTCGTATCCCCAAGTTCGAGAATCGTGCTTGTCTGAGTCTTGTTGGCGGGCCGAACCCAAAATTCCATCGAGCCACTGCCAGTCACCAAATCAAACGGCGATGTGCTTTGGCCGCCACCGGTACCGTTAAAATCTAGCGCGGCGGTAATTCCAGGAAACGTTGAACCTGGGTTCGAATTGTACGACACGGCGGTGGAGTTGAACAACAGTTCTTTGCCAGCGGTATTATTGGTATCCGACCAAACCAGGTTTGGACCGGCAATCGGCAGAATGGTAATGGGATTGAGTCGATAGGAGATCGTTGGCACGATCGCTGGTGCCACAATCAAATTTTGGTCAACATTCGTGATGGAACCAGCGATAGTCGAAGCACCAATATTGACAGTGGAATTTTCGTTGGTACTGGCAGCGATATTGGCCAAGCTCAATAGATCGCCCGTAGACGTTACATTAACCCGCACAGCCCGGGACCAATTCTGTGTTTGCCCAGCGTCGGTTACTTCCAACGCAAAATTGAGATCGAAACTGCCGTTCCAATTGGGCACTGTCGCAATGCTGATCAACGAGTAGGCCCAACCTGTGATATTTACCGGAATCACAGACGATACAATAGTGATTGAATTAACCCCGTCAGTAATCGTCGACCCCATTGGCGCGCCGGTAACCAACACCTGAGTCAGCGACTCGCTGCCATCGCTATCGGTTACTGCCAGACTTAAATTCAACGGGATCAAATTGTCTTCTGGCACCGTCACCGTCGGGATGAAGCGATCGTGATACACGCCGCTGGACCAGGTACCCGTTCCATTGTCGCCATCGGCGGAGTTCCAGACGACGACAACTTCGCCGCTGGATAACAGGACCGCCTCGGGATTGGATTGGTTGCCATAATGGTGTGAATTGATCACGTACTCATTGCCAATCCGATTGAGCGCTGCGTCGTATCGAATCGCCCGAATTCCCGTGCCATCGGCATCGCCGTTGTTGGACTGCCAGAACGCGATAAACTCCCCGTTTCCCAATCCCACAATGGAATGAGTATCCTGATGACCCAGTGTCACCTGATTAATGACAAAATCGGCCGCGTCGATCGGATTGCCGTTCCAATCAAAACGTCGGCCGAAAATGCCCTTGGCACTTCCATCCAGTCCATTGGTCGCTTCCCAACTTGCCAAAAAGGTGTTGTTGCTCAGTTTTGTAAGTTGAATATCGTATTGGAAAAATGTCGTTGTCTGATTAGCCGTGATCTCAACACCAGCCGTTGGATTGCCCGCGTCGATTACTTTGAATTTTACGTCGAACGAGTTGACCGACTGATCAACCCAGCCGACCACAAACTTGTTGTTGTCCAGCGCTACCAACTCCACGTCCCGCTGCACACCGGTCGTCGTGTTGTTGACCCGAAATTCAGCTGAAGCATTCCCGACCGAATTAAATACGCGAGCCGAAATGCCGGCGTCAACGTCAATACCTAGTGCCAAAGTTGTCCAGGCGATGACAAATCCACCGTCGTCCAGCGCTGCTAGTTTAGCTCCAAACTGTTGGTTGGTGGAATCTTGAGCCACTTGGAAAAATGTATTTGGGCCGGTGCTGATTCCGTCGACGGCAACGAGGTTGCCAAGTTGATCGAATCGCTGGGCGTAAAGGTCTAACGAGCTGCTAACTCCTTCTCCCCAGACAATGACGAATCCACCATCGGATAATCCGACGACATCGGGATTGATCTGTTCCAACACGCTGAGTGGATTGAGTTGCTGTTGGCCTCCGATGGCTTGACCATTTGCACCGTAGCGTTGCCAGAAAATCTTGGTTCCATTATTTCCATTGCTTAGGTCGCCATCGGTTCCTTGCCAAACGACAATGTAGCCTCCGTCGGACAGTTCGGCGATTTGCTGTTGGGACTGGACTCCAATCGAAGTTGTGTTCACGAGCGAACCGCCATCGAGCGACTCGAGCGATCGACCGGCGCCAAACGCAGGTTCATCAACATCCGGGTTGATGTTGAAGCTGATCGTGTTGGGGCTCGCCGACCAAGCGAAACCATCGTGGACGGAAAATTGAAAACTGGCTGCGTTGTTGCCACTCAAATTTGAATTGGGAATAAATCGCAATAGTCCGGCACTGACCACCGTCGGATCGAGAATCGCGTTGAGCGCGACGGTTGCTCCTTGATAGAGCAAGCGGCCAGTGACAGGAAGTGTGGTGATGCGAATTTGCGTCAATGGATCGCCATCCGAATCCGAATATCCGAAATCTCCCAGTGAAAACACGTGGCTGGCATCCTCGGTGATGCTGAGCATCCGATCGGATCCCGTCGGGATATTGTTTGCCGGACCAAATTGCCGGCCAAAAACGCCACTGGAATCACCTGCACCTTCACCCGACCACACGACCACGTAATTGTTTTGGTCCAGCATCGCCGCGGACACCTGCGTTTGGGCCCCCGTCGTTGTTTGATTGATGCGGTATTCATTGCCCGCCGCATTTCCATTGGCGCCGAATTTGCGTCCGAACACGCCGGAACTGTCGCCTGATCCCACGCCCTCCCAGACAACGACAAAGTTCCCGAAGTTGTCCATCGCAATCGAAGGATTCGTTTGATCTCCCAGGATCGATTGATTGACTACCGTTGCCATTCCAAGTGGATTGCCTGTGGCATCAAATCGTCGCAGATAAATTCCTTTGTCGAGGATTGTCATTCGCCAAACGACGGCAAAACTCCCGTCCGCCGCCATCGCGACATCGGCTTCTCCGGCACTATTTGAGTTCTCTACCTTGAAACTTACTGCCACCGCAGTGCGCGCTGCATCATAGACCCTGACTTGCACACCATTGGGATCATCCCACACGACAACCGCGCGGCCGTCAGGCGCCATGGCCACGGAAGGTTCTCCTTGCAGTCCACTCGTGGTCGAATTGATTCGAACTTCTGAGCCACTGGCAACTCCGTTAGCACCGTACCATTGACCAAAAATTCCATCCGTGTCACCGGTCCCCGCACCCTCCCAGACAATCAGGAACTGACCATCGGCGCCAATTGCGACGACCGATGAATCCTGGTCGCCCGCCGTGGTGGTGTTAACTAAAAATTCGTTGCCGATCGCCGCCCCGGTTGCGTCATAGCGTCTAGCATAGACTCCATTGCCGCCGCCGTCTTGATTGACGCTAGTCCAGGTCACGACGAACTCGCCCCGGCCGTTTACGGCCACGGATGCGTAGTGTTGGGAATTCGTGATCGTTTGATTAACGGCAAACTCGCTGCCAATTTTGACACCGTCAGAATCAAATCGTTGCCCAAGCACGTTCCAATTGCCGCCATTATCCGACGACCACACGACGACATAACTTCCATCATCGGCAATGCCGATGGCGTGTGGCGAGCCGCGCACTTCGGAGTTAGTTTCTTGATTACCGGAGGTCGTCGTATTGACCAGAAACTCTGTTTGATTTGTTAGTCGCTTCTTCAATTCAAACGCACCGATGTCTGCCACGGCATCGCGGGCAAATCCCCTTGCATCGGCGGCTGGGGCGCCCGTCGAAGTTCCGCCGTCAATCGCAATACTTCCCAACAACAATGCATGTGTCGCCACCGTTCCGCCATTGTCGCGCAGCGTAGGATCGAGATTCGCGCCAATGTTGTTTCGATCACTGGCCAGACCCAAACCAGCCGTTCCATCGCTGTCGATGTTGAATCCCTGCGATGTAAAGGTTCCATCCGCATTCCGGTTCGAATTGTCGGCTCGAAGGTTGCTATCCAAAATCGTGTTTTTAAGCGTAACCGATCCGCCGCCAGCTTGATAAATTCCCGCGCCTTGTTCACCGGTATTAAAGGCAATCGTGGAATTGATGAGTTGGGTGTTCTGATGCGTTCTAATTCCACCTCCATTGGCGGTGGCAATATTCGAACTAACGGTAACATTGGTCAATGTCGAAGAACGCCCGGGACCGGAATCCTGGTAGATTCCACCACCGTCTTGGGCAGTGTTTCCGCTGATTGTAACATTGTTCAACACGGCGGAATCACCATTGAAAATACCGCCACCTCGGCCAGTGCCGGCGTCGTTATTTTCGATCGATACCTGGTTCAGTGTTATCGAACCGCTGATAAGTCGGATGCCACCACCGTCTGAATTCGCGGTAGCATTCCCAACGATGCGGCCATTGCTCATCGTGAGGGTTGCTCCACCATCGACGAACACACCGGCTCCGGTGTCACCGAATCCACCCGTGACGGTAAACCCGTTCATGGTGACGTTGGCACCGCTTATCAAATGAAACACCCGGTCAATGCCATTGGCATCAATTACCGTTGTCAACCTTCCGGCGCCATTGATCGTTACATCTTTAGAGAGATCGAGATCGCCGGTAGCCGCGGAGTTCTCCCCGGTGCCAGTTCGAGACAGTACATAAGTTCCGACCGCCAACTCGATGGTGTCGCCTCCACTACCGGCATTGACCTGAATAATTGCTTCGCGCAACGAAATCAAACCATCGCCGGCATTGACCACATCATTAAAGGTGGTCACCACGATCACTGCCAATTTCCCGTACCAGTCCCCGAGTGCTTCATTTGAAAACGGATTTTCGGTTTCAATGGTACCGGTGGCAAATTCCAAGATCCAGTCGCCGCCAAATCGCGTGTTTCCCGTGTCATCGATACTTCCAGCAACGTCACAATCGCAAGCTGCAGCAAGTGTTTGCAACAACTCGCGGCCGATTTCCGTGCCGGCCAGATCGCAACCGTAGAATAACAGGTCGGCACCTGCATTGAGTGCTCCTTGCCATTGTTGCAATTCGGCATATCGCTGATTCAAATCCGTTTGATCGAACCAGGTATTGCCAAGTTTGATCGCGCCGTCGGATCCGTGTGTGATGAAATGAATTGCGTCGAGGTCATGCCCGTATTGACCGAGATAAGCGGAAATTTGGCTGAGTCCATCCGATCCGGAGTCAATCAGCGCTACTTCCAAACGAGTATCTGGTGTCGTTCGATGTTGCAGGTCCGCCAACAGTTGCTGGTAATTAGCGACACCGCGATCCACGAAGACAAGTACACTGCGCTCATATTCAGCTGACTCTAAAACTGCACTCGGCAGCGCGCCGGCCTCCAAAAACTCTCGGGGATCAGAAATCACTTCGGGGATCGAGTTGTGCGCTGTGTTGACAGTCGCTGGATCGGACGCAAAGGCAATGGAATCTGGTTGCAAATTCAGTTCGCGGAAGTCAATGCTCGGCGCGTACGCTGGGAAATCAACAAACTCCTGCTCAACGATTAGTTCCATCAAATTCGTATATTGCGCGTCTACCGTTTGTATGATGTCCGGATTCTCATTGGGCTGACCGATCAATCCCGCCAATGGCGACGCATCGTATAGGACCCGATCCTCCAGTGACTCCAGACTGACCGGATCGACCGAGGGTCGGGCCTGCTTGTGGACAATCAATTCAACGATTGAATGCCAACCAGTTTGGATGTATTTGAACGGATTGAGCATGGCTCGCAACTGGTTCTCTTCGTGATAGACAACGCATGAAAATGCGCAAAAATTCCGCCAAACTTTACCTCGCCCTCAATGCGAAATGGGTTGGGTTGCTGAAAAAAAATCGAATACAGCAACTTTGCGGTTGACGATGGAACAGTTGAAAAGGTCAAACCGAAAAAAACGATTGACCGTGTTGGAACGCCGAACGGTCGACCGTGATTTTTTGACATTGCTCGCGTAAGATGATCGGCCTCAGCGAGGCAGCGACTTCACGACAGCGTTTTTTTCGGACGGAGCCTTGAAACGACTCGCTCGCGGCCTCACGTTTAGCGAGCGGAGTGGATTTTGGGTGGATTTCCCAAATTTACCCGACTCAAAAATCTAGCTGAGCGAGCCGTGTAATTCACCAGCCATGGCGAAAGATTCGGTGTCTTCCTCACAATCGACAAACGTCGAGCGAGTGGTTTGACACAAATTGATGACTTCGTCCGCCAATTCAATCAAGCGCTCGATTTCGGGGTTCTTCGTCAGCTGCTCATCCATTGTTTGAACGCCCGCTGCGTAATTCCCGTCCCTACCAGGGTGCGTTTCGAAATCGGCAAACGAGCGACCATCATCGAAGCTGCGACCGGCTGTATTCGGGTCTTCCGACATGGGATTACGAGACTGCTGGCTTTGGTACTGTCCCGACGCGACAAAAGCGAACAATTGTTTGACCACGTCAGGATCAAACTGTTGTGGTGTGTTGAGCAGAATTTCTGTCAACGCCTGTTTAGTCGTCATTCTTGTTCGATAAACCTGGTCGGAAACCATCGAATCAAACGCATCGCAGACATGCAGGATTCTGGCGCTGATGGAATCCAGTGCGTCGCAATGCTCGCTCGTTTTCTGGCGCAATTTACAGTCTTGATGGCGTTCAATGGTATGGGCGATTACTTCGGAAGCGCCGGCACTACGAACGATGGCGACCCCAATTTCGTCGTGTCTTCGCATGATCTCTTTTTCCCGATCCGTCAGCTTCGTCGGTTTGTTCAGGATTGAGTCGGGCACGCCAATCTTGCCGACATCATGCAACAACGCGGCGATCTCCAACTGGAAAATTTCACGATGATTTAGCATCGACTGCCCGATTGTGACGGCCAAATCGGCGACTCGAACGGAGTGTGCCGCCGTTTCAGGACTACGGAACGACAACGCTGATAGTAGCCCGGTGACTGACGAAAACTCAATCTCATTCTGCTTGTTGGGCGCTGGAATCATCAATTCGGCGTGCGTTTCCACGGAATCGACTGCATCACCGACAGCCTCGATAGCAATCGCTGGGTTGTGGATTGGCGGGCCCGCTTCCTTAAACACGACTGGGCAAACATCGAAACGCACGACCTGGTTTCTTCCGTTTCGTTTCGCGGCGTAGAGACATTGGTCGGCTTGATCCAGCATGTGTTGCGAATCCATTGCTCCCATCGCTCGGTTCGCCAGCCCCAGGCTGGTTGTAATGGCCAACCCGGCGATCGGTTCCGCTTGAATCTTTGCGCGGATTTCTTCCGCTAATTCACAACAACTCTCAAACGGTAAATTGGGCAACAATATCGTAAACTCTTCTCCACCATACCGGCAGACGGTGCCCAGTTTGCCCACAGTGGAAATGAGTATTTCGCCGACCTTGGCGAGTACTGTATCACCAGTGCTATGTCCGTGATCGTCATTGACACGTTTGAAATGGTCGATGTCCAGCATCATGATCGTCAGAGGATGTTCGGTGGTTTCGACCCACAAAGTCTGGAACCGACTGTAGAACGAACGCCGATTCATACACTTGGTGAGCGGATCAAAACTAGCCAGAAAACTCAATTTCTCATTCTGTCGTTCGACTTCATCGCGAGATGTTCGAACTGTCTGGATGATCTTCGCGAGTTCCGATTTCTTATTTTCTAGCGCTGTCACGTCTTGAAAACTGATGATCAATCCCCGAGTTTGGTCTTTCGAGCCCAGAATTGGCGATGCATTGACCATGAACTTTTGAGTTTGGCCCGGTGCGAAGCGGGACTCAATGATTTCCCCAGCGATTGGTTTCGACGTTTTTTGGCAACTTTGCCATGGTAACTCCCGTTGTCCCTCTTCCGTAGGACTCCACTGATAGCTGTCGATCCGCCCACCCAAGATATCACTAATTTCCTGTCGAACAATTTTCCCAAACGCCTTATTGGCATGGGCGATCTCGCCCGACGGACTCAACAAGACCAAGCCACTGCCAATCGAATCCAGGGCGGTCCGAACCCGGTCCGGAACCACTTTCGAGGGATTCAAATAGCGAAATGTTTTGTTCAAGACCAGCCAGGTCAGCAGGGTTAGACTGGAACTCAAAAATCCAATGAGTCCATTGGGAAACTGCAGCAACCATCCGAGCCAACTACGCTGCTCCGGATGAAACACAATCTCCAGTTGCCCCCATTTGCGGCCATTGGAAAGAATGTCGACGGCAATTTGTTGTAATTCATGCTGACGCACATCCACTGGATTCCAGGACTGATTGTGCGGTCCAACTTCAACGAGGTTTTTTTGACTTCGTTCGCGACGCAGGCCAATGGAAAGGATGCTTGGTTCAACGCTTGCGTTTCGTTCCAACACCAGCTGCATTTCGGGTAAACGATTGCTTTCGGCCAACGTCGATGCCGCGACGGCGATTCCGCGCGTGATACTCAATCGTCGTTCCATTTCCAGTTGTTGTGGATTGGGAATCAGATTCAAGCTCATTGCCAAACAAACCAGCGTCAGACAGATAAATCCGATCGTGACCGCCAATCGCGTGGCTGATTTGATTCTAAACATGGCAGTGAGGGAAATTTTTTCGAAGAGACAACAGACAGTCTAAATGCGTTCGCTCGGGTCACGCGTCTGGATTATTTCAGGAATTCAACATGTCGAAACATAGCTTTTCGTCGAACGAACTAGTTCAGAATCGCGATCCTAAGTTCGGATTGTTGTGGTTTCAGGCCACTACAATCCATTCAATCGATTCTGGACTCACTCGAACAACTCGTCGATCTCGTCCCGTTTTTGTTTGCCGCTGGCCGCAACGTAGGAATCCAATACGGGCAGCGGATCAATCATCCGCCACGTCGGCGTATGAGCCAATGCTGCAGCCACCAACACGCCGCCGCGGAGTGACCACAATAGGTATCCCACCGTCCCGATCGCTGTAATCGCTCCAACATTAACCCGTAGTTCATCCAGTTCGAACTTGGCGCCCTTTTGGAATTCTTCCATTTGATTCCACAACAAGTTGGCATTGAAGGACACGGCAATCTTTGTCGTTTGGCGGAAACGCTGAATTTCTTCTTCGCCCTGGGCCAGTCCAATGGTCGCATTATTCAGGATTGTCCGTAATACGGCTTCCGCTTGTTGACGATCGATCAAACGAAGTATGTGTTCGCGAATCTCCTGGTCCGATGCAAATTGTTCATAGGAATTCAGATTGATGCGCGAGAAATTCGGATCACTGATTAGTCTTGTCTCTGACACATTGCCTGGTGTCACGGACGGTGTCGTAGCATTTTCCGATGATTCTGCTGGATCAGGCTCCGAGGTCGCCTGATCTGGAACGTTTTGCGTAACCACCGGAGGTACTACAGGCGGTGTCGGGACCGGTGGATTGATGACCGGTGGGGAGACGGCTTGTACTTGAATTGTCACCACCGTCAGATTGCCAGACAAAGAGCCATCGTTGGGGACATACGAGAATGTGTCGGTACCGAAGAAACCAGCATTCGGCAAGTACTCAAATGAACCATTCGCATTCAGAGTCACTGACCCATTAGCTGCCGGGCTCACCAACACAGCGATCAATGGATCATTTTCCAGATCGCCATCATTTGCCAACACCCCAACCAGGTCTCGCAGGGTGAAACCTGCAAAGACAACGTGGTCGTCCACGACACCCAGCGGGGCGTCGTTCACCGGAATCACCTGCAATCGTACCGTGGCGATATTGCTGTTCAAGGAGCCATCGTTGACTCGATATTGAAAACTGTCTGTCGTTGTTTCGGTGCCATCGTGTTGATAGACAAATGAGCCATCGGGATTCAATGTTATCGTTCCATGTGCCGGGCCCGATACCAATAAAGCGGTCAGGCTCGATCCTTCGGAGTCTAAGTCATTGGCTAACACCTCGCTGGCGACGCCCTGATAATTCTCCCCTTCGTTGACGATCACCAAGTCATCCATGGCGGTCGGTGCATTATTGACGGGATTGATCGCGATCACAAACGTTCCTGTCGTTGCCGTTCCAACACCGTCACTGACCGAGAAATCAAAGCTGTCGATCGAAGTGTTGGTACCGTCGTGTCGATACGTTACTCGGCCGAGGTCTAAATCGGATTGAGTAAACGATGTTGCCGAAAGACCATTAACCAACAATGTGCCGCGGGCGGGAGATTGGAGTACCAAGTATATTAGACTGTTCGCCGAGTCATCTTGGTCAGTCGTTTGCAACAAGGAATTGTCCAGTACGGCCGTGCCCCCTTCGTTCACATTCAATGGAATGTTGGTGATCAAAACGGCAGCGTCATTGATGTCATTCAATGCGATTGTCATGGTAGCAGTTTGAGTCAAACCACTCGCATCCCGCACTTCCACGGTTAGGTCGAGTGACGGATTCGTTTCAAAATCGAGTCGACTTCCATCGGACACCCGTATCTCCCCGGTGACGGCATCGATCGAAAATGCCGTCGCGCCACTTCCACCGACCAAACGATAAGTCACCGAATCACCTGCATCCACATCACTGGCCACGACCCACCCCACCGAGGTGCCATTGGCAGAATTCTCGTCCACCCCAAATGACTGGTTGCCTATTTGGGGCCGTTCATTGATATCCAGTATATTGACGACCAACGTCTCTTCATGCCACAGTCCGCCACTGTCCGTTGCCCGGACCCGCACGCTGTACGTAGACTTGTTTTCGAAATTCAGCACTCCATCATTCAATAGTAACTGATCGCCCGACACGTTGAAGACTGCCGCATCAGTTCCACCAACGATAGAGTACGTGAAGGACTCGCTGGCATCGGGATCCATCGCACTAAGGCTTCCCAGGCTATAACCCCCCGTGGTATCAGTGTTTTCAACAACGCCAAATGAATTCGGCATCAGATCGGTTGGTGTTTCATTGACGTCATTGATGGAAATTGCAACAACAGTATCGGCGGTCGAACCATCGGCTGAAGTCGCTCGGACCGTGATGTTGCGCGAGGCGCCCAG
>JANNWZ010000147.1:0-35683 GCA_031409295.1 Mariniblastus sp.
CGTTTTCGATCGACCGGGGCCGCGGGGGATCGGGAAAGCAGATTATCGCGTGTCATTCTAAAAACCAGATTTTGGAACTTTGCCCCAAACCAGATTTCAATCCATTATCCCTAATCTTGAGTCGGAGTTTGAAAATGTTTCGATCGACGATTCGCCAACTGACTCGCAGCCGTCGCCGGACATTTCCATCGATTTCAAATAGAGCCGCGTTCGTTAATTGAAGCAAACACGTCATTGGCCAGCGTACGCAAGCCAGATTCAAACGGGTAACTATACGCCCCCGTCATGGTCCATGTCGAAAAGAACTTCGTTCCATTTTCGGGGGTCCACGGATAGCCAACGTTCCTGAACGAACACCAAGCTGTTGTTGGCCACTCCAAATTCCTGCCCGGCGGTTCTCACGTTAATGGCTAACATCTCGGTCCTTCGCCGACTTCAACGAGACAACTAACATCTTCAAATTCACCAACCATGGTGTCTAAAATTCTTTTGGTAACTTGACTGGCGAGACCAACGTGAATCACTTGTTTAAATGGGAAAGCCCAAGAACTTCGAAATTCTGAAAGAGCCGCGGAATAGCTTAGCTTCGCCGGAGGATGCTAGATGTTCGCCGTTAATGCCAAACGGACCCCTCGTTGTTTCGAACCCATCACTTTCCTCGGTGAATTCCTTTGCAATCTGTTCGGGGTACCAATATCATGTGCTGTGGCGTCAATCCAAAAGCAAACAGTAAATGACGAAGTTCGAAGTCACTCAAATCTTGTCCCAAATCGAAGCCGGTGATCCGGCGGCGGCGGACGCATTGTTGCCGTTGATCTACAACGAATTGCGACGCTTTGCAGCCCGCCAACTCGACGCGGAAAACCCGGGACAGTCTCTGGACGCGACGGCTTTGGTCCACGAGGCTTACCTGCGTCTGGTGGGTGACCAGAAGTTCGAGAACCGCCACCATTTTTTCGCGGCCGCCGCCACGTCGATGCGGCGGATACTCGTTGAGCGGGCACGCACGCGAAATAGCCTGAAGGCCGGCGGGGATTACAATCGCATCGAACTCGAAAATGCGCCGGTGGCCGAACTCGAACGAGACGATGAGTTGCTCGCTCTCGACGCGGCCCTGGATCAGCTCGCCGCCGTCGAACCCCAGGCAGCACAACTGGTGCACTTGCGGTACTTCGCCGGTTGCACGATGAAAGAGTCGGCATTACTGCTGAAAATGTCACTTCGAAGCACCAACCGCCTTTGGGCTTATGCCAAGGCCTGGCTGTCGCGGGAACTACGTCCTGAATAATTTTCCATTATTTTGGCACGTTTCGCCGGTCGATTTCGCACTTGGAATGGAGGACCAATACAATGACGGAACGTGAACTATTCGAAGCGGCTTTGGACTACCCTACGGCGGAGCGCGCCCGCTATCTCGACGACGCCTGCATGGGCGACCCAGAACGTCGCGGGCGGGTGGATGCGCTTCTGGCCCGCCACGAGGAATCCTCGAACTTTCTGGAAAAGCCCGCGCTGGCTCTGGAACGCACTGGCGACTATCGGCCGATTTCCGAAAAAGCGGGGACGTTGATTGGCCCGTACAAGTTACTCCAGCAGATCGGCGAAGGGGGCTTTGGCTGCGTCTTCATGGCGGAGCAGGAAAAACCCGTCCGCCGCAAGGTCGCACTGAAGATCATCAAGCCGGGCATGGACAGTGCCCAGGTAATCGCGCGTTTCGAGTCTGAGCGGCAGGCGCTGGCTCTGATGGACCACCCGAACATTGCCAAAGTTCTCGACGCCGGGACGACGGCCTCGGGACTTCCCTATTTTGTCATGGAACTGGTGAAAGGAGTGCCGATTACCGAGTTCTGCGACAAGAACCACATGCCTACCGAGGGTCGGCTGAAACTGTTCATCGACGTCTGCCACGCCATCCAGCATGCCCACCACAAAGGGGTCATCCACCGCGATATCAAGCCGTCGAATGTCATGGTCACGCTGCACGACGGCGCGCCGTTTGTCAAGGTGATTGACTTCGGTGTGGCCAAGGCAACCGTGCAAAAATTGACCGAGCGAACTTTGTTCACCGCCTACGGCCAGATGATCGGAACTCCGGCCTACATGAGCCCCGAGCAGGCCGAGATGAGCGGATTGGACATTGATACACGGTCGGACGTCTATTCGCTCGGCGTGTTACTCTACGAACTATTGACCGGCACGACGCCGCTCGATTTAAAGCAATTGCGCGCGGCGGGCTATGCCGAGATACAGCGGCTGATCCGCGAAGAGGAGGCCCCACGGCCAAGCACACGCATGTCTTCGCTGGGCGATTCGGCGACGATCCTGGCCGGCAACCGTGGCCTCGAAGTGAAGAAGCTCACCCAATTATTGGCGGGGGATCTTGATTGGGTCGTGATGAAGTCGCTCGACAAGGACCGCAACCGGCGTTACGGCACACCCGGGAACTTTGCCGAAGACATCGATCGTTATCTAAACCGGGAAGCCATACTCGCGCGGCCACCTTCGGTAGGCTATAAGCTCCAGAAATTCGTTCAACGGAACAAGGCGGCAGCACTGACGGCGGCCGTTATCGCCATGACGCTGCTCATCGGAATCGCCGGGACATCGATCGGCTTTTTTCATGCCGAGCGGCGGCGCGGAGAAGCCGAACAAGCACGAGCTGAGGAGTCGAAGCAACGCGCACTCGTCACCGAGGAACAGAGAAGGACGCAGGAAGCCTTGCAGAAGTCGCAGTTGAGCGAAGTCAAAGCCGTCGATGCAGAGAGAGACGCACTGCGCCAGGCTGCCAATTCCGGCTGCGACGTGGCCCAACAACTTTGTGATCGTAACAGCGTCGCTCAGGGCCTGATCGAGTATGGCCGTGCATTGAAGTTCGCACTCGATGCGAAAGACGCCGACCTTGAGGAGGCGATCCGCTGGAACATTGGGGCCTGGACGAACCAGATGCACTCGTTGACCTACAAGATTCAGACACCCAACGGGATGCGACCGACTGCCGCGTTCCATCCCGCAGGCAAACTGCTGGCGGTCGGCCTCTCCATGCTGAAGAACAAGGGCGTGGAGATCCGTCTCCACAACGCGGTCGACGGCGCGCCGGGAAACGAAGCCCTGACCCTCGACGGGCCATTGGGAGTCTACCGGATGGCGTGGCTGCCGGGCGGAGAGCGACTCGGCATCTACACCCGCGACGGCATCGTCCACATCTGGAAGCCAGGTCAGCCCGAGCCGGAGATATCAGTTCCCGTCGACGTCGGTGGTAAGTATTTCGATACCGTGACATTTCCCAGTTTGGCATTTAACCCGGATGGTACGAAGCTGATCGCGGGAACGTCTCAGGCGTTTGCCACGATCTTTGATACGGCAACTGGCAAACCAACCGACATCCAGATCCGGCACGCCGAGAAGAATCGGAGCGAAGTCTGGGCAATGGCGGTCGATTGGAGCCGCGACGGCAGCCGGTTGATTACCGGCAGCCACAGCGGCATCGCCCGGATCTGGGACGCGAAAACGGGCGAATTGATCCGGGAAATCGTCACCTGTCCGGGGGGAATCAAAACCCTCCACTTCAGTCCCGACGGGAAATCGTTTGTCTGCGCGTCCGGGCATGGTATTGCCAGGTTGCAAGTGTGGAACGCGGAAAACGGCGAACCCGTCGGGCCGCCCATGGTTCATCGCGATAACCTCTCCGACGCGGAGTTCAGTCCGGACGGCAAAAGCATCGCGGCCGCTGACAGCAGTAACGAGGCGTTCATCTGGGAAACTGGGACCGCTCGAACCGTCGGAGCCCCGATCTGGACGGGAGGGCATTCCACTTTGGTGACGTTCGCACCCGACGGACGAAGGGTGCTCATTGCGAATACCAACGCCTTAAATGTCTGGGCTCTCGGATCAGAAATGCAGCGCAAGGATATTAACTTTGTCGATCCAGAAGACATCCGAATCAAACCCTATTTGGAAAGGTATGAAATCCAAATACCGGTCTTCGGTGACAACGGCGGAGACAATGTCCTTCATCGCGAATTGTCGCTTAGCCCCGATGGCAGACGTTTGATCAAATACAAGTTTGAAGTGGGACGTACAGGCAACGGTTTCGAGATGATTGATACGAACTCGTTCGAGAAGATCCGGGCAATACCGACTCCAGACCGCGCAGCAGCCGTCTATTGGAAGCCCAATAGTAGTGAGTTTGTTGCAACATCCGTGCACTCAGCCAAAGTCTGCAACGCTGCGACCGGGGAGACGAAAGCGGGAATCAGTAACACGGAGGCGTCCTCGGGTTCTTTCCGGCAGGATGGCGTAATCTTCGCCATCGGCACGAATGACTACAACATGCGGTTCTATGATACCAAGACTTGGCGTCAGGTGGGCGTCCCCCTGCAACATACCAGCCGGCTGCGGGATTCCGCATTCAGCCGGGATGGGAAACTGGTACTCACGACTGACGCGGCTAGTGAAACCCGGCTCTGGCACGTGGCCAGCGGCAAGCGTGTCGGACCCGCGCTTCGCGGACACACGCCCCGCATGATTGCGGACACCGAGCTATTCATTCTCAATCAAGGAGACCGTTCGTACTCTTACCATCTCCCGGTCCCGGCTGCCGGAGACTTCGCCGAGGTGATCAGACGAGTCGAAGCCCTTACGGGCCAACAAGGGGTCATCGCCCCGGAGAAGGAGCCGGAACTTCCGTTCCGTGGTCCCCTCGGACCCGCCGAAGCGCTGACGTCGGTCGGACAAAACGTGATCCTCGAAATGACCGTCGGAGCCGTCGCGTTTAGCAAGGCGGGCGAATGGATGTATCTGAATTCTGAACTCGACTATAAGAACCCGAATAATATGGCCGTCGCGATCAAGTACCCGACCGTCGAGCGTCGCAAAGCGATGGGCTTGGACCGGGAGAATGACAAGATCGTCGGCTTGCGAGTGCGCGTCACCGGCAAGGTCACTCTCTACGACGATGCCCCGCAAATCATTGTCGGGGAGACGGAGCAGTTCGAGATTCTTCCAGCGAAAACGGACAATAAACGACCTTGATGGGTAACAAATGCAAATCCACTTGAGTCGAGACCGGAAGTTCAATTCCATTGATCATAGTCGGAGCAACAGGACGTCTATTGAACTTTTTTTGCCGGGCCTAGCCCGGATAGTTCATCCGCCGATTTCTAGCAGTCTATAAGAGAAGCCTTTTGCAATGTAAAACGTTGGTTCTCGCACCAGTACTCACCACAAAAGCAAGAGGCTTTATCATGACAGGGTGTATCACAGACGCCGTTCAGTTTTAAAGCGTTGGCCGCCGGAAAGTTGTGGCCGATTTTCTCGGCGGTCGACTGACCAGCGATGCGGGTGTCCTGCTGCTGAAAGAAGTCGATTCTCGACTTGGCCTGCTCGACGCGATCGACGAAGCGAGTCCCGATCCGCGTTTACCGTTGATGAGGGTTCATGAACAACGGACGATGCTTGCTCAGCGAATTTTCTCTATTGCCCTGGGCTATGAGAATCTCAACGACCAGCAGACGAGGCGAACCGATGCAGCGATTCAGGTTGCCGCTGACGTCGATGCCGAGGAAGACATTCCACTGACTTCTCCTTCAACATTGTGCCGCCTGGAAAACCGAGTTTTGCGCCAGACACAGTATCGCGGTTCCCTGATATTGCGATCAGGTTATTGTGCCGCTCCGGCAGAAACCATGCTCGTGATTTTTTGTAGGCCACTCCCAAATCCAAAAACCAGATTTTGGATCATCCACCAAACCAGGTTGTTAACCCTCGGGCCGACGTAACCCCGCGGTAGCGTAACCCCTCCGCGATCAGCGAAATTGAGAACAAGTTCGGGCGGGCCTTGGTGAGTGTTGACGGCGGTCAAAAGGTGTGGTGCCCGGCAGTTCCGCGATTGATGGCTGAAGTTACGGGCCTTTACCGAAGCAGACACGCGCTTTTTAAGCCGGTTTGGTTCGTTGTTCTTTTTGACTCTCTAATTGGGCTACTCGCCTGCTGGTGGTGACATTGGTAGGTTCCAAGATTTTACAGACCACCCGCTTTGCCGCCTGCGACCTGTGGCCGCCTTTCCATACAGATTCTTCGGACAGCCAGATTGGGTTAATCCGAGCCACGGTGCCACGATTTTTTCAAACGCGAGCACCGGACTCCACGGCGTGACCCTGGCCTGACGAAAATGTTTACGACTGGGAGATTTAGGGAAGAAAATGTATTGAAGCGCTGTTACGTCCTTTGGTACTTGTTTGGTTGCAAACATCAATCAAGTGAAGGAGCGCAACAGCCATGTCATTATTGTTTAATTCGCTTGGGCAGTATAGTTCAGATTTATATGAAGTTGCTCGTGGTTTGCTGCGTAGCCGGAATCGGCGCGCCCAACGAGCCGACGCACAGAAACAAGTCATCGGTGAACTTCGCTGGGAGAATGAACAGCTCCTTCAACGGCTAGTGGTCGTCCAAGAAAAACTTGATCAGTCCCAACAGCTGCATCGTCAAGCCGAACATGAAAACCAACTCCTTCGCCAGCACCCTGTCACGTTACCCTCGGATTTGCCGTTACCCAATCATTCGTTCGGCCCCCAAATGATTTCACTGAGTTTGAACTTAAGTAATCAACTCGGATTCCGACCGGCTGAAACTGCGTTGCGAGTGATCTTCGATTGGCTGGGTATTGAAACCCGGATTCCCAGTCACGATTCGATTCGCACTTGGTCGATGCGCGCGGGTATCGCCAAGCTTCAGCAACCGGTGACGGCGGCGGATGACTGGATTTGGATGGCGGATCACTCGAATCAAATTGGTACTGAAAAAGTTCTTCAGATTCTTGGCATTCGGTCCCAGGATTTGCCGGAGCCTGGCCAAACGCTTTCGCTCAAAGCCCTGCACGTGTTGGCGGTGGTCCCTGGTGAAAGCTGGAAACGCGAAGACGTTCGGCGAGAGTACGCGAAACTGGCCCAGCGAATTGGGGCTCCCTGCTTTCTGTTGACCGATGGTGCGGTAGAGCTTCGCGAAAGTGCTGAGGTACTGGAAAAACCGGGTCGAAAACTGACTTTGCTCCGAGACCTGAAGCACGTTGCAGCCAATATTTTCGAAAACCAAATTGGCAAAAGTGATCGGTTTGCGGAGTTTGTTTCTCGACTTGGTCGAACTCGCAGCGCGATTCAACAAACGGAACTGAGTCACTTTACGCCCCCTGCTCAAAAACTCAAATCGCGGTTTATGAACTTGGGACCAACGCTGCGCTGGGGCGCAATGGTGTCACATCACCTGAGCGACTGTCATTCGAAATCTCGCCGAGGCATTACCGCCGCGCGAATGAATGACAAGCTCGGTTGGGTACGTCAGTTTCAAAAGGAATTGGCTGCCTGGAATCGCTGCCAGCAAGTGATGCAAACCAGTTTGAAATTTATCAACACCCAAGGGATCTATCGCGGGGCCGCCGCTAAGTTGGAACAATTATTCGCTGCCCCCACACGCCGCCATTGCCAATCGTGTGAGTTGAGTACGACGATGAAAAAGAAACTCGTTGAGTTCGTCAAAACGTCGGAAGCAGGACTTGAACCCGGCGAGCGTGCGTGGCAATCAACCGAGAATCTGGAATCCGCGTTCGGCTTGTTCAAAAAGCTCGAAGGCCAGCACAGCAAAGGTGGGTTCACGAGCTTGGTGGCCGCGATGCCAACGCTGCTGACGCATTGGACTGCCGAACTGGTCCGCGAATCCTTCCAGGCAACGTCAATCAAACAAATGAAACAATGGCTGAAACAAAACTTACCGACCACCTTAACCGCAAAGCGAGCGACCGCCTACCGCGAATTCACCGCCGCAAACACCGGTTAACACAATCACTCAACTAAATACATTTTCGTCATTTTCGATTCCCAATCACGGAAGAAGTCTCGGGACAATTCCTAAGTCGCGCCGCAAAGGGCTACTTATCCATCTTGGGGTTTAGCATGGCTTTGAATTCTGCGGGATCCGTTTCTGCCGGAATTTTGCGAACGCTACCATCATAAAACGACGCGATCAGGTATTCCCCCGGCTTGAGACTCTGGAACTGAACCAGGACTTCGGCCGGTGTGACGTCGTTGTTTTCGGTCCAGTTCACGAACTTGCTGCTGTGGATGAAGGCGATCGTATTACTCGTGCCGCGTGTTATGTCAGCGAAATGCTGAACATCGGATTTGATCCAACACAAATTGGTCTTATTCCCTTCGCCGAATATCGGAGGCATTCTCTCGTCCAACAATTTGATATTCTCTGGACTGTCCCAGGGTTTGCTCAAGTCAAATTTTTTGTAGAGTTCTTCACCCTCGATCATCATTAGAATTCTCACGCGCCAGCTCAAGTCTTCGCTTTGGTCAGCCGACGCTTGGAAAGGGAGCCGTTGGAATGCCGACTCGAAATTGTGCATACCGAGGGCGGCCTGCCTTTGGTTGTTTATCAAAATGGATTCAGTATTGGCCAACTTCATTTGCTTGGCACTGACTTTCGTGATTTCCAGGCTCGATTCGACGGTGCGACCTACGACGTTGGTCTTCACGGTATCCAACATCTTCTCGAGCATTTCTCCTTGGGGCCCCATTGCTTGGTTGCTGGTCTTTGCCATGACGACCAGTTCACCAACCATCTCGCCCAGCCGACTTGCTTCTGCCGCGTTCAAACATTCCACTCGCGCGGTTAACGTCGCGTCGTCGCCGACTTTAAGATTCGCCGTGGCCCACTCCACTTGGCCGAGCATCTCGAGATACGGAATCGCTAACGGCGGAGCATTCTCTTGGGCAAAAAGAATGCCGGACTCGATCAACTGTCCTGCCGATTTTGCATCAACGACCAGGAATCCGTCGGAACTGGGGCTTTCCTTGATTAATTTGCTGGTTTGAACGCTCATGGCCGGCAGCTCTTTGGGGTTGTACTCGAAATTCCTGCTGGCAATCGTCACCCGTTTGCCGTCGATGATGATTTGGTCACTTTGGTCACTTTGGTCTCCCCTCGACCCGTAGAAAACAGCTGTTCCCTCTTCTTTCGTCTTCTGGAATTTCGATTCGATGAACTCCTCGATGCGATTCGGTTCGCGGGTCGGTGCCAGAGTGAACTCCACGTAGTAATCGAATGAGGGACGGCTCGGAGGACGGCTTGGATTCCTATTTTCAATTACACTGGCGAAGTCTTGCGGCAGCGAAACGACTCCGCGCACGGAAACGGATTCCGCCATCAATATGCTTGACAAGTCGTTGGCGTTTTCGGCGGACATACCGCTGAGTTTGGCGAAATCCGATTCGAGGATTTGGGAGGGCTTGGCTTTGAAAGCGATGACGCACGGCGCTGGACGCTCATCCTGCAATGCAATGGCAGGCGCGCCGACGGGCGTGAGGGCGACTGCCGGACCAATCGAAATTGTAAAAGCCAACGCACCAAACACCAGAGTGCAGAGCGTTATCGAAGCCAAGTCGCGGATGGAACAGTGGGTCATAATATTTCGCCTTTCATCGAGGATTCCGGAAATACGGGTTTCAAGTGTCCATTGGGACGTCATCAATTGCATGGAACAAGGACTTACGGTCGTCTGCGGAGACCGAGTCCTCTCTCAGGAGAATCTTCCTCTGTTAGGCAACAGGATACATTTTCGCCAATCGGGTTCGAACTCGTATCACGGCTGTGATCCGCCGGCGTGTTTGACGTACTTGTCCAGCCACTGGATCATTTCGGCTTGCGTGTGCAAAACCGATTCACGAGCCTGATAGCCGTGGCTCTCAAAGGGGAGCATTACCAATCGGACGGTTCCGCCGGTTCCCTTCACGGCTTGATACATGCGCTGCGATTGGAGTGGGAACGTGCCGGGATTGTTATCTGCTTCGCCATGAATCAACAAGATTGGTTCATTGATTTTATCGGCATGGGAGAACGGAGACAGGTTGAGATAAATTTCTTTGGCTTCCCAAAAATTCCGGCGCTCGGCTTGGAATCCAAACGGAGTCAGCGTTCGATTGTAAGCGCCGCTGCGCGCGATACCGGCCTTGAACAGATCGCAATGAGCTAACAAGTTGGCCGTCATAAAGGCTCCATAGCTGTGTCCACCGACAGCGACCCGGTTTCGATCGGCCACACCCAACTCGACCGCTTTGTCGATCGCCGCCTGGGCCGCGTCGACAATCTGTTCGACGAAAGTATCGTTCATGGTTTCGGGATCACCAATCACAGGCATCGTGGCATTATCCATGATCGCATAGCCTTGAGTCACCAACGTCAGGTGGCTGATGCCTGGCATTTGCGTAAACCGCCACGGCGAATCGGAGACCTGACCGGCAGTTTTGGCGTCGCTAAACTCCAGCGGATACGCCCACACCAGCAATGGTAACCGGGCTCCGGACTGGTGGTCTTCCGGCAAATACAACGTCGCGGACAGCGGTACGCCATCGGCGCGTTGATAGGTCACCAATTGCTTTTTGATACCGCGAATCTGGGGCGTCGGATCCGCGAACTCTGTCCAGGCGCGCGTCTCTCCGGAGTTCAAATCGGTCCAGTGATAATTGGGTGGGAGTTCGGGCGACTCTTTGACAGTGACCACAATCGGTTTTCGATCGGACCCACTGTCGAGGATTTCGACAACGTCTTCGTAACAGCCTTCGCTACAACGCCACAGCCGTTCCGTCTTCAACGTTGTCAAATTTTGCCGATCCAGAAACGGTAGATTTCCAATCGGTGAAGCACCGGAGGCCAACCGGTAGACCCAATCACCATCTTGCCGCACGACGCGCTGACCATTTTCCAGCTCGCGAGTCAATAGTCGACCGGGATCGCCATAGACGTCGCGAATGCTGCGATCCATCAAAACCACCGGTTCTTCAGCAGGTTGATCGAGATTGTATTTCAGTGTGCGAATCCAACGTCGATCTCGGTCGTATTCCGTAGTCACCAGGAATTTCGCATCCGCCATTTCAGTTAAGCCAAAAAAGCGATGTTCTACTCGCACTAATTCCAAGGGTGTTTGATCAAACGGTTCCGTCAACGCCAGGACTCGATCGCGATGTTTGATGGTGGTCCGCGGATCACCGCCGTCGAGTGCTTCCGCCCAGGCCAACGTGGCTGGCTGATTGGAGCGCCACGCAACACTGCGCGGACCTGTGGGGACGCCTTCGATGGGAATGTTCTCTTCTAACGGTACTTCCGCAACACGATGTACCATTTCACCAGCGACATTCCAGACTTCGATATCGTGGGGAAAGCTGCCCATGGTCAGCAGATACGAGTAGGGCCGATTGATTTTGGAAACGAGCAAATATTCGCCATCGGGGGACAGCGAGACCGCCGAAAAAATCGCGGGCTGACCGATATCGCGCCGCGTCCCATCGAGTTGCACGTGTTGTAATTGCGACGTCGCATAGTAATCGAATAGAGTTTCGTCGTAAGCGTTGCTGAGTAAATCCTGATAGGTTCGGGTTGGTGTTTCCTGACCAGAGGATTCTTGAACGTTGGGCCCCGCCGGAGCTGCTGGTGCGTCTGGTTCAGTGCCTCGGTCAGCCGGCACGACCGAACAGACAACCGATTGGCCGTCGGGCATCCACGAAATCCCCGTGGTAACTCGATGCAGATTGTCAACAATCAACTTGGGTTCGGACGGAGCGGTAACGGAAACGGCCCACAGTTTCGATCCCGCGGTCGACACGGTGGTGATTAAAAACGCATCCGAACGATGAGACCAATTGATATCCGCGATCTTGGCGTCGGCCGGAAGTGCCACGCGAACTGGCGTTCCCCCCGCAGTTTTTCGAAGCGAAACGGATCGCGTGAAGAAAGTTGTAAACGGACCATTGGCAATCGGATCAATCCGCATACCAGCCAATCGCAACATGCGGCGAGACAAATCGGCAATGCTGGGCATCGCTGATCGCTCACCTTGCAGAATCCATTGGCCATCGGGACTGATTCGAACACCGGGCACAGGATCCGCATCGATGATTTTGACGACCGAATCGGGCGGTAATTGGTAACTCGTTTGGGCAGTGAGCACTTGTTCGCCACGCCAAAAACTGACCACCACAACCAAGCCAATGAACCCGTATCGATACTTCATATTCTCTCCAGTTAGTTAGCCAAAGGTTGCTTCGTCGGGACGAGTTTCACTTCCGCGAATCGGCCGGTTGGGCTTTTCGCTGCGCTGAGCTCGCAACCTCACTTTTTGTTCAAAAACGGCACCGGCTTCAATTCGATTTCCTTGATCGATTGCAAGTAATCGAGGACTGGTTTCGAGTCCTCTTGTCCGACTTGAGCATGGAAGTGCAAGGAAAATCCATGGGGGCCCTTGGCATCGATTAGAGTTGGCTGAAAAGTCAACATCTGTCGAATTGTGTCCACCATTCCCAACATAGCCGCGCAAAAAATATCGATGCGGGCGCCCTTGGAAAGCAGAAATGTCACAATGTCTTTCCGACCCATATGAGAGGCACCCCCCAAAGCCGTTTCCCAGTCGCCACCACCCCAATCGAGCGTGGCATTGAGCAGTGCCGGCTCGCGCGTGTAAAGTTGTTCGACCATCTTCAAATCTGAATGCGCATAGATCACAAAATCCTGGGCCATTGTTCGATTGATCTGCTTTTTTTTCCAGCCGGGCTTAAAGTCCGGTGCGGGATAGTCTCGCTCAAACGAATCCTCCACTGGTCCTACTTTGGCGCTGTCGTCTGGGGCCGGCGTGGCGGATTTAGGGTCCTGGTCTTGTAAATTGAAACACTTACCATGAGCCATGGCTCCCCACCCGGTCGTCAACAATGTAGCACCGGTCAAGGTAAACGTACGACGACTAAAATTAGATGACATCTGTTTGCTCCTAAAAAAATTCATGCGGATTGTTTACGCTTTTTTGACGAATTCAGATTTGAGCTGCATTGCACCGATGCCGTCGATCTTGCAATCAATCCCGTGATCGCCATCGACCAGACGGATATTCTTGACTTTGGTTCCACCCTTGACCACCTGCGTCGATCCTTTGACTTTCAAGTCCTTGATTACAATCACTGTATCACCGGAAGTCAAAACATTGCCATGGGCATCCCGGACCGCCGAGTCGTCGCCAGCGTTTTCGTTCGCTGGTGACCATTCGTGAGCACAGGCCGGACAGATCAGCAAAATCCCGTCTTGGTAGGTGAATTCCGCCTGGCACTGCGGGCAATTGGGTAGATCGGTCACGAAAGAACCTCGAGAAAAACGAGTCGCTAGAAACTGTTTCGGTGCTTGATTATCACGTAATACTTCCTTTCCGGAAGGGTGGTTAATTCGATCCGGCGCGATTGCACAGCAGCTCAGTTGTCGTCGGGCTCCTCGATTTTCCACAGCTCCGTCAACAAAGCAAACATTTCCGGATCGTGTTCTTGAAGTTGTTCGCGCGTAAACGGAAAGAAATCGTTGCGGCTAAAATAGGCTTCGCTGGTCTCGGAAAAATACTCCATCGGTGTGGTGAGGGCGTAGGCCCGCTCATGACTTGCGCGACCGGCAGCGTCTCGTCGCTCGACTCGTTCGTATTTCCCGCTAGCCTTCGCGCGCTCGAAGGCCGCGATGATTTGCGGATGATCAAAACCCCCGGGCAGAACCAAGTCATGGTAGGCATGGGCCAGTTCATGAAGGGCGAAATTCGGCATGCGTCGCGTTTCGGCTTCAAAAATTCGAATGTTGGAAAATTCAACGCCTTTGGCCATTTGCGGGTCGCGACCATTTCTTTTCAGCCAACCCGCATCGGGATGAAATTCGGCTCCACCGGGCTTCCCCGGATATTCGGGAGAGAAATACAGCGGCACTTTTTGCAACTCGATCACGACCACCGCTGGCACAACGCGAATAATTTCTTTCAGTTGCAACTCCAACAATTCGAGCGCTCGATCAGTGAGATCGACCTCGTCGGTCAACAACGCAGGATTGATATGGACGGTCCAACCAGCCACATTTCGTTTGGCCGGCGTATCCCCTGCGGTTGCGTTTCGGGCTTGCGCATCACTGCGAATTTCTTTCTGCGCTTTGATTAGCCGCTCCGGCCACTCAAAACGAGGCGCTTGCTTGGGATCGTAACCCGCCAGGTGATCGGTCAAACGTTGGGTTGGTTTGGTGTACTTCAAATCCGTGTCACCAAAAACCTCTTCGCAGATTTCGGCCAACCGTGGATCGTACGCGCGCAGTTCCTCACGCGTATTGACGTGGTTATGATCGTGATCATCTTCGCGATTATCGTCGAACCAGGATTGTACGCCTTCAGCAAAATACTCGAAGTGATTCACCGCTGCGTATTTGCCTTTCCATAGCCCGGCGGCCATCGCCTGGTCGTAAGTCGCATTCAGTCGGGAATCAAACGTGGGATCCACATTGGCCATTCCGCGCAAGTGCAGATTGTGCGCGAACTCATGAATCAGAATACACTCCTGCTCGTACGGATCGCCGGGATAGGCGAGCAGATTCTCTTCGGCACAGGAACAAAAAGGATCGGTTTTGCTTCCGCCCAGTCCGCGCGCTCTTGCATCCCAATAATTCTTGGGCCGCAATCGTTTGAACTCCGGCAGATCAGTGGTGAATTCATTGTGCGCCATGATGCACATCCGCGCTCCGCTGGCAATCATCGCCTCACGCACATCAGGACGTTTGGCCAGCATCAAATTGACAAGATAGACGGCTTCTTTCAGTGCATACGGACTCACTTTCGCGGAGGCTACGATCGGGAATCCGTTGGCGGTGATGGACTGCGTGTAAAAGTCCGGTACCCCATTGGCATTGGTCGGATGAAAGCGAAATCCTTGGACCGGAACTCTGCTCGTGATCGTGACCTCCGCCTTAGTTTCACGTTCGACGATCACAAAACGATGTCCCAACGTAGTCGTAATGGTCGTCTCCTGTTGCGGCGCAACCGAGCCGTTGGGAATCCGTTCACTGTCCGATTTCAACCAAAAAATATCTATCGTTTGATCGCCGCCAATAATTAGTTGAAGCGAAGGCCGCTGGTCGGTTGGAATTTCAGTCGGTTGAGCCGAGGCCATTGCCAAGGGCAGAAACAGGAGCCCGAAGGTGTGAATCAGCGTTACGAAATTGATCATGGTAGCGGAGGAGTTCATGAAGTTATTTTTCTGGAGACGGTATGGCGAACGACAAGCCCTGGGCTTGGCAGAATAATACGGATGTGTTTCTTTGACAGCATTAACCGCCTTACCTACACTCCAATTACTCATTGAAACAGGTCTCAAACTAAATCACTGGCAAGTACTGGCGAATTGCCATTGCAAAAAAATTCGCTGCGGCCAGCACAATTTAGTCTGACGCCGAGCGTGTTACAATTCTTGAACGTCGTATTTGCAAGAACATTAACTGGCCGCTTGACTCAAGATAATTGTATGATCTGGTTTGGCTATTTTCTTTTATCGATCTTGGTAGCGGCGATTGGGCTGTTCTGTGGTGGTGTCATTGGATTGGCGTGTACCCGATGGTATCGGATTTCCAGCTTCGAGGGTAAATCGGGCTACTTCGTTGTGGGATTGGCCCTGCTCAGTGCGTTCGCGTGTTTTGTGGTCGGCCTAATCACGGTTTTCCAGCTTGCGCCGACCGATGGAATTGAATGGTTGCAAGCCCTGGCATGGGCATCCATGGTCGCCATTGGATTGTTCGGGGGCATCTATACCGTCTGTTGGATGTTAGCCGACATTCCGCCGGAAATCGACGGACAGCCGTTGAGGTTAGAAGTCGAAATAAAATTGCCAATTGACAGGGCGCTGACACCGGCGGCTGGGTCTGGAGGAAACTCACTGCGCCTTTATTCGGTCGTGCGCAAGACGAGTCGCAAATTCGCCGAGGGCAATTTGCACCTGGCGCATGCCAGACTGGAAGAAGATCGCTGGATTTTACCTGGCTCGGTTGAGCTGTTCACGATGCGAGGAACACGATCGTTGATTTTAAACTTAAATGGTGAAGAGTGCCTGGGCTATGACATTCCATTACCAGCACGTCCGACTCGAAAATTTCTGGAATGGAGCCAGTGGGGACCTCGTCCGAAAGCCCCGTTACCGGCTTGGCCGGAAACCAAACACAGCTATCGCTTCCGTGTTCAAAAAATCTAGCTTCCTTTGAATTTAGAATTCAATACAGACAGCTGTTAATCCAACCGATTGTCACCTGAGTCGCGGGTTCCCATTGCGCTCCAGGCGGTATGATCCAATTCCACGTTGACGAATTGAATATGTCCATCGGCATAAGACATGTTGATCCCTCCGGGATGCTGGCTGGCGAAACTCAGTTCCTTATCGTTGATCGGCGAGTTGGCGATCATGATCGAATTGATTGGGCAAGCCGTTGAACCGAGACACTCCGAAACTTCGCCCGAGTTACTGGAACTATTTAGATATCTACGGATCTCGTCCGAGCCAATATACCAGTGGTCCACTTTTTGTCCGTTACCAGAATAGTCAATTCCATTAACATATTGGTCGGGCAAGGATTCGCCGAGCATGACCGTATTGGATGAACCGTCGACAACGTCCCTAAACTGCGTGCGACTACTGAGATAATAGATGCCATCGGACGCCGGGAATCCCTCGTCCTCGTCCATACCACACCAGGGCTTGGATCCGGATTCGCGATTGTTCAACCCACTGGCGCAAGCCAGGTAACTGCAGGGTGCTCGATCGGTCGACGCTAACGCATCAAATTGCGCTTCGTCCAGGTTAGCCGAAGGACAATGATAAACTTCTAAACGTTGCGCCATCGCGAGGGAGTTTGGCGTCGGTCCAGCACTTCCATTCCACGGGCCACTCAGATCCAGACCATTGTACAAATTATCTTGTTCCAGGAACGGCAGTATTAATCCCGTCCACATCACACCGCCTGGCAGTTGAAATCCAGGCGGAAAATGCATATTGGCACTTTCGAAGCCGAACGCCGCCAGCGATTGCTGCTTGAGGTTGTTGGCACATTTGATTCGTCGGGCCGTTTCCCGGATTTGCTGAACGGCAGGCAATAACAACCCGGTCAGAATCCCGATGATCGAGATCACAACCAATAATTCGACCAGCGTAAAAGCCTGCCGATTTAGATCGGGACCGATTCTGCAAGATCGTTCCATCTTGTTGCTCCGACTAGCCACGCTGATGAATCTTGAACTGGATTGTGTCCAACGGACCGCCAGAAGAAAATTCAATGAATCGCATTTGTTCGCAGCGATCCTTCAGCAGGGCCTAATGTGAAATGCATTTCTTCCTCGCTTGAGCTCAATTAGAAAGCCCAAGCTGGGGACAGGCAACCCGCAAACCATGTTTGGACAACATTGCTATCTTGGGAACCGTCCGAAACATGGACCTTGGTTGAAAAAACGGTTTGTCTCCTGAAACGCATCGTGTCTCGGAAAGACAGCCCATCCGTCACATTCCTAACCATCCATCAATCCCTTAATTTCCAGCCTTGAATTCCGCCACTTTGGCCAAAAAAATTCTCAAATACCGCCAAAAAAACGCCTGTTTTGGCAAAATGCTTTGACAATTTGCGTGCACCCAAGAAGAATGGAAGCTTACTGAAAATTTGGTGATCGAGATCACCGACGGTGCTTCCGCCGAACCCTACGGCAATTTCATTAAATGGAAGCGTTTCGCTTCAGGCAAGCCTTTGGCCTTTCGATGTCGTGTAGCCCCTTGAAAATTGAAATGCTTGATTCCATTTACCCGCGCCAACTTGATTGCCGCCCCCACCGGCGGAGGATCCTGATGTTGGCCTACTACTGTAATCCCGCTGGCAATATGGAAGAACGCAATGGCTGGATGAGAGCAATACACGCTGCGGAAAAAAATGATGTGACGGTCCTCTACTCACCCGGTAGTGACTCCGACGAGATGATGGCGTCGATCCAAGGCAGCCTGCGCAAGGATGCGTTGCGCATGATCCCACTAGAGCATCGTCGATTGGGAAAACGGCTGCAGGAAAATGATCTATCCTTCCACTTTGCCTATCGTCAGTGGCATTATTCTGCATACCAACTCGCCAAGCAATTGCATCGAGAACAGCCTTTTGATTTGACGCATTTGGTTACTCCGTGCGGCTACCGCGAACCGGGTTACATCTGGCAGCTAGATGTTCCGCACATTTGGGGACCGATCGGCGGGACTCACAATTTTCCGTTGCGCTTTTGGCGAGCACTCTCGTGGAGTGGACTGGGCTGGGAAGCAGCTCGTTCGATTATGAATTTTTGTCAGCTCAACTATTCGAGGCGGGTCCGGGCGGCAGTGAGAAAATCGACAGTGGTGGCTGCGTCGAAGGCAGCTGCCCAAGAGCTTCGTACACTGACTGGGACGCAGCTCGATGTCGATCTGGAAACCGGGATCGACCACGCCATCTTACCGTTACGTGGCAGTCGCGACGTCAACCAGCCCTTCAAAATGTTGTGGGCGGGACGTCTGCGGGAGTGGAAGTCACTACCCTTGTTATTGCACGCGATGAAAAATCTTCCGCCTGACCTTCGGTACCAACTACGTGTGGTGGGAGACGGCAATCGACGAAACGCCTGGAAACGTTTGGCTGATAAACTGGGAGTGGCTTCCAATATCGAATGGATCGAACGTCCCACGTACAGCGAATCCCTGGCTCACTATCGTTGGGCGGATGCTTTTGTTTTCACAAGTCTGCGCGATACTTCGGGCACCGGTCTGGTGGAAGCTTTGGCGGCCGGCACGCCAATTATTGGTGTAAATCACCAGGGTGCGGCGGATATTATGACCACCGAATGCGCGATTGGGGTGCCCGTTACCAGTTGGCAGTCGGCCCTCACCGGTTTTCGAGACGGGATTGTCAAGCTCGCGACCGATGGCGGGCTCTGGCAGCGTCTGAGTCACGGCGCGACCGATCGCGCCCACCATTTTGAATGGAGTCAGCGGTCAAGTATCATGGAAAACATTTACAGTTCGCAGTTTACGCCACCACCTGTGAGTTACCCGGTCGGCCAGAAATTTTCCGCAGAAAGCGTTGAAGTATGTCCTTGAGCTCCCGTTACAGTCTGTCGTTAGCCAATTTTTGGGAATTGTTGTTCCGGCATAAACTGAAGTGTTTGATCACCCCCTTGGTCATCGGTCTGGCCGCCTTGACGGTGCTGGTTTTCTATCCCCGTACCTATCGGTCCAATTCAAAATTATTTATGCAGGTGGGCCGGGAAAGTATTGGCCTGGACCCAGCCGCCACGACCGGCCAAACCATTGCCTTGATGCAAAGCAGTCGCGACAACGAGGTGAAATCCGCCATCGAAGTCTTGAGCAGTCGCAATGTCATTTCCAAAGTGGTGGATAAACTTGGTCCGGAATTCATACTGAAACAGGCTGGCGAACAAACCGCCAGTACTAATTCCCTGATCGATTACGTGAAAAACGGTCTCGCCTCGTGTTTGAAAGTATTTCGAAGCATCGACCCGATCAGCCCCCACGAGGAGGCGATCATCAAGATTGAAAAAAATCTGAAAGTCGAAACAACCCGGAATTCGACGGTGCTCAATGTGACCTATGAAGCGCGTTCGCCCGAGAAAGCCCAGACCATCGTCAGGGAACTGATCGCTTATTACCAACATGAACATCAACGGATGTACCGGAATCCTGCCTCGGCAGACTTTTTCGCAGAGCAAATTGATTTACTGCAAACTACTTTGACCGATTCTGAAAAAGCCTTGCGCGATGCCAAAAGTCGAATCGGACTGGTCTCCATCGAAGCTCGTAAACAATCCATCGAGAGCCAACTGCAGAAGCTGGAACAGGATCAAGATAGCGCGGAACAGGAACGCAACGCAACTCGAGATCGTTTGAAAGAAGTTACCAAACAATTAGCCGATGAACCGGAGCGGATCGTAACTTCGAAAAAGAATATCCCCAACGAAGGAGCAGATTTATTGCATCGCGAATTTTACCTGGGCCAACTTCGATTGTTGGAACTCAAGTCGCGTTTCGATCCGCAACACCCGGATGTTGTTGCAGCCGAAAAACAGAATGCTGAGGCAAAGAAGATCCTCGAGATTGAGTCGCCGGAGCGCGCCGAAGTCACGGACGATGTTAATCCCGTTTACTACTCGTTGGCCTTGGAGCATAAGCAGTTGGGGTCCCAGTTGGCATCCTATGAGGCCAGATTGCAGACGATTTTGGGCCAAAAAGCCGCGACCCAAAAAACCGCTGACGAGTTGAACGGACATGAAATTGAATTGGCGCAACTCGAACGGACAGAAAAAATGTCTGTGGATAAGTACTTCCAATACTCCAAGAGTTTCGAACAAGCTCGGATCGACCGAGCGTTGGAGGACAATCGAATTTCCAGCATCAGTATCGTTCAGGAAGCGACTTTAGAAGAAAAGCCTGTCTCACCCGCCAAGTCGATCGTGATTTTGGGAGCACTGGCGTTTTCTCTGGCGACCATGATCGGTTGGATCGCCGTCGCCGAGAAACTCGACGATCGCTTTCGCAGCGAGCTGGAAGTTTCAGAATTTCTGGGCCTCCCTGTCCTGGGGTCGATCCCGGATGGCTTGGCTCAAGGCCGCGTGATGCGTGCTTAACCCTGTTGGACTCACAAAAATACTTTATAGGCCTGGAGCAAAAATGTCACCCAATGACGCAATTGAACAAATGATGTCGGACAACGAAGTTGTCGACAGCGAACAAACCAACCAAGACCTAAACCGACGACAGCGGACGTCGGGAAGACAGGAACACTCGGTTCGGCGCGAAGGCGCAGCGTTCTATGACACTCTGTTATGGAGGTTGCGAGCCGGGATGGATTTGGAAGCTCAAAGCGGGTATGTTCTCGGCCTCACCAGTGGCGAGCGACGGAGTGGTGTGAGCACCGTTGCCGCGAATTTGGCGATTCGTGCTGCCGACCATCAGCTGCAACCAGTTTTGTTGGTCGATGCAAACGTTCGCAGTCCGAAACAGCATCGGGCATTCCGACTGAAGGGGGATGTCGGACTCGCGGATGTTTTGGTTCGCGGCGGAAATCCGGAAGAGATGGTACAAAAAACGCGATATCCTGGCTTGGATGTTCTACCGCTGGGACAGAAAGATCAATTTGATCGAGCGCGCGTCGCCACAGAGGCAATCGATCAATTGGACAAATGGATGCGAGAAAGTTACTCGACTGTGATCCTCGATCTACCGGACGCGACGGATTTGCGACACACACTGATATTGGCGAGAAAAGCCGACAGTATCGTACTTGTCCTGCGCGCGGAATCTTCCCGACGGAACGACATTAAAAAGGCGGTCGCGAAACTCCAGGAAGATGGTGTGAGTATTGGCGGAGTCGTGTTGAACAGAATGAGACAATACGCGCCACGCTGGTTGGTCCGCCGGACAAGTTAGTTTCGAACTGTTAATCAACGGTCGGCCGTACCTGACCAACGCCTGGAAAGTTTGTCGTTCCGTTTGACCAAATCTAGCGTGCCGGTGACCGCGCAATGAGGCAATTGGGGGATCCTAGATGTGCCGAGGCAAGGGACGTGCCAATTAACAACAAGTAATAAATTCAAATAGTGGCGACGATGCGCAATAAATCCTCAGTTCCCAATTCCGACACCGCGCGGGCTCGATTGAGCACGCGTTCTGTGGTGCGGCATGGACTGTTGGCATTTGTCGATCAAGCCATTGTAAGCGTCGCCGCTTTCTTGCCGATGTTGTTTGTCGGAAAAGTAAGCCGGGAAGAGCTCGGTGTGTTTTCGTTGGCGATCAGCAGCTACTGGCTCGTCGCGGGACTTGGAAATGCACTCGTGTGGACACCCTATACGTCCCGCGCCGCCCGGATGTCCGAGCAATCGAAAATTCGCTTCCGAGGAGATAGTGCGGGATTAAATCTAGTGATCAGTCTTGGTCTGGCTGCTGTTAGCGCCGGAATCGCACTTTCGGCACAATGGGCCTTTCCCGATGAAAAATGGATTGGCCTGTTCTTCCTGACTTTTGGGCTGCTCGTTGTGGCGTTGAACTGTCGGGAGTATGTCCGCCGAGTCTATCTGGCAGACCTGCGACCGGACAAGCTGTTGGCGCTGGACATCCCGATTTCGGTTGCCGGCATACTGATCATTGGAATGGCGTTTTGCTTCGGCATGTTGAACGCTCAAGTGGCCATGTTTGTTACCGCTTTGGTAGCAGTTCCCGGACTTGCCACCAGTTATCAACATCTGGTTGCTGGTCGGACTTCATTGCGAAAAATTGGACGGTTGCTCGTCTCAAACTGGAAGTTCAGCAAGTGGTTATTGATTGTGGCCGTGGCGTGGCTCGCCAGCGACGGCTTTATCCGCTGGATGTTGGTTGGTCTGAAAGGGAAAGAGGCCGTTGGAGAATTTGCCGGAGCGTTTTTGATCGTGTCGCTGGTCAATCCGATCATTATCGCGTTCACGTCGTTTGCTCGATCCATTGCGTCACATAAACTGGCCATGAGCACCTCTCTCGATCTCTCAATGGACGTCGTTTTCGTTCTGCGTTGTCTGGTGCCGGTCACTTCGTTGGGGTTCCTGGTGCTGTGCTTTACCGGCAATCCGCTGCTCAACTACCTGTTCGGTTACGAGTATGGCAATCAGCCACTGGTTATTTTGCTGGCGCTTGCCGTGTGCCTCGAGGCGATCACTGTTCCGCTGGAAGCGATGTTTGTCGCGCTAGAGAAAGGGCAATCACTCACGTTGATTGCCGTTTCCAGATTTGTATTTTCCGCCGGCATTGCCTGTTGGACCGTGCCGCAATATGGCGTCATGGGTGTTGCCATTGCGATGCTCGGTCGTAGTATCCTGGTTCTGATCGCCTATAGCGGAGTATTTTTTCAAATGCATCGCACTTTGGTCGCAGAAAATTGCCTCCTGGATTCGGAGAAGACTCCCGTTGGTCAACCCGAGGAGGATCTTTGTACAACCGGGAGTCCACAGTAGATTCCATGTCCACTTCGCTCGCGGCTGGCATCCTACCGGCCATCTCAGCTGAGACAGAAAAGTCCCGATTTTTGAGCCCGGCCGGATGGGGTGTCGCCGTGGCGTTGTTCTGCATGTTTGTTGGAATGGTGCACGACTTTCGCTCGATTGGGAAGTCTCAGGATGAAGTTCACGCAGAAGCGATCGAATCGGTAACCCGATTTGAAAAAGATGTGTCCGAAGCGTTACCGGAACGAAAACTCGCGTTCATTCTCTCGGCACTGATTGCCGGCTATTGCCTGGCGACCCGGCGAAACGACGTGGTCTGGCAATCCCCTTTGGTCGGGGGTTTGTTCCTGATCTCATTGCTTTGGATTTTCTCTTCCCTGGCGTGGAGCGTCTCCCCAGGCATGACAGTCAGAGCGTTGATCCGAGTGTTTGTATATGCCGGTCTGGTCTTCGGGCTGGCCGTTCGATTCACTCCCGCAGAGTTGTGTCGAATTCTGGTGGTGATCTCAACGATCACCGTTTTGGAGTGCGTCGCCTATGAACTAATTGTCGGATCACACGAGTCCGATGATGGATCGCGACGCTTGGGCGGTACGCTGCATCCGAATCCACTGGCGCGATATACGATGATCATGGGAATTTGTGGTTTGGGATACGCCAAACTGAAATCAGCCACACGCTGGAAATGGATCGCTTTGGTGGTTTTCGCTCTCGTAGCTATTCAACTAACGAAGTCCCGCACTGGGCTGGCCTCCTGTCTCGCCGGATTGGCTGCGGTGCAGTTTATTGGTCAGGATTTTAGGAAGGCATTTTTTCCGGCGGCACTGCTCGGTTTGCTGCTTGCCGGAGCGTTGATCGTGATTGGGCTACGTGGCGATTCGGGTGTTTCAGGTATCGGCAGCGCCGCGACGATGGGACGGGGCGAAGACGTGGAATCCTTGACGGGACGTTTGCCACTTTGGGATGTCATTTTGGATCAAGCCAAAGGTCGCGAGATACTTGGTTTCGGGTATGGTGCGTTCTGGAATAACACCGTCAATGAGATTATCTTCAGCGAATTGTTCTGGTACGCCGGGCACTCCCACAATTCGTATCTGGAAATTTTGGTCAACATCGGAATTGTCGGGTTGTCGCTGGTGGTGTTGCTGGGTATGGCGACTTTTGTTCGAGCCAGTAAGTTGGCCTATTCAACGTCCCGGCCGGAGTATGCCATTTTTGCCGCAATTTTGGTGGCGGCGTTCGTCAATGGCATCGCCGAGTCGGGGTTCGTCTTGCCTCGCGAACTGGCGATTGTTCCGGCGCTACTGTCCCTGGCTGTCGCCCAAAAGCCACCGCCACAGCCGGTGCCCTAGCGACAACCCATACTCCGAAAATAACACTCCGATATTGAGAACCAACATGGCCCAACCTAAAGTCTCTGTCTTGATGGCAACCTACAATGCGATGCCCTTTTTGCCACCGGCAGTCGATTCGATTCTGGGTCAGACTTTCGCTGACTTTCAGTTTGTCATTGTCGATGATGGTTCCACGGATGATTCCCATGACTATTTGAATTCGCTCGATGATGCCCGAATCAAACTCGTGCCAAACAAGAATTCGGGCCTGTCCGCTGCGCTGAATCGCGGTATTCAGGAATGCGCTGGTGAGTACGTGGCACGAATGGATGCTGACGACATTTCAATGCCCAACCGGTTGGCGGTCCAAGTTGATTTTTTAGATCGCCGCCCTGACATCAGTTGCGTGGGCACGCAGGTTGTTCCGTTCGGTGACTCGGGAAGCGGATCGGATCTGCGGTTACCGACACAGCACCGGGAGATTGTTCAATGCCTGAAAGAGGGACGGCATGCCATCGTGCACGCCAGTGCGATGATGCGATTGGAGGTCTTGCAAAAAATCGGGGGCTATTGGCCGTATCGCCTGGTTGCCGAAGACTACGATTTGTTCCTGAGAATGTCGGAAGTCGCTGAACTGGCGACGATTGATGAAGTCCTCTATCAAATGCGCTATCATATGTCCAGCCTGAACGGGCAGGACATGTTGCGGATGCGACGTGCCGTGGACTTTGCCGGTGAACTGGCACGACGGCGTGGCCTCAAAGAACCGCCGCTGACCTTTGACGAGTTTGTTGCTCTGCGAAAATCGGCACCCTGGCCAAAACGTGTGAGTGAATCCCTCGATGCCTACGCCCGAGTCCATTACCGGATCGCGATGGGGGAACTTTGCAGTGGGAAACGTACCACCGGCTATCTGCGGATGGGCTGGGCGGCGGCGTGTTCACCGTCGTTGACACTGCAACGCATGTTGCGTGTGATCAAGCCGGCTTCTTCCAAGACCTGAACTGCTCGGAGAGTTCCTATAACGCCCTGCCAGTAACAATGGGTTGCGCTGCACGCTGCTATACTGCGGCACCAAACATCGCACCGACACCCGCAGTAAGTGCCATCGCAAGTGCTCCCCAAAACGTGACTCGAATGGTCGCTTTCAACCAAGGTGCGCCGCCGGCGTAGGCACCGAACCCTCCGAGGAGTGCCAAAAACAAGATGGACGTTGTTACCACAACAGGTATCAAAGCATTGGGAGGTGTCCAGATTGCTGTCAACAGCGGCATCGCTGCACCAATTGCGAATGTGCCAGCCGATGCCAGAGCTGCTTGTACCGGCCGAGCGCTGAAGGTTGCTGAAATGCCAAGTTCATCGCGGGTATGGGCCGCCAACGCATCATGTTTCATCAGTTGGTCAGCAACTTGACTCGCTAGTTCAGGATCCAGTCCACGGTTTTCGTAAATCGATGCCAGTTCCGCTTGTTCCAGTTCCGGATCTGCGGCCAACTCCGCGCGCTCACGCTCGATGTCCGCCTTTTCCGTATCCGCCTGTGAACTGACGGAAACGTATTCGCCAGCGGCCATCGACATGGCGCCGGCTACCAAACCGGCAACGCCAGCGATAAGTATTTCGCCGCTCTCGGTATTGGCAGCAGCCACCCCGACAACCAGGCTGGCGGTTGATACGATGCCATCATTCGCCCCCAGCACTGCGGCTCGAAGCCATCCAATGCGGTCGGTCCGGTGGAGCTCGGGGTGTGGTAATCGCATCTGATTTGCCTTCGTCCAAACAATATTAATGCTCACGATTGGGTTCGTTTCGCAATGGTAAACTGGACCAGCACGCAACTGGAATAGCAAGCAGCTTCCGTCGTCGAATACTGGTATCAAAAAATTCTTCGACTTTGTTCAATCATTGGTGGATACTGTCTCTTGGCTTCACCGCAATAGGCGGGCGGATATCGGCTCCGTGAAAGATTTTCGAACGACCATAATCTAGCGAACCAATTCACGTTCGCAACGTCTGTCTAATTGGTTACGCCACGTTCCGCACGGAGAGTGTCTGGAAATCAGGGACTGGTAGCTGAGACGGTACAGCGGCGGTCTGAAGAACCGCAGTGGAGGGTTCGAGCACCTCCCAGTCCACTTTTGGCAATTCGAATTCCGATGTTTGAAATTTCCACACTTTTAACTCACAAGTTCTTCGGGCCCGTTCGACTTGTAGTGCGATAGCAATTTCTTGCCACCGACAGAACACACTCCGAATCAGGTGGGAGTCGATACGGTACTGGCTGGTAAGTACAGGCTGATCCAGCGTATCGGCGAAGGAGGAATGGGAAGAATTTGGGTGGCTCAACAATCGGAGCCCGTCAAGCGTCAAGTTGCCAATAAGTTGATCAAGGCCGGCAAGGACTCCAAACAAGTCTTGGCAAGATTTGATGCGGAACGGCAAGCACTTGCGATGATGTATCACCCCAACATCGCCTGAGTGTTTGATGGCGGTGTCGCCCCCGGCGCGCATCCGTTTTTTGCCATGGAGTTGGTCCGAGGTGTTCCGATCACGGCTGAAAGTCGCGCATCCTCAATGGGTGTATCGCGGCTGGCGCCAGGTTATAATCGTGCGACCCTTCCAACTCAGGATCGGATGATCCCGCGATGTAGCGCGGCACATGCGCTGTGGGATGGACGGCAACAAACAAATACATGAAACACAATCACAAGAAATACGACGCAATCATCGTCGGCGGCGGACACAACGGATTGGTGGCGGCGAGCTATCTGGCCAAAGCGGGGAAAGTGGTTCTCGTGCTCGAAGCACTTGACGAACTCGGCGGTGCGACTACTAGCGTCAAACCGTTTCCCGAATACGAGGCCCAGCTTTCGCGCTATTCCTATCTGGTATCGCTGCTGCCCAACGAGATCGTCGCTGATTTGGGAATCAACTTCAAAACGCTTGGTCGTGCCGTCTCTTCCTACACGCCCTATCACCGGGACGGTCGAGATGATGGACTATTGGTTTCGACCGAGTGGAATGAAACGACCGAGGACAGTTTTCGACGACTGACCGGATCAAATCGGGAAAGCCTCGCGTGGCGCAAGTTTTACGGAGAAATTGCCGAATTGGCCAAACGCTTTGCACCCGGCCTGCTCAAGCCCCTCAAGAGCGCGACGGAACTCAAATCCGAAATGGGATTGGCGGAAGTGTGGCGCAATCTGATGGAGATCCCGATCGGCGAAGTTATTCGCAATCGGTTCGATGACGACCTGGTACAAGGCGTGGTTCTGACCGACGCGCTGATCGGAACGTTTGTTTCGGCCGATGATCTGCAGGCCAACCGTTGTTTCCTCTATCACCTGATTGGAAATGGCACCGGACAATGGCGCGTACCGCAGGGCGGCATGGGTGCTTTGGTAGCAGAGCTCTATCGCATCGCCACGCTGCAAGGTGTAGAGATCAAAACGCAATCCAAGGTCGCGGCGCTGGAGAGTGGTCCGATGGGTGTTCGCCTCGAAATGGAATCCGGCGACGCCTACGTCGCCAAGGATCTGCTCTTTGCCGCCGCGCCGCAACACTTGGCTCGATTGCGCGGGCGCGCTGTTCCGGAGTCTCTCGAGGGATCCCAATTAAAAATCAATATGCTCCTGTCGCGATTGCCCCGCCTGAAGTCAGGCGTGGACCCGCGGCTCGCCTTTGCTGGCACGTTTCATGTCAACGAAAGCTACTCCCAATTGGAAGCCGCTTACACCAACGCTCGCAACGGAGAAATGCCACGACCACTGCCACTGGAGATGTATTGCCACACTTTGACCGATCCCACCATCCTGTCCGCAGAATTGAACGAGAGAGGTTTTCAAACGCTCACCCTGTTTGGACTGCATACCCCCGCGCAGCTCTACGACGCGGATCCGGAGCGCGCCAAAGCACTAGGCACAGACCGCGCCCTCGCCAGTCTGAATCAATTTTTGCTCGATCCCATCGAATCTGTCCTCGCCCCATGCAGCAATGGCTCGTGGGCGATTGAAGTGAAATCGCCGCTCGATTTGGAGCAGGATCTATCCCTGCCCCGCGGAAATATTTTCCACCGCGACCTGGATTTTCCTTTCCTTGAGGATGGTGAGGAAGGAACCGATCAGCCACTCTGGGGCGCTGAAACCGATGACCCACATATTTATCTTGCGGGCGCGGGAGCCCGACGCGGTGGCGGAGTCAGCGGCATCGCCGGCCATAACGCTGCAATGGCGCTACTATCAAAGGAGTGAGTTTTTCACGATGACAAGCATTGATTTCCGAAACCTCGGTCGCCCCTCAATCGATCGGTTAGTACTTGTTGCGGAGAAAGTAAATCTCTACGATTCCTGATGTACTTGGTACTTTTGTTTGAGTTACCTCATCCCACGTCAATGAATGGTTAAGAATGACTAAGGCATACGGCTTCGCCGCACGCAAACCAGGCGGATTGTTCGAATCGATCGAATTTGAATTGCCTTCGCTCGGACCCGATGACGTGGAGATCGACGTCGAATCGTGTGGAATTTGCCATAGCGATATGTCGATGTTGGATAACGAATGGGGCTTGACCCAATATCCGTTCATCGGCGGTCATGAAGTCATTGGGAAAATCCGGGCGCGCGGTGCAAATGTTCCTGACTTGAAGGAAGGAGATCGAGTCGGACTAGGTTGGTATGCTCGCAGTTGCATGAACTGTAATCCCTGCCTGTCGGGCGATCATAACCTCTGTCCCAAAGTTGAAGGGACCATCACTCATCAGGCCGGCGGTTTTGCCGACAAAGTTCGCTGTCACTGGGGTTGGGCCTCGAAAATTCCAGCAGGACTTGATCCGGTCAAATGCGGACCCCTCTTGTGCGGCGGAATCACCGTGTTTAATCCCTTGGTTCAACATTCGATTTCGCCCATGTCCAGTGTTGCCGTCATCGGAATCGGTGGACTCGGTCACATGGCCATCATGTTCGCAAAAGCTTGGGGGTGCGAGGTTACGGCTATCTCCCGAAGTCGTGACAAGGAAGCCGAGGCCCGTGCACTTGGCGCCGTGCACTACATTGCCACCTCAGAAGTTGGAGCGCTACAAGTTGCGGCTGGCAAGTTCGATTTGATTATCAACACAACGAACGCCGAGTTGCCCTGGGATGAGTACGTCTCAACACTGGCGCCCAGAGGCAACTTACACACGGTCGGTGCTGCGCCCAGGATAGATGCGACGGTCTTCCCAATGCTCCTTGGTCAAAAATCGCTTTCATTTTCTCCGCTTGGAAGCATCGTGACGACACGTAAGATGCTTGAGTTCGCTTCCCGACATCGCGTGGAACCAGTCACGGAAGTCTACGCAATGCAGGACATCAACGAAGCGTTCGAAAAACTGCGTAATGGATCACCTCGTTATCGGCTGGTGTTGACCAGGTAACTGTGCCGGCACCATCGCAACACATCACTGAACTGAACGCCAGGAACTCCAAGGAGTGCTCGCCTGCGACGTCTACCCAAGCTAGCGCTGCCAATTGATGAACCGACGAATCCTGTACCTGGTATGCTCCATCGTCACGATGCTGGTTGGTTTGGCCTCGCGGCGATACCGCGAGCATCTACCTTGGTTCATCGGTGAATACAGCGGCGATGCGCTGTGGGCGTTGATGCTGTTTCTGGTCGTGAGTTTCCTGCTTGCAGGTCGCCCCCTTGTTCAGCGCTGCGGCATCTCGCTGGCACTTGCATTCGCAGTCGAGATCAGCCAGTTGTATCACGCGCCTTGGATCGATGGCCTTCGAAACACGACGTTAGGGGGGCTCATGCTAGGTTTCGGATTCCTGTGGAGCGATCTCGTTTGTTACACGGTGGGAATCGCAGCGGGCGTGCTGGCTGACATCGGGTTCATGAGCATCAACGCAAAGCAAACGGCAATTTAGCGATCACGATTTATTTGGGATCCATTCGACGCAGAATCAGCCGCCACGTATCGATTTCAGACAGTTGATCTTTGCCAGAGTTCCGTGTGACATCCCCATGACAGAATTGATACAGCATCTTAAGAAACTCCGTGTCGTCTCGGAACTGTTGCTCGTCTGGATAATCGCCGTAGTCAGAACGCACATAACGGCCGCTTTTCCAGTATATGTTCGTGCCGCCTTCCTTATGAGAAGTTCGAAAAGCTGCACCGCGTTTAACGGCCGCCAGGATCACTTGTTGAATCGCCGGGACCGAATCGAGTTGTTGTTCGGAGTTCAATGTCTCATCACATAGTTGGCGATAAAGTTGCGCCGAACCTTCGTTTGCGAGCGGAGCATTGGCTGCCATAAAGTCGCCGGTCCAAAATGCAAACCAACTGCCTGAGGTCCTGCGGTAGTAATCGTCATTGCTGGAAGCTTCCGCTGCCCAGGAGACATTCATGCGTAGCGAGTAACAGTTATACTCAAGTAACGCCGCCTCGAAACGCAACAAGAAATCATAATCGGCGCCGACGACAGTTGCTTTTGCTCGCAGGCACAGCCTGTCGTGCTCAATCGTTGGCGTGAACAGAGTCCTTACCTCGCGTTCCAAGGCAGATTTCACTTGTTGCGGAGGACGTTTGTCTCGGAAATGAAGCACTCGCGTCGACCCTGTGGCAGATTCTTCAATCGACAACGCGTGCGATGCAGGCGAATCGATGTTGGTCTCTGTTGTAGGAGACGGCTCGCTCTCTTGTGGAGTGCCAATGGTCGTCTCCCAGCCTGCCTCACGGGACGGTGAACGGCTTGTCGACATGTCGAGTTGCGGAGAGTACGGTTGCGGTTCGTACGACTTGCGAATCGCGTCCATATCTGGCTCAGGCGGCGGCGGATTGGGCGGTTCGAGGACGAAGTAAAATCGCTGTGCGTCCGTGAACTCGCCCGAATAGCTCGAACTGTTGCGTTCGTAAAAGCTGAGCAGGTCGCCGGTGGCTCGCGCTCGCGTGCTCACTTTGTTGGCGAGTTTGATATAGGCTCCGGCTGGCGGTGCAGGAAAACAATGTCCGACTTCGATGATTGAGTTTCCTGCCGCGAGTTCCTGCCCTACGAGCAGGCGAAGTGCCAAGGGAAATCTAACGAGTTCAATTTGTTGTTCAGGCGTAATGGTCATGTTTCTCACACAGTCGCAAATCCAGCAACGTTGTTAAGTAAATCAGGTTAGGTCTTTGGCTGCCCGCTAGGGCTTTGAGATTTCGGATTAGCCGGAACGCGCTAGCGTCCGGTTACTTTGGAAAAAACCGGGGGCTAGCGCCCTGCGGCTGATTTCGTCTCGATCGGCTGGCCGTTGAACCAGATTGAGTACCGCACTCGGCTACGACAAGTCATTTTACTACAATGGAGATCCGTACAATATCCTTAACCGCTTTAATTGTTGGCACGAGACCCTGAAAACCAGACGAACTAATCAAGACTGTCGCTCAGTTTCCAAATTACGTGCCGCAGTTGAGCAACGCGAAGTTCCCCCTTGGCAACCCGTAAAATGAACTTGTGTCGCTATGATATTACGATCGCAGCTACACTCATAGCGATCTTGGGCTGCAGCAGCAACACGGACCAACCATCACGCAACAGTGTCGAGGCAGGTGTGCAATCATCAAGTGCGAGAGAGACAAAAGTCGATCCACCGAATGATTTCGGTTATGCCAAGATCAGCATTCGCGACGGGGAAGATTACCAGGAGGGGATCGTTGATGCACAAGGCATCGAAGTGGTCCAACCTCGTTCGAGTATGCTGGTGAACGAAATCACTGGCAAACTTGCCTTGTTGCAGCTCGAACGCAAATTCCTGTTCGTCCCGTTGGATCAAGGATTCGTGTCCTCTGAAGATCTCGACAGCGTCATTGGATTTCAATACGCCGAGCCCTACCGCTGCGGTCTTGCGTTGGTCAGCATCAACGACGTGCGTTTTTACATTGGTTCCACTGGCGAAAAAGCCTTTGACTTGGACTTCGAGTTTGCCGAATCCTTCCATCGTGATCGGGCTCTGGTCAAGGCGGATAATCGCTATCGAATTATTGACACTCAAGGAAAGACGGTTGCCGATTTGAACTACGATCAAGTCAGCCCCCAAAGTCCCTGGTGTTGGCAGGTGACGAAAATAGACCAAGAAAAATATCTAAGCGGCTTCGTGGACTTGAATGGGAACCTGATTTCGGAGCTGATCTACGACGACGTGGGCTACTATGATCCAAAGGTCAAGCGAATTGACGTCAGCCGGAATGAACGCCATGGATTCCTCGACGAACATGCCCAGGTCGTTATCCCGTTGATCTACGAGTACGCAGAAGTATTCGATCGGGGTAAAGCGAGAGTCGTTCTCAACGGCCGGACGTTCTTTATCAATCCCGACGGCATCGAAGTTCCCGACTAGAGGTTAGAGGTGCGAGACTCGGGTGCAGCCAACGTTGCGGTACGCTGACAACCGGCGCCACCAATTTCTTGAGCGAATCATGTTTCCGATACTTTGGCGCAGTTTTTAGAGCCCACTTCCGCCGTCGCCACTATCGGCCGCGACTAAAAAATGTCGTGACAATCTACACCGCTATGCCTAAAAAAACCAACCGTCGCGGCTCCGACCAACCTTGAACCAGCAAAGAATTCAAAAATGTTTTTGAATCAGCTATTGCCAATAATTAAGACCGTCGCTGACCCTAGAAAAGAAGAAATCCGCGAAAGAAGAAGAAATCCGCGAAGGGTTGCCGGATACAGCTAGCGCACCTCCGCGATCACAATCCGACAACCCCTCGCGGACTCTCGCTTTGAATGTGATAGTAGAATCCAAAAACCACTTATCTAAGTAGGAGCGTAACAAACCATGTCAAGAAATCCATCCCTCAGCCTGATTTTTTTTGTTTTGTTACATTTGTGTTCCTTTGCGCAGGAGCAACAAGAACCGGAGCAACAGGAATCCAGGACAATGATGTTGTTCACGGCTGATGGGCCGGCGCAAAAAATCAACTTATTCGAAAAATACGACTTAAAATCGTTTAAGGCAAAATTGCAAGACCGAAGAGAAGGCACCGTTCAAAGCTTCAAATACCAATTGATGGAGAATGAAGACTTGTCGGGATCAATTGAAATGACTCCAGATCAGGTCTCTTCGTTAAAGAATGCGTTTGAGGATTTTTCAAAAATTGCGAAAGCAAAAGCGGATTCAATACATGCGAAAATTACTGCCCTAAAGGAAAAACAGTCTACAGATCCCGGCAACCGAGAATCCTATGAGACCGAAATTGTCCGGTTAGAATCGAATTTACAGGACATCCACAGGGATTTTATCAACGAGATTGATCGAAAAGTCGACAATATTTTGCTCCCGTTTCAATTAGATGCCATTTCGGAGATAGCAGATTATTTTCTAGTAAGTTCCTCAATTCCTGATACGGAACGGTACTTGTGGCCCTACTATTTAGGGACTTCACTGGGTTTTTCAGAGGACGAGCTAGAATCAATTCGAAAGGCGACCGTAAAAGCCAAATCGAAGCTCGATGAAGAAATCGCTGAAGCTGAGCAACGCGCGTTGGATTCGGTATTGAAGAGCCTGCCCCCGAGCAGACGTACAACGCTTGAGAAATTTCTAAAGGGACAACCCGATTTTCTTAGGAAAAAGGGATTAAAAAAAGAAGAACGAGTGCCTTGAGGTTTGTGAAGAACGTTAGTGGGAATAAAGGTGTCAAGTACGAATGGCACTTAATCGGAAAAAAATCCGGGTCCAGACCACGAAAAAAATCCGGGTCCAGACCACGAAAAAAATCCGGGTCCAGACCACAAAAAAATCCGGGTCCAGACCACGGCCTTTTGAAAAAAAATCCGGGTCCAGACCACGGCCTTTTGAAAAAAATCCGGGTCCAGACCACGGCCTTTTGAAACCGTCAGACCAGTTCGTTCCGAGGCTAGCAGAAATTTGACAATTTGTGGTTTTATTGTACAACCAACATCAAATCAATTGCCAGCGCTTCAGGATGTTGATGGCTGATCGAGTTTATTGAGACATTGGAGAACAAAGATTGCGCCAATGTTGCACTTGATGAAAGCCCAGCCATGGCGCGTTTTGATCGCAATCAATCGGTTGATCCTGCCGAAATCCAGATCCTGCATTTGTGGAACCGTTGCGTTCGGCGTTCGTTTTTGTGCGGCTTGGATCCGGTTACTGGCATCGATTATGAATATCGCCGCGACTGGTCGCGCCAACGGCTGATGCATCTGGCTTCGGTCTTCGCGATCGAAGTCTTCACCTACGCGATCATGTCCAACCACACGCATCAAGTCTTGCGCAGCCGCCCGGATCTGGCACGGGCCTGGGATGATGCAACGGTCGCGCGACGTTGGCTCAGCTTGACGCCACGCGGCTATCACGCTGACGGCACTGCCAAAGCGCCGACCGAAAAACAGCTCCAACGGTTGGTGAATCAGCCGCAACGAATCGAGCAATTGCGACTGCGATTGTCGGACGTCAGTTGGTGGATGAAATACTTTGCGCAACACATTGCTGTGCGAGCGAATCGCGAAGATCATGTCACGGGTCATTTTTGGGAAGCGCGTTTCAAGTCGGAAGTCCTGATCGAAGACTCGTCGATTTTGCGATGTATGTTGTACGTCGACCTCAATCCGATTCGGGCCCAATTGGCTTCCACTCCCGAAGAATCCGACTACACGGGCGCCAAAGATCGAATCGATGATTGGCGAATTCATGTGGCGACGACCTCGGCCGATCAAGTTCAGTTTTCGCCAGGCGAGTCGGCAGCGGTCGATCGTTGGGAACGACTGGATAACGAACATAGTGGTTGGCTCAGTCCGATCGAGGTCGATGAACGAAAGGATCCGCTTGGTCTCGATGCCGATCCGCTGGGTCGGCGTGCCAGTCGCAAAGGGATTTTGAAACTCTCGTCGCTGGACTACTTAGAATTGCTGGATGTTGTTGGGCGGGGATTGCGAACCGATAAACGAGGTTCCATTCCAGCGAAGTTTAGTCCCATTCTGGAACGACTGAAGATTCCCGCCGGAGACTTTTTTGAAGCTGCCAAGACATTCGGATCGCGAAATCGCCGACAGCCGAAGATTGATTCCCAGACCCTCCAAACAGTGCAGGCTGGCGCAGATTGAATCGGTATGGGAATTGATCGGCTCAGCGTTCCGCTTAAAAAACCAAGGCTCGAGCGATTCTTCTGACCGCGCACGACTTTCCAGTAGAAACGGCAAATCACTGGTTGTAACGCTTTGCGCTTGGCCGACTCTAGCATCAAAAAAGCCTTCGAAATCGCGGCGCAAAACTCGTTGCAACGATCGCTCGGCGCGGTGACATTCTACCCACACTATCTATCACCCCAGCACCAATTCTGAGTCCGGTGGCTTTCCATTCGCAAAACAAATTGGTAACTCAATCTTGTCTTGGGCTCGTTGGTGTGGCCCCAATCTTCTTTTTCCAATCTTCTTTTTCCAATCTTCTTTTTCCAATCTTCTTTTTCCAATCTTCTTTTTCCAATCTTCTTTTTCCAATCTTCTTTTTC
>JANNWZ010000148.1:0-26387 GCA_031409295.1 Mariniblastus sp.
CTACGGGAGAGTTGCAGGAATTCAAAAGTGGTTTGTTTTATCTGGCCAAAAAAAGGCCTGACCTTGAGCTCATGCCGGTGTACATCGATAATGTGAATCGCGTGATGCCCAAAGGAGAGTATTTGCCCGTTCCTTTACTAAGTTGCATTTCCATTGGAGCCCCGTTGTGGTTGGAGTCGGGGGAAGGCAAGACGGAATTTCTCGAACGCGCCCGGCAAGCGGTGTTGAAATTAAGGAACCGTTGATATAGGGCAGTGCTGGCTGAATTTATCGAAACAGCGTGAAGACGCTTTTGTTAACATCAAAAACCCATTTTTGTGATTGTCGGTTGCATGTTTCTCCTGGCCCTATTTACTTCCGATCTGGTCGACATTTGGACGATCGTCCTGGTGTTGGTCGTGATCGCGACCTTGGCCGTATTTTTGGGAATTGGGCGTATTCTCAAACGCCAGCCTGAATCGAAGTTTGATCCGGCGATCGTCCGTAATTTCAATAAACGCGTGACCTCCTGGATGACGATTTGCATCGTCCTGTTGGTAGCGCTGTTGATGAACAAAGTCGTTACGGTGGTCTTGTTTGGTCTGGTGTCGTTTTGGGCGTTGCGAGAATTCATCACCATGACTCCGACACGTCGCGGAGATCATCGCACGCTATTTTGGGTGTTCCTCGGTTTCACGCCATTGCAATATGTGTTGGTGGCCTATAACCAATATGAGTATTACACAATTGTCATTCCGGTTTATGCTTCCCTATTCATTCCGGCTCGAATCGCTTTTACCAGCGACCACAAGCGATTTTTGGAACGGACGGCCAAAATCCAGTTCGGTTTACTGATTTGCGTTTATGCGCTCAGCCACGCCGCCGCGCTATTGAATTTGGATTTGTTAACTTGGGATTCGCGGGACAAGGCTTGGGAGCCCTGGACCGGCAAGCCGGCGGGACTGTTGTTCTTTTTTATTGTCATCGTACAAGTCAGTGACATGTTTCATTTCGTCTGGGATCGACTGTTTGGGCGACACGTGATCGCCGCGACAGTAAATTCGACTAAAACATGGGAAGGACTGATCGGGGCCGCTTGTTGTACCGCCGTGTGTGGCACGCTAATCCAACTCGTGTTTTACAATGTGACGCCGTTTACCTGGTATGGTGCCGGATTGATGTCGTTATTGATCAGCGCCATGGCTTCTTCGGGGTCGATGACCATGTCGGCGATCAAGCGGGATCGCGGGGTGACAGAGTATGGAACACTGGTCACCGGTCATGTGGGAGTCTTGGATCGCATCGATTCGGTTTGTTTCGCCGCTCCGATTTTCTTTCACGTCACGCGCATCGTCATGACGGCCCATTGAGGCTGGCAAGCCCGTCACCGAGCACGCCCAGCGACCTGTTTATCTTGAAGCGCCGGGCAATGGATGAAACTGCTCGCGGGAGTAAGCATGTTCGCTGGCTTGAGGCTGGATTATTTAGATCTCGTTTTAACGAGCTCGACCGAATTCCCTGTTTCGTTGTACTGGACTCGGTCGACAAAATTCTTGATCAGCATTACACCCCGCCCGCAACTGTTGTCCAGGTTTTCTTCCAGCGTCGGATCCGGTACATCGCACAGTTTGAATCCGGCCCCTTGATCGGTGACCTGGGAATAAAATCGCTCGTGACAAATCTCAATCTTAATGTGGACCTGTTTCTCAGGATCACACTGATTTCCGTGCCGAATCGCATTTAATATGGCTTCTTCCATGGCCATGTGAATCCCAAACGAGTCGCGATTGCTCCAGCCATATGATTCGAGTTGAACCAACAAAGTTTCGATGATTTTCGCACAGTTATCGGGCTCACTGTCGATCCGCTTATCAAACCGCCACAGCTCCAGCTGATTATCTTTTTGGCCGTTGATCATTGGTTTCTTGTTGTCGCTCGGAAACGCCATAAAATTGATTCCGCCTGGGTTGATTTCGAAGAATCGTTGTTTATCGGTCACTCGCAAATGACTTAAGCGATTCAGCCTGGGCTTCGTCAATTTTGAAAATTGAATCGAGATGGGTGTAACTGAACAAATCCCGGACTTCCGGACGCAGATTGCTCAACCGAATTTTGCCACCATTGGCGCGAACACGTTTTTCCAGCACGATCAATTTGTTGATCGCAGCGCTGGAAAAGAATTTGACATTTTCAAAGTTGATCAACAAATTATCGGTGTCCACGTCATCAACCAATGCCATCAACTCTTGGCCCAGTTTCTCGATCCGCGCGGGATCCATCACGCGATTGTCCTTGAACTTGACCACTGAGACCCGTTCCACGTTCTGCAGATCAATGCACTCATAATTTCCCATAGCAAATCTAAACCAGCGTTAAATTGTAGCCTGCCTGTCTCGAGTCACCACGAGAAACTCGCGACCGACTGTATTAGAACCACCCAAGGGTGGGTAAGTCAATTTATTGAAGGAGAATTTTATTCCGGGCGAGGAATTGGCAGCCTGTCGGAGGGAACCGAGGCGGACGGCGGGCCCAATTTTGGGACAAATCAAAAAAAAACACTAGCCTTGGCGTTCTCGAATGATCAACCAGAATCACATTCGTTTACGCTTTGGTCTAGTGTTTTTTGGCCCGTAGTGTTCCTGTCCGATTCGCGGGAATTCGTCTCGGATTCGATTTCGTCAATCGCGGCAGTCGCGATTGAATAACCCATCGTGGCGGTACATTACAGTTTATTTCTCTGCAGTATTGATCGGCATTTCAGGTTCATCGATTGAACCAAACCGGTTGAGTTTTTAAAACGAAACGGGAACGAGCGAAACAATTTTTGAGTGTCAACCAATGAAAATTCAGGTTTGTTTGGCGAATCCATGCAGGAACACCACGGCCCCGAAAAACAGCACTGGCCAGCACAACCAACCCGGCGTGTTGATTGTGCGCAAATTGACAGGACCGAATTGGGTGGCCGTTTGAGTATAGGTCGAGCTCGGAAATGAGGCTTGATAATAAGGAGAATTGAAGGCCTGATTGTTTGGTGCGAATTTGGAATTGGGCTGGTTCAGCACACTGCCGCCATTTTCCGATAGAAAATTCGAAAATCGTGGCGTTAGTTCATAGCCTTGAACGAGGTTCAGTTGAATCCCAATGAGAATCAGAACAAAACCCAAGGTCATTGTGGAGGTTCGTCGCATACGTTAATTTCCCGAATCAAAATCGATTAATTTGACACGTTCGATTGCCGCGACCAGAACTCCTTTCCTTAATCACGCACAGGCAAACAACTCCTTCGGTATCGAACGGTTGCTAGCCGCGGCTTGAATATTGGTATTCGAATTCAGTCCAGTTGTGCGGCTGATTGCGGGACAATGTGGGTTGTAGGAATCGGTCTGCCGCAGCGGTCGCGGTCGGCCATTTGGAAACGGACCGGCCTGGAACGTCGGGCGTTCCGGTTGCACCTCAGGTGGAGTTAAACAACCTACTTTTATAATCAGGGTAACGATTATTTTTGCAGATCCGGTTATCCTGTAGGGCCGGCTAAATTTCCAGGTCGACTGCTCCACAGTTTTCTAGACTAATAATTGGGTTCACGATGAATTCGACTGCTGACCATTCACACGATCATGACTCGTTGCATACCGGCATCTGGTCTCCCAGTTTTCAGGGATTGTTATGGACCCAATGGCTGACCGCGATCAACGACAACGTATTTCGCTGGTTTGTGATTGGTGTCGGCAAAGATCAATTCACACCCGAGAACATGGGAACTCTCGTCGTCGTTGGTTCTTCATTTTTTATCCTGCCGTATATCCTGTTCGCCTCCGTAGCGGGCTGGTTGGCGGATCGTTATCGCAAGAGTCATGTCATTATCGTCTGCAAGTTCGCCGAGATCGTCATTATGGTGGTTGGTGTTTTGGCCGTGTTGCTATTGCGCAAACCCGATCCGATCAATGGCGTGGATCCATGTTTTTACTTGTTGTTGGCGTCTGTATTTTTTATGGGATTGCAGAGTGCCTTGTTCGCCCCCGCCAAGGTCGGTACGATTCCTGAATTGCTGGATGAAAGTACGATTGCCGCCGGGAATGGCGTTTTCAACCTGGCGACCCTGTCGGCGACCGTAATCGGCATGGCGCTGGGAGGCTGGTTGTCCGATGTAACGGCCCGCGGCCAACAAAATTTGTGGGTTGCCGGTGTGGTCCTGGTTGGGATTGCGATTATTGGCACAGTCTTTAGCCTATTCGTAAAATCGTTGCCCGCTGCGAACAGACACGCCAAATTTCCCGTAACCCTGATCGGGGAAACACTAGTCGACCTATGGAATCTATTTCGCGCTGGGAAACTGACTCGTGTTGCGTTGGGGGTGGCATTTTTTTGGTCAATTGCCGCTTTCGCACAATTAAATATTGACTTCTTTGCGGATGAAAGTGGCGGACTCATTGAGTCTGATCGGACTCCGTTGTTGATCGGCGTGACCATCGGAATCGGTTTGGGTAGTGTACTCGCCGGACTGATTTCGGCCGGCCGGATTGAATTGGGATTGGTTCCCTGGGGAGCCTTGGGGATTGCCGTGTTCGCACTGCTGTTGGCGATCGCGCCCGCCGATTTTATTTGCAACCGACTGTTCGACTGGCGCATGATTGTGAGTTGCACAATGTTGTTCGGATTGGGAATGGGAGCGGGAATTTTTGACGTGCCATTATCCTCGTACTTGCAACATAACAGCCCGATCGAAAAACGCGGTTCCATTCTGGCGGCGACCAATTGCCTGGCATTTAGCGGAATTCTGGTAATGTTTGGTTTATTGGGTGTGATGCGAGCTCCCAGATTTGACGGATCTTTGGCGAATTTGCCCGCCTCGATTACCTCCGCGAGTTTGAACGCAGAACAAAAATTGGAACTCCAACAGCTACTGTCCGAGTACGTCGCGCAACCCGACTGGGTTGATTTGCCGCCTAGGATCAAAACATTCGCTGATCGAGTCGATCCGGCAATGCGTCCGGTTGTGGTTACGGAATTGGCGTATCTCGATGCGAAAAATCGTCGCGAACAAGAAAAATCCATTTTATTCAATGCCTACTTGAATGAATATCCCGCCGACTCCAACGGTGTCTTTCCCGGGGAAGCGCGATTGATCAAGAAAGGGACGTTGCAAGCCGGCAAATTACCACTGTTTACCTCGAGACAGGTTTTTCTATCCATGGCTTTGCTCACGTTGCCAGTATTGGCATTTGCCGTTTATCGATTGGCGAAGCCGATGTTGCGGCTGGTTTTTTTGTTGATATTCCGGTTGCTGTATCGTGTGAAAATAAACGGGCGTGAAAATATTCCGCATCAGGGAGGAGGTGTTGTGATTGCCAACCACCAGTCCTGGCTCGATGGAGCGATCATGTTGGCGCTGGTTCCGCGAATTCCCCACACCATTGCCTGGGCGGGAAATTTTTCCAGTTTCTTCATGCGGAAATGGGCGGATTTTTGTGGCGTGATTTTGATCGCCGGTGGCCCGAAATCTATTAAACAGGGATTGCGGAAAGCACAGGAGACGTTGAACAGTGGCGAGTTGCTTGGGATTTTTCCGGAAGGTGGGATTTCGCGAACGGGTCAAGTCCGGACCTTCAAGCCTGGCCTGTCAAAAATGATCGACCCGAAAAATCCCGTACCGATTATCCCCGTCTATTTCGCGGAAACCTATGGCAGTCTGTTTAGTTATTCGGGTGGCAAAGCCTTTTGGAAATGGCCCGATGCCATTCGTCGCCCGCTGTCGGTCCATATTGGCAAACCGATCGACAAGTTTGATTCCATGTTTAATTTGCAACAGGCAGTCCAACGATTGAGTGCAGAAGCAGCGGAAAATTCGGCTGGAAAGTTTGTTTCTCCCGCCGCCGCATTTATCAAGAGTTGCAAACGGAAGAAATTCAAATCGAAAATCGGTGACTCAACCAATCAGGAAGAAACTGGTGGCTCGCTGCTGACCCGCAGTCTCGTGTTGCGAAAGTTATTGCGCAAACACGTTTTGCATTCGTCCGAAACCAACATCGGCATTTTGATCCCACCCTCTGTCGGCGGAGCAATCGTCAACTTGGCACTGGCGCTCGACAAACGTGTAGCCATTAATTTGAATTACTCGCTATCGCCGGAATTAGTTAATTACTGTATTAAAAAAGCAGGAATTAAACATGTGCTGACAACACGCAAGGTGATGGAAAAATTTGATTTCGCAATGGATTGCGAAGTCGTCTATCTGGACGACTTGAAAGAAAAAGTCACCAGTTTCGACAAGGGAATTGCCGCAGCGCAAAGTTTCGCCACGCCAGCCAGTGTGTTGTCTCGAATTCTCGGATTGAATCGGCTCAAACCCAACGATTTGATGACGATCGTATTTACCTCGGGTTCGACCGGCGTACCCAAGGGTGTCATGCTGACCCAGCGGAACATCATGACCAATGTCCAAGCGATCAATCAGGTCGCGACCTTTGTTCCCGAGGATACGATGGTCGGCATCCTGCCGTTTTTTCATTCAATGGGTTACACTGCGACGCTCTGGGCACCGATGGCGTGTAATTTGCGCGGGGTTTATCATTTCAGCCCGCTCGATGCTAAAGTTATCGGCAAATTGGTCGAGAAGTTTTCCGGAACCGTCATCGTCGCCACCCCCACGTTTCTCCGCTCGTACGCTCGACGCTGTACACCCGAACAGTTCAAAACGTTGAGTACAGTCGTTGCCGGTGCCGAACGTTTGCCGACTGAATTGTGCGATGAGTTTGAACAAAAATTCGGTGTGCGACCCGTAGAAGGCTATGGGACGACCGAACTGTCTCCCATTACCGCCGTGAACATTCCTCCATCGCGGCAATTTGGCGGCAAGTTTCAGATCGATTGCAAAGAGGGTACCGTCGGCCGACCGATCCCCCATGTGGCGGCCAAAGTGACCGATTTGGAAACTGGCGCCGAACTCGGCCCACACCAGCCCGGCATGCTTTGGATCAAGGGACCGAATGTCATGAAGGGCTACCTCGATCTTCCAAAGGAAACAGCTGACGTGTTGGTCGATGGCTGGTACAAAACGGGCGATGTGGCATTGCTGGATGAAGACGGTTTCATCAAAATCACAGGCCGAATGAGCCGGTTTTCGAAAATCGGTGGCGAGATGGTCCCGCATTTGAAGATCGAAGAAATTCTCTCGGCGCTGCTCGACCAAACTCCAAACGATGATTCTGATGATCATTTGTCCGTCGCCGTTACCGCAGTCGCCGATGAAAAGAAAGGCGAACGACTGGTCGTGTTGTACACAACCAGAAATCATTCGGTGGATCAAATGCAAGCAGCCTTGAAAGAGGCCGGGCTACCTAACCTGTTCATCCCAGCGGCCGATTCGTTTTTCCTGGTCGACCAATTACCAATTTTGGGAACCGGAAAACTGGATCTCAAAGGGATCAAAGAACTGGCGATCAAGGTCACACAATAGGAGTTGAAGTCTTCGCTGAAGTGGGGCGGAAAAACAGATGCTCATTGTCCAGGTTGGGGAGGCCAATCCTTACACATGCTGCGGTAGAAGACCTCGTTTCGCGATCTCAATCATCCGCATTCCCAAATTGAAGTCACAAATTTTGCGCAGTTTGACATAGGACATCGTCAGCCGTGGATTGACCTCAACGACGCAATCCAGTGTTGAATTTTCGGAACTAAGGATCATATCGATTCCAATGTACCCGCGCGTCAAGGGCAACACCGACATCGTTTTCGCAGCCAACGCAGTTGCCCGCGTAGCCAGCTGTCCGGGCAGGGGATACAGCGTACCGACATAGTTCCCTATCGGTTGCGAATCAAAGACCTGGCCGGTTGGAGGCAATAACTCAAAATTATTGCCACCGCATAAAACTGACACACTGACCGCCGTCCCACGAACAAAGGACTCGACGCGAAAATTTTGAGGATTTTCCGGCCAGCTTAAAGACCCAAAATCCTCAACTACTTGAATTTGATCGCTGCCCGCTCCATCGACGGGCTTGACCACCACAGGAAAACGGAAATTTTGCATTCGCTGCAGTGAATCCAACTCACTTAATAGTCGCCCATTGGGCACCAACACACCTCGGGCGGTCAGCCATTCCGCCGTCTGTTGCTTGTTCGCCGTGAGCTCGACAAACCCGCGCCGGGGACTGAGAAATTTCGCCTGAAACGGCTCCAGCCATTCGCAACACATCGAAAGACATCCGCCGCATTCCGGTGCAATCAAAATGATCGCGTCCGCCATCGACGCCTGCTCCGCCAAAATGACGCGTAGCGAGTCGGCGGAAGAGACGGGCAAGGCTATTTTGTCAATCCTGTTGAAAACAGACAGTCGCGAATCGACCGGTACAGTCAACTCAATATCCGCCGAACTTAAATCGCCAATAACCGCGAGCAGCATTTCCTGTCCTTGAGCCTGCATCGGACAACTGGAATCGGACGCCCCGCCATCAAACCAGCCTCCCCCTCCTGTCATCCATTCGAAAAGTAGTAGTCTCATCGGTTATTGCTTTACATTCCTGACCAGTTGTTTACAATCCGGTGTAACACAAGGGCGATTATTGAATTCAACTTTTTGGGGAAATGCATCACCCCGGCTTTTGTTTCGTCGCTTCCCACCCAAGCAACAATGTAAAGAGGTATTGAAAACGTGACTACACTGATCAAACGCGCCGAAGGGGATATCCTGGTCGCCTATTTCCAGGACGTAAGAATCATTGATGAATCAAGGATCAGTGCCCTCGGCACAGAACTGTCGGAATTAGTTAGCAGTTCGGAAAACAAGAAAATCATCTTGAATTTCCAAAACGTCAGTTTTATGTCATCGGCGATGATTGGCAAATTGGTGTTGTTCGGGAAAAAGTGTACGACGGCGGAAGTCGATTTGCGACTGTGCAATATTAACGACAACGTCGAGGAAGTATTCTCGTTAATGAAACTTGGCAAAGTGTTCAAGATCGACAAGGATGAAGCCGCCGCAATCAAAGGGTTCACCAAAAAAGGTTGGTTCGGGTAATCATCTTCTGCGATGGCCAAACTCTATTTCTACTATTCGGCCATGAATGCCGGCAAGAGCACGACGTTGTTGCAGGCGGCTCATAACTACGAAGAACGCGGGATGCGGGTTTTGCTGTTCTCGCCGCGCATCGATAATCGAGCCGGAGTGGGCATGATAAAGTCCCGAATCGGCTTGCAGCGACCGTCTTTGGACTTCGATTTTGAATTTGACTTATTCGAACACATTAGCCGCGAACATGCGACCAATCCCGTTAGTTGTGTGTTTATGGATGAAGCCCAATTTCTCACACCCGCTCAGGTCTTACAACTGACGCTGGTTTGTGATCGGCTGGGAATACCCGTGTTGTGTTACGGCCTGCGAACCGATTTTCGCGGCGAGCCCTTTGACGGAAGCAAGTATCTGCTCGCCTGGGCCGATGTACTTGGCGAAGTCAAAACCATTTGCCATAGCGGCAAAAAAGCGACCATGAATGCGCGGTTGGACGCAGAAGGGAATCGAATCGTCGAGGGAGAACAGATCGCGATCGGGCTGAATTACGTCGCTGTGTCGCGCAAAGAATTCGAGTTAGATAGGGTTTCGCCGATCGGTTACCGACCCAAGAATTCTTCGCACATGCCAAACCCCAATGCATGCGCCGGCGACGACACGTCTCGTTGAAACAGTGCTTATTATTGAATTCAATCAGGAATTCAACGACGGAGTGTTTAAGTAATCAATCGGTTGGGTGACCCCAATTTCGTCACCAGCTGATTCGTCGCTCGAATGAAATCCAGGTATATTTGGAAGTATGTCAGCGATCAAGACATACAGCACCACCATAAGGACGGTAACGGGCACGACAATAAACGATACCGCCAAGTTCGCGATGGTCGATTGCCAGACTTGGGACCAATGTTTGACGCAAAAGTAAACAATGTAAAACGGTACCAATATCAAGAGGACGATTTCCAATGTTTCGTCGGCCGAAAGCAGACAATTGATCAAATTCCAAAGTCCAATCAGTCCTCCTGTCAAACAGAGAATTCCAAAATAGCCGGATAACAAATATCCGCCGAAGGTCGGCGAGAAATAGGTGACCAATAAAATCAAGGCCAACAGCAATGGAAAAACGGTTGAAACAATAAACCAGACTTGCTGATAGAACGGCGCGACTTTCGTTTTCTTGCCACCCTCGGAAACCCGTTTCTTATTTTCGTCCAGCCGTAACGCTGGATTGGTCAAAAACTCCGCTTGGTGGGCTTTCGACTTATCTTCAACCACAATTGGTTTGGCTCGTCTCGTTTTTTCGACTTCGCCAAAGCCCGGCTCCGAAGCATGGTTACCCAGAAAATCAGGAGCTTGCCGCGGCATTGGAGTCGCGCCAGCAAACACGTCTGGCTGACGATGAAGCGGACCGTCAATTCCAAAACGAGCCAGCTCATTCGCCGCGGACTGCCGACCTGCCGAAGCGCTGGCCGAACTAGCCGCCTTTTCATTCGCGACACTCGGAGCGACCACTGCGGCCGTCGCCTTAGTTTGAAAGGCGGTCCCACAAGACTTGCACTTGATCGCTTTACCCAAAACGCCATCGGGAAGCTGATATCGGGCTTTGCATTTTGGACACGCAACAATCGCAGGCATTACGAAACTCCAATTATTTTTTCGAACTCACAATCAAATTGTAGTTTGAAAGTAGTTTTTTGCACGCAGCCAGTGGAGATTCCCGTCAACTTGGCTCACCCGTTTCCGGGACCACCATCCGCCCAACACCCCTCAGAATTGCAAACCCACGAAATGGTGATTGTTCAATCCAAGCTGTAATTGCCAGCATTTGCCATCAAGCTACGAAAGCTGAGTAAGATCTAGCCGCCAAACCGGAGAATTGCAACCCAGCCGACCCTTTTTGCCTGTTGTATCGTAACGATCCAGCCGATTACAACGGTACGGCTCACTTTGTAAATGGGCCGTTCTCTAGGACGATTGTCCAGTTTGGTACGGAAACGCTATGCAAAACCGATCCTCCGCGAGATTGCTTGGCGTTTGTTTGCGCGCAGCAATCGGGCTCAGTTGCATTGCCTGGTGGACTTGTCCGATTTCGACAGCGCGCGGCGACAACGACGTTTCCGGCTCCAGTAGTCGGCAGTTTCGCAATGACGCGTTGCAACTTGTTCCGTATCAACTACTGAACCAGGTCACCCGCGACAAGATCGCGGACATTCTTCAAAAGCCCAGTTTGTATCGGCGGTTGCCTGTAAACTCGATTGTCGCCGACCCGGATTATTTTCGCTTCCTCACTCGATATCCGGAAGTGATTGTCAACATTTGGCAAATCATGGGCGTCACCCAGATGAAAACAAAACGAACGGGTCCGTTCACACTCGAAACTGACGATGGCGCGGGTACGCTTAGCACACTCGAGTTGATTTATGGCAATGAAAATTTGCACATTTTTTATGGAACCGGAACCTATGAAGGCCCCGTGATTCACAAGAAACTGACCGGCCGTTGCGTGTTGATTCTGCGCAGCGACTATGCGACTGATGCACAGGGCCAATCCCAGGTTACCAACCAAATGGATGTGTTTCTCAAAGTCGACAATGCTACGCTGGGGTTAGTCGCCAAAACAATCCAGCCCATCGTTGGCCCGACCGCTGACCAAAATTTTATTGAATCACTCAAGTTCGTACAGCGGCTGAATGAAACCACCGCGACCAATGGCCCAGGGGTTCAACAGATGGGGACCCGTTTGAATATTGATGATGACGTCCGACAGAAATTCATTGAAGTTGCTGGTTTGACTTACGAGAGAGCCAGCAACGGGATCGCAAGTGGAAATGCCTCTCCAGCGTTGACGGCCCCGACCGCTCTGCCACAACCAATGTCCTACCGGCCGGCGAGTTCACCCAACAGTAAGCCGTCGGGATTGGGGCCGAATAATTCCCCCGGATCACCTGAGGCATACCGCCCCAAGTTTTCGCTTCCGCCAGTACAGACGCGTCCGCCGAAACCGATTCAAACGAATCAGTCCTCGACCGTTCCTATCCAGCGCATTGAGGATGAACGCTACTCAGTTCGTTCCGTTGGTTACGAGGTGCCGCTATTTCAACTGCCGAAGCGATTCTAGACAATCCTGTCGGCCTACTGATCGGCATTGGAGCGCGTATCTGGCAATTTGTCGCACGCCCATGGAACGTTATTTGAGATTCGACTTCGGGTGCGCAACCATAAATGCCAGTGTCACGCGATTTGCAGTTGAGTCGTATTCAAACACCAAGTCTACCCCTGACTTCGAGTTGTGTAAAATGCGAAGCCCATTCGACGCAGAAATCATCTCGGACTCATAGAACTCATCGAGTGATACGATCGCCTCGTCAATCGTTCGCCCAGGAACGAAAAATCCCAGAGTCCATTTCAAGCGGCGATCAGGCCAAATCATAAAGCAAGTCGGTGGTTTCCAATCTCTCCAAGCGGGATTTGCCGGCCTCATATGGGCCGAATGAGGAAAAGCGATTTGAATTCTGCACGGCGGGCCAATCCCGCCGCCCAAATCAAACACCAAATGCCCATAGGATGCGAACTCTGGGTAGCCACCCTCATCCGCCGCACCGAGCAACGTCTCAATCTCGCGACGAGACGAGTCGGAGCTGAAGGGCCCAAGGACTCCGGTCGCAGCAAATTCTTCGAGATCAACATGCATGTCAGTCGGATAGTTTTTCACCAAAGACAATTCGATGTCCGTCGGGCGTGACAATGGCAAACTCTCGCATTCCCCAGGGTCGATCGCCCAGCCTATGCCAAACCTCGACGCCATTCTTGACGATCTCCTCGTAAAGTTGCTTGGCGTCTTGAACATGCAGGTAGGCAAACCAGGAGTGATCCGGAGCATCCGACATTGGCGTGATACCGGGACAATCTCCAATCCGGAGTTTGCATGCTCCCCGACTTAGGAATGACCATCCGTCGACGCTCAGGTCTTCAGCAAATCCAAGTTTCTCCACGTAGAATTTTTTGGATTCGTGGAGATCGTTAACGGCCAGCACATAGGTAGCTGCAAGAACTTCAGGCACAGACAGGTCTCCTTCAATTGGTCAACGATGGCAGTGCTACAGTCATGCCGAGCCATCATGCTCTCAAAAAAGTGCACCGTCCGCAACTCACGGCGATAGTAACCGGACGCTAGCGCGTTCCGGCTAATCCGAAATCCATGCTGTCACAAAGTCACAAAAAACCGGACGCTAGCGCATTCCGGCTGATCCGAAATCCATTTCGTCACAACGCACCAGAGGGATCGCCATGGAAGAGCCGATCCGTTGCGGTCAAAGTGGATGACCGCAACAGCCATCGCGGTAGATTGATGTTGGGGATGTCGTCCGACTAATATTGGCGACCACGCCCTTGTGCTGTTTCTGCTTTTTGAATGTAAATTGGATCGCGAGTCCCCTCAAAGGCGCGTTGATAGGTCACGCTGAGGGCGGCCACGTTGAATGCATCGCCAGGTTCTAGTTCCACGGCGCGCTCTGCGTGCGACACCGATTGCTCGTAGTTTCCCGTCTTATGATACAACACGGAAATCGCCAAATGCGCCCGGACAAACGTCTCATCTAACGCCAACGCGGCGGCCAATTTTTCGATCGCGCCAGCGAAATCGCCGGCGCTTTTGAGTCGATCGGCTTCGTTTTCTAGAGCGAGTACTTCAGGTGACATCGTATTTTCCTTGGCAACAAAAGGTTGAGATTTTTCGAACGTGACCGCCGATTGTCGTCGCTCAAAGCGGCGGGCGATCCCGAAATTCTATTGTATAAAAAAACGGGCTCGAAAGCCCGTTCTGTTTTCGCGGGTGTCGTTCCTGGCCCGTGCAACTGGACCAAACAACCACACAGTCCGTTCAATGTCCGACTTCTTGAAAGATCAGTTCAATCTACGCGTCGATCGCAGCCTGTGCCGCGGCCAACCGGGCGATCGGCACACGATAGGGTGAACAACTGACGTAATCGAGTCCCGTGCGCACACAGAATTTGACTGAATTCGGATCACCGCCATGTTCGCCGCAAATCCCGCATTTCAAATTGGGCCGCGTCTGGCGTCCTTTTTTGACTGCCATTTCAATCAATTGACCAACCCCTGATTCGTCGATCTGTTGAAACGGATCAACGTCCAGAATTTTCGCTTCGATGTACTCCGGCAAAAACGTGCCGATATCGTCGCGGCTGAAACCGAAAGTCATCTGCGTCAAATCGTTGGTACCAAAGCTGAAGAATTCTGCCGACTCCGCGATTTTGTCCGCAGTCAAAGCGGCTCGCGGAATCTCGATCATGGTGCCGACCAGGTATTTGATTTTCGATTTTTCTTTCGCGATGATTTCATCGGCCACGCGACGGACGATTTTTTCGAGGAAATCCAACTCAGCTTTGGTGCCAATCAAGGGAATCATGATTTCCGGCAGCACTTTGCCGCCCTTGGCAGCGACTTTAACGGCCGCTTCAATAATCGCTTGAGTTTGCATCTCGCACAGCACTGGGAAGGTGATGCTTAGTCGGCAGCCACGGTGGCCCAGCATCGGATTGAATTCGTGCAGGGCTTTGACGCGCTCCTGAATTTTCGACAACGGCACACCGATCTCCGTGGCCATTTTGGTCATCTCCGCTTCGGTGTGCGGCAGGAATTCATGCAGTGGCGGATCCAAGAGACGAATCGTGACCGGTTTGCCGTCCATCGCTTTGAAGATCCCTTCGAAATCTTTGCGTTGGTGCGGCAAGAGTCGTTTGATCGCTGCGCTCCGATCTTTTTCGGTCTCGGCCAAAATGAATCGTCGTACGTCGGTAATCCGCTCACCCTCGAAGAACATGTGCTCGGTTCGACAAAGCCCAATTCCCTCGGCTCCGAACGCGATGGCCGCGATTGCATCCGCGGGGGAGTCGGCATTGGTGCGAACCTTGATCTTGCGGTATTTGTCCGACCATTCAGAAATGGTCTGATACATCTTGAAGATCCAATGGTTCTGGGCGGCTTTTTTTCCGTCCACCAATGCGGCTACTACTGGCGATGACTCCGTCGCGATCGCGCCTTCATAAACATTGCCGGTCGAGCCATTGAGGGAAATCACATCCCCCTCTTTGTATTTCTTGTCGCCGACGGAAACGATGCCGTTTTTGTAATCGATTCTCAATTCTCCCGCCCCGCAAATGCAACACTTCCCCCAACCGCGCGCGACCACTGCCGCATGCGAGGTCATTCCCCCGGTGCTGGTCAAGATTCCCGCGGCCGCATGCATTCCACCGACATCTTCGGGAGAGGTTTCATGGCGAACCAGAATCAGGTTCTTATTGGGATGCTTTTTCTTCAACTCTTCCGCTTTGGCAGAATTCAATACGATTTCGCCTGAAGCGGCACCAGGACCGGCTGGCAAACCGGTCGCGATTGCAGTTTTCGTTGCTTCCACTTTGGAATCAAAAATGGGAAACAACAGTTGCTCGAGGTCGCTGCCGGTGACCGTTTTCAAAGCGGCTTTGGCGTCGAGCAATTTTGGTTGTTTGGCACCGGTGATCACATCAACGCCGGTCGCCATTTCGACGGCCCAACGAATACCAGCGATTCCGACTCGTTTTGCGCTACGAGTCTGCAACATGTACAACTTGCCCTTTTCGATGGTGAACTCAACGTCTTGCGGATACTTATAGTGTTTCTCCAACATCGCCATTGTTTTGAACAACTCGTGGCCGGCCTTGACCAGTCCTTTGTCGAGTTCCTTTTCCAAGTCGTTCAAGTTCTTGGGAGTCCGAATGCCCGCGACCACATCTTCGCCTTGCGCGTCGATCAAATATTCGCCCATCGGTTTCGCTTCCCCCGTCGAACCGTCGCGCGTGAACGCCACCCCGGTGGCACAGTCGTTGCCCATGTTGCCGAACACCATTGCTTGCACGTTGACGGCGGTGCCGATCAATCCGGTGATTTTGTTGAGCATCAAATACTTAACGGCGCGCTCCGATTGCCAGGACTTGAACACCGCGTTAACGGAATATTCCAACTGCTTCATGGGGTCTTGCGGAAATTCTTCGCCGACATGTTTTTTGTAAATTGCTTTGTATTCGCCTACCAATTCCCGGAGTTGATCCGCTGTCAGGTCCGTGTCATTGGCAGCCCGGTATTTTTTCTTCGAGGCCTCAATTGCTTCTTCGAAATGATGGTGAGTCAAGGTCGAACTCGGGCCCATCACCACGTCGCCGAACATATCGATAAAGCGGCGATAACAATCCCAACCTGCGCGCGGGTTGCCAGTTTTTTCAATAAAACCGAGGACTGATTTGTCGTTCATGCCCAAATTCAACACGGTATCCATCATACCGGGCATCGATTGAGCCGCACCCGAGCGAACCGAAACGAGCAACGGGTTCTTGGCGTCGCCCAGTTTTTTTCCTTCGAGTTTTTCCAGTTTGGCCAGTTCGGCTTTGATTTGAGGTAACATCTCGGCGGGATACTTGCCCTGTTTTTCGAAATGCGCACAGGCCTCGGTCGAGACCGTGAAACCCGGCGGGACGGGTACGCCAGCGTTGGACATCTCGGCCAGATTCGCACCTTTGCCACCCAACAATTGACGCATCGAGCGATCACCGTCGGTCATTTTTTTTCCACCGCCGAAAAAGTACACGTATTTCGTTGCCATGCTTCTGAGTCCAGTCCGATCTTGAGTCGATAAAGTGAGAGGTATTGATTTTCGGTATTTTGCAAACGAAATAGAGTAACAGCCGATTGAGTTATGGTAAAGCACAACTCCCCATGAGTGGATTGTTTAGGGTGTGAATTGACCGCGTTATCAGCCGCCAAGGGAGGTTCCCCGCGACTCACGGGATGACGTTGTTAGAGGCCAACAGAACTAAGGCTGTGCAATTCGTTCCCAGAGCACAACTCGCATGTCGCAAACATTGGTGCCTGTCGGTGCCGTTTTCAACAGGCAACCTAATTCGTTCAACAGGGGATGACTGTCATGGCGGTTCAAATGCTGAGCAAATTGGCTCTGCCAGCTGGCGTGGTCGAGCGCGCGAAGTAAATAAATGTTTTTTTCGCCGAACAGCGCACCGGCGACCGGCACGTTGCCATCTTCGCCATCCGTGCCACCGGACAAAAGGCAAAAACGACACCCGGTGGTCGGCTCATCCATCAACATTTCTGCCATCGCGGTTAACACCAGATGTTGGTTGCGCCCGCCACTGCCTGGATTCTGCGAAAGCTGCATCGTCGGTTCGCCACCCGAAATCAGACAACGCCTGGCCTGACGCGCGTCGCCATGTTGTTGATTTCTCAGCCAGTTCACCAATCGCCGCGCAACAACTTCGGCAGAATCCGCTGAGAAATCTGTTTCGTGCTCACAATCGAATCCAAGCTCGATGGCGCAATGTCGCGCCGCGGCGACCGCCATCTGATTGTTGCCGATGATGAAGTGCTCAACCTGCGTGTCGATCGCTGAGGAATTCGCGACAAGGTCCGCCGCACGATTCTTCAGTGTCTCAATTACCGAAGTTGGGACGGCTGACAAATCTGGATCAAACTTTCTCAATACGGACAGCGCCAGTTCATTGATTGTCCTTGAATCCAAGGGCTGTTTCTCGATCACCGTCGGCCCCGACGCGATTACCTTCAATGGATCACCAAGCACATCGGAAATCAGCAAGGTCATCATGCGCCGGCAGTTTGCCAACCTCGCCAAGCCACCACCTTTCACGGCACTGATCCTGCGCCTGACCGCGTTCAGTTCCTCAATCGCCGCTCCGCGATGGCTGAGAAGTTGCGTCACCCACTGAAACTCGGCCAACGTGATCGGTGGCAGCGGTTTCTCCAGCAACGCCGATCCACCCCCCGCAATCAAGAAAATACAGAGGTCCTGAGGATCACAACCGGCAAGCAACTTGATAATTTTCTCCGTCGAGGCCAACACTCGGTCGGTCGGGAGATTGATTCCAGCCGGCCGACACCCGACGAGCTGGATCCTTTTCAACTGGACTACTTTGTCGTCCGGTACATTGATCAATCCAGAGACTTTCTTTTGTCGCAGATAATCATCACCCAACACTTGTTCCAATCCTGCTGCCATCGCTCCACCGGCCTTACCAGCGCCCACAACGATGAGATTTTGATACTCAGCATGGGAGATGCCAATTTCCCCGAAACGGAGTTCTGTGGGCGTAACCGAGACAAACTCGCGAACTCGATTTTCCGCGTTGACGGCGGCGACTCCGGCGGACCAAATTTTACGGGCGTCGTCGTTGAGGTTAATGGGAACTACCTGTTGCGGGAAACCGGAACGAATACATGTTGCCTTACTGAAATCGGATTGCTGATTCGCTATGATAGTCGTTCCGTCAATTTTTTGAATGAACCTGTTTCACCCTTCACTTCCATGAATGTTCTGTTTTCGAGCTGGTTTCGCTGGACACTGATCATCCTCGGGGTCGTCTATGTGTGGACGCATGCCTCGTACTTTCAATCGCCGGAGCCAGCCGACGAAACTTCCTCCATTTTTCGCAAACTGGGGGTGATGGAGTCCAGGTTGATTTCGGAAAGCAGCGGAGTCGTGGTCTCACTCGTACGTCCCAATTTGCTGTGGACGATCAATGATTCTGGACAGACAGCAGAATTGTTTGGCGTTCACGAGTCTGGCAAATTACTGTGCCAAGTGGAGTTGACCGTGGAGTCGGCGCGCAACCAGGATTGGGAAGCAATCTCCGCCTTCAAACTCAATGACATTCCGCATTTGCTGGTCGCCGACGTCGGCGACAATTCAATTCAACGGGCCAGTTGTCAATTGTACTTTTTCCCGGAAACTCAATTCGAGCCTGCGGAAGAAGTTAAGAAATTTACGTTGACCGCCAACCGAATCGATTTTGTATACGATGGGGGACCACGCAACTGCGAAGCCGTCGCCGTGGACCCGTTAACCAATGAAGTCTGGTTGATCGAGAAAGTCTATTACGAGAGTAAACAAAAACAGGCACCGGGAATTTTCATCCTGCCCTTGGCGGAATACCTGTCGGCAACCGAGCCGGGTAAACCAAAACAAGGCAAGGCACTACGAATTGGTGAATTCCCAATCCGCAATGTCACCGGGATGGAGTTTTCACCCAACGGTGAACGGTTGGTCATTCGCAATTACTTGAGTGCACACCTGTATGAAAAATTGGCGGGCAAGAATTGGCGCGAGACTGTTTCTCAATCGGAACCGATTTCGGTCCCAATGCCGCTACAACGTCAGGGCGAAGCTATCGCTTTCACCGCCGACTCAAAATCCTTGATCGTGACCAGTGAGTCAATTAAACAGCCCATCTGGCAAATCGATTTGGAAACTTACTTAAAACAATACCAGGCAGCCAAACAGGACTAGGTGGTTGGACCCCATGCGTTTGGACTTCCACCCACGAAATTTACATGGACCATTTGCTTTCTCAACTTGATTGGCTGACCACTCAACAACCGGCGATGCTCGCATTGGTTGAAGAACTTTGCAATCAGAACTCCGGCACGTTTAATCTGGCGGGCTTGGCAGCGGTCTGCGAAAAACTGGTCGAAGAGTTTTCTGTTTTGGGCGGACAAATTTCGGTCTTGCCAACACAACCTATGCAAACGGTCGCCGACGATGGAATCATGATCTCGCAACCGCTTGGCTCGATGATCCATATTCGAAAATGGCCCGCGGCGACCCGGCGAGTGTTGTTGTGCATTCACATGGATACCGTCTATCCGGTGGATCATCCATTTCAAAAATGTGTTTTGCTGTCCGATGGAAGTCTCAACGGTCCGGGAGTTGCCGACGCCAAAGGTGGATTGACCGTCATGTTGTTCGCTCTGCGAGCGCTCGAGCAAAGTCCGTTGGCGGGCAAGATCGGGTGGGACGTGTTGATCAATCCTGACGAAGAAATCGGTTCATTCGGCAGTTATCCGATGATTGAAACATTGGCTCCGCTGAGCGATTTCGGTTTGTTGTTTGAACCCAGTTTGCCAGATGGCACCTTGGTCTCGTGGCGGAAGGGTTCTGGCAATTTTACATTCGTCGTGCGCGGACGAGCGGCTCATGCGGGTCGAGACTTTGAGAGTGGCCGCAACGCGATTGTGGCCTTGTCCCGATTGATGTCGGCAATTGCAGACCTGAATATCGACCCCGACGTGACTTTGAACGTCGGTCGGGTTTCTGGTGGAGGGCCATTGAACGTCGTGCCTGATTTGGCAATTGGTCGAGTGAATGTGCGCGTCAAAACGGTGGAGCAAAAATCCTATGTATTGTCGGAAATGGCTCGGTTAACGGCCGAGTTCAATCAACTCGACGGGATCTCCCTGGAGATGTTTGGTGAATTTTCTTCGCCACCCAAACCGCATACCAGCGATGTCGAAGAACTTCAACAACGAATCGAAGGCTGTGCGGCGATGTTGGACATTCCGGTTCGTTGGCAAGGCACTGGTGGGGCGTGCGACGGAAACAAATTTGCAGCGGCGGGATTGCCAAATATTGACACGTTAGGCCCGTGCGGTGGAAACATCCATAGTTCGGCCGAGTACCTGTTACCTGCCAGTCTGGTGACGCGAGCAAAACTAGCAGCTTTGATCATGCTCAGTTATGCGAACGAACAATAGCTGCGATTAATCCCGTCCCTTGGGCAAACGCCGATGATTCGGCCGAAAAGACTGTCTTTTGGACTTACGTTGAAATAGCTAAGATACAAAACAAAATACAACCCATCTCGAGAACTTCATGAACCGATCAAATCTTCCACTGGCGGCGGATCGACTCCAACACGACCCGCGCCTCGAACAGGCCAAACAATTAATCTTGGCTGCCGTGGCCGAACATCAACAAGGAATCAATGCGGTCCGCACCGCCAATCCGGAGCTGACCGCCGAATATCAAGAGACGCTGAAACAATTTGGCGAGCTCCGCGGTGGCAAACTCTATTTTCCCTTTTTAGGCAGCGGCATCGGCAATGGTCCGTTCGTCGAATTAGCCGACGGCAGTGTTAAGTTGGATCTCATCACGGGCATTGGCGTGCACGGATATGGACACAGTCATCCGTTGTTAATCGAGGCTGGATTGAAAGCCGCGATCAGTGACACTGTCATGCAGGGAAATTTACAACAAAACACCAACACATGCGAATTGACGAAATTGTTGGTCGATACTGCCTGTGAATCGGGCAGCGAACTTCGGCATTGCTTGCTCAGTACCAGTGGCGCAATGGCCAACGAAAACTCCTTGAAAATGGCCTTTCAAAAAAACTATCCCGCCAATCGAGTCCTGGCGTTCTCACATTGCTTTGCGGGGCGAACGTTGGCATTGTCCCAGGTGACTGACAAAGCGAAGTACCGCGAGGGAATGCCGGACACGATCGCCGTCGACTATATCCCATTTTTCAAGCACGATGATCCTGAAAAAAGCATTCGCTCATCGGTCAATCACTTGAAATACCATCTCGACCGCCATCCCGGCAAATATGCGGCACTGTGGTTGGAGTTGATCCAGGGCGAAGGTGGCTATTACGCCGGCCAGACGGATTTCTTTCAGGCGCTGATTGAGATCGCTAAACAACACAAAATCGCCGTCATCGCCGACGAAGTTCAGACATTTTGCCGGACTTCGCGACCCTATGCCTTTCAACATTTTGGTTTGGATCAACACATTGATATCGTGACGATCGGCAAAATTTCGCAGGTTTGCGCAACGTTGTTTACCGACGCCTACATTCCGCGAGCCGGATTGATCAGCCAGACTTTTACCGGCAGCACGTTTTCGATTGTGGCGGGCAAAGCGATTTTGCAAGACTTGATCCAACGCGGCAATTTTGGAGCCCAGGGAAAAAACAAACAGCTGCACGATCATTTCGCAGCGGGTTTGCAATCACTCGGCAGTCAATATCCCGGTGCAATTTCCGGCCCACACGGTGTCGGTGGAATGGTGGCATTCACCCCGTTTGACGGATCTGCGGACGCCGCGAAAAAAGTCGTCGACGGCTTGTACCAAGCGGGCTTGATGTCGTTTATGGCCGGCGGCGACCCCAGTCGGGTGCGGTTCCTGATGCCGTTGGGTTGCGTCGAAAAATCACATATCGATTTGGCCTGTCAGATCATCGGCGATGTAGTCAGTGGACTCATGCCCGTCGGCAAAGCCTAAACAGCGCCTTGATCAGCGTGTCGATCTGGGTTTGGTTGTTGTAGAGATGGCACGAGACTCGGATGAACCAGCGTCCGCCAAAACGGTTGATCATCACCTCGATGCCAATTTGGTCCCATAACTCGCGCTGCAAACCCGACCAGTCACCCGGTGGTAGTGGCACATGTGCCATCGACCCGTACCAGCCTTGTTCGCGCTTGCCAATCGGCTCGGTCTGAAATAGTTCGCAGAGCGCAGCTTCGGCATAGCCGGCCAACCATTGCGAGCGGAGGCGGAATTTTTCCAGACCCAACTGATTCAGGAATTCGATCGCAACTGGAATCGCCAGGAAAGAGCTAGGGTCTCGAGTTCCCTGCCAAAGAAATTTTTCATGCCAGGATTGCGGCACGGCTGGCGGGAGTCGTCCCCAACTGGTTATGATCGGCTCGATTCGGTCGTGCCAACGTGGATGGGCGTACAAAAATCCCGAACCCAACGTCGCGCACAACCACTTGTGGCAACTGGCAGTGTAGAAATCGCAGTTGAGTTCGTCAATGTCGAGCGCGATTTGAGCGGGTGCGTGTGGACCGTCGATGCACGTCGCAACACCCGCACGCGCAAACGCGGCGCAGATTTCTTTGATCGGCAGGATCAAGGCAGTCGGCGATGTGATGTGACTGACCACCAATAGACGCGTTTTTTCGGTAACCCCGGCCAACAGTGCTGCCACCACTTGTTCGATGGCCTCGATGCGTTCCGGCAATGAAACAATTACCATCCGGGCGCCAACCCGTTGGCAGCGGGTCTCCCAAATCCGATAGACGGGACCATACTCATGATCGGAGAGCAACACTTCATCGCCGGCGGCTAGTGGAAAATTCGCGGCGACCACATTCATGGCAAAGGTAGCGTTATCGGCGAAAATCAGATTCGTTGGTTCCGTCTGGACAAACGCCGCCAGTGCTTGGCAGGCTGACGCCGAGAGGCCCTCTATTTGCCGCAAGTAAAAGTCCATCGGATTTTCGTCAAGTTGATCGATGAATCTCCGGCGCGCATATCGGACACGATTCAACGGGATGCCAAACGAGCCATGATTGAGATAGATGGTATCCGGGCGAATTCGAAATTCGGTCGATAGGTCGTACCAATCCAGGTCGTGGGAAGCACTGCGAGTCTTTGCCGTCGAGGTCATCAATTCCCCTTGTGATTCGAACCTGGCCCCATTCCAACACAATTTCAACAAAAAAGCCGGCCGCTTTTTAACCCGAAACTCAACGGGCTAAAATGTCAGCCGGCAATTACCGACTTGAATCCATCTAAACAGCCGCCCCTTCGAGCGCTACTGTCTTGACTGTCTTGATAATTTCCGCTGCCACTTTATAGGGATCAGCGTTGGATGCCGGGCGACGATCTTCCAACCAACCCTTCCAATTGTTTTTAACGGTGGCGACAGGAATTCGAATCGACGCACCGCGATCGGAAACGCCGTAGCTGAACTGATCGATGCGCTGCGTTTCGTGCAGCCCCGTCAATCGTTGATCGTTGTCTGCACCATAAACTGCAATATGGCTCTCGACGCGAGGCTTGAACGCTTGGCAGACGCGGTCGTAGACTTCTTTTTGGCCACATGTTCGCAGCAGGGAGTTCGAAAAATTCGCGTGCATGCCGGAACCGTTCCAATCAGTTTGTCCAAGTGGTTTCGGATGCCAGTTGATCGTCAAGCCATATTTTTCACCGCAGCGTTCGAGCATGTAACGGGCGATCCAGACTTGGTCGCCAGCCGATTTTGCACCCTTGGAGAAGATCTGGAACTCCCATTGACCAGCGGCCACTTCGGCATTGATGCCTTCCACATTGAGACCCGCTTCCAAGCAGAGATCCAAATGCTCTTCGACCAGATCCCGACAATGGGCATTGCGTGCGCCGACGGAGCAATAGTAAGGCCCTTGGGGCGAAGGATATCCACCGATTGGAAATCCAGGTGGCAAGTTCGTTTCGGTATCCCACAGGAAATATTCCTGCTCAAAACCAAACCAGAAATCATCGTCGTCGTCCTGAATCATCGCTCGGCCGTTGGATGCATGGGGAGTTCCATCGGGATTGAGGACCTCGCACATCACGAGATAGGCATTCACGCGAGCGGGGTCGGGAAAGATCGCTACTGGTTCCAGCAAACAGTCGGATGACCGTCCTTCGGCCTGTTTGGTCGAGCTGCCGTCAAAACACCATTGAGGGCAATCACTCAGTTTTCCACTGAAATTGTTTTCGATCTTGGTTTTGCTGCGGAGGCTTTGGGTTGGTTTGTATCCATCCAACCAAATATATTCCAGTTTCGCTTTGCTCATGAAATTCGTTTCTCCGAATCAATCTTTCAAAAAATTGTTACCGTGGGAATTAAGTCTTGTTTGACAGGCTTGATCGCGCTACTTTTTGGCAGGCTTCCGGCATCGAAGAATTCAGTTTTCACCGGACCAAATTGGAAGCATCTCACCTTGCGAGTTGTAATGCTGTTTTCCAATGCTACCAAGCTACGTCGTTAAATTGTAGTCCATACCTTCAAGTTCGAGGCAAAAAGCAGATCCAATTTCGGGAGACTAATCGGACCAATAGGGATAACCAATTCCGGGACACATCCGATCCGGGTTTGGTTCACTTGAAAATCGATGGCAGTCTTTGGAAATCGACCGTGAACGAAAGCCTGGTTTGGAAAATAACGAACCAACAACCGAAGGTTTGAGGCTCCGATCACACCACAGCAACTGTTTCATTCAGTCGGGCACCCCTCACTGCTGGTTATTCAAGCCGTCGACAATCGCTGGCAACCGTTGCTTCTTCCTTGATTGCGGCGAAGCCTGACAAAGTCCAGAATGTTGGTCGATCCCGCACACGATCATTCCGGTGTGCAAAGTATGTCACTGATTTTGGATAGAGCAGTCAATTTTTTCGACATGCGTTGTTTATTAGATATTTTTCCCCGGAGGCAGATGCATGTTGGATCATGAAACGACTAGTGACTGTTTGAAATTAATTGCCTTGGCTCTGACCGAAGATATTGGTGCGGCCAATATCGCGACTGGAATCGATTGCACGACGGACGCCATCGTGCCGACGGACACATTTGCCCGAGCCTCGCTGGTCAGTCGCGCCGCTGGCATTGTGTGCGGGATCGAGGTCTGTCAGTTGGCGATTCAGCATTTTTCGAATCGGCTCGCACTCGATGTCATGGTTGCGGACGGCGGGACCATTGAGCCCCAACAGACCATTGCGACGTTTGCGGGGCCAGCGCGAGATATACTGATCATGGAACGGACTTGTTTGAACTTCCTTGGCCGACTGTCCGGCATTAGCAGCCTGACCGGGCAATATGTTTCAGCGGTCGCCGGAACAGGGGCCCAGGTTTTTGACACGCGGAAAACCACGCCCGGTTGGCGACGATTGGAAAAATATGCGGTCGCGTGCGGTGGCGGGCACAATCATCGAATGGGTTTGTATGATGCGGTGATGATCAAAGACAATCATCTCGCATTTTTTAGTTCCCAATTGGGCGACCCTCAGGCAACGATTCCCAAAGCAATCGAACTTACACGGCAGTGGATTGTTGAGAATCAATCAGAATTGCCCCGCGGCAACCAGACCATTGTCCAACTCGAAGTCGACACGCTGGAACAATTAGAAATCGGCTTGAAAACCACCTGCGACATTATTTTGCTGGACAACATGACTCCGGCTTTGATGCGCCAAGCCGTTCAAATGCGCGGTCGACTTGCGCCACAGATGTTGCTCGAGGCTTCCGGCGGTGTGAATCTTCAGACGATTCGTTCGATTGCCGAAACTGGTGTCGAACGGATTAGTGTCGGTGCGTTGACTCACTCGGCGATCAACTTTGATATTGGTCTCGATTGGAATTTTGCTTGAGCCTGTGAAAAGGCCGCGGAAGCGGGTTGATGTAAGCCCGCGATTCCCAATCCGAACAGGCAACACATCACCGAGAATAAGTAAGTATTGGAAAACACGGCGATTGACATCAACACGCCAATCGCGAGCGCGCAGGCAACGCGCGTCGGCAGCAACCACAAACCGGCGCCCGCCAATTCGATGCAGCAAATCATGCGTGAGTAATAGGTGGCGATTTCTCGCAAGGTTTCCGGTTCGAATCGAGACCGCAATAAATTAAATGCCCAAAAATCCCGCTCCACAAAATAAATCTGATACAGCACTTCGCCGGACCAATAGCCCGGAGTCAGTTTTCCCATCGCGCCACCCAGAAAAATCAACGATAAAATC
>JANNWZ010000149.1:0-2958 GCA_031409295.1 Mariniblastus sp.
CACAAACACGACTAGCCCAACCGATTCTGGAAACCAACCCTCGAATGCGAAACCGTCCGACGATTGGTCGCAGGTTTCGGTTGACGTGCTGCAACTCAGTACCGACACCCGGTTGGCACTGAAGACCAACGGCATCAAAACAGCGGGAGACATCCTGCTTCACGAAGACCTTGCAGCCCTCGGAATCACCGAATCCGAAGAGGCGATGATTCAAACGGCCCTCGAATCGATTGTCCGACAGTTCGACAGTCTCCCACCGATTGCGGCACTTGCTGACAAACCCAAAGCCGATTCACTGGTTGCTGCCAATCAACCGACCACGGAACAACTTATTGAACGAACCGATCGGGAAATCCAAGCCGAGTTCCTGAATTCCGTCCGCGAGGCTGCGGCCAGGGAGACAGATGACAATCTGTGTCGCATGTTGACCAAAGCGAAAATGGAAAATCACTATGAAATCCAGGCGATCGTTAATCAGGAAATCGACCTACGATTTATGAACAAACGAAAAACCCAACAGTCTCTCGAAATCGATCTGCAATTCTCGGATTTGCTTCCGCGCGGGTATAGCGCCTCCCAAGAATCCGTTTCCCGGTTCCTGCATCGACAACGCTTGAGTCACGAAGCCGGTGTCGCGCTGGCCCGCGTCCTGCTCGCCATGAAGGAGGGAGGCGTAAAACTACGATCTGGCACGCGAGTCACCACCAAATCGAATGTGGTTGAAAAAGTTTTTGAATTGGCCTACGAGAAAATGAAATCAAAAGACGGCCAGGCGTAAACTGTCTGCCAACAGCAGGCATTAAAAAACAAGCTCGACCGAGTCCCAAAGCATATTTTAAACCAACCAAACCATGTTGATTGGGCTTCGGTCCATCGCCGTTGTTGGGCAGATATATTTTTATTTTTCAATCACATCAGAATATGTTTTGTCGAGATCCACCATCCATTCAATTCCGAATTTGTCTCTAAACATTCCAAAATATGAGCCCCAAGGACTGTCGGCAATAGGCATTTCAATTTTTCCACCTGCTGAAAGTCCATTAAACAATCTGTCCGCTTCTTCTTTGCTTTCTGCACTTATTGAAATTTTACTTCTGTTTTCGTTTTCATTTGTTTTTCCCATACATTCCGGAACGTCATTGGCCATTAAGACGTTTTTACCAATCGGCAAAGCAATATGCATTATTTTATTTTCTTCACTTTCATCCACTGGAAACTCAGGGCTAGACAGGTCTTTGAAACGCAAAATCTTTGCGAACTCTCCGCCAAATACTGATCTGTAAAAATTGAATGCTTCTTCGGCATTCCCGTTGAAGTTAATGTGGGGATTGATGCGTGCCATATTTTTCCTTTCAGGTTGTTTGTTTTTCTTATTCCGAATATCTGGGTTCAGAGCGTCGCAGTGTAATGTCGCCCAACGTCCAGGGTAACCCGGCGGCGGCCAACCAACGTTGACTTCAGGACCCACGCGGGCCGCGGCTCCGTTTGCAACGGTTGGTTCGTCCGTGTTACGACTCGGGATCGAACATGATTTCGCGGACCTCTTGCTTGCACCGACAAGCTTTGGCGATACGCTCTGCCCAAGCAATCGCCTCCTGTTTGTTGGGAACTTCGATAATTGCGAACCCACCGATAACAGCCTTGGTCTCCGGTACTGGCCCATCGATGACCGTGCCATCCGGCGCAACGATATTTGCCTGCTGGCGTTCGACCCCGCAACCAAAAATCCATCTTCCTGCGGCTTTTGCCTCTCGGACCACAGCGCGCGCAGCTTCGCCTACTGCCCCCAAGTCTCCTGTCGGAATGTGGTCCATCGACCCATCGTCAAATGAAATCAGGTATCGTGGCATGAAGTTTCTTCTTTTAGACCAGAGCTTCTGAACGGACGAACATCAGCGTTGACCGAGCGGCGGCCAACTCGTTTTATATTAATTCACGCGTTCTCCCGCCGCTTTGGTCGAACGCCGTTGTTCGGCATTTGCGATTCCATCCGGCACATCAGTCCCCCGCAGTCCCCTTTATGCCCCGAGTGTGCTCGTTCAAATACTGCGTGAGGCTCTTCGCCACAGTGACAAAATCTGACGGAACCAATAACACGGTGGTGCTATTGTTCTCTGCTCCGACCTCTGTGACCATTTGCATCCGCCGCAGCTCCACCGCGAGAGGATTGTTGGCCATCTGCTGCGCGGCCTCGCCGAGTTTATGTGAGGCTTCGAGTTCCGCCTCGGCCTTAATAATGCGTGCCCGCTTCTCTCGGATGGCTTGCGCCTGCATCGCCATTACTTCCTGCATCGCCTCAGGCAGTTCTACATCCTTCATTTCACACCGTTCAACCTCGATGCCCCACTGGACAGTCACTCCCGCGATATTGTCTCGCAGCAGTCCATTGATCTTGTTCCGCTCCTGCAAGACCTCGTCGAGGTCATGTTGGCCGATAATATTGCGTAAACTTGTCAGCGCGAGTTGGTAGACTGCCGCCGGAGCGTCGGCCACCGCGATGACAAATTTCGCTGGGTCGATAATGTGATACCAGAGAACAGCGTTGACTTTCACCGTGACACTATCCCGTGTGATGGTCTCCTGCTGTTCGGCCGAGACAGTTCGCGTGCGAGTGTCAATGGTCACAGAACGCTCAATTCCAAGGGGAATGATCCAGTACAAGCCCGGCCCCCGGAGACCCTTGTAGCGACCAAGGCGAAATACAACGCCGCGTTGATACTCCTGAGCAATGCGCAATCCGGTCAACAGGACCAGTACAATCACCGCAGTTGCTATTGCGTAGGGAATTGTCATTTGAAGGGGACCGTAGCCGAACAAGTTTTGAACGGAAAGCAGTACATACTCGAACCTTGGATTTCAGCTCCGTGCAAAGAAGTTAACTGTTTCAAAATCAATTGTCAATTTTTTTCCTTCGTTCCTCGAGCCAAAGTTCCGCGTTTCAGAAATGTACGGTATTCC
>JANNWZ010000150.1:0-90792 GCA_031409295.1 Mariniblastus sp.
AAGTTATTTCGTTTCAGGGCCACAATGTTGACGCAGCGGGGACGCGCAGGGTTGCCATCGGCCAACATATAGGGGGCGATATCCTGTAACACTCGGCTGGCCCCGCCGACAAAAGTGTAGCAACCGATCGCGCCATAATGGGTCACGGCGACGGAGCCGGAAAGCGTGGCGTGGTGATCAACATGCACATGGCCACCGAGCATCGATCCATGACCAATGATCACTTTATTGCCCACGACACAATCATGCGCAATATGCACGTTGCCCATGAAATAGCAATCGTTGCCCACACGGGTGTAGCCATCTTCTTTTTCCGACGCGCGATTGATCGTGACGCATTCGCGAATCACGTTCCGATCGCCGACAACCACTTTGGTCTCGGTTCCGCGATAACTAAGGTCTTGCGGGAAGCCACCCAACACGGCGTTGGGGGAAATCACGTTGTATTCGCCGATCGTCACGTCGCCGGAGACCGTCACGTTGTTGTGCAGAATGGTCCCGCGTCCGATTTTGGCTTTCGGGCCGACGACGCAGAAAGGTCCAATTTCGACATCATCCGCGATAATGGCCGCCGAATCGACCACCGCCAACGGCGAGATTTTCGGGGGTTGTGGTTCGGCCTGAACGCGCAACCCTTGGTTGCCTGGTAAAGGAATGGAGTTCATCAAACTATTCTCAAGCTGACTGTCGATTGGGAAGGGAATGTATGTTTTGTTGAAGTACCGCCGCAACCATTTGGGAGTTAAGCAGGTGACCGCTTTTCGATGCGGTAAACTCTCCAATCAGATCGCAACCGGCAAGCGAAAAATCACCGATCATATCGAGCGCTTTATGCCGCGCACACTCATTATCAAACCGCAGATGATTTTGAATTGGCCCTTGTTCGTTAAACACCAACACTTCGTCGAACGAGACGCGACTGCCAATTCCTTGTTGTTTCAATTCGGTGGCTTCCGAATCCAGCAAAAACGTCCGCGCGGGTGCGATCTGTTTCGCAAACACCTCGGGAGAAACGAGGGTCGAAAAAGACTGAGTCCCAATCGAAGGGGCATGGGAGTACTCGAGTTGATAGTTTAATTTCAAGTGGTGTTGGTTCAACGGAATCGCCTGAATCCAGGCCTGTCCTTCGGTCACTCGGATCGGTTTCAAAACTCTCAGGACCGGTTGGCGCGCATCCTGCAGAACGCGACCAACGGATTGCAAAGCGGAAACAAAAGACTGACTTGATCCGTCCATCCCCGGCATTTCTGCTGCATCGATGTGAATTTCGCAATTGTCAAGTTGCAATCCCGCCAAGGCCGCCAAAACATGCTCCACCATCTCCACCGAATTTCCGTCCTGTACCAGCGTCGTCCGACGGGGACCTGGAATTCGGTTGAGAATATTGGCCGCAATGCGCGGTTGCGCGGGCAAGTCGCGACGGACGAACACCAATCCCTTGTTGGCAGCTGCCGGTCGAAACTCAATTGTCACGTCGAGTCCGCTCCAGAATCCGAAACCGGAAACCGAAACCGGTTGAGCGATCGTTGACTGTTGACGCAACGTGAGTTCCATTAAATTGGCTTTCAACTTCAAGGGGGCAGCCCACGAAGGGCAATCGTGGTTGCTATCGCTGGGTGGCACCAGCACCGAGGTCGGAACTGCGGGCGGACTGGGGCAGAGTTCCAATGATTTGCGTCGTGATGTTTCGATCCGGTTCGTAAAAGACGATGGAACCATTCACCCGTTGCATGATTGTGTTGATATTTTTCGGATCCATCGGATCACCATTGAACCGCAACACCAATTGAATTCCTTGTTGGTCGCAGTAGTCGGCAATCAGTTGATTGACTTGAGCATAGGTGTCGAAATGCAGTTTCGCTTCCGTCTGCATCAGTTTTCGCATGGCGTCACGTTGTTCGACTTCCAAGGCGGCGGACTCTTGAGCCAAACTCGATTCGGCTTGTTTAAATTCGGCACTGCCTGGGGAGTATTGCTTCAGCACTTCGGCTTTTTGCATCAATTGTTGTTGTTGCGCCTGCGACGCTGACTTGAATTGTTCAGCCTCGGCACGCAGTGCATCCAGCCGTTGAGTGAATTCGGCGTGGCTTTTGAAAACCGCTCCAATGTCGACAATCGCCACACGGGTTTGTGCCGCGGCGTTGCTACCAAAGGTGGTAAGAAGGGTAAACGCCTGACAGGCGAGGAAAACGGCGATAAAACGCTGATTCTTCACTTTCAGCACTCCTTTGCTGTGGTGTTGTTGGCCAACCCAGTATCAACAAATCCATTTGCTGAAAACTGCTGGGGTGATCCGGGAAATTATGTTTTGGCGGCGTATTGTGCCGATTAATCCAATTGGCGTAAAGGCCTATTTTATGGTTTTCTCAAGTCAGATAGGTCGCAAGCGCAAGTCAGGAAAAAACCTACATCGTGGCAGTGAAAGTCTCTCGCAACTCGTCAGCCAGTTCATTGTAACGAACGTAAAAACCTCGCGTGAGCCAGCCCAGGTAGATGTTCAAACCCAATGACGTCATCAACATGAAAAACAACACCGGATACATTGTCGTATTGGTCTCGTTCTTGCCAGCAATCGCAGCGCCGAAATCTTTCACGCCGCCAGTGAGTTGAGGTGCTGGCGAGGAGTCACTTCGAACCAAATTCGACCGACCGCCGTCCACCGAAGTGTCGCCAAAGTTCGACGTACCGCCGGCGGCAAAACGCGTCGGCGGATTGTTAGAAAACTGCGAATTGTCGTTGTCAGGTGGAGTGGTCCGACGAGCATTGTCATCCCATAACGAATCATTTTGATTTCGCAGTTTACGTTCTCTAACCTGTTGTCTTTGAAGATTAGCGGCTTCCAGATCAGCAGTTTCCTGTTCCTCCAAAGCCAGTTGCGTGAAAATAGCTTGATTTCGACGATACTCGTTGTTTTGTTGAATCCTCTCGAGTTCGGTCAATCTGTTGTCAACCAACGGCCCAGCCTGTCGGTCGCTGCCACGGGTGGCAGTTACCAAATTTCCATTCGAAAAATTGCTTCGGCTGTTGGCGGTCTGGTTGTCAAAACTTTGACGATTGGGCATCTCTTCGCGTCGATCGAGTGTACTGTTGTCCCGCTGGGACAGAATTGAACGATCATCGGCAGCACCCAATCGGCTTTGCACATTGCCTTGATTCGGGTTTGACGACCACTGAGGGCGCGAAAGCGCGTTATTGGTCGGCTGGGGACTGAAATTCGCCCGTTGATCGTCGAAACCGGAAGGTGCCGGCAGGCGGGTCGGTCCCATAAAATCTCGATCGTATTCGCGGAGCCCATCGTTGGGTCGGGCGTTCGCGAAGCGATCATCACGATTCGGGTTGCCCAGATTCTGATTCCCGAAGTCGTCGACACGCCGATTCGAGTCGAGGCGATCAGGATTCGAAACCTGGTCTGATCCCAAGGCCGAAGAAGTTTGCGCCCTCCCTTTGTAATTGACTCGTACCTCTCGGAATTGGCCTAACTCAGCGTCGCTGAACCGGTATTGGAGATTGCGCAATTTGAGTTGACCGATCTGGTAATCGTCGAACTCAAATATCAATGTGCCGTTTTGCCGGCCAATCGGACTAATCAGCTCATGCGACTTGTTCTCAGCTTGAAATGTCGACGTCGCGCCGGGTGCATTGTTTGTAAACAAAATTCCATTGATCGTATTTAAGGGAGCGCGAATCCCAGTAGTTTTATCGACCGGGTCAATTTCGGCGATCAAACTCCCAACACGCTTTAGTTCGTTGATGGTTGGTTCGTCCAAATCGAGGGTAAGTGGTTCCCATTTGGCCAAACTCTGGGAGCCAGTTGGTGTCGCCGTGTTTTGAGCAAACCGTTGTGGATTGAACGAATTCGAGTTGTTCTGAGGTTGTTGGCCACTGACCATCCCGGTCAGTCCAAGGGCCAGCAACGTTGCCATTATTCCTTTCATGGAACTGCTCCACCTTTCATGAGATTCTGGGTAGCCCGCTATGTTAGCCATTTTATACCAATTGGGTAAATAGTGAAATTTGGCCATTTTTTTTAGTTTTACTCCGTTCATCGCGAATTTGCCATTTTAAGTGCTGAGTGCCGTTGCTTCGCGCAGTTAGCGGCGGAAATAGTCAAAACGCCGGATAGGCTTTCAGCCGATCGATGGTGTCCATACAGGCTGGAAGCCTTGCGCACTTATTTTCCGCTTGGAGCTCAACTTCGCTAAGATAATCGAAACCCCAGAACCGGGATTGTCGAATTTTCTCTAGATTCAGCGGGTCGCTTTACAATAAGCTGCAATTTCAGTTGTTCAAAAAACTTAACGCCAGTCCTGATTGGCCACTCCAAATTGCAATGATGAATCCAGCCTCGGCGTCAAGTTTAAAAGCCCGATTGCCAACATTGATCAAACGCTATCTGCCGGTCTTGCGCGCGATAATTGCACTGCTCGTCGCACTGACCGTGTTGTACACCGGTTGGAAAATTTCGCACCAACTCAAAACGAGTGGCTTTGATTCTCGAAAAATTAATTGGGGTTGGATTTCAGCAGCCGTCGTTTCGTATGTTTCCGCGATGACATTGTCGTGGATGTTTTGGCACCGCGTGTTGTTAGCACTCGGCCAGCGCGCGCCACGCGGCAAAACCCTGTTAGCATTTTTTGCCAGTCAATTAGGAAAATACGTGCCGGGCAAAGCGATGGTGGTGGTGATTCGGACCGACATGATTCGTGGATTGTCGACGAGTGTTCGATCTGGTGGTGTGGACGAACAACAGGAATTCAACACGATCCAAACAGGCCCTGTTGTAGCCAGTGTGTTTGTCGAAACGCTGACTTGGTTGTTCGTCGGCTCGGCCATGGGATGTCTGTTGCTGATGTTTCAATTTCGCGACCAACGGTGGTTGTTGATCGCCGCTGCACTGGTGACGATCGTGGCGGGTGGATTAACTGCACCCCCGGTATTTCAAGCCATCACACGGCGCTTGGGTGTTGCTCGAGGGAAGGATTTTGGTAAAGCAGCAGACGCCTTGTTAGCGGGACTGAATTGGCCGACCATGATTTTCGGTTGGTTGGTGATGACGTTGGGTTGGTGTCTGAATGGGTTGAGTCTCTGGTTGGTGTTGTCTGGGTTGGGGGACACCGGAATCACCGTGGAGGATTATCCGTTGACGTTGACTTGTGTCTGTTTAGCGACCGTGGCTGGCTTCGTTTCGCTGTTGCCGGGCGGCATTGGCGCTCGTGAATTGGTGCTGATCCCATTATTGGGCGCTCGTTTCGGATCGGTACACGCGGTGATTGCTGCGGTACTGATTCGCCTGGTTTGGCTAGGAGCGGAATTGTTGACGTCTGGTATAATCTATTTTGTCTGTCGCGGGCGCCGATGACTTGGAGTCGCGTCTCTTGTCGAATTATCTCGCGGTTGTTTGTTTTCTGCTGCTTTGAGCCATCATGCCTGACCTTTCGATTCTCGTACCAGTCTTCAATGAAGCCGAATCGTTGGCGCAATTGACGGCTGAGATTGCGAAAGTGGCTACCGAACACCATTACGATTTGGAGATGGTGTTCGTGGACGATGGTTCAACCGACCAAAGTTGGTCGCAGATCCAATCAATGTCTCAATCGCACGCCAACGTTCACGGGATTCGATTCCGGCGAAATTTTGGAAAAGCAGCGGCCTTGCGGGCGGCGGCAAGTACATCCAGCGGCCGGTTGTTGATCACGATGGACGCGGATCTGCAAGACGATCCTCGGGAAATTCCAAAATTGTTGGAAACTTTGGGCGAAGAATTCGATTTGGTCAGTGGCTGGAAAGAAGTCCGCCATGATCCGCTGGGAAAAACGTGGCCCTCGAAAATTTTCAATCGCTTGGTCGGCTGGCTGACGGGGGTCAGGCTGCACGATCACAATTGCGGATTCAAAATTTATCGCCGCGAGATTTTTGACGACGTGAAATTGTATGGCGAGATGCATCGGTTCATGCCGGTTTTGGCGGCCGCACATGGATATCGAGTTGGCGAAATTGCCGTCAATCATCGAGCCCGCCAGCACGGTAAATCCAAATATGGTTGGTCTCGATTGCCCAAGGGTTTTTTGGATTTGCTGACCGTCACGTTTTTGGTCGGGTTCAAACAGCGACCACAACATGTATTGGGCTCGATCGGCCTGCTTTCGTTTGTAGCGGGCGGAGCGGGAATGTTCTGGTTGGCAATCTATTGGGTTCTACGAATGACCCTCTATCCTGATTGGGAACCGCTCCACCAACGTCCGTTGGTGTTGTACTCGTTGGGAGCTTTGTTGTTAGGGTCGCAAATGTTATGCATGGGTTTCCTGGCGGAGTTGATTGTGGCGACAGGACAAGAACGGAAAGAACCTTATTCCATTCGCGAGCGATTTTAGATGGAAACGTTGTTGATGGGGCCAGAACGAGTCGACTGTTACCGCCTTTGTTCCCATTAATGACCAGTCCGATACCAATAGATTTTCAATACTTAGAGCCACACGAATTGACCCATGTCCCATGCTAACGAAATTTGCCCGGCTGAATTGCCGAATTGGTGTGCCCAACGGCATTGGTCGATATTTTGGATCCTGATCTTGTGCTCGCTAGCGATGGTCGCGGGCCGGGTGTTGACGTTGGGCGATCAGCTGCCTGCCAACGCTAAACCTTTTTTTTCGGCTAATGATCGAAGTCGCTGGGCCACGGTCCGCGCTTTGGGCGATCATGGGACTTTTGAACTCGATCAGGTGTTAGCCAGCGACGATGGGCGACAATGGGATTCAATTGATAAAGTTCGTCACATCGGTACCGACGGTCAACTGCATTCCTATTCGAGTAAGCCGCCGTTGTTGCCGGTGCTGGTGACTGGTCAGTATCAAATGTTGAAATGGTTGACCGGTTGGGAAATCGCCACGGACACATTTGGGGTCGTGCGAATTTTGTTGATGTTGATCAACGTGATCCCGTGGGGCCTTTATCTGTGGTTCGTGGCGCGAATGGTGAACAGCGTACCGGTTCGCGATTGGACTCGCTACTACGTGTTGGCCTGCGCCGGCTTCGGCACGTTTTTGGGACCCTTTGTCGTGACGCTGAATAATCACTTGCCGGCGGCCATCAGCGTCATGATTGCCCTGTACTGTGTTTCGGAAATGATTCGCAAAGCGTCGGTGTCGTGGCACTGTTATTTCGCGGCTGGTTTTTTTTCCGCGTTTGCTGTGACGAACGAACTGCCAGCGCTGAGCTTTTTCGCGGCGGCCGGTTTGATTGGTCTAACGCGTTCATTTTCCAAAACGATGATGGGATTTTTGCCAGCTGCTGCCTTGGTTGGCGCGGCAGCGGTCGGTACCAATTGGTGGGCCCATGGTCAACTCAATCCGGCTTACGCCCAACGTCACGACGGGACGCGAATCGCGATCGTTGCGGGTGAGTTTTCAGCGACCCTGGATCAGGGAAAATTACCTGACGAGATTCGGCAACAAATTTCAGCCACCCTTAAATTCCAACGACCAACGGTGGAAATCGGTTGTTGGCCCAGCACTCCATCCAGTCTCCGGCGGTGGGTGGTGCGGGATACGATTACCGCATCGCAGTTTGCGATCGTCAGTGCGGACAATCGAAATTACGAATTGTTGAATTGGGAAAATTGGTATGACTACCCTGGCAGCTACTGGCTGTCGAGCAACGACCGGAAGAAATCTGCGGTTGATTTAGGTCAGGCATCAATTCCCCTTTACACGTTCCACGTGTTGTTTGGGCATCACGGAATTTTTTCGTTGACGCCGATTTGGCTGTTCAGCCTGGCCGGCATGTTGGCACTGTTAGGAGGCGCTAAAATGGGAGGAACCTACCAAATGCGGTGGTTGGGGGCGATCAGCTTGGCGGTCTCTGTGGTGGTCATCGCGTTCTACTTGACGCGTCCGACGATCGATCGAAACTATGGCGGATTTGCCTGCTCGCTGCGGTGGCTGTTGTGGCTGGCGCCGCTCTGGTTGATGTCGATGTTACCGGTGGTCGATTGGTTGGCCGGTTCGCGGGGGGGAAAGTTTTTGTGTTTTACGCTGTTGTTTCTAAGTGCTTTGTCGGCCATGTATCCAGCCAATAATCCCTGGGTGCATCCTTGGTTGTATGAGATTTGGGATCTGACCGGTTTGCCTCGATAGCTGGCATGGGGGACAATCCGCCGCCATTAACTCCCTAACTGACAGCAGTTTTCATCGATATACGGCAACTGATCTTGGTTGTTACGGTCCTTTGCCGCTAAAACTTGAGTGCTATTTCAATTAAATGTGGATAGTGCTGGCTGATTGCTCGCGTGAGTTATTGCAAGGACGCAACCGCGAAACTAAGAACATGAAAAATCTGAATCGAGCGTTACGGATGACGTTCAAATATCGTTGGTCATTGATCACTTCGTTTGTTTGCAGTGCTTTGGTGGCGGTGTTGTGGTCATTGAATTTAGGCGCTGTCTATCCGTTTGTGGAGATAATTCTGCACGGTCATTCGCTGCATGATTGGGTTGAGATTCAGCAAGCCGAGGCCAATTCCCAAATCAACAGCCTGCAATCGCAAATTGTCGAATTGGAACCCCAACTGGCAATGGCTCGGGGTAGTCAATCGCAGGAATTACGGCGTCAGATCCTGGTACTGACCGACGATATTAAAATTCAGCAATCGAGTTTGGCTGTCCGCGATCAACTGGCGGTGTACATCCAACGATGGGCGCCGGAAAAACCGTTCGATACGTTGGTCGCGTTGATGGGGCTGATGTTTGTCGGTACCGTTTTGCGAGGCATCTTTCTCATGGGCAGCATGGTGACGGTCGCGCGCGTCGGGCAAAGGACCATGTTGGATTTACAGAATGATGTTTTCCGCAACGTGTTGGACATGGAACCCTCGGAGTTGGCCGTGAAAGGGACTGGCGATTTGGTCAGTCGAATTCGCGGCGAAACGTCTTCGATTGGTCAAGCGGTCATGGTCCTGTTCGGCAAAACGATCCGGGAGCCATTAAAGATGATTGGCTGTTTAACGGGCGCGGCCATCGTGAATTGGAGATTGTTGTTGTTATCGTTGCTGATCTGTCCGCTGGCTGCGTATTTAATGCTGCGGCTGGCGAAAGTCACCAAACGCGCAAATAAACGCGCGATGGAAGACTCGGCGAAATTGCTGAATCGGTTGTATCAGTCACTGACATTCATGCGGGTAGTCCGCGCCTTCAATATGGAAGATGGCGAACGCCAGCGATTTCAAATCGTTGCCAAGGATGTCTACAAAAAATCGATGCGAATTTCCTGGTTTAGTTCATTGGCGCGAATTAATACCGAACTATTCGGCGTCGTGATGATCAGCTTGAGTGTATTGGCGGGAGGCTATCTGGTCTTGAATCACGAGACTCATTTGTTTGGAATTCGGATGTGTGCCGCGCCAATGAACTTCGGCAGTGTGATGATGTTTTTCGGATTTCTGATTGGGATTGCCGATCCACTCCGCAAAATGGGGGATGTCTTTAACTTGATTCAGTCCGGCATGGTTGCCGCCGATCGCGTGTTTCCCTTGATCGATCAACTTCCGGCGGTCACGGATCCGATCGATCCCCTGCCCTTGCCAGAAGGGCGACTATCGGTTGAATTCAAAAACGTGCGCTTCGAGTACGAGCCGGGCAGAACGATTCTTAAAGGAGTCAGCGCGAAAATCCCGGCCGGGAGTTCGATGGCAATTTTAGGTCACAATGGTTGTGGCAAGAGTACTCTGATCAATTTGATTCCGCGGTTCTTCGATGTCTGCAGCAGTGAGCCGAATCAGTCGAGTGGCGCCATCAAAATCGGTGACCTTGATGTGCGCCAGCTGCGCGTCAAAGAATTGCGGCGGCGGATTGGTTACGTCACGCAAACTACCATGTTGTTTAGCGATTCCATTGCCGAGAATATCGCCTATGGAATGCCGTGGGCAACTCGCGAGCAGATCATTGAGGCTGCCACGAAAGCCCATGCGCACGAGTTTATTCTGGCCTTGGACGAAGGCTATGACACAAATATCGGGGATCGCGATGGGATTCTTTCCGGAGGTCAGCGGCAACGGATTTCGCTGGCCCGGGCGATTCTAAAAGATCCGGAGATCTTGATCCTCGATGAATCGACTAGCCAAATCGATCCCGAGAGCAAGGAACTGATTCACCAAACGCTGGCCGATTTCATGAAGAACCGTACCACGATTTTGATCACGCATCAAATGTCCACGTTGAACCTGGTCGATCGGATTATGCTGATGCGCGATGGTCAAGTCGTCGATTGTGGCACCCATGAGCAGATGCTTGGTCGCTGCGACGAGTATCGGCGAATGCAGAACTTGCGGTTGGAAGAAGTCGCATAGAGTTTTTTCGAAAATCAGTTTCCAATCGCCTTGGTCGCTTGGTCAAATCGGTGTCGTGTTGGATTTGCAGGAAGAGGCCGGCTGTCATGTGTTGTTTTTACTACCGAGGCCAGGAATGAGTTTCCAATTCGCCCAATCGAATTTGCTGACCGAGTTTGAACAACTAAAATTTGCTCAAGAAATTATTGCCGCCGAAGCCGCCGCGTTGGAGCGACTGGCCAGAAGATTGCCTGCGGACTTTCACGCTGCGGCTGAAATGGTCGGTCGTTGTACCGGTTCGGTGATTGTTACTGGCATGGGTAAAGCTGGTTGGATCGGCCAAAAAGTCTCCGCTTCGCTGGCGTCGACGGGAACTTGCAGCCATTTTTTGCATCCCGCTGAAGCAATTCACGGCGATCTCGGTCGCGTGGCGAAACACGACCTCGTGTTGGCCTTCTCCAACAGTGGCGAAACCAGCGAGATCCTGCACCTGTTGCCGACGTTTCGCAAGCTGAGGGTGGCGGTGATTGCGGTGACGGGTCGCAGTCGCTCGACCTTGGTTTCAAACAGCGAATTGGTGTTGGACTACGGAGTGACCGGAGAAGCGGGGCATTTGGGTTTGGCTCCGTCAACCTCCACCACTTTGATGTTGGCACTCGGCGATGCTTTGGCATTGGTTGTGTCGCGCATAAAAAATTTCTCGATGTCTGATTTTGCAAGATTCCATCCCGGTGGAACATTAGGCAAACGCCTGTCGACTGTCGATGAAATCATGCGACCCTTGAAGGATTGCCGGATTGCGAGCGAATGGGAAACTGTGCGCGATGTTTACATACGATTCAGTGGTCGATCGCGTCGAGCGGGAGTCGTGCTGGTAACCAATCCGGAAGGCGTGTTGACCGGATTGTTTACCGATAGTGATTTGGCGCGATTGTTGGAACGACAGCAGGAAAACCAGTTTGATCAACCAATCTGTGACGTCATGACAAGAACACCAGTCACGATTCGCAGTGGGCAGAATACGATGTTGGCCGTCGAAACACTGGCCTGCCGCAATCTCAGTGAATTGCCAGTAATTGACGCCGAAGGTGCGCCCGTTGGATTGGTGGACATCACGGATGTGCTGAGTTTTCTGCCCAACGAAGAAAAGTAGCCGGCGTATCACCAGCCAGCGATTTCTCCCGACCGGACAAAGATCTACTAGTCGCCAGTCCTGGGCTGCACTACATTAATCACCTGCATTCACCCCGTTAAACCCAGTCGGAGTCGTCCATGGACCAACCCAAAGTCGCTGCCTGTTTCCCCCAACAAGTCAATCTTGAAGCGGGTAAGAAATACGCCTATTGCACTTGTGGGCTATCGGAAAACCAACCCTTTTGCGATGGCAAACACAAAGGAGGATCGTTTGTTCCGATCGTGTTCACTGCCGAAGAAACCAAGACCTCATTTTTTTGCCAGTGCAAACGAACGGGCAATGCACCGCAATGCGATGGTACCCACAAAAGTTTGATTAATGAAGTTTAGTCAAGAGGTTTGACAGTGGTATTCAGCCGATCATTTATCTCATTACCATCCCCACGCGAGCAGCAATGAGCCGGTTTTGGGCCACGAAAATGATCGTCTGGCTGGCGGTTTTGTTTTTCGTTTTGGTGTTGGTGGTACTGCCTTTATTAACCGCGTTGTTGATCGATTTTGGACGATTGCCCTACGGTTTTTCCAAGTATCTGTTGTGGATTGAAAATTTGCAGATGGTGGTTTTGCAGATTTTCTTGGTGGTTTGGGTTTTTTTCGTGGGTGGTTGCTTCGCGAGTTTCTTGAACGTGGTCGCCTGGCGCGTTCCGCGTGGTCGCAGCATTCTCGGCTCAAGTCATTGCCCGTATTGCCAAACCCGACTGGCCTTTGGCGATAATTTGCCAATCATCGGCTGGTGGCGGAATCGAGGGCAATGTCGGACTTGTGCTGCGCCGATCGCGCTTCGCTACTTGATCGCAGAGATCGTTCTGGCGACGGTATTCTTGTTATTGACGGCGGCAGAGTTGGCGACGGGCGGGGGAAACTTGCCACTGGGTACGGTCGACTCGATGAGAGGATTCACGGATTTCCTGCTCGGACCCAATTGGGACTTGATCCGCTTGCTCGTGTTTCATTTGGTGCTCGTCTCGACGTTGTTCTTGTTTAGTTTAATAGAAATGGACGGGTTTCGAATCCCGCTGGCGGCTTATTGGTTTACGTTATTGATCGGAATTGCGGTTCCTTTATTCTGGAGTGACGTATTGCTCATAACTTGGGATGGCCGATTCGGCGCTCAAGCGTTGACTCAATGGAGTCTTGATAAATGGCTGACACTAATCGCCGGGGCGGCGCTAGGATTTTTGGTGGGACGTGGCGTGTCGCGGCTGGACCCAGTTTCGCGGCAGCGGCATGGATTCAATTTGTCGCTGGGTTTGACTTTGGTCGGTTTGTTTCTGGGGTGGCAATCGGTAATTTCAGTCGCCCTGTTTTGGCTGGCGTTATGGTTGGTCAGGAATCGAATCCGCGCGCGAATGATCGGAGCAGCCGGACTGACGGAATCATTTGATTCGATTTGGAACCCTAATTCATGTCTCATGATCGCGTCGCTGGTTCATTTGCTGAGTTGGCGCGGCCAAGTTGCAATTTTTCATTTTTGTTTCGGTTGAATCAACCGCGTGTCTAACTGTTAGCCGCGATACGATCCGCGGAGACTTGGCAGGGCACATTTCCGATTTCTATCGGGTCAATCCCGGTTTAACTGCGTCCGTCGAAATTTGGCTGGAGCGATGAATTACGAAAGTTCCTGCATCTTTCAAACATCAAGCCTCCGAAAGCACAGGAATGTTGAGATATCTTGGCTGAGGTGGTTCGCAATTACAAATTGACTCTTTATAATCCTTAGACGAGCATTTTGCGTTTAAGGGAAGTGGCGGTCCGGGTTCGCGCTGTCAAATTCCACATCTGGATTTTTGCAACTTGACATAACTTTTTGTTCGGCTTTGTTGGCGATGGTGATCCATGGAAGTGTGGTGTAATCCCAATAGGATAAAATATCTTGTTACTTGTTGTCTCTGCGCGGGCATTCAGGGTGCGTTTCTTTCAAATGCCGTCGGACAAGCCCCATCGCAACAACGGATTGCCGGTCAAGTCGATTTGGTCGATATTCCCCCGACGACAGGTTTGGCCGAATTGGTTGAGATACAGACCCAAATCCGCGGGGTCCTGCCGCGAGTACTTCCGAGTGTCGTCTCGGTCGAAGGGGGAAGCGGCGTGATCGTGACCAGCGACGGCATGATCTTGACGGCCTCGCACGTGACGGAGAAGGCCGGCCGGATTGTCGACGTGCGGTTTTCTGATGGTCGAGTGGTAACCGCCACAACGCTTGGGACAAACTACAATACTGACACCGCGGCCCTGAAAATAAACTCGCCGGGTCCCTGGCCCCATTTATCTATTACCGATTCCACATTGGTCCAGGCCGGCGATTGGTGTCTGGCCCTGGGATATCCATTGTCGTTCCCGCGCGGCCAACCGGCGGCGACGCGAGTGGGGCGCATTTTGTCGATTGACGAAAATCAAATCGTTACCGACTGTCCGATAATGGGGGGCGATTCGGGTGGCCCGCTGTTGAATTTGCGCGGAAACCTAATTGGAATCAGCAGTCGGGTGAAGAACGGAATCAGTGATAATTTACATGTTCCCATCCAACTTTATTTGGACGATTGGCAACAACTCGCGGACTCGGTGGACGTTCGCAAACGAAGCAGTCCGACTGGGCAGCGGGCGTATCTGGGCATCCAGGGTGAAACCGATTTCGATCGGGTGCGAATTCGCAGCGTCCATCGGGGTTCACCCGCGGAAACGGCGGGCCTGTTGGCGGAAGACGTGTTAATGCAGCTCGATGGAAAACCGATCGGTACCTTTGATGATGTATTGAAGATTCTCGACGGTCGGCGTCCTGGAGAGCGAGTCGTGGTCGAATTGAATCGTTTTGGGCAATTGATGAGTTTGCCGATCGAACTAGGAAATCAATATTGATCGCCACCCTCACCCGATTTTGATCATGACTTATTATCGCCAATCCAATTGGATAAACGATGAGCCACCGAAATTGACGTGGGCTCGACAGGTTGCTGTGACGGCAGCGTTTTTCCTGTGGGGGACTGTGTCCGTCGTCGGGGGGCAAATCCCCGTGCCGTTGCGACCGGATCAATCTGAATTGCTTGAAGCGCCAGCTTTTTTTGCAGCGTCAAGCTTAGATTCGGCCGTCGAACCCTTTCCGATTAAACCGATTCCTGGTTCAGAATTGCCCGTCCTCAGCTCAACCTTGACGTTTGGGCGAAATTCTCTCGAGGTCAAACAGTCGCTGCAGACTTTGGCCAATCCGCTGAAGTCGTGTCTGGTAACCATCAAGAGTGAACCAAAGCGCACAGCGACGGGTACGATTGTTTCGAGCGATGGTTTGATTGTAGCGAAGTATAGTGAGCTGGCGGCACCATTTCATTGTGTGTTGCCCGATGGCAAATTGTATTACGGTACCGTGGTTGGAATTCATCCCAAAAATGATTTGGCCTTGATTCAAATTAAAGCAGATGATTTGACGCCGATCGAAATGGATTCGAAAGCAACGGCTCCGCAGCCCGGTGAATTTGTCGTGTCGATAGGAGCTGAGGGAACTGTCGTCGGTCTCGGACTGATCTCGGTCGGATTGCAGGAGTTTTCGATTGGACAGGTCGCATCTGACGACGGTGTGGATTTGGGAGTGATTGTTTCGCCGCAAGCGGAAACTCGTGAGTTTAGGCGTGATGGCGGAACGTATCATTTGACGGGACTCAAGGTGCAACGGGTCTATCCCCGCACCGCGTCCGAAAGTACGGGCCTACTGGTTGGCGATCTAATGAGATCAATCAATGGTAATGACTTAATTAGCCGCGATCAATTGAATGAAATTTCCAAGAACATCAAAGTCGGTCAAACGTTGACGATCGGTGTTGTGCGCGCCGGGCAATGGCTGGAGTTGTCGACGCGCATCAAGAGTTTTGCCCAACGTACAGTCCAGGACCGCTGGGGAGGTGGTCCCTACAGCGACCGCCGGTTTGGATTTGGCGCGGTCATCGCCCATGATTCGGTCGTTGCGCCGCAACATTGTGGTGGACCACTCGTGGACTTGGACGGCCGCGTGGTCGGGATCAATGTGGCCCGGTCCATGCGAGTCGCGACATTTGCGATTCCAATTGCCGATATCTATCGGTTTGTAAAACAGGTTCGGCCCAATGCTCTTTTGAAATTGAAGTAGGGCACAACTGCGGGACGTGTATTCGGTCAACGATGTTTGTTTGTTCGCATCAGCAAACGGTCGGTCCAAGTGGGGCACAACTGGGCCAACATAAACAGGATTCGCGCAGATCCAGGAATTACCAAATCGGGTTTCCGCCGGCGACAGGCTCGTTCAATTTTTGCCGCCAGACGCCGCGGTGCAATTCCTTTAAGCCGGACTCCTGCACCCGGTTGCGCCGCTGTTGTTCCCAGGCCGGCTGCCTCGTCCGCATATCGAACCTTCGAGTCCGATCGTTGAATCGGGCCGGGACAAACGTGGAGATAATGAATCCTGCGCGGACCCTCTAAACGGAGCTGATGATGGAACGCTGACAACGCGTGCTTGCTCGTTGCATAGGGAGCGACGAAGGGCCAGCCTGTTTTCGAGGCCAGCGAACCGATGTTGATCAAGTGCCCGGCTGTTTTTTCCAAATGCGGCAACACCGCCAAGGTGCAACGAACCGCCGAATAGAAATTAATCTCCATCAGTTCGCGGTATTGTTCCACCCGACAATTGATCAATGACACCCGCGTCGATTTGCCAACATTATTGATCCACCCATCGATCTGTCGATGTTCCGTAATAATCTGATCGATGGCCTGTTGCACGCTCGTGTCGTCAGTCACATCCGCAACCAAGCCGAAAACCCTTCCAGGCATGGCCAGTTTCGTGATTTGATCAACGGCCAGGTTTAGTCGCCCCGCATCGCGCGCGAGAATCACGACAATCGCCGCCAGCCGCACAAACTCGATTCCGAGTTCGCGTCCAAGCCCTTCGGAACCGCCCGTGATGACGACAACTTTATTTTTCCAGTAAGTCATGCAGTTTGATTTGCGAAATTAATGTCCAAGTTACTTCTAAACAGAACCAAAAAATTGTTGCCAGCGAGCCTGAACCATAATGAGTTACAGTCCTGCCGATATGCTAGCTGAAGGCAGTCGAAATCGAAACTAATGAATTTTACTTCCGAATTTCTTGCCTGATCGTTAAAGTTTGACAATTGAGTCGCCGATGAAACGAGTGGGGGTTTTAGTGAAACTTTAACGGCAAAGCCAATCAGATGAACGCAAGACTTCAAACCCACGGCCCATTTTCCATGATTTTCAGTCTACTTTCGCTTAGCCTGTTGGGCTGGTCGGTAGCATTCAGTGGATGTGCAAGTATGCCCACTCTGGGAAACAAGTCTGTGCCCACGACGAACGACAATTCGGTTGGCAAATACCGGGTTGAAATGTCGGGCGGCTTTGGGGGAGGGTCAGTTTACGATGGTACCTTGGACGGCCCCCACACAGTTCAAACGGCGCTTGAGCGATCCGGCGCGATCAAGAAATACCGTAACATGAATGTAACGATATGGCGAGTTATCGAGGAAACCGGTCAACCGTTGAAGATGGCGACCCGCTACGAACCCCGCAAAAAGGCCATTACTCCCGATCAGGATTATGCCTTGATGCCTGGGGACCGGATTGTTGTGGAAATGGCTTCCAACAGCTTTATTGACAAGATGGTGGATTCGGCGTCGGGCAAATAAGTCTTGATTGTGCCTGTGTCATCCGGAAAAAATTTCGGGCGTGGACGGCGCGGCATTCCCTCGCCTGCAGGTCGCACTAGAATACAGCGACGGAGTCAGCTGGATGATCGCTGGTGGTTTCGACCACGAGAGGAAAGTCCGGGCTTCTTAGGACAGGATGGTCGGTAACGCCGACCGGTCGCAAGATTAGGGATCAGTGCCACAGAAAACAAACCGCCCGTCGCTGTGCGACTATCGCACAGCGACGGGTAAGGGTGAAACGGTGAGGTAAGAGCTCACCAGCATTTGGGGTGACCCAAGTGGCTAGGTAAACCCCATCCGAAGCAAGGCCAAACAGAAAGCAGTGGCGGTCCGTCACGGGACGACTTTCGGGTAGGCTGCTAGAGCCGGGCAGCAATGTTCGGCGTAGATAAATGATCGTCACCGGTTGGTTCAGGGTCTCAGGGCCGTGGATCATCTGGAACAAAACCCGGCTTATGGCTGACTCCGTTTTTTTTTGAACCGCCGAATTCTTGCGATGGCGGTGGGCGTTCTTAGGCGTCTGCATGATCGTAATCCGGCTCAATCGTCGGATTCGTCTTTCAGATCATCTTTCCAGGCATGCAGCATTTGCAGCGCACTCATCGGCGTCAATTGGTTTGCATCGAGAGCTTTGATTTTTTCTACGAGGGGATGAGACGGTGAACCAAACAGAGTCATCTGAATTTCGCTGCGCGAAGACTTCGCTGTTCCGGCAGCCTTCAGGGTTTCACGCTGGTATTCGCGTTGCGTCGTGGATTCCAGTTTTTCCAGAATTTGTTGAGCGCGTTGGTTGACCCAATTCGGCACACCGGCCAATTTCGCGACGTGGATCCCATAGCTTTTGTCGGCACTACCGCGGACGATTTTGTGCAGGAACACAATTTTTTCGTCCCACTCGGTTACGGCCACGTTGTAATTACAGACACCGGTGAAGTCTGTTTCCAGTTCCGTTAACTCGTGGTAGTGCGTCGCGAACAACGTGCGACAACCGATTTGGTCATGCAAGTATTCGACGATTGCCCAAGCCAATGACACTCCATCGTAAGTGCTGGTTCCGCGACCAATTTCGTCCAGGATAACGAGACTGCGCGGTGTCGCGGTATTCAGAATCCGTGCTGTCTCGGTCATCTCGACCATGAATGTCGAGTGTCCACGGGACAACTCGTCGCTGGCTCCGACTCGCGCAAAAATTTTATCGACGATACCCACGCTGGCCGATTTCGCGGGCACAAAACTGCCGATTTGAGCCATCAAGGAAATCAAGGCGACTTGTCGAATGTAGGTGCTCTTGCCCGCCATATTCGGGCCGGTGATCAAATGTAGAATTCCGGCGTCGTCATCGATGGTTGTGTCGTTGGGAACAAACGCTCCCAGCGGTTCGACCACATCCAGCACCGGATGGCGACCATCGACAATGCTCAGCACACTGTCTTCGAACAACTGAGGCCGACAATAGCTTTGCTCCGAAGCGAGTTGTGCCAACCCGTAAAGGCAGTCGAGTGTGGCGATAATATCGGCGTTGGATTTGAGTCGGGGCGTCGCTGCGCGGACCACTTCGCGGAGACGCTCGAACAATTGAAGTTCAAGTTCGTCGGCCTGACTATCGGCCGACAGGACTTTTTCTTCGTAGTTTTTCAACTCGGGAGTAATAAAGCGTTCCGCGTTTTTCAAAGTTTGTTTGCGAATGAATTCCGGCGGCAATTTATCCCGATGAGTATTGGTGGTTTCCAGATAATAGCCAAAGACTTTGTTGTAGCCGATTTTCAAGCTCGGAATGCCGGTTTGTTGGCAAATGGTCTGCTGATATTGGGCGATCCATTGTTTACCGCCGGCAGCCAAGCCGCGCAAGTCGTCCAATTCCGGACTGTAACCACGCTTAATAAATCCGCCGTCTTTGGTGGTTGGAGGACAAGCATCGGCGAGCGCTGATTCGAGTTGCGCTTTCAATTCAGTACAGGGATCGAGGTCCAATTCCAATTGGACCAACCACGGACTGCGACAGCCTGCCAGGAGTTTCTTCAAATCTGGTAAATGGCTGAGTGTCTTCTCGATGCAGCCAAGATCACGCGGAGAGGAACGCCCGACCGACACCCGCGCTAGCAAACGTTGCAGGTCGTAAACCTGTTTCAAATAATCGCGCAGTCCGCTGCGAATTTTTTGATTCTGAAGGAGCTCCGCAACGGCGTCCAGGCGATGCTCGATCGCCTGGATTTGAGTCAACGGATTTGATAGCCATTCACCTAACAGGCGACTACCCATGGGAGTCAGCGAGCGATCGATGACACCCAGCAGCGACCCCTCGCGTACGCCACCTCGAATGGTGCGACTGATTTCCAGACTGCGCCAGGTCGCTGCATCGATCTCGACAAATTGCGATTGTCGATAGGGTTGGAGGCGATCGAAATGCAACAGCGTTGATTTTTGTGTTTCTTTCAAATAATCCAGCAGCGCGCCAGCGGCGCCGATCGCGGCCGGACCGAACTCTTCCAGTCCAAACCCATCCAATACTGCCACGTTAAATTGCTTTTTTAACAAATCGGTAGCGGCAGCAATTGCGAACGACCAACGTGGACGTTCAGTGCGCATCACGGTGCGCGACAGGGCACCTTCGACAAGTTCCGGTTGTCCTGCGGGCACGATTACTTCGCTGGCGTTTAGGCGGGCGAGTAGATCAAGCAATTGATGTTGAGCGACGGCGGTAACACAAAAACGACCCGTCGAGGAATCCGCCCACGCGACACCGTACCGGTAACTCGATTCTCCTTTGGTTTTGCCCTCCTGATAGCGCAGCACGGACACGAGATAATTGTTTTGGGACGGATCGAGCAATTCCTGATCGGTAATCGTTCCCGGTGAAACGATTTGCGTGACTTCACGTTTGACGAGCCCTTTGGCGTCTTTGGGGTTTTCAATTTGTTCGCAGACGGCGACGCGAAATCCTTGCTTGACAAGTTTCGCCAGGTATCCGTCGAGCTGATGATGGGGAAAGCCAGCCATGGGAATGGCGTTTGCGGATTTGTCGCGCGAGGTGAGTGTCAGGCCAAGAACTTTGGCCGCCGTGCGCGCGTCATCATGAAACATTTCATAAAAATCACCCATCCGAAACAGCAGCACCGCGTCGCCAGAGGCTTGTTTGGCGGCTTCGTATTGACGCATCATGGGAGTGATATTCATACGAGGAATGTATCAATCTGGCGGGCCTTTTTCGAGTGGCAAATTCTCAAATGAATTCGACCGAACGATTTTGGCAGAGCAGCGGATGGAAAAATCGTCGCCGTTGATGTGGCTTTGTCAAACGGAAAATTTTGCCAAAGCCTGGTCGGTCAGGGGCGGCAATTTTACGGTGTTAATCGGAAAAATCCGAAGACTAAGTGTCGACTTTGCCGAGACTTGTCCGTTTGTATCAGCCACGACCGGTATTAGCGGAAAATCTCTGGCGTTTCGAAACTAGAAGCTTGAGCGGGCCGAAGATGATGGTATATTAGTGTTCTCGCAGTGCCACTGGAAATGCTCTTTGCGAGCCGAGACGGATACCGTCGGGATTATGGTTGTCCCTCGGATGGATTTCGTTTCTAGTCGTGTTTTGACCGTTCAATCATTGAAGGGGTCCCAGTGCCTGGGATGCTTTCAACATCGTCGTCACATCGGAGGTCTATCGTGGAATCAATCACTCATCATTCGGCACCGCCAACGCAGTCGTTTGTTCTGGCAAATACCCCTGAGGAAAGCAGTTTTGACTTTTGGGGAGTACTGGCACGTCGCAAGTGGTTGGTCTTTCTAGGATTGGTCACGGGCTTGGCGTTGGGTGGCTTATATCATGCTCAATGCGAAGTGCTATATGAAAGCAAGGCCAGCGTCAAAATTGAACCGAAGAATCCCACGATTTTTCACCTGACGCCGACTGAAGTTATTGGTCCGAAATCTGCTGATTTCGTTTCCCGGCACGACCGATTTATCGGTGGTTACAATATCGTCAACAAGTGCCTGGTCGATAATGATTTGATGGATTTGCCTTCCTTCAATGATCTTTCGGAGCGCGAAGTCGTCGAATATGTTATGGAAAATCTGGAATGCGCCCCGGATAAAGAAGAGCCAGTGCTGTATGAGTTGAAGTTCTATTGCAAGAATCAGGACGATGTTTCGATGATCTTGAATCATCTGATTTTGACCTACAAGAGCGAACTGGACGAAACCTATAAAGTTGAAGCGGATAAGTACAAGGAACTGTTGGACAACGTTAAAAATAGTTTCGATGGCCGTTGGATGGAATTGCAAGCGGAGTTGAAAGAGGCTCAGAAAAACTACAATGTGCCGATGGTGTCCGCTGGAGTCAATCTTCACCAGCAGGCCATCTATGATCTTGGTCGAGCCATGCAAGTGTCGCGCAACTTGATTGGTTCTTGGGCTGCGACCAGGCTTCGCGTTCTCGAAGCATTGGGGCAAGGACCCGAAGCGATTAAAGCAACTTATTACAACTTGGTTCAGCAGGATCAGATCAAAGATTTCAGCTTGGCGATGAGAGCCGAAAAAGGCGGAAGTGCAATCGATTTGCAAATCAGTCAAATGGAAACAGAGCTCGAAGAGAAATTGTTGCTGTTAGGCGCTGGCCATATCGATATCCGAAGTCTGAAGGCGGCGATTGAGAAAAAGATTGCTTATCGGGATGCGAACCAGAGCGAAAGCGCGCTGATGAACGATGACCCATTGTTGGCGTTGAATCGGTTCTTGACATCGCTGGAACAACGAATCGCGGATGAGCAAGTTGTGCTTAACCGAGATGTCACCGAGTACATCAAACACGAAGCCGAAGCTGCTCGGTTGGCAGCTGTCCAGCGGCAAATCGACGTCATTGAACAAGAGATTCATGATGTCAACGAACTCAAAATATTGGCGGCCATGAAGAAGACAGAAGTCGATCCCTCGATGGAGCTGAATAATCGTGCCCGCAACGAAGGATACATTTTCGACGTGATCATGAACGCGACCAAGGGGAAAGTGGTTTGGCCAATTTTGCCAGCCATTTTGGGTATTGGCGGATTGCTCGGCTTGTTAGGTGGATTTGCACTGAGTTGCCTGGTCGAATTTGCCGACAAGACGTTTCACAATCCCGATGAAATTATGAAGCAATTGCAGATTCCTCTGATCGGTCACATTCCAGTCATCGGGCAAAGCAAACGATATGTGGTCGAAAATTCGCTGATCGATCCCATCGTCTGCACTTATCACCGACCGAAATCGCAAGTTTCAGAATCGTTTCGAGCGGTTCGAACGTCGCTCTACTTTAACACCCAGGGCAAACATCAGTCAGTTATTCAGATTACTAGCCCGACGCCCGGTGATGGTAAATCGACATTGGCCTCCAATCTGGCCGTGTCCATTGCCCAATCCGGTAAACGCGTATTGCTCGTGGACGGCGATATGCGAAGACCACGACAGGCAGCCACGTTTGGAATTACTTCCAAAACTGGATTCGCGACGGTCCTCAGTGGCGAATCACAATGGCGCGATGTCGTGTACGAGTGTGAAGAAATCGAAGGATTGATGGTAATGCCCTGCGGTGCCAAGCCGAATAATCCTGCTGAGCTTAGTTCTTCGCCGCAAGTCAAAGAATTGATCGAAGAGATGCGACAAGAGTTTGATTTCGTCATCATCGACACACCTCCATTGTTGGCCGTAACCGATGCCTGCCCAATCGCCGCTCGAGTCGACGGCGTGATCCTATGTATTCGCATCAAGAAGAATGTCCGCGTCAGTGCGGAACGGGCTACCGAAATGCTGACCAATCTGGGGGCGAATTGCCTTGGGTTGGTGGTTAATGGCGTTGGTGCGCAGTCCGGCTATGGCAGCCAATACACTTACGGTGCCTATCGTGCCGGGTACTCCTATAACGGATATGGGTATGGCTACGGATATGGATACGGTGCCGGTAAGTATTATGAAGATGATCGGGCGGCAGCGAGTGCAGGAAACAGTCCGAAACATATTGAAGCGCAGCGCACTGAGCAACCTCCGGTAGTCTAGTTGGCTGTTGGAACTCCGTTAGATTTCCATCCTAATTCCAGTGGTACGGTCAATTCCTCAATGGGTTGACGGTCATCAGGCGTCTTTGGGCTCGTTCCCAAAGACGCCTTTTTTTCGGTCCAAACTTTTGCACCTGCCGTACTGGTGACGTTCGGAAGTGCATTTCCGACAGATTGCGATCGAAAAACCTGCGACAACCCTTGATCGGGTTAGCTTTCGCTAGCAATTCGTTCGCACTGTTTCCAACGGCCCGGCTTTGCTACAGTCCGAAAAATTGAGGACTCTGGTCGAGTATTCCCATGTCGAAAAAGCTATTTTTTTTATTAATGTTTTTGATATCGCTGTCGGTTGCGGTATCGGGTTGTGCCGAAGGACCGATGTGGCGCAGCGGCAAATTATCGCCTTGGGCTAGAAATAAATGGGCCGCTGAGGAGCAGATCGCCGACACATTGTTCGTTCGCAAGCAACGGATGACCGAGTCGGTGAATTCGGTACTTCATGCCCCGATTGACGAACAGGAACGGGTCGCCGATGAATTGGCTGAAGTCGTCCACCGCGACCCTGTACTGTTATTACGGCTTCATGGCGTGAAATTGTTGGGTGAATTGAATTGTCCGTCCGCTTTAGAGACTTTGAAGACTATTTCGCGGGACTACAACACCGATGTCCGCCTGGCGGCGATCAAAGCCTGGGAGAATAAACCAACCGAGCATTCGATCCCGCAGCTGCAGGAGATGATTGGCAGTGACACCAATGTCGATGTGCGGCTCGCGGCGACTCGTGCCGTCGGCACTTTCTCAGGAACCCAGGCCGTTCAGGCACTTTCTCTTGCGCTGAACGATCCCGATCCGGCACTCCAGTTGCGCGCGACCGAGTCGTTGCAAAGTGTGACGGGTGAACCATTGGGCCGTAATGTCGTGGCTTGGCAGGAATTCGTCAAGCAGTATACGGCGAGTGCAATTCCGGACGCGCCAGATCAAAATGGTGGTAGTTCGGTCGCACGCCGACCCGGTGGCTCGATTTCCCCACGTTAGGATTCTGGCGCGTCGCAAAGCCATCAGGAAATCCCAGCTGGTTGTTTTTTGGTGTGGACCGAACTAAATTCTATAGCTGAGCGTAACAGAATCGATGGTCGTCATCGGTTGCCGTTCCGTGTCGCTATGAGTCAATTTGCCCTCGACGGGGCCAGGATCTGACGGGAGATAATCCTGATGGTGCGGCGCACGTACCCTAGCGGTTCATTTTTCCAGTCGAACCATCACACAAATTTTTAAATATGACCAGTCCCAAAAATCGTTTTTTTTTGTTTATTGAGGCCGCCACCCGGTTGGCTCAAGCGACAGAAGCCGATGCGATTCTGGTGTTGTTGGAACGGTTCGTCGATTGGAAGAAGTTACAGAAAAAAGCGGAGGCCATTGAATCGCTTGTGGTGGCGACCAACTTCGAAGAGATCCATGAATCAGCGCAGGCGGCCGGATTGAAATCAATTCTGCTGGAAATGCCGGAGGCTTCCGTCCAAAATCAATTGACTCAGGCGGTTTTGTCCAGTGTTGCGAATGAGTTCTTACCGTCGGGTTCCACGGTCGCAGCAGTCTATGGTGGTTTCGATAATGATGAAATCGATTCGATCAGCGTCCTTAAACTGACCGAACGCTTGGGTCGCTTGAGCGCCCGCGATCTCCGCAAACTGGAAACCAAAGTTCCGCTGGAAACCCTCAAGATGGTTGTGGATCTGGCGGTTTCGATTGGTCGTGAAGGGCGCGAAGGAAAACCGGTCGGCACCATGTTTGTCGTCGGTGATCATCGCCGGGTGATGCAGGAAAGTCGACCGGGCGGATTCGATATCGTCAAAGGCTATTCGCGCAAAGAGCGCAATTTGCTCGACGCCAAAATCCATGAGAGTATTAAGGAGATTGCGCAGATTGATGGAATGTTTGTCGTTTCGTCCGACGGTACGATCGAAGGCTGCGCGCGAATTATCGATACTTCGCCCGTCGAATTGACAATGACCAAAGGGCTCGGTTCAAGGCATTTTTCCGGCGCTGCGATCAGCAAAAATACCAAAGCGATTGCCGTTGTGGTCAGTCAGTCTAGTGGCACCGTCAGAATTTTTCAAAATGGGGAAGTCGTGCTGCGAATCGAGCCGCTACAACGCGCCATGATCTGGAAAGATTTCGAATCAGATCCGGCCCCCAATGAACCGTGATCGTTGCCTGGCCACAATTCCACCGCGATTGTAACACGCACGGAGTCCGTTGTTATAATTGCGCTTACCTTTGCCAGTACAAACCATGAATGTCCGAACTTCGATTGAGAATCCTTTCGAATCGCCCAGCGCAGCTTCGGCATTCTCGGGACCACGGCGTTCGACGCGAATTTACTGGACTATGTCGCTTGCGGTTTTGGCTTGTTGGAGTCTCGCTGTATGTGGGTTGTTCCTGCCCACTTCTCCGATAGCAATGATTATCGATAGAAAAATTTGCATTCAAATCCCTTGGCACTTCGTTTCTTCCGAACCGACTGGCGATCTAGGTTTAGGCGAAACCATCTACTTAGTGGACATTTTTGACGCAGCTGCGTTATTGTTTGTTTTGGTTGCATTATCACTCGCCAGTGTTAACGGACTCATCGCTTGTTTGCGTCGCTTAAGATCGCGTCAGTTGAGTCGGTAAAAAATTTCTGACCACGACGTGTTCCGTTTATCGCAATATCGCACGATCCATTAGACCCGGATCAGAACAGGTGACACGTTCCGCTTTATCAGAAACTGGGCAAACTCTTTGTTGTTTTTGCTCGCGAGGTGCCTGACGCTGTGATCATTCCGCGCGGGCCTTCGACATGGCATCATCTTATTTCGTGGAATACGAAAACCGATGAACTGGATCGCGGTGCGTGGATCAAGGGCCGGATTTTTGAGGAGAAATGTGATTGGTCTTCTGATGGAAAATTGTTTTTGTATTTCGTTTTCAAGGAAGGTCCAAACAAACTAACTCTCCGTAACACCTGGACGGTATTGAGTCCCCCGAGTTGGTTCAAAGCCCTCGCGCTTTGGCCCGATGGGAACACCTATCATGGTGGCAGTCGCTTTATGGTCCTCAAATGTTTTGGGACATTTGAGAAAACTGTCCTACATTGACTCGGAAAATCGTTTATTGCCGCTCGCTTAATTGGCCCTCGGGCTTGATGATGACATCGTTCGGCGCGCCAATTCCGATGACTTTGAGATGTCCCAAGTAGGGCGCAGATTTTGGATTTTGAAAACCGGTTTTGGCAGCGATAAAAGTACAGGTAACATCCGCCCGGATTGCAACCGGAGCCGGATCGCCGGTGTCGCAATCCAAGCCCGTTGGAATATCGACGGCCAAGACGTTCAAGTCCGTGGCGTTGATCAATTCGACAATCCGTTGCAGGGGTGATCTTAGCGGGCCGGTGGAACCAGTACCCAAAATTGCATCGACAATCCAAGTGGCCGAAAAACGTCCCATGCTAACGAGTTTCTCGGTGGCTGTTTCCGCATTCCAGTCGTAATTAAACTCGATAATGCGAATCTTCAACCGCTCAATAATTCGCAAGTTGATTGATGCGGCGCCGGTGTATTTTTCGGGTGCGGCAAACAGGATTACGGTTACCCGAATGCCTGCGTTGAACAAATGGCGAGCGATTACGAACCCGTCGCCACCGTTGTTACCCGGTCCACAACAGATCACGACTCCGTCACCGGTTCTTAACGCCAACAAAGTTTCAGCGCAACTTCGTCCGGCGTTTTCCATCAATACGATGGCGGGAATTCCCAGGGATTCGATGGCCAGTCGGTCGGCCGAGCGACATTGGTTGCGGGAAAGCAAATTCGACTCGCTGAAAAAAGGTCAAATTAACATGGCGTGAAAGGCATGATCGGGTACTGATATTAATGAATGCTGAAACAAAAAAAAGGCCGCAGGAATATTATTCCTGCGGCCGGCCAATCGCCCTCAGCACTTACAAGTGTCTCTTACCGGACGGAAGTTCTACCGGAATTTCCGTCAATTTTTTACCTAATTTTCATGCGATGACTTTGAATCAAGGAATCAATATCAATCCAGTTGTAATCAGTGATTGGCGTCGCAACCCGTCCAGACTGATTGGAAACGGATCCTTCAACCACGGAGCACAATCGCCAGGCCGATATAATCCCAAAGCGTACTCACATTCGTTCGCCGGATGAATCGATGTTTGATACGGCAATGTGGCCAGACTGACAAAGAAATGGGCGACCGACTGCACCGGTTGAATGAACGGACCGTGTGAATGACCGTACCGTTCGAGTTGAATATTTTCAAAATATAGTGGTTTGTGGCACAGCGACGACGCTGTCCACGAAAACGTCTGTGGATTCCAGGAGCGATAGGCCGAGCCGCGATTTCCGACGCTGCAGGCCGAGGGGATTTTCCAAAAATCGGCTACGGCGGCCAAGTCAGCGTCACTCAATCGGGCAAAAGCGATCTTCTGTCCGTTGTCGAGAATCACATAGCCGCGACGCAAATCAGCCATGGCTCCCGTGGCAACGACATTACCGGAACGATCCGTCCAGCTGCGTGAAATCGCATTGTACTCGGATTTGACATCACTTGGCGGTGCGCTCATATCCAACGCGATGTTGCGAATTGGGTTATCCAACAGCTCATTCCGAAACTCCTCGCAAGGCTTATTCAGCGGCGTTGATTTCTTGGTTTTCTCGTTGTCATCGTTGGTCGCTTCGTCATCAAGGTCTAGCAATGAACGAGTGCCGGGTTGCTTGTCATCAGCGTTTGGTTGGTCTTGCGGTTCGTTGCCTGGCGTCTGTCGATCGCGCAGTTCGTTTTCTGTTTCTTCCATTAGACTATCCAAACGGTTTCGCAGGTTCTCGGGGGGAGTCGAGTCCGTTTGCGGTTCACTTTGATTCAAGCTGGTGGCTGGATCGCGTTGTGGCGGCGCGACAGAATCGGGAGCATTTGACCGCGAGTTGAAATCCGAACCGGGAGCAAATGCGTTGTCTTGGGAAGCCGCCTGCCCGCCCAGGTCTGCTGGCCGTGGTGTTGCACCGGGTAATGTTGGTGTTTCATCTTGCGATCCGTACAGGCTTAGTATCGATGCCTGTTTCGTTTTTGCACGGGCTGGAGCTGGCGCGATTTGAGGTGGAGCTGCGGCCGGATATCGCTGTTGCACCAGCGGTTGTGTCGCGGAATAAGCTTGATCTCCGAAAGGATCGCGAATCGGCTCCTGCAGGGATGCTTGACGAACCATATTCGGACGCGCGATGCGTTGACTTGGCGCAGAGCTGTCCGAGTATTGTGAAGCAGCGATTGGAATTTGAGTTACCTGCCGCGGATCGTTGACTGCCTGATTCGAGCGCGAATTCTTGCGGGTCAAGGCCCGAGCAATTCTGTCTTGGAATCCAACTGTATCTTCCGCATTGGCTTCATTGGGTGCCGTCACCAGTTGCAATCCTAAAACTCTACGAAGACTTGGCGGAGGGGCTGGTGAGTTGCTCGACATCTGTCTGGTTTGAGCTGATCCGCGATCGAAATTCGGTGACGAATACTGACCGCTGGTCGCGGTTCCGGGCGCGATATGGACCGGAGGCGCGTAGTTCCGAGCCGGTCGGCCCGCGTTACCGGCTGGCGGTTGGGGCGAAGGCTGCCGATCAGAAAAGTTGGACTGTTCAGAGTAAGCCACGTTCGGCGCAGCCTGATAGTATTGGCTTGCGGATCCGGAATCCGCTGGTTGGATTCCGGATGAGCCGCGTGGTGACTGTGGTGACCGAAACTGTTGGGCGAAGGTATTTGCGTTCGGGCAACAGGCAAACGTCGTGAAGAACGAGGCAGTCAAACAGGCCAAAGACATCCAGCGGCGGCGCGGATTTTCCCGTTTCAAGGAAATTTGGGAAGCGTAACTGTGTTCAAGTCTTAATCCGTAGAACTCTGGTTTGACTTGTTCGGTAAGGGCATTGAACAAAATCGGATCGATTTGCCGACTGCTAGGAAGGGTGGTTGAGATGTTCCTCCGTGCTGTAATTCGGAGACTCTTGAGTAATCGCAATGTCATGGGGGTGGCTTTCTCTAACACTGGCCGCAGAGACTCGAATAAATCGGGCCTCCGTTCGTAATTGATCGATCGTCTGCGTTCCGCAATAGCCCATGCCAGCGCGCAAACCACCAACCAATTGGTAAACAAAATCACTTAATGCCCCCTTAAACGGTACCCGGCCTTCGACGCCTTCGGGAACCAATTTTCCTGGGCCGCCGTCTGCTTGTCGGTATCGTTCGCTGGATCCCCGAGCCATCGCGCCCAGTGATCCCATTCCTCGGTACACTTTAAAGGTGCGACCTTGGTACAAAATCGTCTCACCTGGACTCTCTGCCAAACCGGCAAACAGTCCGCCAATCATTACGCAACTTGCTCCCGCTGCAATCGCTTTGGTCACGTCGCCGGAGTAACGAATTCCCCCGTCGGCGATAATCGGTATGTTATGTTTGTTGGCGACCTTCGCCGCTTCGTAAATTGCGGTGATCTGGGGCACACCAATGCCGCTGACCACTCGCGTCGTGCAGATCGACCCAGGCCCGATACCAACTTTAACGGCATCGGCCCCTGCATCGATCAGTGCTTGACATCCCTCGCCGGTCGCGATGTTTCCCGCGATGACGTCGATATCCCATCTCTTTTTTATTGCCGCGACCGTTTGCATCACATTCAGCGAATGGCCGTGGGCGCTATCCACGATCAGGACATCCACACCTTTGTCGATCAGCTGCTCGGCCCGATCCAAATCATGGACGCCAATCGCCGCTCCGACCCGCAGCCGTCCTTGCGTGTCTTTGCACGCATTGGGGAACCGCCGCATCATGTCGATGTCTTTAATCGTTATAAGTCCCTTTAGTTTCTTATCTTCGTCAACCAGCAAAAGTTTCTCCACCTTTTTAGCCGTTAAAATTTTCTCAGCTTCTTCAAGCGTTACATTCCCCGTCGCCGTCACCAGCGGTTCAGCTGTCATCACGCCAGAAACCGCAATATCCACGGTTTCCAGGAACCGCAAATCTCGCCGGGTGAGGATTCCAACAAGTTTGCCATCAGCTAGCACGATCGGAACGCCGGATACATTGTGCTGTGCCATCAAATTTTTGGCTTCGCCGACCGTTGCCGTCGGGGGCAACGTGATCGGGTCAAAAATGATCCCGTTGGCGGATCGTTTGACTTTGTAAACTTCCGCCGCCTGATTGGCAGCTGACATGTTTTTATGGACAACTCCCAGCCCACCCACTTTAGCCAAGCCAATGGCCATTGCATGTTCGGTGACCGTATCCATCGGGGAACTGATGAACGGGATATTGATCGAGATGTTGCGGGTCAATCGCGTGGCGACATTGACCTCGGACGGAACGACTTCACTATAACGGGGCTCGATTAAGACATCGTCGAACGTGATCGCGGTGTGCCGAATTTTGTCGTCCATCAGGGCCTCATCAGTTCCAAGGGTTGGATAAATGAAGCAATGAATTATGGAACGTTTCGGTCCCTAGGGCAATCGGTCTTAGGTCGCAAACAGATTCCCCAGATCTTTGAAGGCCTTGAACTCGAGTGCGTTTCCGGACGGATCGAGAAAAAACATGGTGGCCTGTTCGCCTGGTTCTCCCAGGAATCGAATGTAGGGAGCAATGACGAACTCAGTGTTTTCCTGTCGCAAACGCTCGGCGAATTGCTGCCAGACATTCCATTCCAGGACGACTCCGAAATGGGGAACCGGGACACCATGGCCATCGACATAATTGGTGCTATTTGCGGCGGCGCTGGGCTCTTTGGCGACTTGGTGAGCCACAATCTGGTGGCCGAAAAAATCAAAATCAATCCAGCGATCACTGCTGCGTCCCATCGTGCAGCCAAGTTTTGTCACATAAAAGTCTCTGGCCGCGGCCAGATCGTGGACCGGAAACGCCAAGTGGAATGGGCTGAGTGAGCGTGATGGTGTCGACATGGAGCTGGGTGGGAATAAATGTTGATCGGAATTGCAAATGTCCAAGGGGAAGCGGTCCGACCAGAAATTCGGATCAGGAGGGTGATTTTAGCCGTCGGAAGCCGATTGGCAAGGATTCGGACATTTGATTTCCTGGAGAGGATACGGGGTGGGTTCATTAACTTCTAATTATTTAGGTCGCAGTTGAGAGTTTTCATCCTAAGGCGTTTTTTGTTATGACTGTTTTCCGTAGTGCTGATGATTTAGAATTCAGCTCAACGAACCGTCGGAGTCGGTTGCAACAAGCAATACTAAATTCTCAACAGATGTGCGCATGACTTTAGAAAATCCTTACGATCCACCGGCGGAGGAAACGAAACCAAGAATTTCGGGGCGATCTCCTAGCGTCTGGGCATGGTTGGTCGTCATCGTTGGATCCTTGGTCGCGGGTGGTTTCATGTTTTTTGTCAGTTGCTTTGGAGTGCTGTTTTTGTTCGGAATCGGAAACACCTCGGGAAATTCGGGCTTTTTGTCTTCCGCAGTACCATATTTGTTTATTTCAATACCGTTTTTCGTCTTTGCGATTACCGTTTTCTTGCTGATACGCTTGGGGCGAAAAACAATTAATCGTCCGCGGGATAGGAAATTTGCAGACGATTAGTCAATTACTGCCCACAGAATTTGCGGATTACTCATTCAAGTGAAACTGGCTGGGGCCAAGCATGACCGTATACCGCGATTACAATTTTCTTGGATCGACTCAAAGTCTCTGTCCCGAGTGTCTTGAGCTGGTAACGGCCAAGATCATTTCGCGCGACAACCGAGTCTACTTTCGCAAGTTCTGTTCGACTCATGGCGAGCGCGAAGATTTTGTTTGTAGCGACGCCAGTTGGTTCGATCGAACGGATTATATTTTGCCGGGGAAGATTCCCAACGCATTTGGAATCGAGCGTCAGCGAGGTTGCCCCTATGATTGTGGTTTGTGTACCGAACATGAACAACACACTTGCATCGGACTGTTGGAAATAACGTCCCATTGCAATCTCGAATGCCCCATTTGTTTTGCCGGCAGTGGACCGGGCGGTCGGCATTTGAGTTTCGAACAATGTTGCGCGGCGATTGATCGGTTGGTCGAAGTGGAAACACAGCCGGAGGTCTTACAATTATCCGGCGGCGAGCCGACGATTCATCCTGAGTTTCTATCGATCTTTAATTATGCGTGCGAGCAGCCGATAGATGTTGTCATGATCAATACCAACGGAATTCGCATTGCGCGCGATCCTGAGTTTGTTGACCAATTGGCCCAGCAGCGCAAGCGTTGTGAGATCTATTTTCAGCTGGATTCACTTGACGATCGGCAAATGCAGTCGCTTCGGGGCCAATCGTTGCTGGAAACAAAATTGAAAGCGCTGCGAATTCTTGGTGAACATGGCATTCGCACGACCCTGGTTTGCACGTTGCAAGCAGGCGTGAATGAAGACCAGATCGGACCGTTGGCGGATTTTGCGATGTCGCGACGATGGGTCACGGGATTGAGCTTTCAGCCGACGACCTATACCGGCCGGTTTTTTTTGCCGGCCGATCTGGAACAACGAATTACTTTTCCCGATATCTTGAAGGGAATCGAACAGCAGACCAGCGGTCAATGGCGTGAATCCGATTTTTCGCCATTGCCCTGCGCCCATCCTAACGCCCACACATTGGCTTATGCGTATCGAAAATTGGATGCGGCGGGTGTGCGGTTTGTTCCGCTGGCCCGATTCATTAATTTCGAGCAGCATTTGGATTTGTTGTCCGGACGGATTACCTTTGACCGCCCGCGAGCGAAAGCGTTGATCGAGACCTATTTGAATTCGTTGGGGTGTGGACCCGCGGGCTGTATTTCGGCGGAATCACGCGCGAAGTTCGCCAAGTCTGCAACAGAGTTTGCCCTGCAAAAACTTGCCGGTAGCGGGGCGAGTTCCGAACTAGTTGAATTGTTCTTAACACAGGCACTGACACTTTCGCTAGAACCCGAAGATCTGTTGCGTGTGACGACAACCTCGTTTATGGATGCCTATAATTTCGATGTTCGCCAATTGATGAAGTCCTGCGTCCATCAAATTCTACCCAGCGGTCATTTGATTCCATTTTCGGCCTACAACGTACTGTACCGCGATGGCCACGTCCCGTTGCCAAATTTGCGTGCCCCGCAACGCGTGGCTTTGACTTAAACATGAGTTACCTGTTGTTTATGGTCTTGGCGATGGTTAGTGCCGCGATCGTGGCGCGGTGTTCGCCGCATTCCATCGAACTGCTTCCGGCTCAGCGTTGGTTTATCGGCTTGGCCGGATTTTCGGCTGCCATCTTGTCTGCCAAATTGCCGTTTTTGGTGCTTCGGGACGATGTCTTGCAGCACGCCGGAACGCTCTTGATGGGAGGCAAATCGATACTGTTTGGTCTGGTTGGTGGTTATGCTGGCGTCGAGGTGGCTAAAAAATATCTCGGGGTTACCACCAAGACGGGGGATGCGTTCGCAGTTCCTGTCGCGGTTGGCATAGGCGTCGGAAGATGGGGCTGTTTTTTTGCCGGATGTTGCTACGGCGTTCCGACGCAAATGCCCTGGGGGATCGTATTCGCTTCCGCTGACTCGGTCGCGCGACATCCGATTCAAATCTATGAATCGGTTTTTCATCTGTCGATGGCGGGGTTGTTATGGTGGCTGCGACAAGCCGGAAAATTTCCAGGGCAACTGATCAAAGTCTATTTTCTGAGCTATTTCGTGTTCCGTTGGATAACCGAGTTCATCCGCCCCGAGATTGCTGGGGCGTGGGGTTTAACCGTTTATCAATGGGCGATCCTCGTATTCATTCCGGTCTTTCTTCTACTATGGCATCGCGATGCGCTGCGTTTTTCGCAAGGAACAATCCAGCGCGATACACTTTGAATTCAGTGTGAATCAACCGGGATACGACTACCAACCGGGCGTTCGCTTGGGCACAATAGAGTATTTCCGGTCCACCCATTTGATCGCGAACGGCACCTTTGACTTCCGAGAAAACTAAAATTCTGTCAGTCACGGAATTGACCAGCGAGATCCGTTTCAATCTCAGCAATCAATTTTCCGAAGTCTATGTCGCCGGAGAAATTTCTGGCCTGACACGTCCCAGTTCCGGCCATTTGTATTTCACACTCAAAGATCGAACAGCACAGATCAGCGGCATCATTTGGCGCAATGATGTTGAGCGATTGAAACGACAAAAGTTCGAGCTGGAGAATGGACTGGAGTTCATCTGTGGCGGAAGCCTGGACGTGTATCCGCAACGAGGAACCTACCAATTGGTCGTGCGATCGGTGCAACCCGTGGGTGCGGGGCCGTTGGAGTTGGCGTTTCGGCAATTGCATGCCAAATTGGAATTGGCGGGACTATTTGATCCGCGTCACAAAAAACCGCTGCCGAAATTTCCGCGTCGCATCGTGGTGATTACGAGTCCATCCGGTGCCGCCGTCCGGGACTTTTTGCAAGTCCTCGATCGTCGTTGGCAGAATATGGCGGTGATTATCATTCCCGTCAAAGTCCAAGGAGTTGGCGCGGCCGAAGAAATTGCCGAGGCAATTCAATCTGTTAGGCGATTCGCAGTACCCCCTGATGTCGTCGTGATCACCCGAGGTGGTGGCAGCATCGAAGATCTGTGGAGTTTTAACGAGGAAGTTGTCTGTCGCGCGATATTTGATTGCCCGATCCCGGTTATCTCCGGTGTCGGTCATGAGATTGACGTGACGCTGGCGGACTTGGTGGCCGACGTTCGAGCCTTAACACCGAGCGAAGCGGCGGAACGTCTGGTCCCTGACCTGCAAGCACTGTTGGCAGACTTGGGTGAATTGCAACAGCGGTTGCGAAAAGCGGTTCGGTCGCGGTATCGAGTTGCTGCCCAGGAATTGGATCAGTTAGCAAATAGGACGGTGTTGACGCGGCCCCTCGATCGGATTCGGTTGGAGTCATTGGAGTTGGATCGGATTGACCAACGAATTCGTCGGTTGATGCAGCAGCAAATCACGGATCGACAGTACCAAATCCGCGAATTGAGCGGTCGATTAGAATCCCTGAATCCGATATCGGTGTTGGCCCGCGGTTATAGCTTAACGTCCGACGCGACGGGCGCTATTTTAACGGACTTTGATTCAGTCCAAGTCGGTGATACGATATCGACTCGATTGGCCCAAGGGACTTTGACCAGCCGGGTGGAGCGCAAATCGTTGTAAATTATGACGGCAATTGTAGTGGGCAGCCTCAATGGCGAAAAATAAACCAAAACCGACCGCCGAAGCCGTCCCATTCGAGGATGCTTTGGAGCAATTGAAATCCATCGTGGCGGAGCTGGAAAATGGTAATTTGTCGCTGAGTGTTTCCCTCGAAAAATATGGTCAAGGGATTAAAAATCTCAAAGACTGTTACCAAGCGTTAGAATCGGCCCAAAAAAAAATCGAATTGTTGGTCCGATTGGACGAACAGGGTAAACTGATCACCCAGCCCTTTGACGCCGATGCCACCCACCCGACTGCCACAAAATCAAGCGGTACGAGAGGTTATTCCGGGGCTTCGAAAACGGTTAAACCATTGCAGAAACAAAAGATCGATAACGAATCCACCAACGATGAATTTGACGACGATGATGAGTTCGATCCAAATTCGTTGTTTTAGTGCTTGCCCGTCCTCGAACTAGTGAACTACCTTGCACCCGCGAATTTCTTGCATGACTGCTCTCCCGATGACGACTTTTCCTGCTGAGCTTGACAGCTACCGTGCACAATTGGAGCGCCAGCTCGAGGCTTACTCGCAATTTGATGCTGGTTGTCCGGAGCATCTGGCAGACGCGATCCGCTACAGTCTGCTGGCACCCGGTAAAAGAATTCGCCCCTTGCTGGTGCTGATGGCGGCCAAGTTGTGTGGTGGCGAGATTGAACACGCGTTGCCGGCTGCCTGTGCTGTTGAAATGATTCACAATTATTCACTGATCCATGACGATCTGCCGGCCATGGATGATGATGATATGCGACGGGGCCGACCGACGTGTCATATCCAATTTGATGAAGCCACCGCGATCCTGGCGGGAGATGCTTTGATCCCGTTGGCGTTTGAGATTATCGCGCGAGATATTCGCCCGGCAACTGTCGCGTTGGAGTGCGTCGCGGCGCTCGCCCGGGCTTGCGGCGCAACTCAAATGGTTGGCGGTCAGGCCGATGACTTGGGGTTACAATTTAGTGCACCGGACGTCGAGTCATTGGAAAAAATTCATAATCGAAAGACGGGTGCGCTGCTGTCGGTTTCGTTGGAGTTGGGTGCAATAACCGCTGGTGCGACCCCGAAAAACCGCCAAAGCCTGATTATTTACGGAAATCGTCTCGGTTTGGCCTTCCAAATTGCAGATGATCTGTTGGATTTACGCGGCTCACCAGCCAAAATGGGGAAACGGACCGGTAAAGATGCCGACCGTGGAAAATTGACTTACCCTTCCGTACTGGGCGAACAACAAAGTGAAGTTCGGGCTCAAGTGATGGCCGAGGCTGCGATTGCAGCGCTGGCTCCGTTTGGCGATGCGGCCCAACCACTAATCCAACTTGCTCGTTTCGTTGTTGATAGGACGCATTAAGATTATGACCAAACTACTTCCCACGATCAAATCACCTCTACAGTTGCACGGCATGCCGCTGGAGCAACTGAATCAGGTAGCCGCCGAGATTCGCGAAACGCTGTGCAATTTGCTCAGCCTCCGCGCCGCACATTTCGCGTCGAATCTGGGCGTGGTCGAACTGACTCTTGCGCTGCACAGCACCTACGATTTCCTACAAGATCATTTGGTCTGGGATACCGGTCACCAAATCTATCCCCAGAAATTGATCACCGGTCGGTACGACGAATTTCAAACGATTCGAACCAAAGGGGGCTTGATGGGATATCCCAACCCCGCCGAAAGTGATTACGACTTGTTCATGACCGGACATGCCGGCTGCAGTGTTTCGACGGTTGTCGGTCTGCGCAGTGGCGATGATATCCTGGGGCGAAAAAACTATTCGGTTGCCGTGATCGGGGACGGAGCGTTTCCCTCGGGCATTGTGATGGAAGCGATCAATAACGCGTCGGAACTAAAATCCAAAATGCTGGTCGTATTAAACGATAATGAAATGTCGATCTGTCCGCGGACTGGCGGAATTGCCACTTATCTCGATCGCTTGCGTTCAAACCGCCTGTACGAAGGCGTTAAAAAAGAAGTCGTCAATCTGCTCAACAAAGTTCCGGTGTTGGGCGATCCCACGGAAAGATTGCTGTTCCAAATCAAAGAAGGAGTCAAGGCTGGATTGCACGGCGGGATGATGTTTGAAGAGTTTGGCTTCAAATACTTTGGCCCGATCGATGGGCATGATATTGGGGTCATGAAAAAGTACTTGAAAATGGTCCGTGAGATCAACGGCCCCGTGCTGTTGCATGTGATCACCAAAAAAGGACATGGCTACCAACCAGCAGCCGAAGATCCCGTGTACTTCCATACTCCCCCGGCATTCGAAAGGACACCCGACGGAAAACCGGTGCTCAAATCCGAATCCGGAGGCAAAGCCTATACGAATCATGCCCGTGACGCGATTGCCGATCAAATGCGACACAATGATCGGGTCACGGTGATTACGGCGGCAATGTGCCAGGGCAATAAATTGGAACCGATTCGCAGTGAGTTTCCGGAACGGTTTTTCGACGTCGGGATTTGTGAATCCCATGCCGTGGCTTTTGCGGCCGGCCAAGCGAAGGTTGGTTTGCGTCCGATCGTCGATATCTACAGCACGTTTTTGCAGCGCAGCTACGATCAGATTTTCCAAGAAGTTTGTCTACAGAATTTGCCTGTCACCTTCATGCTCGATCGCGGTGGCTTGACCGCCGACGATGGACCGACTCACCATGGCACGTACGATTTGGGTTACATGCGCATGTTTCCCAATATGGTTGTCATGGCGCCGGGGGATGCTAATGATTTGGGAGCGATGTTGGATTTTGCGCTAGCTCACGAATCGCCCTGTTCGATTCGCTATCCCAAAACCAACGCCGCCGATATCTCGCGCGAGCTGCAACCGGTCGAGTTGGGCAAATCGGAGACTCTCCGCCCTGGTCGCGACGGAACGATCATCGCGTGCGGCACGGTCTTGCAAGACTGTCTCGACGCGGCGGAAATACTCGCCGTCGAGGGACTTGATGTTGCCGTCGTGAGCGCACGTTTTGTGAAACCGATCGACCGCGAGATGATCAAGCGTTCGTTGACGGAATCGAATTTTGTGGTCACGGTCGAAGAGGCCACACTGATGGGAGGTTTTGGCAGTGCGCTGCTGGAGGCGGCCAACGAGATGCACCTCGATACTTCGCACGTGAAACGGATCGGTGTTCCCGACTTGTTTGTGGAGCATCAATCACGCCCTGAAGTATTAGCCGAACTGAAACTCGATGCGACCGGAATTGCCGAAACCTGTCGTCAAGCCGTTCGTCGCCGAGCGTTGCAGGATCCGCATCCCACTCCAGGTGCGATGCGGTGAGTCAGCGCATCAAAGCAGTTTTGCTTGGTTCCGGAGACCGAAAACCGGAATTGTTTCCGGCTCTCGCGCGCCTCCGTCCAGCAATTGAACAACGCGTCGATATCGTCGCCGAGGATTTTGATTTTTCGCACGACCTCAGCCAACTTGATGCGGAGATTGCAATCGTTTTGGGCGGCGACGGCTCGATCTTGCGAGCTGCCAAGCGAATGGGGCACCACCAATTGCCTGTGTTGGGTGTCAACCTTGGAAAGCTTGGCTTTCTCGCCGATGTTCACCCGGACCTGTTGGCTTCCGCACTCGATCACATCGTGGCGGGTCGACATCGGTTGGTGAACCACTTGATGATGCGGTGCCAGGTGATCCGCGATGAGCAAGTGATTTTCGATGAGATCGGCTTGAATGAAGCGGCCATTTTGGGCGGGCCACCGTTTGAAATTCAATTGATTGAACTCTACGTCGATGGGCATTTGGCGACGTCCTATCGGTGTGACGGTTTAATTGTCAGCACACCGATCGGGTCAACGGCCCACAATCTTTCGGCGGGCGGCCCGATCCTACGCAAAAACTTGGAGGCCTTTGTGATCTCGCCGATCAGCCCCCATACGCTCACCGTTCGCCCCGTCGTCGATCGCAGCGATCGAATTTATGAAATCGTTGTTAGCAAACCCAATCAATCGACATGCATCGTGCTCGACGGTCAAGTATTGTCGCCGCTGACCGCGACCGACCGAGTCCAAATCCAACGAGCCGAACCGGTCTTCCAATTGATCGAGATTCCCGGCAAGAGTTATTACCGGACTCTGCGTGAAAAGTTGGGTTGGGGTGCACATTATTAGTGGAATCGAGCGAACTTTGCTTATGTATTTTCACTCTTTTCGCCAAACTCGCCAATCTGGCTTGAGTCAAACGTGAGTAATTAGGTAAATTCGGTGTCGCTTTACTTAGTTTCCACGCACGCCGATTCGCCGCCATGAAGATTCAGTTTTACAATTCTTTGACCAACCAGCTCGAAGATTTTTCCCCGCTCGAACCGGGCGTGGTGCGCATGTACAGTTGCGGGCCAACCGTTTATGACTTTGCTCATATTGGCAACTTCCGTTCGTTTCTGTTCGGTGACTTATTAAGACGGTTTTTGGAACTGGTCGGATATGAAGTCCAACACGTGATGAATATCACCGATGTCGGCCACATGCTCGAAGGCGAAACCGACAAGATGGAGGAGGCGGCCAATCGAGTCGCGCAAAACAAGAAATCGGGTCGCGTCCCGGAGGGGGCCATTGAAAACCCCAACGATCCGTATCAGATCGCCGAGTACTATACCAGAGCGTTTATGGAAGATGCGCGACGACTGGCCTACAAAGTCGCCTACGAGTATCCGCAGCACATGCCGCGCGCGACCGAGCATATCGACGGCATGCAGGAAATGATTCAGCGGTTGCTCGACAAGGGTCATGCCTATATCGCCAAAGATGGCGTCGTCTATTACAGCGTTCAATCGTTTCCGGAATATGGTCGACTAAGTGGCAACACCTTGGAAAAAATCCAATCGGGTGCTGGCGGTCGCGTCTCGGATTCGAACCAAACGATGAAAAATCATCCTGGTGATTTCATGCTGTGGAAGCCGGATGCGCATCACATCATGAAATGGGATTCGCCGTGGGGTGTCGGATATCCGGGCTGGCATATCGAGTGCAGTGTCATGGCGCGCAAAATTCTTGGGCGTGATGTCATTGATATTCATACAGGCGGCGAAGATTTGATTTTTCCACATCATGAATGTGAGATCGCGCAATCCTGTGGCGCGACGGGCAAAGACCGATTTGCAAATTTCTGGATTCACGCCCGGTTCCTGTTCGTCGAGGGGGAGAAAATGTCCAAATCTCTCGGGAATTTCTATACGGCGCGCGATGTGTTCGAGGGAAAAGTTCTGGTCGATGGCAAACCATCCGGACAAAAAGTTCATCCTGCGGTGTTACGTTTTGAATTAATCAAATCCCATTACCGCGCCAACATGAATTTCACGATGAAGGGTCTGCTGGACTCGAAACAAACAATTAACCGCCTGACTAATTTCCGCCACGACCTGGAATCCAAAACCGGCGTCGAGTCGGACGCTGTTGATTTGACCCATCCGGTGCTGAAACAATTTGCCGAAGCGCTCGCCGACGATTTGAATATCTCAGCCGCGTTGGCGGTGATGCACACGTGGGTCAAAGGAGATCATCCCAATCCTCGCGAATCATTGGGCGTTTGGAAACAAATGAACTCAGTGCTGTCGATCGCACCGATCAATGAAGGAATCCCACGGGCCGTCAACGAAGATGATTTTCAGGATGCATCCGGCATGACAGTCGAGCAAGCTCAAGAGTTATGCCGGGCCATGGATGCGGCTAAAAAAGCGAAAGACTATGCGGCCTCCGACGAGATCCGCAAGCAAATTCTGGAGGCTGGTTTCGAAGTTCAACAAACCGCCGATGGCTCCACGATTAAGAAACAATTGTAGTTAACGACAGACGTATCTGAAATCTGCCTGACAGCGAATGCTACGCTTCTTCCGGCAAAGGACGAAACCGCAGGAACTTTTTCATCGGGATCGGCAGATCGGTTTTGAAAGTAACCAGCTGTTCGGTCGTCGGCTGAACGAATGATAACGAGGTCGCATGCATCGCCATTCGTTTCGAATGCCAACGTTCGTGTGGTCGTTCGTCATTTCCATACCTTGGTTCACCCACAATTCGATGACCCGCTTCAAACAATTGCACGCGCGCCTGATGCCGCCGCGCCGTGACCAATTCCAATTCCAATGACGTCGCGTCCGACATCCGCTTGAGAACTTTGAACTTCGTCACCGCATGCTGGCCGACGCTTTTGTCATTGGTGGTAAACCGATTGAGATTGTTATGCGTATCGAGCCACGACTCCATTGTACCTTCATCCGTCGTCATGACATCGTGGACGATTGCCACATACATGCGTTGGACCTGATCATTGTCAAATTGAGAGCGCAAATTTGCCGCAGCGGCGGGCGTTTTGGCAAAGACCATCACACCACTAATTCCGCGATCCAGCCGGTGGACCAAGCCAGCGGCATGGTTGCGTTTTTTTCGACTTAAGTAGTACGAAATCCGATCGAGCAGAGTATTTGTCTCCTCTTTATTGGTCGGCACGGTCAGCACCCCAGCGGTCTTGTTGACCACGATCAGGTCGTCGTCTTCATGGAGGATGATAAACGCGCGATCACTCCAGGCGCGTTTGGGCGCAGCGTATCCCTGATGTTGATCGTAGGCGACCACCACTTTGTCCCCGTGGGAAACGCGCGTCTCGGGATTCGAACAGGGCTGGCCATTGAGTTGGACGCTGCCATGTTCGAACAACCCGGTCAATTTGCTGCGCGACAGTTGAATTAAAGTGCGAACGAACAAATCAACCCGCATCGGCTCGGTGGCGTTGACGATGCCGGAAATTTCCTGGACTGCCATGATGGGGATGCGCGGAGTACGAGTATGAAAGGAAGTCAAATATTAAACGAATAGTCATTTTGGCTGAGGAAACGGATTCTGGATATCGGTAATCAAAATATTGTGATTTTCCGTTGGACCACCAAAGTCCATGAATAATTTGGATTTTCAAACATTGAAAAATTGAGGTTAGCCAATGAAAGCTCCAGCTGCGGAAAATCACCGCGGGGAAATCGAGGCAGCCCCTCAGACATTTGCTCGACTTTCAATAATAGTCCACATCGAGCGAGACTGGGTGGTCGAGGGATGCAAATCTGATTCTAATAGGCAATTATGGAACTTATTTTTGAACATCATGACCAATGGTACCGTTGTGAAACCCAGGATGCCCGGTCGATTGCGATTGAGCTGGACTTCGCCGGCCCCCAGCCCAGTCACTTTGGCGCTCCCGCAGCCGCGCGCGAACCACTGTTAATCGGGGGTTTTGTCGGTGATACGGCTGCCGGTGGCAGTTGCAATGTTGATTCGGTCACGCTGATTCCGCATTGTAACGGCACGCATACGGAAACGATTGGTCACATTGTATCCGCAGACGTCTGGGTAGGCCGCGCTGTCACCGATTCATTGATGTTGGGAGTCTTGGTTACAATCGACGCGGTTTCCGCAAGCCAGACGACGGAAAATTACCGCCCTCCGCTGGCAACAACCGATCAGGTCATCACGTCGGTGGCGATCGAGCAGGCATTGAAAGAGTACTCTGACTTGCAGCCGACCGCCTTGATTGTGAGAACTCGCCCCAACTCCACGAAAAAAACCTCACGAGTTTACCAGGCTGATTCCGCTCCCGCGTTTTTCACGGTCGAAGCGATTGAGTGCATCAATCGCTGGGAGCTGAAACATTTGTTGGTTGATATTCCCTCGATTGATCGAATGTATGACGAAGGAAAATTGACGAATCACCATTTGTTTTGGAATGTCGCCGAAGATACGCATCAGTTAACAGGCCAATGCAATACAGAAAAAACAATTACGGAAATGATTTTCGTCGACGATGAAATCGAAGACGGATTAGTGTTGTTGAATTTACAGATCCCCTCGTTTCGCAGTGATGCCGCGCCGTCACGACCGATCATTTGGCCGATTGAAAAACTGTCAGATGTTGAAAGATAGGCCGTCAACCCTTCCAGAAATTTCCAATTGCCGTGCAGAAAACAGCTCAACAACTCGATGACTCCGATCCCCTGCGACCGATGCGGGAACATTTTCATGTTCCACGGACTGCGGACGGCGAAGAAATTTATTTTGTCGGTAATTCATTGGGCTTAATGCCCAAACGTGTAGTGGAAGCGGTGCAAGTCGAATTGGACAAATGGCGGACGATGGGAGTGCGGGGCCATTTCGGTGGTGATTTCCCGTGGGTTTCCTACCATGAACCGCTGGCCCCCTTGATGGCGAGTCTGGTTGGTGCATCGGTCGACGAAGTCGTCATGATGAACACGCTGACTGTCAATCTGCATTTGATGATGGCTACATTTTATCGCCCTACGAAATCGCGATTTAAGATTTTGATCGAGGACCACGCGTTTCCTTCCGATCAATACGCGGTCGATTCACAAACTCGTTGGCATGGCTTTGATCCACGACAGGCAGTAATTCGCTTGGCTCCCGACGAAGGGCAATTGTTTTCAAGCGCGAAAGTTTGTCAAACGATCGAAGATCACGCTTCATCTTTGGCGTTAGTCCTGTTGCCGGGCGTTCAATACTACACGGGACAAGTGCTCGACATTGCCGCGATCACGGAGACGGCTCAACGGTTTGAGATCCCAGTCGGATTTGATCTGGCTCACGCGGCAGGTAATGTTCCCTTGCAGTTGCACCAGTGCAATGTCGATTTTGCTGTTTGGTGTACTTACAAGTATCTGAACTCCGGTCCGGGATCGATCGCGGGTTGTTTTGTGCACAGCAAACACGCCACCAATACGAAACTGGAACGTTTGGCGGGTTGGTGGGGTCATCACAAGGAGTCGAGATTCCTGATGGGAGATCGCTTTCAACCGATTCCGACCGCCGAGGGCTGGCAATTGAGCAATCCACCGATTTTGCCTTTGGCGTCGATTCGAGCTTCGTTGGAAGTCTTTCAAGCCGCCGGTGGCATGGAACTGTTGCGAAAAAAATCAGTTGCCATGAACGTTTTTTTTCGGGAATGTTTGGCGGAGGTCTTTGGTTCTGCAGTGCAGGTGATTGCGCCGCACAATCAATCGGGTTGTCAGTTATCACTGGAAATGAATTTCCCTGGAACGCCTGGAAAGGCCATTCATCAACGGTTGGAAAAGGCTGGAATTCGTACCGATTGGCGAGAACCGAATGTAATCCGCGCCGCTCCGGTGCCGTTGTACAACACGTTTACCGAGATCTGGCGTTTTGTGAAAACGCTGGAGCAATGCGTGTAATCGTTTGTGCCGAGTCGATGCGAATTTTTTATCCCGCGATTTGAAGGGGAAGACATTTGAAGAAACCTAAAACCATTACGATCGCGGGAGCAGGATTGGCCGGGTCGTTACTCGGCGTATTGCTGGGTCGGCGCGGTTATTCGGTTACGATTTTGGAAAGCCGCTCTGATATGCGAAGGGAAAACGTCGATGCGGGACGATCAATCAATCTGGCGCTGTCCTCGCGCGGTATTTATGCTCTGAAGATGGCGGGGTTGATGGATGAAGTCCAGCAGCTTTTGATTCCAATGCGGGGGCGAATGTTGCATTTGGACAATTGTGAAACTCAGTTTTCCTCGTACGGACAACGGCCCGCCGAGGTCATTTACTCTGTTTCGCGCCGTGACCTTAATTGCTTGATGATGACGGCAGCCGAGGTTGCGGAACCGGTGAATGTGATCTTCAATAAAAAATTGGAGTCGGTGGATTTTGACACCAACGAAATTCGGGTCACTGATACCGAGTCTGGCATTACGCGGTCGGAGTCGTTCGAGCTGCTGATCGGGGCGGATGGAGCGGGTTCGCGGGTGCGGCGTGCGTTAATTCCGTTTGTCGGTGGCGTTTCAAAATCGGAACTGTTGGACCACGATTACAAAGAGTTGGAGATTCCGGCGGCTGCCAACGGCGACTACCAAATCGAACCTGAAGCGTTACATATCTGGCCCCGTGGCAATTACATGTTGATCGCTTTACCGAACCAAGGCGGGAGTTTTACAGTTACGCTGTTTTTACCCAAGTCCGGCGAGCCGAGTTTTGCATCGCTGCAACAACCGGCTGCCTTGCGTTCATTTTTTGAAACGCATTTCCCGGATGCCTTGCGATTGATTCCGGATTTAGAACAAGACTTTTACCAACATCCGCAAGGCATCCTCGGAACTCTCCGATGTAAGCCGTGGTATTACCAGGACAAAGCACTGCTGATTGGCGATGCCGCCCACGCAATTGTGCCGTTTCATGGTCAAGGGATGAACGCGAGTTTTGAAGATTGCAGCGAGCTGGTACGGCTGTTGGATTTGCATTCCGACAATTGGACGCACGTGCTACCCGAATTCGATACCATTCGCCGACCGAATGCCGACGCAATCGCGGAAATGGCGTTGGAAAACTACATTACGATGCGGAAAAGTGTCGCCGAGCCCCAGTTTCAATTGAAGAAAGAAATTGGATTTGAATTGGAGAAACGTTTTCCGGATCGATTCATCCCGCGCTATTCGATGGTGATGTTTCACGAGACGCCCTACGCCACAGCTTTCGCGCTGGGAGAGATCCAGAACGAAATTTTGACCCAGCTGGCGACCGGAAAAAAATTGCTTTCCGAAATTGATTTCGACGAAGCCCAGCGACTAGTATTGACACGCTTGCCGCACGAAATTTTGACCGACGAGATTTGAAATTAGTGGAATTCCAGACTTCGCTACTGCGGGCCGCTGAAGAAAAACCCCAAGGCTTGTCGGAGTTGTTTCGGTAACACTGGCCGATCTTCTCGCGCGACGAGGAACGTCGATAGATTAGCGAGATCGGTGAATACCCGATTTTGTCGGGTCGTGGCACTTAAATAATCATGGCCCGAAGAACCGCCGGTGCCGATCTTCATGCCCAGCATCCGCTGCACCATCACGACATGGCGTTGCCGCCAGTTTGTAAACAGCTCATCGATATCCAACAACGATGTCAGATAACGAAACGCCGTGTACAGCATCGGTTCGTCACGGTAGAGATGAATAAACAGCGCTGCCAGAAACGCTTGATGAGAAAATCGGAACTCTCCCTTTTCGCGCAGTTCGTTGTATTTTGATTCGTCCAACAACGATTCAAACCGGACACGCGTTCCTTCCAGATCGTTCAACTGAAATTGTTTTTCCCGATCGGAAAGTGTCGGATTGTGACGGATGATCTCTGCGTCGGAAGCCAACATCTTCTCTACCGAAACACTGTATTCACGCCAGAAATCAAACTCGCCAAATTCCAAAAACGGCATTCGATCGAGCCAGGCATCCGTCAATTCCAACAGGCTGGGTTGGGCTTCCAGTTGTTCCAATTGAGTGCGGTCCTCGCTCGTCAATCGAGATAGAAAGAAGTCGCGATCGGCAGGGATTCGATGGTGGCGTTTGATCCCCATCAAAATTTCGATCTGTTTGAATTGCACACTTTGAAAACCGGACGCTGGCACCAACAGATCCCGGAAATCCAAGAAATCGAGCGGTGTCAGCGTCTCAATAATGTCGATTTGTTGGATTAGCACGCGCTGGATGGTCTTGATTCGAGCCAAGCGATGCAGGATCACTCCCATGCTGGATTCTTCGACGACTGGATCGTCAAAGAAGTCCACCACCGAAAATAGTTCATGCAAAATTTGCTTAAACCACAACTCGTAAGCCTGATGCGTAATGATGAACAACATTTCATCATGGGCGGGTTTGCCCGCCTTGACGCTTTCCAAATCCTGTGCGCCAGTGATTTTGCCCAATTGCAAATAATCGCTGTAATAGATTCCCGGGTTGTTATCCATGACCTAAAACTTGGTTCCAGGTTTAGCTACTGGATCGGGTTCGTAGTCGTTCCACTCGTAGCTGGCCGGTCCCAAGCGGACTTCGGATTTCATATAGTCTTCGAACTTAATTCGCTTGCCGGTGTAGCAGGCATCGCGTCCCATCAAAGCCATCAAAGTGCTATGGCTCATGTACTCGCCGTTATTAATCGGCTGACCGGCGCGGATGCTCTTAAACAGCTCGATGTGCTCGGACACGTACATGTCGAGAGCACCTGGTTGTTTCACATTTTGCTTGCCGTCCGCGTTATTGATTTCGCCTTTGAGAATTTTAGCGGTGCCCTTGGTACCGACGATGTAGTCATCAACGTCGCTGAAACAATCCGCCATTTGACGACAATGAGAAAACGTTTTTACATCGCTGTCGTCCCATTCAAACACACAGGAGAAATGGTCGTATACATTGCCCCACATGGGATCGGTGCGGACCAAACGGCCTCCCGTGCCATAACAACTGGTCGGAGGTTTGTCCCCCATTAACCAGAGGGCTTTGTCCAGCGAATGGATATGCTGTTCGGCAATGTGATCACCGGAGAGCCAGTTGTAGTACAGCCAATTTCGCAATTGGTATTCCATCCGGCTCCATTTCGGATTGTCGCCACGATGCCACAATGTTCCGGTCAGGTAGTTTTCTTGAATCGACCGGATCTCACCGATCGCACCGTCCTGGATTCGGCGAACCATTTCTTTGACGTTGGTGTCGTAGCGCCAACAGAGGCCCGAGACGACGCTCAGTCCCTTGCCGGCAGCGATTTGGCATGATTCCAGGACCGATTTGACACCCGGGACATCGACACCGACTGGTTTTTCGCAGAACACATGCTTATTGGCGTCGACGCAAGCTCTCAAGTGGGCTGGCCGAAAGTGGGGTGGCGTTGCCAACAAAACCACATCCACATCGGAGGCCACCAGTTTTTCACAACAATCGAAACCTGAGAACTTGTGATCGTCGGCGACGTTGATGTTCAGTGGTACATTGTTGTCCGTTCTTTGCGTTTTGAGCTCTTCCAAACAACTGTCCATACGATCGGTAAACGCGTCCGCTAGCGCCACGATTTGGACGTTCGAATCAGCGGCAGCTGCGTTGACCACAGCTCCGGTTCCGCGTCCACCGCAACCCACCAAGCCGATCTTAAGCGTATCATTGACGCCGTGGTGATATCCCATTGCCAACCGCGGAAGGGAGACAGCACCGATCGATCCAGCGGCCGCGATTTTGGCGGAAGTAGCAATAAAGCCCCTACGATTGGGTGGTTGGTTTTCAGTGGGCATGGCAGTCCTGGCAGGTGAAAATTGTGTAAGTGTAAGCTTGTTTGTAAGTCGGTGATCGTCGTCGCCAATGCTCGATTTTCAAATTTGTCATTTGTCGAGTGTTCATCGCAACCAGAATTTTACCTTGCGGACGGGACCTTCCGCAACCAAGACATCCCCCGAACGGTGGAAAACAGTGCGTAATCTATTTCCGTTCGGGCCCTACCGAAATTCTTGAATCGTTGAGTTATCTTAGGTTGCGGGCGTACTCGACAAATTCCTGATCCAGCACCTGCCAATCGTCGCCCAAAAATTGTTGAAATTCGGCCAGTCGTTTTTCAGGCGAATCGGCAATAAGTGGTTTCTTGGTAGAGGTCTGGGCCAGGTATTTCACAAATTCATCGGAATGCTTGTTCAATAAAAAATGGTTAAACACCCAGGCTTCTGCATACGACGCAATTGCCGTTTCGGCGTTTCGAAATGGTTCATCCGATTGGATCATCCGCTGCAACGCATCGGCGGGTCGCGTCGCAAGATTGCGACGAAACTCCAACAGGCGTTGCTCGTTCACCAATCCGGGTGCTTTCCAGCCACGTGCCGAATCGAGAGCCGGGGTCTCGAAATAAATTGCGAGTCCTTCATTCAACCACAGAGGAGTCTCCGCAAACCGCGTTTGGACGCCTCGGTTGAACATCAATTGATGCGTCCCTTCGTGGATGATCGTCGCAACCATTGGAATGGCCGCTGGCGTTTGCACGATCTGCTCGATAGATCGATCGTCCAGCGACTGGTTCGGGTTGCGCAGTTCGGCCGTCAAGTCATACAACGTGATTCGATTGGTTTGCAAATTGTAATACGCTACCATCGATTGGCCGGCACCGAGTTCTTGCGTTACGTATCGGTTGTACTCGGCCGATGATTCAAAAATGATCGCGACCAATGGAAAGGCGGGATCAGACAACGGTAGCTTCTTCTTTTTTTCCCAAAACTGTTCGAATCCACGGTACAGTCGACCTTCATATAAACCGCCGATCCAACGTGCATACGCCGGTTCGGTTTGGTAGGCAATCACATAATGCTTGGTTTCATAAATCTTGAATCCGGCAGGCAACTCGGCCAACAATTGTTTCCCCAATTCCTTCTTGTTGATCGGGGGGACCGTGTCATCGTTGTCAGTTTTTTTCACAATTTCCGTCGGCTTGACAAACCAGATTTTGCCGTCATGGCTACGAAAATAAAGACTGTTATCTTGAGCTTCGATCAGGATTTCACCGACCAGCTCAACCGACTTTCCATTTAAGTCCAAAGTCAAGTTGTCGGCGCGCAGACTGGTGACGAAAATCCCGCATAAAATAGTCAGTAAAATCTTGCTCATGAGTCTGGTCTTTGAATGTTTGATGTTCGCGACGAAAGTTCGAGTCGCACCAATGATCGTGAATCCATTCTACGCCGGTTGTATTCGATCGTCGCCCAACCGAGGATGGAAATCAAGCCGATCAACCCGACCATCACAATCGTCAAGGCAGCCGTCATTTCATCGACTCCCGCATGGAGCAGTCCGAGCATTAATCGGGGAATGGTATCAATCCCAGGCGGCAACACCAATTGCGAGGCGGATAACTCGCCGAGGCAAAACGCCAGCGTAATTAACCAACACCCGAGCAGCGCTGGCCAATTTCCTACCAACCCAAACCGCAGGAACATCGTCCCCTGCCCCGCCCCGTCCAGCTGGGAGGCTTCCAGTGATCCGGTGGCGATTTTTCGAAAGACAAACCAAACAGCCAGTGGCGCCAGCGGCCAACAAAAACAAATATTGGCCAGCACCGGCGCGAAAATTGTGCGATTGTACAGCCAACGAAAAAACGGCCATTCCAACTGGGAAAACATCGTATTGATACTACTGCCGATCATCGGACCGGGGATCGTACAACTCAGCGCCAACGTGAGAACAAAAAACAACTGCCAGCCTCGCGAAATTCTGGCGAGCCAAGCCAATCCAGCGGCCAAACAAAAGATGACTACGCTCCCGGACAACCCGATCAAAACGGACCAACTGAATTCTTTCGAGTAGTTACAGCACGCTCGTTGCAACACGAGAATCAATTGTGAAAATGCAAAACTGCCTACCGGTACACCATCTACGGGCCGGACAAAGTAACAACAGCGTGCAACCAGATTCCCAAGCGGCACAACGACCAATATCAACAGCAATGCCAATGCCAGTATCGCTTGCAATCGTTCCACCCGCTGCGAAACGCTGGCTTGGCTTCGCGAGGAAATTGATCGTCGATGTTCGGAATCAGTTTCCTGATCGGTCAACCAAACAAATAGCAGGCCGGCCGAAGCCGCCAGCCAGAGGACAATCGCCAACGTCAAATAGCTGTTTAAGCGGGCGGCTTCGGCTAGTTGCTCCGCCGACCAATTTCCACCAATCGAATTAATCTGTCCAAGCGAATAGCCCAAATAAATTTGTTCGGCCAGCGTCCCGACCTGATACAAGTCCGTGGCAGCGATTTCGCGCGAACACACAATTAAGGTCCACAGCGTCGACAATAGAATTAATGGCCACAGCCGTCGTAACGTCACATGCCAGAACACACCGATCCAATTGGTATCTAACAGCGCTTGTTCTTCCAACGGCTGGCGACGATTTGACAGACCAATCAGCAACAAGATGGCGACTTGCGGCGCCGCCGCGACGCCATGGATCCAAGCGGCCGCCTGCCATCCCGAGACAAGGGGGATCAGGACTTGACCCTCGGTTGACGTCAACCAGCCCAATCGTCCAATCGCCGCATCCCAGGTACTGACATGCAAGAACACAGGAATCGTCAACAAGATCAAAGTAATCAGCAATGTCGGTCGAGCCAGCCAACCGGGGCCCAGGCAAATCCAGGAAAGGCAGCCGCCCAGCGGAATCGCAATCGCGGCAGCCGCCAAACCCAGCCCGATGGTGCGGGCAGCAATAGCGCGATCTTGAGGAGTCGCCTGCCAGAGGAACAGCACTAGACAACACGACACGATTAGCCAGCAAAGCAGCGGCAAGTAGTTGATTGGGTAGCGAGGCATGATGCCTTCAGTCTAGTCACTACAATTCGCCGCTGTTAGTGGCGATCATTGGTCGATCGCCAAGCAAAGATCATTTACGGATCACCGGTTTGTCATCGCCGGTTGTCGACTGGGCGGATTCGTCGGCAACTTCGCGTTTGAGTGGAGTCAAGGGAGCCGAACTTGTCGCCTGTTGCAAATTGCCATCGACGATTTTTTCCGTCATGCGGCCCAAGTATTGCAAAAAACTATCCGGACCCTCGTAGCCCTGTACTTTCTCGTCCCATTCAATTTCTTTGCGAATCGGTCTGCCATTCTTGATATCGAAGACGACAAAACCCTTGGTCTTTTGCTGCATGATCTGGGATTTGATTTTGTTACTCTCGATTGGCGTCAGTATTTCTGTCTTAAACGAAATATACGCATTGCCATCCTTGACCTTGACCAATTCATATACCATCCGAGCCTTCAAATCATGCGTACGATTATCTTCATCGGTCGCTGACAGGGGCTTGGGAACATTCCATTTTTGGCCGACCGGAATCGCCCCGGGAGGCAGCGGAATGGTGACTTCGCCAACACCGAAATTACCACCCTTGAGGTCAGTTTTTTTGTCCTTGATTTGGCCATCCGCACCGATGGAGATTGTGGCCAATGTTCGACCCAATTTGTCGGCGATCGACTCATATTCAAACGGAGCGACTTTATCGGTCTTGCTATTGTAAGTAACCGGTTCGTCATCTCCTATTTTCTGCCACATGTCGACCCCCTCGATACTATGATCGAAAGTCATATTGCCGACCGAATCAATGTTGGAAACCGTCCAGGCTTTGGTCGAAAGACTGCGCGACGAAGTCTCTTCCGTTTCGCCGGACATTTGTGTTTTCGTCGACGCGACATGTTCGACGGTCCAGCGAACCGTTTCGCCTTTTCGAAGTTTGTACACCAGTGAATAAAGCTGCTTGTTACCCATGTTTTTTGTCGCGCGCTCAATCCGCTCTTCGGCAGTAAGATCGAGTTTTACGTTGGGTTGTGGCGCCGGTTCTTGGGCGATCGCCGAACCCAGCATCAAAAGCGTCAACCAACAAACACAAGCGGCACGAATTTTCATCGGATAGTCTCCCTACATTCCGGTTGGCCAAGCGCCCACATTTATGCGGTCGTTTGGTACTTATTTGAGATGCCAAGTTAATCGAAATCACCAATCGGAATCAAGTTCAATCTAGCCTCACTCCTTCGCGGGAAAATGGCAAGTTAGGGGTCTTGGGAAACGCCGTCGAGCAGCATCGGAATTTAGTTTCGTCAATTATTTTAAGGTGATTTCCGATTGCCCCATTGCTTGGACAACGTCAATGTTCTTCGACCAGCCATGATGCTCAATTGCCAGCGACAGGCGTGCAGTATGTCCTACGGCCAGCCAACCGGGAGCACCCATCAGTCCTAAATAGGCAAGAGTCTGACAGGGAGTCGCTGCTCGGCCGCACAGCGCCACTGGTTATAAGGGAAGGCCACGACGAATCAGTCCTTTTTGCCCTCCCGTTAGAGCGAAAAAAGCAACCTCTTCAACTCTGAATTTGTTTGCGATCCAGTCATTCCATCCATTAGAATAATTCTCCTCAATCGCACTTCCGCAGGTCTGTTGAATTTGTTTCTGGTCTCCAAATAGATTCAGAATCCCATAAGGAACTAACGCAATGGCTGAAAAGACAACTCCCGCAAAACCGAAATTGACGAAACCGACATCGGCGAAACTAGAATCGGCAACACCGAAAACGACCAAACCGAAATCGACCAAACCGAAATCGGTAAAACCCGGCGCAGATCTGTCGAAACCATCCCAGGCACTGGCAATCTCAGGAACCAGAGAGTCGCCATGGACGCTTAAGACTCCCAGCGGACAATCGGAGTTCAAGGCTTTTCGAGATGAATCGCTCGATCCACCAGCTCTGGTTGTGATCGTCGGTAAGACGGAACTTCGTTATCATTTGTGTTGCATCAAAGACCTGCACGCCATGCTTGAGAAACACGGCGATTGGATGCTGTTGGGTAGTGCCGACGAACAGAAGCCTGCCAAGGACGGCACAGTGGAATCATGGGCGCGTTCTGAGTCCAACCCAGTGCGAGGTTGGTACGGATTGAAGAAAGGACTGCGGGGTCGTTTTGCGAACTACGTTCCGCCGGTTCTCCAACAGCTCGGCCTGGCGGAAGTCGAGAACAAGCCCAAAGACAATCGTATGCGGGCACACTGAAAATCGCGATGAAAAAACGCGATCGAAAGACCGATCGCTCGTTCCTAGAATGTTAAATCTCCGGTCACAACAATTTTTACAAGGGCACAAATAATGTCGCGTGTAGTCCATTTCGAGATTCATGCTGAGAATCCAGAACGCTGCCTCGAATTTTACCAGTCGATGTTTGGATGGGTGTTCACGAAATGGGCAGGTCCCATGGAATACTGGATGATTGTTACCGGTACCGATTTGGAACCCGGAATCAACGGTGGGTTGATCAAACGGCGCGGCCCGTCACCGACGGTCGGGCAGGCCGTGAATGCCTACGTATGCACGGTAGACGTCACCGATTTAGACGGTGCGTTGGCAAAGGCCCAATCCATGGGGGCCACTGTTTCGGTTCCGAAAATGGCAATACCGGGAGTTGGTTGGTTGGCCTATTTGACCGATCCAGAGGGCAATATTATCGGGCTCATGCAAAACGACCCCGCTGCAAACTGAGGTTTTGAACAACTGGCATGGTCGGCAACTCCAATTGGCTAAAGGTGAACACAACATGTCCATGTCCTCGCTTTTTCAGAAACTGAATCTGGGTCTGCCTGAATCCATTTTGGTCTTGAACGCGCCGGATTCATTTGAGAGCGAACTTGACCAACTGGAGGACATCAAAATTCTGCGAACCGCGACGTCGAAAACGCGAATGAATTTTGGAATTGGTTTTGCGCTGAAGCAAGCAGAACTTGATCGAGTATCCACCAAACTGGCTCGGGCTGCCGAAGGAGATGTGGTGCTCTGGATCGCGTACCCTAAAAAATCTTCCAAGAAATTTCAGTGCGAGTTCAATCGAGATTCCGGCTGGCAGGTCTTGGGAGCTGCTGGATTCGAGCCTGTGCGGATGGTGTCAATCGACGAAAATTGGAGCGCGCTTCGGTTTCGTCGTGCGGAACATATTAAATCGCTCAACCGCAGGAACTCCATGACGATTTCGGCTGCGGGAGATCGTCGAACGAAATTGCAGACCGCTAAACAAACGATTCCTGCAGTTAAAACTCCAGTGCAAATGGCAAAAACCCGGCAAAAAACGGATTCGAGAACGACTGAAACTCAGATCGAATCGTTCGTTGATGAATTCGATCCACAGCTTGCCAAGACGATCCGGTCCTGCCGAAAGGCGCTGCGAAAAAAGCTTCCCAACGCGGTCGAGCAGGTCTACGACAACTACAATTTTCTGGCAATCGGATTTTGTACCACCGAGCGAACATCGGATTGCATCGTTTCGTTGGCCTGTTCTGCCAAAGGAGTGGCCCTTTCGTTTTACTACGGGGCAGCGCTTGCCGATCCAGCCGGATTGTTATTGGGTTCGGGAAAACAAAACCGTTTTATTCGTCTTGAAAATGCGGCTCTGCTCAAGTCGCCTGCCGTCGTATCGTTGATCGAAATGGCGGTCACGAATTCCAAAACACCGTTTCCCCCCGGCCAGCGCGGTTACACGATGATCAAGTCCGTATCTGCTAAAAAACGACCGCGTCGCTGAACAGCGAGCAGAAATTAGTCGTCCTATCGCAATCCTTATGCGTTCGGCTCTGAGGCTAACATCGAATTGGCCGCCGACGCATCTCGACAATTGAATTCAATGGCTAAAATTTCTGAATGGTAGATTTCCCTAAAGGATTAAACACCGCCGTTTTTGTCGGGTAACATTTTTTCATTAACCATCGTTTCCGGGGTTGAATTGTGAATTTTCTAAAGCGTTCTTTGATATTCAAACAATCTAAAGCTAACACATTCTGGCGCCCAGCTATTGTTCCATTGAAAAATAGTCTGTTAGACTAAATGCCTGCATTAGCTTTCCAAAAAAGTAATACCAAAGAGAACTGAGATGACCGAACGTCTGTCAACCTTGCTCGATGCCGGCACTGAACACCACCGAGTTTCAAGGCAAGTATTTTTTACGTTGTTAGGTGCCGTGCTAGTAGTGCTTCCCTATTTGACGACCAGCGCTCAATCGCCACCCAACAGGCCTTCCGAATTCGTTCCTGTCCAGCAACAACCAAAAATCGAATTGACGAAACGCGCGATCCGGCGCGATCTGCCATTACCCAACGCAATCCGCGACGCTTACGCAGCCGGTACACGCGACTTCAGTGGTCGCCCAGGCCCAAATTATTGGCAGTTGCAGACGGACTTCGACATCAAAGTCAGTCTCGATCCTGCGACTCACACGTTGACCGGGTCCGAGTCGATACTGATACACAATACCAGCCCCAACAGTCTGGACAAAATTGTGTTGCGGCTGGACCACAATATCTTTCGACCGCTGGCCCAACGCGGCGAGTCAATGCCAGCCGAGCCGACCGATGGGATGGTTGTCACACGCATTGCAATCAATGGCACGGATGTCGAACTCACGGGACAAGTTGCGGGCCGAACTGTTTCAGGTAACGTCGGTGGCGAGAGTGCAGCCAAAAAAAGTACGGTTCGCGGACTGGACCGGACGGTTGCCACGATTTCACTTGCCGAATCGATCCCGCCCAAATCCACTGCCACTCTTGAAATCGATTGGCACACCGCGTTGCCGGGCGGCCCCAATGGCATTGGACATCGCATGACGCAGCGGTGGGGCGAGACTTTGTTTCAGCCCACACAATGGTTTCCCCGGTTGGCGAAATACGATGACTTGACGGGTTGGGATACCAGCGTCTATCTCGGACCCGCCGAGTTCTACAACAATTTTGGTCGCTTTGATGTTCGGATTGATGTGCCAGCGGGTTGGATCGTCAGCGCGACGGGTCTCCTCCAGAATCCAGACCAAGTGCTCACGACAACGGCGCGAGCACGGCTGTCGAAGGTTCTAAACTCGGACGACGAAGTGACCATCGTCGGCGCTGACGAAGTCGGACCGGGCAAGTCGACGGCCGCCGGTGATCGTTTGGTCTGGCATTACGCTGCCGAACAAGTCAATGATTTCGCCTGGGCGACCGCGGAGAAATTTGTCTGGAAGGCGACCCGAGCGACGATTCCAGGCAAAGGTCCGATACCAATTCATATGGTGTTTTTGCCGGAGCGGGCAATTCAATTCGAACGGGCTGGTGCGATCAGTCGACACGCGCTTGAGTTTTATTCAAAACTCTGGATCGCGTATCCGTTTCCGCAGTTGACTCTCCAAGACGGGCCGAGTTCGGGGATGGAGTACCCAATGGTAATCAACTCCAATCAAGGCGCGGCCGATCATGAAGTCGGTCATCAGTGGTGGCCCATGATGCTGGGCACAAACGAAACGTGGTACGGTTGGATGGACGAGGGGCTCAACGTGTATATGAATGCCCTATCCGACGCTGATTTGCGCGGCACAATCGCCAATTACGACGGTGCTGGTCAAAGTTATGGTCAACAGAGTGGCGACTTGGACGAGCCGACATTGATGTGGCCATCCAACAACAGCGGCTCGATGTACGGGTTCCAAGCCTACAGCAAAGCGACGCTGATGCTGTCCATGCTCGGTGGCATTGTCGGCGATGAGGAAGTTCAACGGGCCATGCGCGAATACACCGAGGCTTGGGCATTCAAGCATCCGTCGCCGTGGGATTTTGTTTTCTCGATGAGCAATTCGCTCAAAGTGGAACTTGGCTGGTTCTGGTACTATTGGCTATGGACGACCGAATCGGTAAATGGTTCGATCGAAAGTGTGACCAATGCCGATTCCATTCAGACGGTGATGATCAAACAGGCAGGCCAGATGCCAGCTCCGGTGATAGTCCAGGTCGACTTTGCCGCCGATGGTCCCGAATTGAAGCCGGTGCCCAATGCCAAGATTCTGGAAACCGGATCAGCGATCCTGACGTGGCCCGTCGATGTCTGGTTTGATGGCGCTCGCACTTTCGAAGCGAAATTCGATTTTGGTGCCCGAAAGATCCAACGGATCACGCTCGATCCCAAACGGCGTTTCCCCGACAGCAATCCAAACGACAATGTTTGGCCGCGTGAGTAAGGATAGGGCGGTTGATTCGAAGTTACACAATCAGCCATTTCGGATTGTGGCACCTTGTTTTCGCGCTGGCACCTTAATTTCACCCCCGGACCTTCCGACAATTCGATTGTAACATGGCAGGAACAAACAAGGCGTTGGGCGAGAACGGCTATAGCTTTGCACTTAGCGTTGTTGGTCGAGAGTCATGGGGTGATTTGCGGATCGAATTCAAGTTTGAGCTTCCCTGGACTTCAGGTTCAATCGAATTCTTGTCCTCCGAAGGTAGTGATTGACTTTGAGACGGATTGGCCCAAGATGAGTTGATGATTCTGTTGAGTCGGGTTGGCCCGATATGAGTTGTTGATTCTGCGATGTTGATCATGGGGGAAAGATCATAAGGAAATTTCCTGGCTCCCCCTCGCCTCGTAAATTCGGACGAAAAAGCTTTGCAATTTGGTCAAGCGTACTCCGAATTTACGAGGAGAGGGGGCTGGGGGGTGAGGAGCAGTCAACTATGAATGAGAGATTGAGTGCCGTCGAATATCCGCGCATGCAGCGACCGCCGTCGGATGAGTTTGAATGACTGATGTGGCAACTCTTGAGAAATCGGAGGCGTTGTCAACATAAATTTCGACGTGAACATCCGTTAAGAATTTATGTTGCAGGTTTTTATGGCCCATGCGAAACTGGTCGTCGAGGTAGATGGACAATGCCGGGATTCTGCCGAAGCCCAGCAACACGATTCAGTGCGGGATCAATGGATGCGTGCTCAAGGGATCAAAGAATTGAGATTCACTTGCGCTCAAGTTTCCAATGAGACACAAAGCGTATTGTCGGCGATCGATTCTGCGCTATTGAAAATCCCCTCACCCCCCGACTCCCTCTCCCCAAAAATTCGGAGTCAGCTTGATTCGGATGGGGACTTCAATCGTCCGAATTTTTTGGGCGAGGGGGAGGCACGATTGTTTTTTCGGTAGGCATTGTTGTACTGGGAGACAAGAACGTAGTGTCGCACGCGGGCCATCCCTTTGGGCAAGATATGCAACGACCAACGCCAGATTTTTCCCATCCCTCGCTTCAGGGTTTCCCCCGCTTTTCTTTCCCGTCGGTCGGCAATCGGCGAGAAGATTTTTTGCACCAAGTAGAGCCGACTGCGAAAGCGACCAGGTTGAGGTATTCCAATTCAGGCAGTGATGTCCGAAAACGGCGAGTATTGGGGGGCGGGAACGTGTAAGATAGCGACATGTTCCACCACCAGATGCCAGCTTCCGTGATTTGTGACCGCGCCCGTGCTGCGAAAGACGCGCGCTTTGACGGGCTGTTTTTTACCGCCGTTCGCAGCACCGGAATTTATTGTCGACCCGTTTGCCCGGCGCCGACTCCGAAGCGCAGCAACGTCACCTATTTCCCGAGCGCCGCAGCGGCAACGGGGGCCGGCTACCGCCCCTGTTTGCGTTGTCGACCTGAATTATCGCCGGGCACCAATCACTGGGGCAGCGAACATACGGCGCAGCGCGCATTGGCTTTGATCTCGGATGGCGCACTTGAAGAAAGCTCAATCGAAGATTTGGCGACCAAGGTTGGATTGAGTGGTCGGCAGTTGCGACGTGTGTTTCTCGAACACACTGGGGCTACTCCGATGGCTGTACATAACACGCGGCGATTGCTACTCGCCAAGCAACTATTGACCGAGACGCTGCTGCCCATGACGCAGGTAGCGTTTGCCGCCGGCTTCAAGAGTCTGCGCCGGTTCAATGCCGCTTTTCTGGCGGGCTGTGGTATGGCTCCGACGGCCATTCGACGACAGCGAACCGATACGCCTTCGGGCACGCTAATATTGCGAATGGCATATCGTCCTCCTTTAGATTTTTCGCTGTTGCTCGCATTTTTCGCGCGGCGGACGATTCCCGGGATTGAGCGAGTCAATATCGACAGTTATGAACGGGTGATTGGACCATCTTCATCATCGACCTGGATTCGAGTTTCGGCTGACCCGAGCAAACCTGAACTCATTCTGGAAGTCTCTGATACCGATCCCCGATTGATTCCCAGCATCGTTCGAAAAGTGCGCCGACTTTTCGATTTGGATGCGGACTTGGCCGCCGTGCAGGCCGAACTGATGGCCGAGCCGATGTTGGCCAAAGCAATTCGATCGCGGCCCGGCTTGCGCGTGCCCGGAGGTTGGGACGGATTCGAAGTGGCTGTGCGAGCGGTGTTGGGCCAACAAATTAGTGTCGCCGGCGCAACTACGTTAACGAGTCGACTCGTCAATGGTTACGGCGAAGAACGCGTTGGCGGCCGTCCTGGTTTAGATCGAGTTTTTCCGACTCCCGAGAGTCTCATCGATGCGCCGCTGGAGAAGTTTGGCTTGCCAAAGTCCCGCGCTGGCACGCTGCGGTCATTGGCGGCGGCTTGTGTGGATGGACGGGTTGGATTTCAAGCCGGCCAACGCCTCGATGAATTTGTGAGCAATTTCATGGCGTTGCCGGGCATTGGTCCCTGGACGGCACATTATGTGGCGATGCGTGCGCTCAGTCACCCTGATGCGTTTCCAGCGGGGGACTTGATCTTACAGCAGGTATTAGGAGTAAACAAACGACTGAGTCTACGAGAAACGGAGGCTCGCTCTCAACCCTGGCGACCGTGGCGAGCGTACGCAGTCCTTCATCTTTGGCATTTAGCGGGCGAACAACCCAAAGGAAATCGCGATGTGGTTCGATGAATTTAAAACACCGATTGGCTTGCTCAAAATTGTGGTCGACGCGAGCGGTTTACGCTACGTGGTATTCGAAGACAATAAATACGAACCGCCGAACCATCAGGATTGGAAACGAGATCGCAGCGCAACGCGCGAGGTGCGCGAGCAATTGCAACAATATTTTGCGGGCGAACGCAAAAAGTTTGATTTAGAAACCAGTTTTACCGGAACGGATTTTCAGCAGCGAACCTGGCAAATGTTGGCGAACATCCCTTACGGTCAGACTTGGAGTTATGGCGAACTGGCAAAACGAGTTGGATCTCCCAAGGCGGTACGGGCCGTGGGCGCAGCCAATGGTCGAAATCCGCTGCCCATCATTTTGCCATGTCATCGCGTGATCGGCAGCAACGGAAAATTGACCGGTTTTGGTGGTGGTTTGCCGGTCAAACAATGGTTGCTGGAACATGAAGAAAAATCGGCTTAGGATTGAGTCGGCGTCGACGGCGAATTGTGTGCGGCAAACTCACACTTGGAATTCCGCTGGAAGTGCTAGTGGTGTGTTACGCAAGTCAGGAGAATCTCACGCCAATGTCACTCGCCAAGCCAGACAACTGCCGACGCAACGCACCAGCCAATAAAGACTTGCTGCACACACCCTACGCTCTACGCTCGACTCGTGAACGGCTAAGAATTTTTCACCCCCTCCAAGTTCAAGGAAACTGACGTGTCCGATTGGACCCAGTTTAAGAAACGAATTACCATCCGTGCCACAACCGACTCGATCTACCGTGCTTGGGCGACTGGTCACGGAATTGAAAGTTGGTTCTTGCGGTCAGCCAAATTCTCCGACGCTGCTGGAGTACTCCGGGGTGCACATGAATTCGCGGAGTCGGGTGATTGTTACCAATGGAAGTGGCATGGTTGGAGCGACGACGCAAATTTACGCGGCAACATTTCGGCAGCTAATGGACTGGATTATTTCCAGTTTACCTTTCACGATCCGATGGTTGTTTCTGTGAGAATTTTGAGTGAATGCGGAACGAGCATCGTCGAGCTAGTTCAAACCAATATTGCCACAGACGATGTCTCTCGCTCGAATTACTTTGTGGGCTGCGGCGAGGGATGGACGTTTTATCTCACGAATTTGAAATCGGTTTTAGAGGGGGGGCTCGACCTGCGAAATCAAGACGTTCGGATCAAGAATGTTGTGAATTCTTGATCGGCGGTTGCGCGGGACATGCATCCAACCATGTAAGTTGAATTAAAATGCTGGACTGCCAATGACGCGAACGCGCGCAGAACAACGCCCGTGCATAAATGGATTGGCTGACCGAATTGAGTAGTTGGTTTGTGAAACGATTTTGCTTTTGGTATAACGCTGGCTGGAAATGCAAAAATTCAAAATCTGAAGAGGTTGGACAATGGTCGGTGTCGGATTCTCGGAAATGCTGATCGCATTGGCATTGATTTTTGGCAGCGGAATTGGATTGCCGATGGGCATGCCACCGGGGCCTGAAGACCCGATGATGTTTCGGGTCGCGCCGGAAAACTGCGTTTTTTATGCGACCTGGACCGGCGTTGGCGAAATTAACGGTGCGGCCAATCCAACCGAGGCTTGGATGAGCCAACCGGAAATTCAAAAAATGGTGCTTAAGCTGCGGACTGCCTATCGCGGCGCAATTCAGAATCAAGCGAAACGCAACGACGATGCTGTTGCTATTTCTTTGGCGGCGGTGTTTCTGGAGGTCGCCGAGCTGGCAGGTGCAAATCCTGTCGCGTTTTATGTCTCCGACTTTCGATTGGATAATAATCGTCCTGATTTCAAAGGTGCCGCAATTGTCGGCTTGGGGAATGCCGCGGATCGAATCAAAAATGCGTTCGCGAAATTTGCGGCGGACGTCGACCGACTCGGTGTTGATGAGACGGGTATTGAAGAAATCGCAATCGATGGTCAGCCAACCTATTCATTTCGGTTACCGCAAAGCGAATTGGAAATTCAGATTGGCTTACGCGATAACTACTTTGTGGTTGGTTTTGGTGCCGAGTCATTAACACAACTCGCCGCCAAATCGAAAACCGATCCGCCAAAATGGCTGTCCGATATTCGTACTGAGTTATCGGTGCAACGATTTTCAAGTCTGTGTTACATCGATGCCAAACGTGCGTTTGAATCGTTTGCAGACGAAAAATTTGGCGATGTCGCACCGTTTGGTGAGTTAATCAATGGGATTATCGGCGAAGATGTCAAATCCGTAAGTTGGGTTTCGGGGCTGGACGATCGGGGATTTATCGGCCGATGCTCTATCGCCACTCCCCAAAAATTGACGGGGATACTCGCGGCGATTGATCGCGAACCGATTCCGCGATCGGACCTGCGTTTCATTCCAGTCGACTCCGCGATTTGCCTGGCGACCCGTTTGTCGACGCAAGAAATTTTGCGAGTTGTAACCGAATGCATGCAGCGGATCGGTCAGGAATCGGCGTTGGAAGAATCGTTGGACGAGTTCCAGAAAATCAGCGGAATGAGTTTGAAAGATGAATTTATCGCGACCTTGGGTGATTACTTTTTTGCTTATTACCAACTTGATCGAAACAATCCTGCTACCGGTTGGGTGGCCTCGATTCGCATCGAAGATGACATGTCGTTTCAAGGCATTTTCGAGCGCATTAATCTGGCGATCGAAAAAGCGATTAAGGAACAGGGCGCGCCAACGCCGGTGACGAAACAGCAGATCGACCAACAAGAGTTTTATTCAATCGGCGATGATTCATGGACCAAGATCACTTGGGGATTAGTTGACGATCAGTGGTATTTTGGCCACAGCCTGAGGGAAATTTCCAGGCTGCTGACAGGGCACGCTGAAGCAAACCAACTTGCCAATCACGAGACGATTAAGGGATTTTATGATTTCGGTGACCGGGAAGGGTGGCAAGGACCCGTCGCGGTCGTCGGACTTAATCCCCAACCGATTCTCAAAGCCATCTGGCCGTTTCTTGACCTGGTTAAAGATCAGCCAGGACCGATTAGTTCGGATTTCGATTTTTCATTTAGCGATATCCCCCCACTCGAATCTTTGATTAAGAATTTGCAGCCAAACTTCAGCGCCATTTATCGAACCGAAAATGGATTCCAAATTTTGCAACGACAAACCTATCCGGGTGGCTCGCCGGGCGTCACCATTGTCGCCGCATCGGCTCTGTCATTGCCTTTCATTCTGTCCGAATATGAGAATCCACAAGGCTCTACGAACCAAAACAATCTCAAACAAATTGCATTGGCATTCCACAATTTCCAGGATACACATCAGAAATTTCTAGCTGCCTATACCACCGACGACAAGGGGCAACCGCTGCTCAGTTGGCGGGTCCATCTGTTGCCGTATCTGGAACAACAAGAATTGTACGAACAGTTCCATCTCGACGAGGCCTGGGATAGCGCACACAACAAACCATTACTTGAAAAAATGCCGGACGTGTTTAAACACCCAGCGTCACAGTCGCCGGTCGGGATGACGTCCTATTTGGCGGTTATTGGGGACGACGCAATTTTCACGGCGCCAAAAGATAAAGGTGGCAACCGGCCCGAGGGAAAGATCAGTTTTCCCAACGTGGTTGATGGAACTTCCAATACCGTCATGATGGTCGAAGTCAATTCCGAGAACGCCGTCCCATGGACCAAACCCAGTGATTTGACGAACGACGCCAAATTGGTTTTGGAAAAAACGAAGGGACTGCGTGCAGACGGGAAATTCCTGATTGCAATGACCGACGGCAGTGTACAAACGGTAGGCAAAATTACCGAGACCGACTTGCAAGCCATTTTGAAGATTAACGATGGGAAATGGGTGGAAATTCCACGCGGACCTCGGCCGTAGCCGTTGGGAGCGGGAATACGAAGGAATCGGCAACATCCAAACAAAAATAAGTTGGTCATGACGAAATCAATTGCTGGAGTGCTGCTGGTTGCTTGGGTTGGCGTTACGGTCATTGTTCGTGCCGATGATCCAGTGCTACCCGCATTTCGTGCCGAGACGATCGACGCCCAAGTTATTATCGGATACGGAACGTCAATTGGTGACGTCAATGGCGACGGCCGGCCCGATATTTTGTTGGTCGATAGCCGACAGGTGGTCTGGTACGAGAATCCGGCTTGGACGCGCCATGTCATCGCGGAAAATTTATCGAATCAAGATAACGTCTGTATAGCCGCGCGAGATATCGATGGGGACGGCAAGGTCGAAATCGCGGTGGGGGGAAACTGGAATCCTGGCGACACCATCAATTCCGGCGCGGTGCATTATTTGGTGGCGCCGGCTGATCGAACCAAATTGTGGACTCCGGTCGAATTGCACAATGAGCCGGTTGTGCATCGAATGCGGTGGGTAAAATTATCTGAGAAAGAATTTGTGTTGGTGGTGGCGCCGCTCCACGGTCGGGGCAATGAAGGAGGCGCGGGAGCCGGAGCGAAATTGCTCGCTTATACTGTGCCCGAGAACATTTATTCACCTTGGCCCACGATTGTGCTCGACGATGATTTTCATGTTACGCACAATTTCGATGTACTTCCATTGGCTGCGACTGTAAAAGGAAATTCGTCAGAAGAAATTCTGCTCTATGGAAAAGAGGGAGCCAAGCGGATCACATTCGATGGTCAACGATGGACCCAACTCAAGTTTGATAGTGTGCTAGGCGGTGGCGAAATTCGTTTCGGCCGTTTCGACAACGGAGTCGGATTCCTGGCCACGATTGAGCCGTTTCATGGTACTGAACTGGTGGTTTATTCTTCTGAATCCAACAAGGATTCTAATCCGCATGAGTCGCAGTTTTCTCGTCGCGTCGTCCTGGACAAGCAACTCAATCAAGGCCATGCCGTCGCGACCGGCGAATTGCTGGGAAACGGTTCACAGCAAATTGTCGCTGGTTGGCGTGAGCCTAACGAAGATGGCAAGTTTGGAATCAAGTTGTATTATCCGATGGATGATTTGGCCAGAAAGTGGGAATCTATTTTCGTTGACGAAAACACCATGGCTTGCGAAGATCTGGTCTTAGGTGATCTCAACGGTGATGGTCGACTGGATATCGTTGCGGCCGGTCGCTCGACGCACAATCTGAAAATCTACTGGAACGACAAGCCTCAATGATCGTACCGGCGGTCGTTCGGCCGTCAGGGCGAAACGTCGAGTGGTTTTTCCGACTCACTTGCCATAAATGGCGTGATATCTTGCACGAAATCGTCAATGTATTGGACGGCCAAGAACGACGCAGCATAGCCGATGGCTGTCGTCAAAACGGCGATCAAGAGAAATTGCCGAGGTACTTCCGGTGTCAACACCAACAACGATAGGGCAAACAATGGAATCGCCGCCGCAGCCAACAAATAGACTCGCGCGAGCCGGCGCAGTCGTTTTCCCCATTCAGCAAATTCGGGATCCACCAATCGTGTGGCAACTGATTGTGGATAATACAGTTTCAGATTCAGGATTGTTAGCGAGAAAAATGGATAAACTATCGCCACACCACCACAGATTGTCAACGACGAAAAAAAATGGATCGCATCCATCCATTGAAACGGCGCATACATCAGGACCAATAGCAATGGAAACACAAACCCGGCGATGACCCACAGGATCCCGCAACTCAGGGCCACATGATGTCCCAGATTCCAATAACTGTGGACCCCGCCGTCGGGAACAGTGCCGAGGTTTGGGCTCGGGTGTAATCGTTTTACAAACGCAATAATCAATCCCATCGCAGTCGCGATCCCGATTGGGAAAAAGATTAAATTCACGACCGTCGACACTTGCAAAAACTTCGGCCATAACTCGGGATATTTGCTGATGATCTGGCTGCTATTGTAGACAAAATTAAAAACCGCAGCGATCATATTTGGAGCTAATGTGGCCGCAATTAATACCAACCAGGGTGGTAGTTGCGCCAGCCAATGTCGCCGTTCCGCAAACTGGGGAAACAACCGGAGCGCTACGCGTGGATGCAAAGCCAGCCGCAGCGCTTTCGCCATCTGTCGCCCCGACGCTGGCCGATCGTTCGGATCGAGTTGCAAGCTTTGCCGCAGGGCATGATCAAGGACCCGATAACCGCTTCGTTTGGCGATCGTCGCCTCGTCCCGTTTCGGCGGCAACGACTGCGTACGCAGTTGGCATTCCAGCTGCATCGCTTCTGTCCAGTTGTTGGGGATTGATTGTCGTGTCCAAGGCCGCGAACCGTGCAGCATCTCCCATAACACCAATCCTAACGAAAACAAATCCGAACGACCGTCCAATTCTTTCGCGGTCGTACCGCGGCCTTCGGGGTTGGCGACATCCAATTGTTCGGGGGACATGTAGGCCAATGAGCCGCCAAAAAACGCAGCCGCACCCGCGCGACCGGCAATCCCGCTGAAGCTCACATTGAAATCCGCCAGTTTCGGCGTCGCGTCGGCGGCCAGAATAATATTCGCGGGTTTGATGTCGCGATGGATCACGCCTAATCGGTGTGCGTAGTCGAGACCTCCGGCGAGTTGCATTCCGACCCACGCGACGGTTGAAATCCAATCTAATCTGGCGACCGCCAGGTTCGAATCGGCGTGCAGAGGCAATTCCAATCCGTACATTTTCAAATGCCGGTCAATCGAGTCTATCAGACATTGGCCATTTTTTTTTGTGCTCGGCAAATCCGCGACGGACTTCAAGCAATCGGCCAACGTGCCACCACCGATAAACTGCATATAAAGCAATCGCAAGGGCGGATCCGTTTGATTTCGTTCATCGTAGACCCGCACGATATTGGGATGGTCGAGTTGCGACAGTGTCTGCGGTTCTTCACTGCCTTTTTGGGAAACTTTGAGCGCAACCAAACGTTGCAGTGTTTCTTGAAGTGCCAAGTAGACATTGGCAAACGCACCGTGGCCTACATGTCGCAAGATACGAAAGTCGGCAACCACTGAACCGATTGCCAACTCTGGTGGCGCACCTTTCGAACTGGACAAAGACTGGTAGGTCTCATGCGAAAGGTTTGAAGTCCAGTTGGGTAGGATCTCACGGAGATGGGGAAATCGTTGAATGTAACCGGAGATAACCGGATCATTGCCGGCCTCACGCAGTGATTGCATTTCTTCCAAGACTAAATCGGCTGGCATTTCCTCGGTTGGCAACTCGTCAGCAAATTCTGTCAAATAGAAATTCAAATCGCGATGAATGCCGAACTCAGCGGCCGCTGCCAAATCGAATTTGATCAATTCGCAAAGTACCAGTCGCGAAAGTTGTCCCGCCGACGACGGCACGACGTCCCGAATTTGTGCCGGTGTTGCGACCGGTGCAATTTGTCGTAACGCGATCAAGCACTCTTCCAAAATCGCAATCGTGGAATTCCAATGAAAAACACTGGTTTGGGGATTGGAGTCATCTAGGGACATGGAAGTTGCGCAATTGACAGGAGGCGATTAATGCATCAGATTCTTGCTGCTCGGTGGTTAAATCATAAGTCTACCGCGCCGGTTACTTGTTACGATAGTCAATACCGGCTCGCGACGCCGAGTTTTTGATGTGGCAAAGCACGACGGCTGGTATCGAATTCGTGAGCGAGCGATTGAAAACCAGTTTACCGTTTTGGCTTGAGAAGTGTTCCCGATCTTGCGCCGCGAATGGTTGAGGATATGCCAAGTGCCAACAACAACTAAATTGACGATACCAAGCCGATGAATCCTGTTCCCGAAACTGAGCTCATCGAGCAGATTCGAGCTGGAAGTGTTGAAGCGTTGGGTTCGTTTCTGGAATTTCGCAAACACCAACTTTTAGGATTTCTACGCCATATCACTGGCGATCATTTGTTGGCGGTGGTTGAACTGGAAGATTTGTTCCAGGAATTATCCAAATCGGCAATTACTGCGTTGGAGAGAATTCCCAAGGCTGACTTGGATGTTGACAAATGGCTTGAACGACTTGCCAGGCGACGCGTTGTTGATGCGCATCGGGAACATTTTGGCGCGGCGAAGCGACGGCGTTCGCGCAATCAGTTGTTCAGCCAAATTCACAACTCGGACGACTCGGATGTTCCGGCGTTTGAACAATTACTGATTGCCAGCATGACATCGCCCAGCATGGCCGTCAGCCGGAATTGGCGGTTGGTCCGCTTGCAACAGGCCCTTTCGGGATTGGATGAGGCGCAGCAAACACTTTTGCGGCTTCGTTTTCAAGAAGGGCTGCCGACAGCCCAAATTGCCGAGCAGACCGGCAAGTCTGACGCGGCAGTTCGCGTCAGCTTGTCGCGGTTGATGGCACGTTTGCAGGAAATTTTAGTCGACCCAAAGTAAGTTAGGTTGACTTGCGACCTGGATTGCTCGAACTGGTTGGACTGGATTCACTCGTTATGGACTATTTGGTGAATTTCGTGGGTTCCGAGCACGAACCGAATTCGAAAGGGCGCCCAGAAAACCGGCAAACTGCCTATTTCTTCGCTGTTTCGAAAATTCTTTTTTTTGTTTGTAACATTCGTGGCCGTTTGACGCTTGGTCTGTTGTTACCACGTGTATTGTTTCCAAATAACTCAAGGAGAATTGCTATGAAACGCCGCTCATCAACCCGCAAAAATAGTCTTAATTTCACCACGCTTGAATCCCGACAATTGTTGGCGGGACTGGCGTATAACTCGACCACCGACGTGGTCACCGCCACAGGGGACGCATTGAACGATCGGGTGGAGGTCAATTTCGCTGCGGACAAGGTCAAAGTCGAGTTGTATTCCACTCAATCCAATGGATCAATCAAGCGGACGAGTATCTCGAAAAAGGTTTCGGATGTTTCCGCGATCAACTTTGTCGGTGGTGCGGGCAATGACGCATTCAATATTAATCAAGGAACAATGACGCCGGGTGTCTTGCCGGCAAGTGTCGCACTGGGTTTCCAAGCCGGGGATGGCAACGACACGTCCACAAATTCAAGCAGTGCCGCAATGTCAGCGTTTGGCGACAACGGCAATGACGCTTTCGTTGGCGGCAACAACAATGATCGATTGTTCGGAGGAAATGGAGACGATGTGCTCTCAGGACAACTGGGAAATGACTACTTCGACGCAGGGGCTGGCAGCGACTACGTTTATGGCGGTAGTGGCAACGACTTGATTTTTGGATCGGACGGAACAGACATCCTGCAGGGCGAGGCCGGCGATGACGAGATCTACGGGGGTACCGGCTACAACAGGATTTATGGGCAAGATGGCAACGACCGTCTAAACGGCGGGAATGACAGCGACGAAATTTACGGTGTCGCCGGCGACGACATCATTCTCGGAAACGGTGGAAATGATTATGTTTCTGGTGGCGATGGCAGCGACACGGTCGAAGGAGGGGACGGCGACGACACGGTACTCGGTGGAAACGACAACGATATCCTGCGAGGTGGAAACGGCAACGATGTACTGACTGGCGAATCTGGCAATGACTATTTGATGGGAAATGATGGATTGGATTCGCTGTTTGGCGATGCAGGTAACGACTGGATGACAGGTGGGTTTGGAAACGACGCTTTGAGCGGGGGTGACGGCAATGATACGTTAGTCGGCAACGAAGGCGATGACGTTTTATATGGCCAAAATGGCGAAGATCAATTGTACGGAAGCGACGGCAACGACTGGTTGGACGGCGGACGTGACGGAAACCTGGACTACCTGGTCGGCGCTGCGGGATTCGACACGTTCGTTTACCGCCGGTTAATTGACTACGGTACTTTCAACTTTGCAATTGAAACGGACTGGGTTTCTGATTACGGTTTCGGAGATACAATCAGGTCCGTCTTTGTTTAACGACTCTAGTCCGCGATCAAAACAAGGATCGTCGGGGCAGACACAACTGACTTGAAGAGTCAGCCGACATCAAGTTAACGGGAAGCCAGCTACTGCTTCGGCAAACTTTGACCAATCCCGACGAAAAACAATCGTCGGGATTTTTTTATGCGCGCCGCAGATGGAACAACAACGGGTTGCGTCAGCTATCGAGAAACCTCACGGCACGTTTAGATTCTGGCGAACAGCTTGCGCGCCTCGTTCCGAATTCGCATGCCCAGCGTTTTCTTCGGCGGCCGGGCATATAAGGTCTGACCTTTGAACTGACCATCAAACAACCCGCTGGATCGAAAGTACTTGTATCGAACACCATTGGTCTGTAACCAAAATCCGAACATTAACGCACCGATTTTCTCGAGCGGCAACAGCGGTTGGCTTAGGAGCTGAACTGCTTCCTCGTGCGTTGACGGGCGATAGGTACCGCCAAGATTTTGATACATACTGGGCCCCAACAATACGCTCGGGCGATCCCAGTAGACGGCTTCGATTCCTACGGTCGATCCAAAGGTAGCAACACAATCACTCGCACTCAGCAGCTCATAACTATCGATCGGCGATTCGGGAGGAATGATGCACAGGTTCGGGAATTCGAGTGCCAACATGTCGCGTTTGCGTTGATTGTCAACGGACGCCAGGTTGGGATGTACTCGCAAGGTTAAATGAACTTGCGGTGCGATAGTCTGCAAATCGGTCGCAAGTTGCTGGATCGCGACGACTTGATTGGAATAAAGCTCATTCTTCCAGCAATCGCCAATAGCCACAAATTCATCGTCGGATGAACAGAAGATTGTCACATTGTGTTTTGACGAATCCCATCCCGTTGGTAACATCCCGCGTTGTTGATGTTTGACAAACGAAAACCATTCTTGTTCGATTCGGTCCACGCGGTTTTGGTACCATTGCGCCGCGACAGCAAGTCGTTCGGTTCGCCACTCAGCGTCGAACCATGTTTGTTGGATTACACGGTCCATCGCTGGAATGTCGTGCAGAAAATGATTTTTGAGCACTGCATAGTGTTCGCCATCACAACCGCGCTCATGTAGGTAGCAATCTATGCCGGCGTCTTGGCACGCACGAAACACAGCCCGCATCGCAGCGAATCGACCGTTGAATACGTACACTCGGTCGGGGCGATTGGCAATCAAATAGGCCTGGGCATGTCGAAAAGTCTGTAGCGCCGATGTCAAGAACTGGTTTAGTCGAACCCGGTGCGCGACCAAATCCGGTTCGGGATCGCGACAAAGTGAAACCAATGACGAAAGCGCCGCAAAACCGATGTCGAAGTTTTCGATGCGATAGTCGATCAACTCTGAAACCGATACAAAATCATTCTTCAGATTCAGGGGTTGCAAGCCGACCGCCGGAATCACTTCAATCTTGACTGAGGGTTCAAGCAATTCCAGTCCCATTTCCCGTCGTCCAACGCACTGCTGACACCGCGCAGGATCTCGGTCGACATTGAAGTCACAATTGGCCAATCCGCCCGCACAATGCACGAATTCGACTTGATGCCCCTGATCAAGGTGTTTCTGGGCAATCTCCAGCTCCGTATCAAAATGGGGTACGACGGTCGCATAAGGCGAAAAGATGGCAATTTTCATGGATTCTCTCCGTCTCAAAAGCGGGAACTCGAAAGTTTGATTGGCAAGATAACGGAATCAATAAATTTCACCAAGACGAACAAATTCGCCTTGCTTCGAGACCGGATTTTTTTATATAGTCCGCCTAAAGTTCCGATTCTTCCTCCCCTAATAAAAAATCGAGTCGTGGCGAGCAATTTATGGCCTTCGATGTTCCCATTTTGTTGTGCGTCTTCAATCGGCCCGAGCTGACGGCTCGCGTGTTCGAAGCCATTGCGCGACAGAAACCCAAGAACCTGTTGGTTGCCGCAGATGGGCCACGCGAAAATCGGCCGGATGATCGAAGTTTGACCGAACAGACCCGGCGAATTGTAGAACGGATCGATTGGGACTGTGTCGTCCAAGCCCGATTTTCCGCGACCAATCTAGGGTGCCGCCAACAAATCGCACAGGCCATCACTTGGGGTTTCGGGCAGTTTGAAAGATTGATCATTCTCGAAGACGATTGCGTTCCACACGCTAGTTTTTTTCCGTATTGCCGGGAACTGCTGGAACATTATGCTGACCAACCGCAGGTCATGACGATCAGCGGCAACAGTTATCCAAGCCCGGGAACCAATCCCTGCCATTACCGATTCTCCAAATATCCTTTGATTTGGGGTTGGGCAAGTTGGCGCCGCGCGTGGAAGCACTATGACCTCGAGATGAGGTCTTGGTCGTCCGTCGAAAATCAACAACGCGTATTGGGGCGGTTCACCGAATCATCGGCGGAACGGGAATACTGGCGCAGTATTTTCACGCGGCAACATGCCGGTGAGATTAATACTTGGGACTATAGTTGGACGTATGCTTCCTGGTTGAATGACGGGTTAACGATCTTGCCCGAACGCAATCTGGTTTCGAATATTGGATTTGGAAATTCCGCCACGCATACATTTGACACACAGAGTCCAATGGCAAATCGTTCGACCTACCAAGTTGATCTCGGGCGACATCCCGATCGCATCGAGCGCGATGCGGAATCGGATCGAGTGATTCGGCGAATCGTGTTTGAACCCGAACCGATCGTGGCACGACATCGTTCTCTCGTGACACGATTGGTTGATTTTACGACTCGCCCACGTTCACTGTCAAAATTGTTTCATTTCTAATTTCGCGCGACCTTGACAACACGAATTGAACAAAATGGCAACCACCGCACAGCGAATCCTGAAAAATTTTACGGCCGAGAAATTGTCTCCCAAACGGCTGTTTCAAAGTCAGCCCCGGGTCCAACAGACTTTTCACGAGTTCGATTTTCCAGCAGCTGAGCAAACTTCGCCCAGTAGTCCCTATCCGTTCTTCATCAATCCCGACAACGTGTTGGAACAATTGGGCCAGAAGTATCGACCCTCCAAACGGGCCCACAATTATCTGCCCTACTATTGGATGCACTTTCGAGATATTCGGATGCAAGTCAAAAGGGTTTGCGAGATTGGACTGCAAAATGATGCGTCGATACGAATGTGGGAAGAGTTTTTCCCCAATGCGGAGATTTTCGGAATTGACATCGATCCGCGGTGCGAAAAATTTACGGGCGATCGTCGAAGAGTATTTATCGGTGATCAAAGCGACCGAAGATTCCTCAATCAGTTTCTGGACGAGATCGGCGGTGGTTTGGATGTAGTTATTGATGACGGCAGCCACCTGGTGGAACATCAACTTGCAAGTTTCGAGATGTTGTTTCCCGCGCTAACCAAACACGGGATCTACGCGATGGAAGACACGGGGGGCGTGGTTGGTGATTACCAAAGGAAGACCGTCAATTCACTGCAGCGTCTGGCGGAAAACGTACTCTATTGGCCAACAGGGTATCGACCGGAAGATTGGCCCTATCTAACAGAATTTCCTGACTCGGCGAGTTGGGCAGATCGAAACGTTATCGGTGTGGCCGTCTATCGTTGGCTGTCATTTGTTTTTCGCGGCGACAATCCAGGCGATAATCGGTACTTGTCGGATCGCCCATCTCTGTGACCAGATCGACGTCCCAAGTGCTACGGGAAAACTCCATGGTAATTGCTGGCCACTGAACCTCCGATGTAAAGGGCTAGCGCCATTCGTTCCAGTGGTGTCATTTAGCCTAGTGGTATGTGACAGCAGGGATTTCGGATTAGCCGGAACGCGCTAACGTCCAGTTACTTTGGAAAAAACCGTGGGCTGTTGCTCAGTGGCTGATTTCACGAACCCGAAATTGATGTTGCAACAGAGCACTAGCAGTTCCCGCTGTTTGGTTCGGAATTTGAGGGAGGTGTCCGAGGGAATCAAATTGGAGATTCTTTCCAATTGCGGGCCGACCGGGATAGAAATTAGCAATCGTGTACGATCGTCATTTACTGCCTGCAACTCGGGTCCAGAAAATGCTAGACTAATTGGCTCAGAGGCCTTCTGGCGCTTTCGTTCGATTGTCCCAAGTTCACGGTCATGCACGAGTCAACTACCATCTCCACCGCTCCCGCTGCCCACGTTTTTCGCACTCAGCCGGAAGAATCGTGGCGTACGGAATATCCTTTTCGTTCTCACTATTTTGATCTGGGACGGCAGCGGCTGCATTACATCGACGAGCAATTATCGTCGATCGACCAAGGACCGGTGCTCATGGTCCATGGAAATCCAACTTGGTCGTTTTATTATCGACGGTTGATTGCCCAATTAAGCGCACAACATCGAGTCGTCGCCGTCGACAATTTGGGATGCGGGTTGAGCGACAAACCCATTCAACATGACTATTGTCTACAAAATCACATCGACAATTTGTGCCAGTTGATTGACCACCTTGATTTACAAAATGTCACGTTGATGGCGCATGATTGGGGTGGTGCGATCGGACTGGGAGCATTGTTGGCACGCAAGTCGCGGTTCAAAAATATTATTTTGTTCAATACCGGCGCATTTCCTCCGCCCTTTATTCCGTTTCGCATTCGCGTTTGTCGTTGGCCCATCGTGGGAAAAATTGGCGTGCAAGGGTTTAATCTGTTCGCCCGGGCCGCAACAATTATGGCCACGGAGCGTAAGGGCGGATTGCCGAAGCGTGTCGCTGATGGTTTGTTGCATCCCTATGATAGTTGGCGGAACAGGGTGGCGATCTACCAGTTCGTGCGCGATATTCCGCTCAGTCCTCGGCATCGTACCTGGACCACGCTTGATCAGATTGAACAACGACTGGTCGAACTTGCGGACTGGCCCAGCCTGTTGATATGGGGCATGAAAGATTGGTGTTTTCGACCCGAGTGTTTACGACGACTGCAACGGCATTGGCCTCGCGCAACCGTCCATGAGGTTGCTGACGCGGGACATTATGTGGTCGAAGACGCTGCCGATTTGGTGCAGCAAAAAGTCGCTGAGTTTCTGAAAGCCCATCAATCGTGAAGCCGCTGGAATTGACCGTGGGAGGAATTGCGACGATGGCCTGCCTCTTGGAAGTTGCCGCGCCGAAACCCGGCAATGTGCATCGAGGGGCTGATTTTGAAGATGCCACGTTGGTCGATTTTATGACCAGTGCGGTAATTCTGGGGCAGACGATCGATCAATTGAACGAACGACCCGTCGGCTACACAATTCGAACTGCCATCGAAGCGACGCGACTGGCGACCGGAACGAATACCAATTTGGGTATGGTGTTGCTGCTGGTACCGTTGGCTAAAGCAACTGCCAACAACGCTGGAATCATCGATCGCAACGGAATTGATCAAGTTCTACGGGCTCTGGACGCTGCGGATGCCGACGAAGTTTTCGCGGCGATTCGTTTTGCAAAACCGGCAGGATTGGGTACCGTAGCGGAAATGGATGTGCAACACGGCGATTCGGTAAATGACTACGATCTGGTTACGGCAATGGGTTTGGCTCAAGACCGCGATTTGGTTGCCAGGCAATACGCCAATGGATTCGCGGAGGTTTTTGACTGCGGAGTTCCCTGGTTGGTTGACGGTCGGTCCCGATTCCGAAATTTGACCGACGCGATTGTGTTTTCTCATGTATCATTCATGGCGAATTACCCAGACAGTTTGATTGCCCGGAAATGCGGCGAACAGACTGCTGTGCATTCACAAATGCTAGCCGCCAAAGCACTTGCAGAAATCAATTTCCAAGGAACCCGTTTCGAAAAAGGTCCAGGCAATATGCCCCAAGCTTTGGAAAGATTTTGGCAACGTATTAGCGAATTGGATTTCTGGTTGCGGTCCGACGGCCATCGCCGGAATCCGGGAACGTCGGCCGACCTCGTTGCCGCGAGTTTGTACGTGGCAATTCAGAGCGGAAAATTGAAAATTGAAAATTGAACACCATGTCCCAGCCAACTTATCGCGTCGCGCTCGAAAAAGAAAATCTCGTTTTCAGTTCGGCTCATTTTATTACCTTCGATGGCAACATTTGCGAATCTTTGCACGGGCACAATTACCGTGTCAAATGTGAGATCATTGGGCCATTGGACGACAACGGATATGTGGTTGATTTCATTGTGTTGCGTGATCGACTCACGCAAATCATCGTCAGTCTCGACCATCACGTGTTGTTGCCAACGCAGCACAAACAGATCCGGGTGGTCCCAGATGCCCGCGAAGTGACGGCGACGTTTGGTGCCAAACGTTGGATATTTCCGTTGGAGGATTGCGTGTTGTTGCCAATTGCCAATACCACGGCTGAGTTGTTGGCCTATTTTATTGGATGCGAGCTAATTCGCCATTGTCGCGATCAATTCAGCGATCGAATTTCCAGGCTGTCATTGTCGGTCGACGAGAATGGCGGGCAATGGGGCGTCGTGGAGATGGACTGGGAGTAGAATGTTCGACGACCTGCTGGCGATGACGGCGAACTCAGTTGGGCTTCGATCGTTGGGTTGCAGTCGTAGCGATTGATCCGTCTGCATCAAATTTGATGGGGTCGTGGAACCCAATGGGGTGTTCGATTTTGCTGGCATTCTGCCGCGACGGTGGGACACAACGTAAGCTTGCAAAACATTCCTGTTTGCGAGTTTGAGCTATGATTGTCCGAGCGCCCCAAAGACCTACCAACGCAGTTTGCGACTTCCGGCCGGCAAGCTCAACCACAAGAGTTTTGCATCTCATCAATGGCGAACACTACTCCGGTGCAGAACGGGTTCAGGATCTGTTGGCATTGGCATTGCCGCGGTTGGGATATGAAGTCGGTTTCGCGTGCCTGAAGCCGGTAAAATTTCCCACGAATCGTCGCTCGGTTAGCAGTCCCTTGTTTGAAACGCCGATGCGCTCGAGGCTGGATTGGGGTTGCGTCTGGCGAATCGCCGAGATTTGTCGAGAACACGGTTACTCGGTACTGCACGCCCACACGCCGCGTACATTGCTAATTGGCCGACTGGTTGCCATGAAATTGAAATGTCCGTTGGTTTATCACGTTCATAGCCCGGTGGGGCGAGATTCGGAACGTGGTTTTGCGAATCGCCTCAACACCTGGATTGAAACGTGGAGCCTGCGCGGGGTCACGCGAATGATCTGCGTTTCCAACAGTCTCGCCGGCTACATGCGGGAAATGGGCCATGATCCCGACAAGATTGAAGTTGTTTCCAATGGCGTAGCCGTGATTGACGACTTGCCATTGCGCGAACTGCCAAGCGCGATTTGGACGATCGGCACAATGGCTCTCTTTCGACCGCGCAAGGGAACGGAGGTCCTACTCGATGCGATCGAGATGTTGAAACAACGGGGGATCAGCGTGAAACTGCGTGCGGTGGGACCGTTTGAAACGCCTGAGTATAAAACCGAGATCATGTCTCGTGTGGAGCGATTGGGAATCGCCGAGCTCATTGAATGGACTGGATTTCAGTCGAATGTAAACGAACAATTACGACAGATGGACGTGTTTGTTTTGCCCAGTTTATACGGCGAAGGACTACCGATGGTCGTTCTCGAAGCAATGGCCAACGCAGTTCCAGTTGTGGCTAGTCGCGTCGAAGGAATCCCCGAAGCGGTGCGCGACGAAGTCGACGGCATGATCTTTGAACCGGGAAGTTCGACCGACTTGGCGAACCGCTTGCAATCATTGATTGGTGATCTGCCACGTTGGAAAATGATGAGCGAAAGTTGTTACCGACGACAGCGATTGGATCTGTCAGACACCAGTATGGCCGAGGGAGTTGCGCGCGTCTATGACAGGCTCAGCGATTGAACTCCATGACGATTCGATGAATCAGGAATTTCCTGTTACGAGTTTAGATAATCCAAGATCGACGCAGAAATGGGGCGTTAGGCCGCAATGCGCAGTTTGATCGGCTTGGCTTCAATTCGCAAATGTTGACCGAGCACGCTCTCACTGAGGTCAATCAATTTCTCGGCGTAGTCCTCGAATCGATAGCGCGTCTGCACTCGTTCCAACGAACGTTCGCGCATACTGAGAGCGACTTCGGGTTGGCAGGCCAGTAATTTGATGATACTGGTAACCTGTTCGTAATCGGCATAACGGACGACGAAGCCGGCACCATTGTCGATCGCTTCCGGGGCACCACCAGCGTTTTCAAAAGCGATGATTGGCAAACTGGTCGCCATTGCTTCGTGGATCACGCAAGGAAATGGATCGACGCGCGACGACATCAAAAACGTATCGGCGCCCGCAAAATAAGGCTCAACGTTGGGACGTTCGCCAATGAAGTGCACATGGTCGCGGGCAGCCGATTTGTCCACGTCCAATTTTACATAGTGATAGGGCGAATGGACCCAACGGTGTCCCTCCCCAACCCAGACAAAATGTATCGGCACGCCGGTGCGATTGGTTTCGCTGACCCGCCGTGCGATAGCGGCATAATGGTCGATTCCTTTGCGCAGATCCAGCGTTCCACAACCGAGCACAATAAAGGAGTTAAGCGGTAAACCCAATTCGGTGCGAATTTGAATCCGAGCTTTGTCGCGCGCGATTCCCGTTCCAAATTTCGGATCCAACAAGCCTTGCGAGAGCACGACCGATTTGCCAGCGGGCAAAGAAGCTTTGGCGTCCGCGGCATCCCGCACCGCATGCACCGGAAATACAACTTTCCGCGAAACGTCAAACACGTCTTTATAATCGGTTTCGGTATAAGACGAGGGCAATTCGTGGACTAAGGAAATCGCGGGCACACCCTGTTCGAACAATTCTCGCGTGATAAATCGCGATTCCATGCTGTTGCAAATTGCCAGGACGGGCAAATTATTTTTTTCGCGAAAAATGGCGCGGTTGACCCGTTTCTTGAGTTCGTCGGAGGGTTCTTTGGGCAAATTGAAACAATCCACGATCGAATGGTCAGCGAAGCTTTTCGCCAAATGGCCTCCGCTGAGCAGAATCGATTCGCATTGAATATCGCAAGTCTGGCGAAAATGCTTCAGAATATTGAGGATGATCTTGGGTGCACCGGTCCGAGTGGCTTCATGCGAAACGAAAATCACCCGACGTTGGGGCGGCGTTGGGGGCGAGTTGTTTTTTCGTCGTCGGCCGAACAGTCTCATGCGATGCCTGTGGACTTCATTTTTGAAAACGGACGAGTTTGATAGGTGGAATCGTGTCTCAATAGTGGTTTAATCGCGCGAGCGAAATTTTGTTGGCGGAAATTAGCAGCGTAATCAATTCATGGGAAGACCAACCTGTCGAAATCAAGCCGATTTGGCAAATAAGTTTTGGAAATCAAGCGAAGACGCTTGCGCTTCGCTGACGGAGCTGTCATGAACAATTCGGCCCAACTCCAGCACGATCACTCGATCGGCGAGTTTCAAGGAAGAGGGCCGATGGGTAATCAAAAAAGTCGTGCGCTGTTTGATAAACTCGGCGATCGACTCATGAATCAGGCTCTCAGAATGTCCGTCGATCTGGCTGGTCGCTTCGTCCAAAATCAAAATTCGTGGGTTGGCTAGGATCGCTCGCGCCAGCGTAATTCGCTGGCGCTGGCCGGCCGACAATTTACGACCGTCGTCCCCAACCTGGGTTTGATAACCGTTATCGAGATTCCCAACGAAGCGATCAATCCCGGCCATCCGGATCGCGTCCATGACAGCGGATTCTTCGGCGTGGGGTGCGCCATAGGCAATATTTTCCCAAACCGTCCCGCGAAACAGCACCGACTCTTGGGTCACCCAGGCCATTTGTTGGCGCACTTTTTTGGGATTCATTTGTTTTATGTCCAGCCCATCGATCAATACGCGCCCAACATGGGGGTCATAAAATCGAGTTAACAAGTTCATCAACGACGACTTCCCAGAACCGTTGCCTCCGACGATCGCGATCGTTTGTCCAAACGGAACAGTTAGGTTTAACTTTCGGATCACAGGCTGACGCGGTAAGTAGGTGAAAATAATATTTTCAAATTGGATGCTTTGGGAATGTTGCGGAACTTCGATCGGGTTTTCCGGTGCTTTAACCAAAGGCTCAGTCCCAAACGTGCGAAACAGATTATCACAAGCTGTTCCGGCGCGAACTAGCGAGTTCACAATTTCGCTCATTTTCCGAACCGGTTCCGCTGCACCAGCCAGCAGCGTGTAGAACAGTAACAACGTGGTCGGTTCGATGGGGGTCGGGCTAATTTGGAATCCAAACAAGTGCGTTTCCTTCTGTATCACGAGGTACGCACCAATCAAGATTGATAAAGAAATCGAAATCACGCTGAGCACTTCGGTGATCGGGCGCAACAATGAATCGTAGAGGGCGATCCGCACGGACATGTTATAAAGCGCTTGTGAGTTCTTTTTGAATCGGCGCCTCTCCATTCGCTCACGATTGAAGATTCGCACGGTTTTTACTGCGTTAAATGTCTCCATGAGCGTTTGAAACACGTCCGACATACCCGAAAGTTCGGTTTGCGTCGAACGTTTCATGCGCCGCGAAACGGAGTGAATCAGGAACGCTCCCGCCGGTACGACTAACAATGACATCAGTAGTAAAGGGAGCGAAATCCACGCAGCAATCGCCAAACATACCAACATCTTGAGCGGTTCACGGATGCATTTTCCGTAAAAAACTTGCAAACCAGTACTAATCATCATCATATTGAATGATAGATGCGTCATCATGTTGGACGTGCCAATCATGTCGATTCGTCGTTGATCCAGATCGAGCGCTTTGCGATAGTAGATTCTCCGCAAATCCATCACCGTGCGATTAGCCACGCGGGCATCGAGAATGGCACCGAGCACTAATAGTACGCCTTTGATCGTCGTCACGGCCAGCAACCAGACTAGAGCTACGACCAATGTTGGAAATGGCTCCTTGGGAGCATATTTCTGGACTGTCGGTTGGATGTTCTCGTACCACGTGAGGGCCTCATCTTCCGCTTTCAAACGACTTCGTTTCAGGTCCAGTTTGTTGGACAACGGGATCACCTGCTCAGGCGTCGCGGTCGAAATTTCGGAAGTGAGGACTTCGATTTCCGCTTGAACCAGTGCCACGTCGTGATGGCTTTTGTCAATTTCGTGTTGTATCCAAGACGCAGCGGTTTCGCCTTCGAGCACAATCTTGACGATTGGAAACACCGTCGTAATACTGGCACTCCACAGCACGGCAATCAACAGTGAGCAGATCAGCGCACCCGCAATCGTCCAGCGATAACGGAGTGAGTGCCAGACGGCTTGAAAAAATGGTTTCATCAATCGTTTCTGAGACGATGGTTGGACTTTTTATTCGAACGACACACAACTCGTTCGATGCAGCGGATGATTCGTCGTCCGGGGAGGCGAATCTTGCTGAGAATGGTCTGATTCGTCAAGAACAATCGGCTATCAGCCCGAAAGGCTAGCACTAACCAATTCGCAAATTCGATTCCAAGCGGCTAATGACATCTTTTGCCCGGCAGGTGGCATGGGGAAGCGAAACACCGGAGTTCTTTTCCAGCCAGCCATGGACGCGTTTTTGAGCGGCAATCACGGTCGAATGGCTGCGCCCACCAAAATAGTCGCCGATCTCGGAAAATGCGGAAGACGTGTATTGGCGCGAGAGATACATGGCCAACATGCGGGCCGAACTGATTTGCTTATGACGGCTGGACGATTTCAAATCGGCGGGCTTCACGCCGCAGAACTCGCAAACCGCCGTTTCTATGCTTAGCATGGAGGTCGAATTGCCGCTGCTAATGGAAAATAAATCGCACAGCTCATTTTGAGCCATTTCCGTAGTGATTCGCGCGCCGCGCGACAAAGATAACGCATGCAACCGGTTCAACGCACCAGAAATCCGCCGAACATCTCGTGTCAGTCGATCACAAATCAGTTCAATAACGGGATTGGAAAGATTCATATTCCGTTCCACACACATTTGCCGAGCAATTTTTATCCGTCCTGCCAGGCCGGGGTATCGTAACGGGCAGCTCAACCCAGCCGTTAATCGTGTTCCCAACTCACCTCCCAGGGAAATTAGCTCAACCGGCGGACGATCGGAACTGATGATGACTTGCTTGCCGATTCGAATGAGATTGTCGACGGTATGTTGAAACTCACTAATCGTGGCACGTTTGCCTGCCAGAAATTGAATGTCGTCAATAACCAGCAAGTCCAGCTCGCGATATTTTCGACGGAACATTGGCAATCCCGTGCCACCTCGGAGCGAACTTACAAACAAACTGGTGAACTGTTCGGCCGACAACATGACCACGCGTCGCAATCGCAACCGGTGGCGGAAATCGTTGGCAATGGCCTCCAATAGATGTGTCTTGCCACTTCCGGTCGGTCCATAAACCAGAAAGGGAGAAAATTGTCCTGGGCGCTCAAAAAGTTGCTCGACGCTCGCTTCAGCGAGCCGATTTTCATCTCCAAACCAAAACGAGGAAAGATTTCGACGCCGGTTGTTTGATTCTGATTTGGATTTTTCCCGAGCAATTTTCGAAACTGGCGAGTCGCTCGAACCATCTGGAATCAAACTCGTCAAATCGTCCGTTTCATTCGCCGGGCTGGATTGGTTAATTGAGTTCGGCCGGTCGTCGGCCAGCCCCTGGTTGTTTCGCTCGGCGGTGGAGGCCAACAAAACATCGACCGATTTGACTCGGTAGTCAATCACATAGTGGGGTCCACATACGCGGTCGACCACCGTTCGAATATCGCGACCAAAGGTGTTCTGAATCCGTTGCAATGAAAACGAATTTTCTGCAGACACTTCAATGCAGTTTCGGAATTTGTCGCCGGACGTTTGGCGAATACAGTCCTGTTCGCTGAACCACAAATCAAATCGGTCGGTACCGATGCGTTGTGCCAGTTGGTCAACGATCACACCAGTCATTGGGCGATCGCTTCCGGGTCCTGTTAGTGCTGGGAAATCCTGATTCGACAAAGTTACGTCCTGCTCATCATTCGAACGCAACATTGAGTCCAACCGAAGGCCCAGAAGCCCAGTCAACTATTTTGACAAGGGATCAAGCCGTTGATGGGTCGGGAAGTGCGTCCATCGTTTTGTATCGCGTCGTGCGAATTGGCAACGAACCAATCGTGAAGATGAGCGATTCTAAAACCGCTAGCATTTGTGTCAAACGGGTTGACTCGAAATCTTGAGAAGATTTCTTTAAATAAAAAATTGCCGCCTGACTTGGGCAAAAAACACGGCAAACTCACGGCGAAATTTCTTTCTTCCCGGCTCCGATCGTGGTGGATAAATTGTTGAACATTGGCGTGCCAAAAAAAATCGTCGTCAGGAAATGAATTCCTGATTATGGAACGCCCGGAAAGTCGAGGAAGCGATTGTTATTGCGAAATCGAGCCGGCGATCAACGCCCTAAATTCCTCGCTCAGCTCGAACGTCCCGGACGGATCGTTGATTTCCATGACGATTGCCAATTTTTCAATTGGATTGTCGCTGTTCAAAACGGGAGGGTCTTTCATCAACAAGCCACCGGTGAGTTTGCGACGATTTTGAACCACATAAAAACCCGCTAAATGGGTTTGTTGGGGTTGAAACTCAAACCGTGACTCCATTACCTGCAATAGTCGACCAGCATCACCCGTCCAACCTCGGAATGTGATCCTTTGAAGGCGTTGTTCCGCATCGAAGTAATACGTCAACGAACCATGCAAATCCCAAGAGTTCGTGCCGGTTACCAAGGCGATTCTCAAACCATGTAAACCGACGTCGCCAGGGTTCGTGGACACGCGTTTCCAACGTTGTTTAACCCAGGCGCTGGTAATGTCGAATCGAAGTATTTCGTTGAAGTCAGTGATCGGCAAGAATTCCATCGGGGGAGCCGTCAGATCGGGACCGAATTCATTCCCAGGAAAAATTAGCGTTTGCGTCGCGCCATAATCAGGTGTCAAATCTGCAAAAGACCCAGGCGCAGGCGGGGGATACGAAGCGGAAGCCAAACCGAATGGATTTGCAGTGGGGCTGGAGCCAATTTTCTCATAACCGAAGGAATCGGCATAAGGTGAGTTTTGCCTTGCGTCGAAGGCGTTGGGTGCAGGGATTCCAGGGGGCGACATTGCCGGCGGACGTGACTGGCTAAAACTACTCGTGGGTGGATCAGCCAAAATCTGATTGAGCGCTGGATCGGGCAACGACCCGGTCGGTCGCATACCAAAGGGCACGGTTCGCAAATTTGAATTTTGAGCCACTTCATATGGACTGGTTGCGCTGGATTCTGTCCGAATTGGTTGTGAAAACGAATAGCCCGCTTGCTGGAATTCAGTACCGGATTGACCTTGGGGAGTTTGGGCGGAAAGGTTTCGCGATTGTCGCGGATTTTCCGAAACGACAAAAGGATTCGATTGAGACGTCTGGGAATTTGACGATGTGCCGTTGGCCAACCTGTTGTTGTAACCGTTTTGCCAGGGATCCGTAACTGACGGCGTGTTTGACAAGGAGTTTGGATCTGGAGATCCATTGTCAGGCAATATTGTCTTGAATTCGCTCAGAAAGATCGGCGCACCGATCGCGCAAATCAACAAAGCCGGAATCAACATGGAGCGAACAGACATGGAAACCTCAATCAGGGACTACACCGTCATCAAGGTTCGGTTTAACGGCTGCCTCACTTTGACAGCAAAAAGGGAGAACTCACGACCAATAGAACCCCGATTGTTGCGTTAGTAATTTCCGTTTGAAGGGGGCCTCGAGGACACCGTTGGGCCTGATTCAACCGAATCGTTCAACCAACCAATTTGCGTCCACCCCCATGACGGCGGCCGCAAATTCGATTTTTGTTTTGTAATCGGATTTTCTGACATCGCATTGGTAACCCAATTCGACTAATTCGGCTTCACCCCGTTCCGGAGAAATTTTTCGGCGCAACTGTTTGACGAAAACGCCGAAATCAGCGTCGGCAACCGCTTCGTCAAAGGAACCGTATTTGCGCAGCATGTGGCCCTGATTGTTTTGCAAAATCAACTGGCGGCAGAAACTGGCGACCTCTGGAAGCTGCATGACATGGGCGCAGATACCCGCCAGTGTCAAAGCCCGATCCCGGTCTGACATTTGTAATTTGTTGCGATAGGCCTGGGCCAATCGCAAGTACAATATCATTTCATCGAATGGAGTCAGCATGTCAAAGATGATTTTCCGAAAAGTTGATTCTCACCTTCCCCCAAACCCAAGTTTGATGCGCTCGGTTGGTGGAATGAAGATTTCAGTTTCCAAGCACCTGTAAACAACGATCGCTTCCGGCAAATACGCCAATTTGATTTTCACCGATGGAATGGAAAGCCTGCTTAAACTAACATCAACTTATGGACTCAACAACTCAAGCGGATTTTTTATGGCTGATGTCCACGGCGGCGGAGCCGTTATTGGCGCAGACCCAGACAGCTTTCTGCGAACGAGTAAATCCTGTTCGAATCGCCAAGACGTTGCGAAAACGAACTTCGGCGGCACGTGCCGCGATGATTATGGAGCAGTCGCAATTGAGAATCCGAGCGCGCGCCAAGTTCTTCTTGGCTGACCAGATGTTTCTGACTCGCCGCGGACTCGAGCAAGCGACCGGCGAAGGTTTGGCGCGATACAAAGCTAGGCGCTTTGGTGGCCTGTCCAATGTGGTCGACGTTTGTTGTGGAATTGGCGGCGACTTAATCCCTTTGATTGGACGAACCTCCGCTCTAACCACGATTGGTCTTGACTCACATGCTTTAACGGCGATGTTTGCGCGGCACAACGCTGGACTGATAAGTACATTGCCGAATCAATCGGTCCGTGTGTTGCAGGTTGAGTTTGAGAAATATGATTTTTCGGATTGCGACGGAGTCCATTGTGATCCCGATCGACGGGTTACCGAACGCACCGTCGTTGGGGCGCGATTCTCCCCACCTCTCGAGGAAGTCTTTCGGCGAATTGGCAATCGCAAAAATTTGGCCGTTAAAGTCGCCCCAGCTACCCCGATTTCCGCGGACTTGCCTGTCGAGATCCAGCGAGAATGGATCGGAGATCGCCGCGAATGCAAACAACAGATCATTTGGCATGGTCCGCAATTTAGCTCGCCGGGATTCCGAACGGCGACCTACATTGAAGCCGACTCGGTTCATCAGCTCTCTGTTTCTGAAGAGGACTTGGGATTTACCATCGAAATTACGAATAAAATTCAGCGATATTTGTTCGAGCCGCATCCAACGGTTCTCGCCGCTGGTCTAACCAATGCTTTGGCCCTTCAAAGCAACGCGACGCGGATGGCAGTTGATGTGGATTATTTGACCTCGAGCCAGCCGATTGAACATCCGCTGCTGACTCGATTTGAAGTCGTCGAGGTATTTTCAATGGATCTGAGACGGACGGTGGAATTTCTAAAAAAACGTGATATCGGTTTGGTCGAAATTAAAAAACGGGGCGTTGGAAAAGTTCTCTTTGACCAATTCGAGCGTATGAAAATCAGTGGCCCCCACCGAGCGACCGTCTTTTTGACTCGCATCGGCAGCCAGCGAATTGTGGCAATTGCCCGCCGACGTGCCGACGATTTCCCGAGTTGATCCCGACACTGAAGGGGAAAGTTTTTCGAAAGAACTGGTTCACCCCCCCTGTTTCTCGCTTGATTCAAGGTAAAATCGAAGGGTTACCTGACCGCACTTTTTTTCTACACTATTTTCATGAACCACTCCAAAACTTATTTGATGGCCGGAATTCCGGAAAAAAATTCAGCCTTATATCATGCGCTTCGCTTTAGCGTGGGTGATCCAGCAGCGATGGTGACCTTGAACGGTGGAAACGGGCAAGCCAAATCGATTTTGATCTTGCGCGATATCGAAATGCATCGCGCTCGTTTGCATGCTCGAGTGGACCAGGTTTCCTGCCCGGCTGAATTTGCACCCGCGGCCGGATTGTCGGGGGATCGTGAAACAGCTACGGCACAAGCGACGGCGGAATGTCTGCGTCGCAATGGTGTCAAGTCAGTCGTGGCGGATCGTACACTACCGCTGATTTTCGCCGATGTCATTCGTGCCGCCGGAATCGAAGTGAACTGCGATCGCGAGAAAGGGGTAGTTGATCGTCGCGCAAAAGACGAACAGGAAATTCAATGGTTGCGCGAAGCTCAAGCAACCACCGAAGGCGCGATGGAAATGGCTTGCCGACTGGTTGGAAAAGCGAAGCCTGCCGCCGATGGCGTCTTGATGCACGATGGTGCGCCGTTGACCAGTGGACGAGTGCGATTTGAAATCGATGTCTGGTTGTTGAAACAAGGTTACAGCAACGTACCGAGTATTGTTGCGGGAGGCCCGCAAGGTGCCGATTGTCACGACATCGGTCACGGTCCGCTACGAACAGGCCAACCCGTGATCGTCGATATATTTCCCCAAAACCGTACCACGCGGTACAACGGTGATTGCACGCGCACCGTCGTCAATGGACCAATTTCGGACGAACTTCGCCGAATGCATGCGGCAGTGGTCGCGGCAAAAGCTGCTGGACAAGCCGCGACTCGGCCGGGCGTGACCGGCGAATCGGTACATCAAGCGGTGATCGATACGATCCGCCAACACGGCTATCAAATTGGTATTCCCGCAGCCTCCGAGCCCGATAGTTATTGTGCCATGGTTCACGGGACGGGTCACGGAATCGGGTTGGATGTCCACGAGTCTCCCTTGTTGGATTTCAAGGGACCAACATTGTTGTTGGGTGATGCGCTGACCATCGAACCCGGGTTGTACAGTAAGGCCATTGGTGGAATTCGCGTGGAAGACATGGTGATCGTCAACGAACAGGGTTGCGAATCCCTTAATAAACTGCCCGAAGGGTTGTGCTGGACCTAGTCACAATTCAGCGTGGCGAATGACATTGTTGTTCCGGTTGCGATCAATTCGGCGGGGCCGAGGATCGTCGGGCGTCATAGAATTGGTTCGCATGTTGCGTCGCTGGACAACAAACTGTCCCAGTCATTCAAGACAAACGAATCCGATCGAATCAAGCTCAATGCCGCAGATTTCCCCGGCGAAATCGAGCCGAAGTTTGGTTCCACACCCAACGCTTTGGCACCGTTAAGCGTACCGAATTCCAGCACTTGCAACGGTGATAGACCGGGATAGGCTTGGGAGACCGTTTGCAATTCTGTAAATAGATTCAAATCCGGATTGCTGGCGCGCGAGTCCGTGCCAATTGCTAAACAAATCTTGGCCGCCAAGATTTGTTCTAACGGATAGCGTTCATGGCCAAAAAATTGATGTGTCCGCGGGCAATAAACAATTGACATGTGACTCTGTTGCCGAGCAATAAATTCAAGCTCCGCTGAATTGAGGTAGTTCCCATGTACGATCAAAGATCGCGGTGCTTGCGCCAGTATTTGTAAAACGTGTAACGTGTTTTGCGGCGGCAAAAAGGTTGTTTCATTCCAAACTCCCAAGTCGGTTAAGAGCTCGACGAAGGGCCCCGTCCGCCGCTCCAATAGCTCCCGCTCTGCCAGAGTCTCGGCGATATGCATGGCAACGGGAACCCGCTGCTCGATCGCCAATTTGACCAAGCCGGCCAACAATTTCGAGTGCACAGAATAGGGTGCGTGTGGACTGATCCCGGCGGTCACCCGAGAATTAGAATTGGCAGACACAAAGTTTCTTACCTCGGCAATTTTTTGTTCAAACAGACTTTCCGATCGACCCAATTGTTCATGAAACACAATCAAGTGGATCGGCGATGGGTCTTTCGGTTGGTAGGGTAAACAATAGTCGCCTCGATCGATCGGAGCCGTGGCGATCTCGCCCATACATCCAACACCCGCCGACCACGATTCACTTAACCCCTGACGGATCGCCATAGATTTTTCAGACAAAGTCGAGTTGGCTGTGTTACGGGTCTGGATGACCTTGCGAATCCAAGCCGTGAATTCAATTCCTGGATTGCCGAGCGGATGCGACAGATGGCTGAATTCCAGATGCGAATGGGCATTTACCAAAGCTGGAATGATCGCGACATCACCAAGGTCTTGAACCGAGCGATTGGAGTGACCGGGACGATGTTTCTCAACCGATACGATTTGTCCGGCGGAGACCGAGACCGTTCCATTCTGGATCGGCGGCCGATCAATTGGGATGACGTAGGCGGCTCGGTAGGATTGGATTTCGGCAGTCATCAAGTCATGAAGGGAGAAAAACTTCTAGCCGGATTTGGTTCACATTAACCTGTGCCGAAATTTGTGCCGGGCTCCCATTTTCGTTCGAAACAGCCTAATTCGCCACGGGTCTCAATTTCAATTCGGGGTTCTTTGCTGAACTTTCCATCGGCACCGCGTCAGCCGGTAGACGACAAAACCAGACCAACAGCGCAACACCAAGTGCCGTCATCAACAGGCCAGCCGTCATATCATATTGGTAATTGACTCCATTTTCGGTCACCAGGATCTGACAGAGCCACGGCGACGGTTCAATGACATGGGCCTTCGCACTGGATAACAGGACCGCCAGACTGTTGTGAACGCCGTGAAACAGCATACAAGGAATGATCGAACGGGTTTGGACTGCGATAATCCCCAAGACGATTCCCACGACAAACGTAATGATCGATTGTTGGATGACCGAGTGGGCGACTCCGAACATCAAACTGGCAATCAGGATCGCTTGCCATTTGCTGCGTAGTGATTGTAAGCCGGACAAAATAAATCCGCGAAAACCAATTTCTTCGACTACCGCAGGTGCGACCGCAAACACCAGCAAGAGTGCCCACAAACCGGGCGAGCTGTTGATAATACTGGCGACCGCTTTTTCCAGCGCCAACAAATTTCCGGCGGGCGGATAAATATGCATCACGCCCGCAGTTATCCATGTGAATAACGGATTCAGGAAAATCGCTAATAGGATTGCAGCGCTGGCCATCGGTATCGTACAAGAATTTAATCGCAATGACTTGCTCGGATTGCGAGTCAATACGAGTGCCATTAGCACCGCTGGAATACCGATCGTTGCCAGCAGAATAATCACGGTCTGAAACGCAAAATCAGCAAACGAGTTCGGTGTCCGGGCAACAAAGCCCATGAAAAACTTGCAAACTAAAATGACCAGACCACAAATCAAGGCACTGCCGAGCGATGGAAGTTCGTGACGTTCACGAACTAGCGATTTCATCCAACCCACCACACTGAATTGTTCACTGGCGCGGAACAAGACGGTTTCACTATTAAATTGATGAATGACCCATTGTACCGAAAACCAACAACACGCGAACGTCACGATGCACACCGGCCCGACATACCGAGCACAATCGGCAAATTGACCTTCAATCAATCCTCGCAGCAACAGCATCAACCCGCTGATCGGAATCAAACTGGTACCGAGATTCAATTGTGATGCCGGCAACATCGGGACGATCATCAACGGCATCGAAATCATCATCAGCGGAACGAGATAGTATTGGCCCTCTTTACTGCTCCGCGCGAACGCAGCCGCCGCCAATGCCACGGCGCTGAACAATGCCGAAATAGGAATCAACGCCAACAATAACCAAAACAGACTTCCGACCGGGGGAAAACCAACCGGTATTCCAGGCAACCCCACGGTGTTCCCCATTTTGGCAACAACAAACAGGCCCGTGAATCCCATGCTGATCA
>JANNWZ010000151.1:0-23008 GCA_031409295.1 Mariniblastus sp.
GCGACGGATTCCTGTGTGTGCAGCAAGGACAAACATTGGAAATAAAAACGATCGTTTTGCATTCTCGTTTACGTAGGCAAGTAGCTCAGCTAATTCAACGCGGCTGAGGAAAACGCTTTCCCAAAGCAAAACCGCTTCTTCAGAATCACTGCCGACAGAATCGACTTGTTTTACGACGTCCTCAAACAGTTGGAACTTCGGCTTCTCAGAGTCAATCGGATAGCGGAGCTGGGACGTGTCTGGGAAATCCGCCCTCGCAATAAGCTTATTGGCGATGGCCCATTTCCAAAGTGTTGAGAGTGTTCGCACCTCCTTCTTGATCGTGGAACCGCAGATGGTGCGACCTTTCTTCCCAGATTCGCGCGAACGCTGAGATATATATTTCGTTAGGATTTGTTGTGACAAATCACTCAGCACGAATCGCTCGCCAAGTTTACGTTCAAAATGCCGTTGATGGATCCGCATTGTCGCGACGGTCGTTTCTTCCAGGCTGTTGGCAGGAAGGGCATCCACGTAGAGTTCAAAAACCTGCCCCAATTTCCACGGCATAACTGGTTCTTCAGCTGGGACGGGAGGCACAACCTCAATTTTTTGACTGGAGCATTTCCCCTCGGTTAACAGGAATACTGGTAGATCTGCACCCGGTGGTAGTTCAAGCCAGCCGGATTCAACTTTCTGGATCGTATCTTCCAAGCGAAGCTGCTTTAACTGCGCTGCTCGTTCGGATGTCGTCTTAAGGGATCGCTTGTATTTTTTGCCAGCAAAGCGGAATGAGATATGGAACGTGCCAGAGGCAGTTTGTTGCAGCCAAGCCATTTTGGAACTTCGTGTTGTTTGAACCGATATGAAAGTAGGAGCAACTCGAGAGTTCGCCTATCTTTCTCAAATCAACACTGAGCCAACACTGCCACCAAACTGCCACCAAAATACCAAGAACGAGGAGCCCAAAAGAAAAAGGGCTCCCGACAAATCGCCGAAAGCCCTAGTTTTACCGAGTGGGGATGACAGGAATTGAACCTGCACTCCTTTTGGGAACTAGATCCTAAATCTAGCGCGTCTGCCAGTTTCGCCACATCCCCCCAGTGCCGAAAGACCGGCGTTGGATCAGCATTCTAAAACCACAATTGTTTGTCGAAAAGGTGTCGGCGGACGTAAATCAGCAATTTTGATGGTATTTGTGCTGGGGGATGAACTGGCGTTTTCTAGTTCTACCTTTTTCACTTTTCAGAGTCTCACGCTTTGATCCCGAATTGGTAAAATGGACTGTCCTCTGAACACCCTCCCATGTTGGCACCGGCGAAAGACATTTCAGATCGGCAAACCGGTGGAGAATTTGACGTGATTCAATCCAAATACTCGTTCCGCAAAAAGAGGCTGTCGCTGCTCATGTTAGTAGCGCTAGTTGTGATTTCGCCGCTGGCCAATCGCATTGCCGGGCAAGACATTCGGATTGAGCGCGAAGTGCGCGAAACCGGAATCATTCGCCAGATCCAACCAGGCATGGTTTCAGTTATCACGACCGATGGCCGAACGCTGGATTGTGTAATCCAGAACAAACAAGATGAAGCAATTGCGATTGCTGGAATTCCATTTCGAATGCCAGCCACCATTTCCGTCAACGGCTCATTGTCGTCAACGTTGGTGGAAAAAGGAATGATCGTGCAGTTCATCGGCCGCAGCAACGAATTCGGGAAAACAGATGGCCAGATCGATGTACTGCAGGTGCTCGCCAATTCCACGTCCAATTTGCAAATTGACTTTCTAGAACGGCCCGAACCGGGCAAGCCAGCCCGGGTTAATGTGGTCGGTCGTGTCATTAACCTGACGAAAAATAAACTGCAGTTGCAGGTGCCAAAATCCAAGGGGGCCAAGCAGGAACGCATTGTGTTCGAAGTTGCCGAGAATAGCACTTTGCTGATTCGAACAAACGACTTGAACCTGGTCCGCCCGGGCGATGAAGTGGTCAACATGTTGATTTATGAACTTTCCAGTGGCGAGAAAATCGTGAAGGAAATTGGGGTTCGACTCACAGCCCGGCGAGAAACGGTAACCACGTCGTACCACGACAAACTCGAACAAAAGTTCAGCCATTTGTCGGACGAGTCCGGGCAGCCACGCGAAGTGGTCTCCGCAAATTATGTGCTTTACACCGATCTTTCAGATCGTAACTCCCAGATCCTACTCGCAAAACTTGAAACGATGCACGCCCTGATCGGTGGATATTTTGGAAAACGACCGCAGATACCGATCGAGTGTTATGTCATTTCGGATCTGCAAAAATGGCAAGGCTCCAGTCTTCACCCGGAGGGCGTGGTCAAAATTCTGGAACCGGCGGGAGTGACCATTACCACGAAACAGCCAGGAGTTAACTCCGCCAAGGCGGTGGTTTATTCCTGCGACAAACATGGCGTTTGTCAGCACGAGGCGGTCCATGCGTTTTGTGCACAGGCTTTCGGCTCGACCGGGCCGGTTTGGTATTCTGAGGGAATGGCCGAAATGGGACAGTACTGGAAACCCGGCGAGTTGGCGGTCAATATCGATCCGGTGGTGATAGATTACTTGACGAATTCGGCGAAAAAGAAAATGCAAGACATTGTCGCCGCCGGACAAATCACGGGTGACACGTGGCAAGCGTATGCTTGGCGATGGGCGCTCTGTCATCTATTGGCCAACAACCCCAATTATTCGCGCCGGTTCAAACGATTGGGCCTTGATATGATGTCCGGTGGCCAAGACTCTTTCGAAAATGCGTTTGGAAATGTCGCCGACAAAATCTCGTTTGAATACGATCAATTTGTGCAGAATTTCGGGAACGGCTATCGCGTCGATCTGTGCTCGTGGGATTGGAATACGCCGGCGAGTGATCTGGTGAGCACCGAGCGAATCAAATCCACGATTCGCGCGGCCGGAGGCTGGCAACCGACAAAACTACTTGCCCGGAAAGGGATCTCCTACGATTTCGTGGCAGAAGGAGAATGGCGTATTTCCGAGTTGGGAAATTCGACGACAGCTGATGGAGACTCAGCGGGCCAAGGCAAGCTGATCGGAATATTGTTGCATGATTTCCAGATTGAAGGCCCGTTTGATTTGGGAGCCAAGGGATCGTTTGTTGCGCCGGTTGAAGGGCAGTTGTTTTTGCGCTGTGCCGATCGCTGGACGGAGTTGGCAGACAATGAAGGTGAAATCACCGTTCATTTAAGAAGGACAAGAATTGCGGGCGATGAAATTGCCAAATAGTTCACCACCTAAGAAAGAACGTTTCAGCTATAAAAAAAGCACGCTGGCGAACCGGCGTGCTCGATCGTAATTTCAATCAGCCGAACCCGGTTGGCTGACTATCGTTTTCTTAACGCGTCGCGGATTTCAGTCAGCAGGACGATATCGGCAGCCGGCGGTGCAGCGGCCGCTTCGGCTTGAGATGACTTCATCATTTTCGCGGCGACCTTAAGTGCAAGAAAGATCACGAAAGCCAATATCACGAAGTCGAGGGTATTTTGCAGGAAGTTGCCCCACATCAAAAAGGTATCGGCACCTTCGGCATTTTTTCCGAGCGAGTACTTTAACGACGACATGTCGGGCACTTTCGCGATGTAGGCGATCAACGGCATAACAATATTGTCGAGAAACGACTTCACGATCGCCGCAACGGCACCCCCCATAACAATACCGACCGCCATGTCGATCAAATTGCCTTTGAAAGCAAAGTCTTTAAAATCTTGAACAAATCCCATGTTTGGTTCCTTTGAAAAGTGGTTGGATAACAGGCAGGCAAAGTCGGAATTCGACCAGATTGGAAATTGCAAAGCGATAGAGTCCAATCACAACACGAACGCAATCAAATTTTTTTCACATTGACAAGTCCGAATAGGAAAAAAATTGATTCCCGATCTTTTGAGTTGAAGATTTTCGGATTTTTCGGGCTGCCCCACAATACCAGCGCCAAAAAAAACCGAAATATTTTTGGTCGGTAGATAACCGAGCAGCATCATAACCGATTCATTCCTTAAATTACCGGCATGGGCTTCGACTGGAGTTCGTGTACAAAGGGGTTTCATTTTTTGTTGTTATGATCATGACTGGAAAGCAGTCGATTCCTCATCGCTGTCCGATTTTTGCTCCGGCGAACTCAGCGATAATTCCTGAAGTATTTCTAAATCAATTTTGCCAACTACCTCCTGGTTACCAACCAATTTCATGGGCTACCGAAACCTCACCTGCTGCATTGACGATTTGGAAAAAAACGGGCATTTGGTGCGGATCAACGCTGAGATTGACGCGTACCTCGAAGCGGCTGAAATTCAACGGCGCGTGTACCTCTCTGGCGGTCCGGCGATCTATTTCGCAAACGTACGAGGTTGTCAGTTTCCGATGGTGTCCAATTTGTTCGGGACCTTGGAGCGGGCTCGATTCATCTTTCGTGATACATTTGAGAATGTGCAACGAGCGATTCAGCTGAAGGTCGATCCATCACAGGCCCTGCGGCAACCATTGAAGTACTGGCGTGCGCCGTTGATTGCTTGGCAGATGCAACCCAAGCGAGTTCGCCGTGGGCCGGTGTTGGCCCAGCAAACGACTCTGAGTGCCCTGCCCCAACTTCAAAGCTGGCCGGATGATGGCGGCTCGTTTATTACCTTGCCACAGGTTTATTCCGAAGACGTGCGCCAGCCTGGATTGATGAAGTCAAATCTGGGAATGTACCGAGTGCAACTGGCCGGAAATCAATATCAGCGGGATCGCGAGATCGGACTGCACTATCAGATCCATCGCGGGATTGGCGTACATCATCGAGCGGCATTGGAGGCGGGGAAACCGTTTCGAGTCAACATTTTCGTAGGTGGCAATCCGGCTTTGACTGTCGCGGCGGTAATGCCGCTGCCCGAAGCGATGTCTGAATTGACCTTTGCCGGTGCCTTGGCGGGCCGACGGATCGGTATGATTCCACAAAACGAGGCCCCCGCGATTTACGCCGAAGCGGACTTTTGCATCACCGGAACGATTGATCCCGGTCGGTTGCTTCCCGAAGGCCCGTTTGGTGACCATCTCGGATATTACAGCTTGCAACATGAATTTCCGGTGCTCAATGTCGACAGAGTCTATCACCGGCCCGGAGCGATTTGGCCTTTCACCGTGGTCGGTCGTCCGCCACAAGAAGATACGGTATTCGGCGAACTGATTCACGAGTTGACCGGCCCTGTGATACCAACCGTGTTGCCTGGAATCAAGGCGGTCAATGCGGTCGATGCCTGCGGAGTTCATCCTCTGTTGCTGGCTATCGGGAGCGAGCGTTATGTGCCCTATCAAGCAACGACTCAGCCACAGGAATTACTGACTCAAGCCAATGCGATCCTGGGTCAAGGGCAAATGTCACTCGCCAAATATCTGTTGATCATTGATCAGCAAACCGATCCGCAATTGAACGTGAACGACATCCCGACATTTTTTCGACGGATGTTAGAACGAGTCGATTGGACTCGCGACTTGCATTTTCAAACGAAGACGACGATGGATACGCTGGATTATTCCGGCAGCGGTTTTAATTCAGGTTCTAAAGTCGTAATCGCCGCCGCCGGTCCACGGATTCGTGAATTGGCGACCGAAGTTCCAGGTGATTTGTCTTTACCCATTGGATTTGCGCGGCCGAAAATCTGTTTGCCCGGAGTACTCGCGATCGAGGGTCCCAAGTTCACTTCGACCAATCGAAACGATCACCAGGCAGATCAGTTTTGTCGGTCGTTTGCAGCGGATTCAATTCGTGGATTTCCACTGATTGTCATCGTGGATGACAGCGATTTTACGGCGCGAACACTGAATAATTTCCTGTGGGTCGTCTTTACTCGCAGCAATCCAGCGACGGACATTAAGGGATTGGGCCAGATTGTTGAGGATAAACATTGGGGGTGTCGTGGGAGCTTGGTTATCGACGCGCGGATCAAGCCTCATCATGCGCCTCCTCTGATTGAAGATCCCGCAGTCACCAAAAAAATTGACTCCCTGGCTGCGCGCGGTGGTGAGTTGGCAAAGTGGCTGTAGTTTCCAGTTAAAGAGGCGCAGTTCGAGAAAAGTGATCCGCGTGATCAAGCGGATGAAGCGGGCAATACAATTTGAGACTTTAAGCCGAACCATTGAACTATCAATCGCCCGGCAAACATTTCACCGTACCGACAAGACGGAATACGACAACTTGTTTCCCAGTGTTGGTTCAGGTTTCTGCGAGTTCGTTCAATCGCAACCGAACCAACAAATCATTGACAGCGGCGGTATCACGTTGTTCCCCCAGATTCGTGCGCTCAAAAGCTGATTTCAAATTGGCTTCCTGGCGTTCCAATTGTTGGCTGTGGTAACTCCAGTCCAAAGTTGGCAATTCGATCTTCTCAGTTTGTTTGGCTGCGATCAAGTCGCTAATAAAAGGCAGGTCCGCATCTTCATTTAATATTCGAATATCCGTTTCAATCCGCCCGGTCTGCATCAAGTGGATTCCCGTCAGCAACACGCGGTAGGCGTACAACAGGGACTTGGCTCGTTTGGCTGTTTCGTTCTCCAACATCTGGCGTTTTGTCGCATAGAACCCAAGGTAATGGTGTGCGTGAAACCGGGTAATGCACCGGCCGGCAATGGGTCGCAGCTCATCCAAAAACGAATGACCCGATACTACCAGCGGCGAGAAAATCTGTTCCAGCACATAACCGTTATTTTTGACCAGCATGCGAAGATACTTCCCGATATCATGGCTGACCAGATCGACCTCGATGCCTTGTTCGATCGAGCTTCGATCAACCGTTTCCGGGGGCAGGGTCAAGCCAATGACTTGCTCCATTGGCAAGCGATGACAGCCTCGCAGATCGACATCGCTATCGGGCGATGGAAAACCATAGATGTGCGCTCCGCTGACCGTAACAAACAACGGTTGAATATCAAGTTGCTCCACAAGTGTTTTCCAGATTTTCAGATCCATAGGGTTACTCGTTAATTCGATTAAACAACTGAATGGGGTGCCGGGACGCGATTCCGCTAGACCATCGATCGACGGGCGCGGATCAAGAAATCATTGACACGCCCGAAGTCGGGATGTTCGGGGAGTTCCGTTACTTCGAACGCCGCTTGAAACTCGCGATCCAATGCCAAAGCCTGTTGCCGAACCTCTTCCAACGAAAATTCTCCTCGACGGACCGCCAGCAACGACTCACGCAGTGATGATACATCGATCATGATTTCGCCGGTGCGCAAAACAGCGATACCGGAGTGAATCAGTCGTAGCAGATGCATGGCATGTTTCGTTTTGTACTTGCCGGTTTTTTCAAAACTGTTTTTCATGCGTCGAAACTGGCTCAGGACATAGCCGGAGTAGGTTTTATAGATATGTTTCGATAGAAACGCTTGTCGCATCTCCCGCAGTTCGGTCGCGACTGGATGACATTCCAATAGGATTGGTGACCATAGCGTTTCCAGAATATTTGGATTCGCCCTCAACGCCAAGTGTAAAAATTTTTCGAGCTCCCAATACACTTCATCGCGACCATCGAGCAATTCGATCTGTTCCGGCACTTGATACAAAGACCAGTGTTTTTCGGCTGGAGGCAAGAAAATTCCTCGCAGGTCATCATCGGAATCTTCCGTTGCTAGGCCGAATGCTTTGGAACCGACCTGCACGCGATAAATCACGTGTGGTTCGTAGTCATATTGGTCAGGGGCCAGCAAGGTCGTGATTTCCTGCCGGCGCAATGCCAGTTCGTCAAAGGTCGCCGCAATCGTCGAGCCGTCCGAAAACTGCACCAAATAGGCAGCCTCGTTATGTGCCGGTGACTGAACGACAACTCCGACCGTCCCGGTTTTTCGGCATTCATTCGGCGCGTCGGATTGGTTCTCAGGTGCGGAGACTCGTTGGCGGACTTTCAGTACCACCTGCGAACCGACAGGAATGATAAAATTGCGACCAAGTTTTTTGAGGGAATCGGATTCGTCCATATCGACATTTACTACGAGCTGCTCCGTCATTTTTTCGAGTGAGGGACGTCGGCAATTCTCACAAAAAGTTGCCCAAACCGAACTGCTATTCCATTGAATGTCCGCGAATCGCATACTATCCGATGGAAATCGAATGACCAACTGCAATCAACCTGGAAAGAGGATTTCGTGGACCCCAACGACCTGACAGCTCGACTGCAAGCGATCATGGAACATCCCAGCTATCGGCTAGCCTATCTCGACGAAGATTTTATTCGCAGCGAGGATTTGCGTCCGTTGCGACTGCAGTTGGAATTGCTGAAGCCGCAGAAAATGATGGAGGCATTTGGGATCAAATCGACTGTTGTCGTCTTTGGAGGGACCCAAGTCGCTCCACGTGCCGAAGGCGAGCAATTGCTTGCCGAAGCGGTAGCAGCGGTGGCTCAAGCTCCCGACTGTCCGGTCGCGCAGCGATTGTTGATTCGCGCCAAACGCGTGCTGTATAAATCGCGGTACTACGAAGAGTGCCGCGAGTTCACCAAATTGGTTACTAATTACAACAAACAGTTTCGCGATGGTGAGTTTATCGTCAATACCGGCGGCGGGCCCGGCATCATGGAGGCCGGCAATCGAGGCGCGTATGAAGCCGGTGGGAAATCAATGGCACTGAATATTACGTTGCCCTTTGAGCAAACACCGAACTCGTACGTCACACCCGGGCTGTGTTTTCAGTTCAACTATTTCGCAATTCGCAAGATGCATTTCCTATTGCGAGCCAAGGCCTTGATCTGTTTTCCGGGCGGGTTTGGTACGCTCGATGAATTGTTTACGACGTTGACGTTGCGACAAACCGGACGGATGCAAGCGATTCCGATTATCTTGTACAGCAAAGAGTACTGGAACAAGGTCATCAACTTCGAGTATCTCGCCGATGAAGGCGTGATCAGCGATAAACATCTGGAGTTGTTTCAGTATACAGAATCGCCTGCTGAGACCTGGCAAGTGATCAAAGACTATCATGGTGTCCGGGAATCCGGCGGCAGTACCAAATTGTGATGAAATTCCCGACGACCAATTTTGACGGCCTCAACGGATTTGCCGGCTTTGCGGCGCAAGTGCTGAATTGTCGGGTCAAGCACATGTCAAAGTCGGATTGGACCTACCTCTGGCGCCGAAAAAGCAACCGGTAGCGTCGCTCCGACTTCGACATTCGATGTAGAGTTCAAGGATAGAAACGTGTCCGCTTTTCTGGAACCTTACGTCGGAGTCATTTTATGAACTGTGAATCCTGTGGCAACCGAATGACCGCGGTGTACCGCCAGAGCCACTTTCATTGTTGGAGTTGCAATCGTTTTCATTTTCCGACGGAGATTGAGGCGGCGGAAGACTCGCTTCGGCGCACCGGCAAAGTCGCCGAGTTTCCATGTCCACGCTGTAAAATCGCTTTGGAGGTGGGGCAGCTACGAGATCAGGCCGACGTCTGCTTTTGTCCGAATTGTCGTGGCTTCGTAATCGACTGTGATACTTTGGGATCGTGGATTAGCGAATTGCGAGCAGCATATACGGGGCCGGACGATCAACCGCTGGCACTGGACCCTCAGGAATTGGATGTGCGGCGTGACTGTCCGGCGTGTCAGGAACCACTGGAAGCTCATCCCTATTATGGTCCCGGCAATAGTGTTATCGACACTTGTACTCACTGCCGACTCGCTTGGTTTGATCATGGCGAGCTGGCCTGGATCGTGCGAGCGCCAGGTCTGCGCCGACAATCAACACTGGGATAATTGAAATACTTGCGGGACTAGACCGGCGGGCAATTGCGGTCAGTGCAATGGTGATTTTCACTCAATCGCAAATCAAGTACAGGTAACATGCTAGGTTGTACGGGTCATCAATCGCAGCATTGAACAACCAAACACCGACAAAGGTGCCAAACCGGCCGCCAGCATTACGATCATAAATCGCTGACTCTCGCTGTCGTATTGGTCGAGAATCCGTCGAACATTTTGCAATTCAGACTCACCGGCCAAAACCGTTTCTTTTGAATCGAATTGTCTGAGCGGTCGTTTCAAATTAGCGGAGTGCGTCGCATGAAAAAACAACGTCGCCACAAACAAGAATAACAGTGCCACGCCACACGCACCCATCAAGCCATCCACCCAGCGCAACGGCTGCTGTTGGATAAACAATTGGATCAACGCACTGCCAAATTGTAACACGGCCAACACGATCATAACGACCGCCATGGACCAGATTGCCCAACCGGTAATTACAAATCCAATTTTCAATCCCGGAGCTAACTCTTCCAATCCGAATTGACCGGTATTGATATTCGTCAGAGTCTCTGTGAATCCGCGCAACAGGAAATGATCGAACTTGGTAAATCGTGACAATGCGACCAACGATCCGAACCAAAACGCCATTGACGCCGATGCGACCACCGCCAGAAAACTAATCGTCAATCGGATCGACGATGATCCAGCAACCACCGTTGACTCGCTGACCGTACTGTTTACCCGGGAATGGTGGGAAGCGGCAACAGGCGGTGGCGAAAACTGCGTTGGTCGAAAATGGTGCTCCGCGGCCGCTCGGACGGGCAAATCTGGCTCACCCGAACTGGCCAAGATCTGGTCGAGATCGCTGTAATGCTGTTCCATGGCTGACGTCGGTTTGCTGACCAATGGCTGACCGGATCTTATCGTCCGTTGAACTTCTTTCGATTGGAGCGTTGCCAACTCCGCCAACTTTTTCGAGTCTGGCGATGATGGTTTCTCAGTAACATCACTGATCCGCATTTCATGTCCACAGTGGCAACGAACTTTCCGGCCAGCTAACTGGGATTTAACATTCGGATAGTGCTTTCCGCATTTCGCGCAGGTAAACGAAATTGTCATGGCTGACCCGGTTTTTTCAAATCGACACAAATGATCTCGGAATCATTGCGGACAAACATCTTGCCATTGGAAAATGCCGGATGTGACCAGACCACGTCGCGGCCGCGCGCAACTGAGGTGGGTTCGAGCAATTTGGCGCGGTCGAGTTCGGTAAATCCTTCCGGTGACAGACGACCAATCATCAATTCACCTAGATCATTAAAAAGATACACCTTGTCGCCGTTGACTGTCATAAAGGCTGAGGAAAAATCCAGCGGTTTCTCCGACAGCCAGTCGTCTTTGCTCCAGGCCAGCGATCCGGTCTCGATGTCAATAGACCGCATGACCCCCTGCCCCCGTCCATTGTTGCCGATGCCATAGGCATGTTTGTCAAGCACAATCGGAGTCGCCATCATGGGGTTGAGTGCGCGCCCCAATCGAAGGCTCAACACAGACTGCCGCCATTTTTCCACGACACTGGGAGGATTGGAACCAATTTCCAACATCAGTGAGCCCTGATAATACTCGCTTATCAACAGTTGGTTGCCAATCAAGACTGGCGTGGCGATGGCGGTTTGCGATTGATTTCTTTTTTCGGGAAATTTGACAAACCAGTATTCTGCACCGGACTGAGGATTCAGCGACGTGATGCCATCGGCGTGCCAAAAGATCAATTGTCGCTCGTGTCCGGCCGGCTCATAGATCACCAATGGAGCGTAACAGATATCGAGCGTTGTGACGGATCGCCAAATCTCTTTACCGGTCGTCTTGTGGAAAGCGACGACACCCGATCCCTTGCCACCCACGGGCACGATTAATTGTTCACCGTCCACCACGGGATGAGACGAATAGCCCCAAACAGGCGGCGAAGTCTCGTAAACCTTCGTCAGCTCTTTTTCCCAAACCATTTCCCCTGATGATCGCTTCAAACAAGTTAGCCGTCCCATCGCGCCGAGCGCAAACACCAAATCGACGTCGACTGTGGGCGTGCATCGAGGGCCGGTGGGATAAGCAATTTTGTAAGGACAGTCATATTTGTAAGACCAAATTTCGTCACCAGTCGTTACATCAAGACAACGGATCCGCTCGCCGCCAGTAATTTCACCGGCCGCGCGAATGTCATTTTCGACCGCGATGCCTTTGTTTTCGTTTTGGGTGCGATCCATCACGAACAATTGATTTCCGACGATCGAGGGGCCCGCGTAACCAGCACCGATTTCTTTGCGCCATACAAATTTCGGACCTGTCTCGGGAAACTTCTCGATCGTTTCAGTCTCATGCCAAACTCCATCGTTGGTTGGTCCCATCCAATGCGGCCAGTCATCGGCATGAATGAATGTCGAAGTTTGACTTACGACGATCGCCAGGATGATCCACTGGCAACGACGAACGAAAGAGCAACACATCTGTGACCTCTCCAAGGGAATCAGCGGACAGCACAGGTAGCAATTAGAGAGAATCCTATCCCAATACGCAACAATTCAAACTACGATTGGCAGCTTGCCGCCGATACGATCGTCGACATCCGAAGGTCATTCCGAACTCTGGGAGTGTCGATTCGTCAGAACCCCACTACGTTTCCAACCCGTTTGATAATCTCACGTAAGCGTTTCGGACCGAGTCGCGCCGAAGATATGTTGTCGACAAGTTGGGATCGCCGATGAACGGACGCGATATACAGGCGGTCTTGATACCGAAGTAAGCATCGGCCCCAGGTTCGACCGCGGTCGTACCCTTAGGGAATTTCTGTAGGCATTGCTAATCCGTTAGAGACGGTGTTTCAATTCAGCCAACACAAACGCTTGCGCTTCGGCCACCGATCGGATTTGACCGTCCAATTGCCGAGCGCGAACGGACTGTAAAAGTGCTTTGAATTGCGGGCCCGGTTGAATTCCCATTGCGATCAAGTCTTGCCCGTCTAACAACGGGGGCGGATCGAGTTTTTCACCGGGCCATTTCAAACGCTGTTCGCAAAACGTGATTCCCGGTGTGGTGCCGTCGAGTGCCCGCGCCACGGCCATCCCGGCGAACTTGGCCGGCTGCAACAACAGCGGCTGGATTTCTGACCAAGGTCGGGTGTCAGCCTCTGTGATTGCTTTCCAGTGATTAACCAACCAGATCAGTCGATCGCGTTGCAGGTTCGTCAATCGCCAACAGTGTTGCAATTCATGCAGCGACTGCGAACAAGCAGCAGGGTTCAATGGGCCGGTCCAAGACTTGAACAACAGTCGAAGCAACAGGTAAGCCGCCGGCTCGAATTCATCGGAATCCAATCTCTGCAACTCAGGCATCGGCGCAGTCGCCAACGCGGCCGACCATGGTTCTGACTGAACCCATGTGGGTGGTAAGACGTGTTGCAACAGATCGGTCGCCAATAACAATCCAATCGCCTCGGATCGCTGGGGATGCTTGAGCATACGAATCATCTCAGCGCCAATCCGTTCGGGACTGATCAGATTAATTTCCGTGGCGTGTTCACGAATCGCGTTTAGCGTGGCAGGTTCCAGCTCGAAACCAAACGTAGCCGCAAACCGAACTCCGCGCAGCATTCGCAATTTGTCTTCGTTGATTCGGGCATGTGGATCACCGATCGCGCGAATTCGCCGCAGTTGCAAATCGCCCTGACCACCGACATAGTCAATCAATTGCTTCGTTACGGGATCGAAAAACATTCCGTTGATCGTAAAGTCCCGTCGCCGGGCGTCCTCACGAGCGTCAGTAAACTGCACCGCATCGGGATGTCGGCCGTCCGAGTAACCAACATCGCGACGAAATGTAGCGACTTCCACTTGCCCCGCAGAAGTCGGCCCAATCACGGTAATGACACCAAAAGCCGCTCCGATCGCAATGCTGCGGTGGTGACCAAATAGATCGCGAACTTGTTCGGGCAGAGCGCTGGTTGCCACATCGAAGTCCTTGGGCTGAAGTCCCAACAATTGATCTCGCACGCATCCCCCCGCCCACATTGCCTGATGGTTGGCGGATTGGAGTTTTTCAACAACCGATAGGGCGAATTGTCGCGGTGTCATATCACATTGGCTTACAGAATTGGGAACGAAAAACATCGTGTTCCAGCAATCTCATCCGGCGCTCAAAATGGGTGCGATAATCCAGATCGTGTTCCGCCGGCGCGACGGCGACGGGATGCGGGCCGGAAAGGTCACTATGTGTTTTCATCAAGTCGCACGTTTCGCCGAAATATTCTTCAACGTCAGTCCAGAAATGAAAAATGCCGCCCGGTTTCAAGACGCGTTGCAGATCGGCGATGAACTGCGGTTGCAGCACCCGCCGGCGGCGGTGACGGGCCTTCCACCAGGGATCCGGAAAATAGACATGGATGGCAACAGCAGACTCAGGCGGCAGCAACTCCCGAAACAGTTTCATGCCGTCGCCACACAACATATAAGCGTTGGTGCGACTTTGCTGCGCCAGTCGATACGCCGCGAAACGGCAATACTTCGGCGCGATCTCGTTGCCCAGAAAATTTCGATGTGGAGTCCGCCCCGATTCACCTAGCACGAACAAGCCTTTGCCGCTGCCAACTTCAATTTCCAAGTCTTGGGCAAATGGAAAGAACGACTGCGGATCAACGGGAGCGGTCAGCGATTCGACTAAAGTGCAATGCCTGCTTAAGTCCACGGCGGGATCAAGTTTTGGCAGTACGCGACGCCCCATCAGAGTCAACTTTCGCGGGTCAAATGTTTGACCAAACCATCAGACAGGTTTACGGAGTCTTGATCTTTTTGTTTTTAGCTTTGCGACCGCGGTTATTGGCGGGGCGTTTGCCGTGATTGGCTTTTTTGACTTTGTGATTTGGCTTGGCCATGTTATTTCCTTGAGATTCTTAAGGTTTTTCGGAGGTCTAATGGTAACAACCCAACCCCAACGTGGGAAGGTCTGATTGGGAATTTAGCAAATACCGGGCGATTTGTTCGACAGTATCGCCATTAGGGTTATGGTCTGGCCGGCCAATTTCAAAAGTTTAGCCCACCAACGGCTTGGCGGATTTCAGGTCATAGGCCCGACCCAGGCCGCCGGCAATTCCCGCCGAGAAGTTCGCCCGATCGATTTGATACAACCGTTGTCCCGTCGGAGTTGGATATTCGCAGCGAATACAAGCTTGGCAGAGTCCGTCCCTGGGAATCCCAATCGCGGTTGCCACCGATTCGATCGGCAAATAGCGCAGCGAATCGCAGCCCAGCTCGGCGGCCATACGATCCTGGATCGCATCGGTAAGTGGTTCGCCGGGGGGATAAAAATTAGGGGCAAACAATTGGCTGATTGTCGACATATCAATTCCGTAGTAACACGGCGCCACAATGGGAGGGCAAGCTACTCGCACATGGATCTCTTTGGCGCCACCTTCCACCCGGATTCGTTTTAACAATGCGGCCATGGTGGTCGAGCGAACAATCGAATCTTCGACCAGAATCACACGTTTGCCCTCGAGCACTTCTCTGAGCGGCGTGTATTTTATTTTGGCCCTTTCGGCACGGGTCTCTTGCGAGGATTCGATAAACGTCCGTCCGCTGTAGCGGTTGCGAATCAACCCTTCTCGCGAAGGCACTTTCAGGTGGTAGGCCATCGAGTCGGCGGCAGCTTTGCTGGTGTCTGGCACCGGCACGACGATTGTGTCTTCGTCAAACGTAATGATGTTGGCTTCCCGTTCCAGCCGGGCGAGTTCCTTGCCCAATTCGGTTCGCGCGGTGTAGACCCCCCGGTCATCGAGCGTGCTGGCGACGTTGGCGAAGTAAACCCACTCAAAGAAACAATGCGCCCGCCCAACGGTTTCCGCAAATTGCTGGATCTCAATTTTTCCATTGACAATCGTGATCGCATGTCCTGGCTTGAGCGATTCAATTTCATTTCGCTGAAAGCCGAGATTCAGCAAAGCGACACTCTCGCTGGCTGCGGCAAACATTGAGCCTTGCACCGCGTAGCACATCGGCTTGATTCCCAATGGATCGCGGGCGATCAACATTTCACCTTTGGCATTGAGCAAGGCCAACGAATAGGCCCCATCCAATCGGTGATTAACGGCGGTCATCATTTCGATCAGCGATTGGGATTCCTGACGCTCAAGTTGTACGCTGATTTCATGCATTAACACTTCGGTGTCGGTGTTGCGAACAAGGTGGTTATCGGGTTTGCGCAAAATTTCGTCTGCCAACTCACGATAGTTCGCCAGTTGGCCATTGAACGCAAACGAAAACCACTGATTGCGACTGAAGTGATGCATCTCGAACGGCTGCGCATAACTGCGATCGTCTTTGCCACAGGTCGCATACCGCACGTGGCCAATCGCGGCTGGACCACTATAGCGGTTCATCAAATTTTCGGCCTTGGCGGCATGGGACAGCCGAAAAACTTCCTGGACACTACCGAGATCACGATAGGTATCAATCAATTGTCCATTGGTTGGTGAGCCATGAAAGCGGGAGATGCCAGCCGAAAGTTGACCCCGATTTTGCATATCCAACAGCATTCGAGGAATCAGCTTGGAGGCCTGATTCGGATCGTCGTGAGGGGACAGCGGGCTGGCAGGCTTGTTTGGTAGATGGTAAATCGCGGCCACGCCGCATTCGTGAAAAAGTTCGCTCATCTGTCTACCAAGCGGGTGAAGGAGGTCCGCTGGAATTCTAGTTCTGAGGTCCGTTTTTCACAACCGCCAATGAAACGCCGGAAGTTTGGACCGGGTCGTTAAATCGCCCGAGTAAGCTGGGATACCGGTTTGAATTGATCACCCAATTACGCGGGTAGCCCCCTGGGGCACATTCCCTCTGGCGCCTGCTTTTTTTCTCGCTAGAATCAGAGCTGCACGTTCACTTTCGAGAAACAGTCAGCAGCACCGCCGGAGAAATTTGATGCCTGAGTTTGACGCTTGGATTGCCGACCGAACACGCAATTTCGATTCCAGCGGAATTCGCAAGATGTTTGAATTGGCCGCTGAATTAAAGGACCCGATTAATCTGTCCATTGGCCAGCCCGATTTTGATGTTCCACCCCCGATCAAGGAAGCGCTGATCCGCGCGATCCAGGAAGGTAAGAATGGCTATGCGGCCACCCAAGGCGTGCCGGTGCTGCGGGAAAAACTGCAAGCGCGAATTGACCAACAATTCGGGCACGACGACCGACAAGTGTTTGTCAGTTCGGGCACCAGCGGCGGTTTAGTACTGGCGATATTAACGATGATAAACCCAGGAGACGAAGTAATTTATTTCGACCCGTTTTTCGTGATGTACCCAGCGATCGTTGAATTGGCTAACGGCCGGAGCGTGAAGCTCAGCGTGTACCCGGATTTTTCCGTTGATATCGACAAGCTCGAAGCTGCCATCACGCCGCGAACCAAAATGATTATCATCAACAGCCCTTCTAATCCAACCGGAGTCTGTGCGACCGAAGCGGAAGTCAAGGCGATTGCCGAACTGGCGGCCAAACACAATATTTGCCTCGTATCCGACGAAATCTACAGCCGGTTCACCTATGATCGACCGCATTTGTCACCGGCCCAATTCAATCCCGATACCATTGTCATCGACGGGTTTTCCAAAACGTATGCCATGACCGGATTGCGAGTCGGATATGTCCATGGTCCCCGAAAGATAATCGAAACGATGCTGAAGGTCCAACAGTTTACCTTTGTCTGCGCGCCGCAACCGGCTCAATGGGCGGGCGTCGTGGCGCTCGATTTCGACATGACTCCTTATGTAGACCGCTACCGCGTCAAACGCGATCGAATGTTCAACGGATTGAAAGACCATTATGAAATGGTTAAACCTGAAGGGGCATTCTATTTGTTTCCCAAATTACCGTGGGGCACCGGTGCGCAGTTTATCGACGCGGCAATTCAAAATGAATTGATGGTGATCCCCGGAAACATTTTTAGTAACTTCGATACGCATTTCAGAATTTCCTATGCGGTCGATGACGCCGTGATCGATCGTGGGATCGAGGCGTTGTGCCGGATCGCAGAAGCGCCCGTGGCCGCAAACTAACTGCGGTTTTGCCTCGGCCCGACAGATCGAGTTCAAGTGATTGGCAATGCCGCGAATCAGAAGCCGTTGTACGGTGTAACCGGTCCGCCGTTCATGGATCGGCGAGCGTAGGGACTCGACTGCAATCGCTGTGTTTCCGAGGTGGGACGATCAAATCCCAACGGCCGACTGATTGCTGGTCCCAAATCATTGTCAGGAAAGGGGTCATGCAATTGCGCGCGGTCCCGTTGTTGTCCAATTGTGCCCGGAGGTCCCAGGCTAGGTTTCAAATGACAACCGGACAGCGCCAGGCCAAACAAGGCCAATGCATAGCAATAGTTGGTTGTACGGAGCATATTTTGGCCGCCGATGGAGAGCAAATTTCCGGGAAGATTAGAAAATACTGGGTAATTGGGCAAGGGCTGTTTTGGCCATTGTTTTGGCCGACTATTGACGCTATCACGGCATCACCATCGAACTCTTCTGCGCGCGCCTCGGAAACAAGTCGATTTAGTTGAATTGGCTGGCCCGATCTCGCAAGGGGATCCCCTTCATGGCCATCATTTAGGGCTTGATGGGCGTTGACTTGTATTTGACCGCGCCCGGAATGGTCGTTTGTTCCACGCTGTTTGGTCTGGGAGGATTGTTGGCTACATGGCTATTTCATCGCTGGTCGCATCAACCAGCGCGAGCCAAGTTGGGACAACGATTGGATGACAGCGCGGCGGGTAACAGCTTGGCCAAAGCGCGGATGATTTTGGAACAGGTCCGGCAATTCGAACAGGAGTGAATCGGATTGGCTCAGGACAATTAGAATCGCGGACGATTTGCCGCAGGCGGACAGCATTACGGCAGGCAATATGTTAAAAGTTCGGCCGGGCCTGCGCGTCTTGCCCGTCCCAAGTTTGACGATACCAGGCGAATCGAAAAACGTTGCAGTCTGATTCCAAATTTGTTCTGCCAACACGAGCAACGCTTTGGCATTGATGTCGGACGGAACTTGAATTCCGTGCATCAATCCGGACGCACTGGAAACGACAAGTATTGCAACGATTCTTATCGCAATGATGGCCCAGGCCGACAATCCGAGTTGGGAGTTAGTCGATAGGAACAAACGAAAAAGATGAAAACAATGGAGTTGCCGAAAGCTCCATCGGGTCGCCACGAAAACTCAATCCACCAGCGATTGGTTCGAGCAAAAACTGAAGTAATTTTCCGCCTGTGCGGGAATAATGGTCTTGGATTCCCACCAGCGCTGGAATGACGATTCAGTACAATTCCGGCAGATGAATTTCCAGTAACTCGGCACCCTCGGCGCCTGGCGTCAACGTCAAGGCGGGCAGCGACGCAGGCAATAGCGCCGTTTCGCCGAATTTCAGCGGCCTTTCGCTCGGATCGAATTCGATTCGCACTTCGCCGCGCGTGATCGCCAACAAATGAAATTTCCCATCACCGGCAAAAAGCATCGGTGCGTCAAGTGACAGTTTGTTTAGCACAAATTTGTCACAGGAAACCAATGTCGCCAGTCCGGCGTGTTCGGAAACAACTCGCAACGGTTGGACCGGGCCGCGCGAAAAATCTGTCACGGCCAAAGCGGATTCGATATGTAACGGGCGCGGCTGACCCGTGGCCTCAACGCGACCCCAGTCGTAAACGCGAAATGTGGTGTTACTAGCTTGCTGAATTTCTGCAATTACCAAACCAGCGCCCAGGGCGTGGATCGTTCCTGCAGGAATGAAAACACAATCACCAACACGCGGTTCGAACCAGTGTAATGCAGATTCCGTGGCATTCGATTCAACTGCGGCCGCAAAGTTAGATTTCGTCATTCCCGATTTGAGTCCGGCAAAAATTTTTGCGCCCGGCTCCGCATGCATCACGTACCAAGCTTCAGTCTTACCCAAATCGGGGGGCGATAATAGTGCTCCGAAACGGTCGTCTGGATGAACTTGCACTGACAACGCTTGATTCGCATCCAAAAATTTGAACAGCAAGGGAAATCGCCCGTGCAGTTGGGGCGGAATGTCTGGATTGGTAATCGCGCGCCAGACTTTTGCGCCCAACAACGGTGCGCCCGATGCGGCTAGTAACTGACGTAACGTCTGACCTGCCAACGGACCATGCGCCACAACGCTCTGGTCATCTTGATGATCGACGATTTCCCAACTCTCGGCTGCCATTTCAGCGCCGATCGGTTTTTGAAGAATTGTCGCTAACCGACGTCCACCCCATAAATATCGACGAAACAGTGGTTGAAACCGGAGTGGATACATTGCTTACAGGTTGGAAAAAGTACAGTTTGTCGACGCAAAATTGAGGACGCCGGTGCCACGCAAGTCGTTCACCAACGGCTCGACAATTGTTCAAACGCCATCGCCATGTTAACATTAATGCCTAGCCAATGGGGCTGGACAAACCTTTCATCGACAGCCGCTTTCGAATAAACCACTGGACTTTCTTGAATATGAATTTTCGCCAGCCAAACGAAGATCTATTCAATAGTACGAAGATGTCGTTTGGCGAACATCTGGAAGAATTGCGGAAGGTGTTGTTCAAGTGTCTGATTTGGATTGCCATTGGTTGCGCATTTGGTTTTTGGCTGGCCAATCCGGTTGTTAAGATCCTGACCGGCCCATTGGTCGATGCCATCGCGGAGTACAATGAAGCCGAGGCTGCTGATGAATTGATCGCAGAATATGGACATATTCCGCCGGAATTGCGGCCCTGGCTGGAGACCGAAAAATTTGTACCCCGCCGAATGCGCGTCGATCCGGCCCAATTGGTAGCCGCGCTGCAGACCGTGTTGCCCGACTTGGCCACCAAAGTAAAACTTGATCCCTATGGTTTTCAGCCTGCCAGTTTCCTGGCCGATCGACTACCGGAGTTGTGCTCACAGCTTGCCCAAACCGATGCGCTGCCAGGGTTAATGCAGTCGCGTCGAAAATTGGTTTGGAATGCGTTGTCGCCTGTTGAGCAGGCGACCATCAAGGAACTAGCGACTCGGAGTAAGACAAATCCTGGTGATACGGAAAAAATGACGCAGATTTTTAATCGAATTTCCGTTGACGTCGAATTGTATAACGCGGCAGAATTTGCCAACGAAGTCACTGAACCGACTGCTAGTTTTTGGAGCCAGTTCAACCCTCCGGCGGTTAAACCACTGGCGAAAATGAAATCCCAATTAGTGAAAGCCAACGACGCCAATCTGGCGCGCCGTCTGAATCGCGCGTTGTTGACGGATCTATTTTCCGATCGGATGGCCGAGTTAAGGATGGATTTAGTAGCGATCGAGTTTTGGGAAAGTTCTGATTTTCAAGCCCAGTCTCTCGGGGTTTCCGAGCCCTTCATGGTTTGGATGAAAGCCGGCGTTTTGACTGGATTGGTGTTTTCCGGGCCATTTATTTTTTATCACTTGTGGTCATTCGTGGCGGCAGGACTCTATCCCCACGAACAAAAGTACGTCCACATGTTTTTGCCGATCAGTATCGGCTTATTCGTCGCCGGGGTGTTGCTGGCCTTCTTTTTTGTTTTTCAACCGGTATTGGATTTTCTGTTTTCATTCAATCGACAGATGGGCATCTCACCGCAAATGCGGATCAACGATTGGATCAGTTTCGTCATGTTTATGCCGCTGGGGTTCGGAATTGCGTTTCAATTGCCATTGGTTATGTTGTTCATGAATCGGATTGGACTATTCCAAGTCGCCGATTATTTGAACAAATGGCGGATCGCCGTGATGGTGATCTTTGTGGTCTCAATGCTGCTGACGCCCGCTGATCCGATCAGTATGCTGTTGATGGCGCTTCCGCTGACGTTGCTCTATTTCCTGGGAATTGCGATGTGCCAATGGATGCCCAGACCCCAAAACCCATTTGCTGAGCCAGACCGGGAGTATACCAGTAGTTAAGGTGTGCCCAATTCGAGTCTGGAAAAACAACCTAATTATTTTTTTCCACAAAGGTGAGCCATGTTGATTCAACGATTGCCGCTCTCGTTTCCGAACACTAAAATCAGCATCATGTTTCGTTGGATTTGCCTGGCGATAACGTTGGGTTGCTGGAACTCCCCGGTCAGTTTGGCGATTGCCCAAGACCAGAATGATGTTTCATCGCGTCGCGAAAACAGTGTCATTGCGGCGGTCGAAACAGCCGGTGGCAAGGTTTTCCAGATCTCCGCGGTAGGACCGGAACGGGAAATCAGTTTTTACCTGTCGGCGCAACCGATTCGCGATGAACATCTGCAAGACCTCAACGCCATTCAGAATGTAATCTGGTTGAATCTGGCGGGAACAGAAATCAGCAATGCTGGACTAAAAAATTTGCAAAACATGCCGCTGAAAAAATTGCACCTGGAACGAACGCAAATTGGCGATGAAGGCATGCCGGCTGTGGCGACGCTCGTCGAGCTGGAGTACCTGAACTTGTATGGAACGAAAGTCACCGACGTTGGACTGGAGCTTCTAAAGGATCTAAAAAATCTAAAGAAGGTCTATGTTTGGCAATCTGCCGTGACTGCCGAGGGCATGCAAAAGTTGCGCGATGCGATACCCGGCTGCGAGGTGGTTGGTGAGGTAAAACTCGTTGTCCCGGTTGCCGCAGACAAGATGCGCCCTGCAGAACTGGACCGGTATGCCCGCCACATCATGCTGCGCGAGATTGGCGGGACGGGGCAACGCGCGTTGCGTGATGCAAAGGTACTGGTCGTGGGCGCTGGTGGCCTTGGGTCGCCTGCACTGCTGTATCTGGCAGCGGCGGGCGTGGGGACCATTGGCGTGATTGATGACGACACGGTGGATAACAGCAACCTGCAGCGGCAGGTGATCCATACGGATGCGCGCATTGGCATGGACAAGGTGCAATCAGCGATGATTGCCATGCAGGCGTTGAACCCGTTCATCACGGTGCGGCCCTACAAGCTGCGCCTGAATGCGCATATCGCGGCGGATTTGATTGCTGAATATGACATGGTGCTGGATGGGTCTGACAATTTCGATACGCGCTATCTGGTGAACGCGGTCTGTGCGCGGGCAGGCAAGCCGCTGGTGGCGGGCGCGATTACGCAGTGGGAGGGGCAGGTGAGCGTGTACCACGCGCCGCACGGCCCTTGTTATGAATGTGTGTTCCCTGTGCGGCCCGCACCGGGGTTGGTGCCGAGTTGTGCCGAGGCGGGGGTGGTGGCGGCCCTGCCGGGTGTGGTGGGTGCGATGATGGCGATGGAGAC
>JANNWZ010000152.1:0-2018 GCA_031409295.1 Mariniblastus sp.
CATCAAAATCTATTGATTACTTCCACCGATTACCTCGGTGTCAATGGAACCAATTACCGGCAACGTGATGGGATTTTCTACTTGGATTCGGCTACTGCATTTCGGGATATCACCGATGGGCAATCCAATACGCTGTTGATCGGCGAACGACCGCCAAGTCCTGATTTCTGGTACGGTTGGTGGTACGCTGGATATGGCCAAGCGGGCAGCGGTTCGCCCGACATGTTGCTCGGTGTGGCCGAGCTTAACGATCCACCTGTGGGCGGTGCGACCAGCTATCTCGAATCGTGTCCACCCGGTCCCTATGCTTTTGCTCGTGGTACGAACGAGCAATGTGATACGTTGCATTTCTGGAGTCACCATCCCGGTGGTGCGCATTTCGCGTTGGCCGATGGGGCGGTCAAATTCTTGAACTATGAAATCGCTGCTGACGTAATGCCGCAACTGGCCACCAAATCCGGCGGCGAGGTCGTTTCAACAACTTGGTAAGCAACACTCTTTCGAATGTTCGAGATCGGTTCGATACTCCCATAAGATATTGGGTCCGATCTGTTTTTGAATTCAACCGCATTCCAGCCTCGGACCGCAGATTGCACGGATGGTCGCAGATCGAGTGAGTCCAAAAAAAGCTTGCTGGACTCGGCTCGTTGGCGGCGATGGTGAAATTGTGTTAGTCTGATGAGTTATCCTTGTCCTTTTTTGTAATTGGGCTGCCGGTGAATTCAAGCGACTTTCAACGATTCCATGCTGACCTGGTGGCCGCCATTGAAGCCGGTGTGCCGATTCGCTTTGAGAACAGTACGGGGTCCGATGTCAACGCTCGCCAAACACTCGCCAATCTCCAACGCTGGCAAACCGAGGTTCAAAACAAACTGGATGACTTTCAAGTTATCGGACCCGATCAATGGGAGACTCTCGCCGGTCTGAAACTTTCTGAACGCTACTTGGCTGCCCTGGAGACATTTGCCGCGACCGATTCCATGTTACCGGTTCTCGATGGCTTAACGGTCCGATCGTTCGCCCGCCGCCAATTGAGCCGCGCGTTGCGTTGGCCGGTTTTTTATCTGGGCCTGGTCATTTTTATGGCGCTCGGGGGAATGGTGTTTTTCAGTGTGCGCATCATCCCGAGCTTCCAGATTCTACGACGGGATCTGGTTCTGCCTGCCGCGATCCAGTCTTCCGATCGGTTTGATTTCCTGACGTTGAATCCGGCGCTAATCTATTTCTTAGTGATCGTATTGGCGTTGTTCATCATCGCGATCGTCTTTGGAGGTTTCCAGAAGTTCGTCATGGCCTGTGGCGGGCACCGGTTTGTCCGATCGCGCGTGACGGCGACCACGGTCCGCGTCGTCCCGCTGTTGTTGACCGCGGGAATTCCGTTGCGACGCGCGATCGACATCGGTTGTGATTTGAATGCCGCTGACGCCAAGACTCGTCAGAAAATGGAGGCGATCACTGACGCCGGCGCGAACGCTGGGTTTTGGAACGGGCTGTCCGGATATTGGTTGGCTACGTCGAATCAACAATTGAATTATTTGACGATGTCGATACCGTTGGCCCTGATCACGACGGTCGGAGGCACGGTCGGGCTGTTGTATGGACTGGCGATTTACGGCCCGCTTGTGCAATTGATAAAAGACTTAACCACGGCGGGGACCTGAAAAATGGAAACTTCGATCATTGAGGCCGATGTGGTGTTAAGCCTGCGCGACCGATGGGAAGCGATCCAGCGGATGGGGCCCGCCTTGGCGGATGAATTGGACCAAATGATTGAAGATTCGCCTGGCGAAGGCGCACATCGTTTGCGACAACTGAGCCGGTGGTTTCGGGGTCCGGCGGACTATGACGATGCCTTGGCGCGACCCGATGTGCTGGCCATGTGCCTGCCCTTGGTTCCAGGCGGGCCAGTTGGTGCTACTGAAATCACGCGCAGCGCAACGGCCGAAGCGGCCCGCTGCGGATTCTGTCTGTTGATGTCCCGGCCGATTTCCATCGGTCGTCGCCTGGCACGAATGTTG
>JANNWZ010000153.1:0-23987 GCA_031409295.1 Mariniblastus sp.
CTATCGCTCGCCCAATAGTAATGCTGGCCCCAGCGAAACGACTTACTTGGGGATCGGCGGGCGAGATGGTGTTTTTGGGAAGGACGAAAAGGGCAACTCAACGTCTTCGAGAATTAGCGAAATGCTTGATGGGACCAGCAATACTATCATGATCGTCGATGCTGGAGACCAGGTGGCGGTTCCGTGGACAAAACCAGATGAGGGGATCGATCCCGAAAATTTTTCCAAGTTTGATTTGTTGGGTCAGTTTCCAGGAGGCTTTCTGGTCGGCATGGCTGATGCGTCATCACATTTTGTCAAAGAAACGGCAAGCGACGATCTGCTGAAACGACTATTCGAAAAGAATGACGGTCATGTTGCTTCGATCGATGAGTAGATCGAGTACCAACACACGTAAACCAAGTGGCACCGGCTTCTGGCGCTGCGAGTCTGTGATCGAACGAATCCACAGACTGGAAGCCTGGGCCACACTGGGGAAAGAAAACTGAGGCCCGACCAAGGCATTTTTCGTCAAGGCATTTTTCGACTCGTTTCTGTGATCGGGGCAAACAAAGTCACTAACTGCTGGCACGCAACGACGATTGGTTTTTCCGTTGGCTGGCCCCGTATCCCTTTCCCGCCTGCCTTTTCTCGTTTTGGAGTTAGGTCGAATCGAATCACAACGATTAACCAGGCTCCCCCTCTTCACTATATTCGGACGCTGTCGATTTGCCTGTGTTGAAGATCTATATTGCTTCCTGGATAGGAAGGGCCTATGCTTCGGAAAATCCGAACGGCCAGCAGCGCGTCTCGGGAATATCGGTATCCAGGTCGACGCTCCGTAATAATCGCGCCGAAAGATGGTGTTTTGGTTGCTGATGGATGCCCCCTTAAATTCGCCGGACTTACGTTGGGTTAAGCCATGCGCGCCAAATTGACGGTTGTTATTTCCGCCTTGGGATTGCTGTCAGGTTGCGCCGGTTTTTCTCAACGCCATTCGGACGGCGACGTCCAATTCGCCGCCTGCGTCACGGCGGTATCAACAGACGCCGCGTCAAGGGATTGCCTGCCGACGGCCAAATCCCCGCCGTGTCAATTCAAATTCACGGACGATCCCGTCGCCAGCGACGAAAACACAGGCGTCAACGAGCCGGTTTTTCCCGCTTGCCAGGGGCCAAGGCCACCCGTAGATGTTTGTGCGCCAACGGGTTCGCCAATCGGCTCGCCCATTTGGGGCGCAAGTTTGCAAGTCGCCGAAGACGCACCGATTTGGGAGCGACTGTGGGTTGATCAACGCAACTATTATTCCAGGGATTCGCTGTCGGGATTGGGGTTGATGTTTGGGGCGGGGGCCATTGTCGCCAATACGGATATCGATAGCCAGTTACAAAAACACTTTCAGGCTTCGGTACGGGATGCAGCCAGTGATGAGTGGTTTGAATTTTTGCACGCAAATAAGGAACTTGGCAACGGACTTTATACACTGCCGATCATGGGTTCCGCTTGGCTCGCGGGACAGTGGCTCGACGAGCAACCAGGCTTCAAGACGATTGGGCTGTGGGGAGAAAGATCACTAAGGGGATTCGTCGTGGGCGCACCGCCACTGCTGCTCCTGCAAAAGGCCACCGGCGCGTCGCGCCCCGGTGAGACGGCGCAGGGCTCCGACTGGCAGCCATTTGTTGACGAAAATGGAGTCAGCGGCCACGCGTTCATGTCGGCGTTGCCATTTATTACCGCCGCCAAGCTCACGGAAAACCGCTGGAACAAGACATGGTGGTACGTTGCATCCGCGATTGGGCCATTGTCACGTGTTAATGACAACGCCCATTACGCATCGCAAGTCGGTTTGGGTTGGGGCATGGCGTTTCTTGCGGCTTCAGCGGTCCAGCAAACGGACACCGGGCAAAAAGGTTGGTCTCTTCAGCCGTTGACATTGTCCAACGCCACGGGATTGAATTTCCAATATCGTTGGTGATCTGGAACCGCAACACGGCTCGCCATGGTATCGACCGTGCAGATCGTCCGAAGCCTGGGTCAAACAAAAACAATTCGCGAGCTATTTATCGACCGCGATTACAATATTGTCGAATCGGGCTGTGCCAGTGGCACCGAATAGTCCAATGCGGACAATCGCTTCCTTAGTTTCGCGAGGGACGCGAATGATTTGGCTGTGAACTTTCCAAGTTTGAGATCCTTGAAACGGCCCCGATCCTTGAAACGGCCCCAACATGGTGTTACCCAAAACTTCGCGTTCTTCATTATAAAACGACACAACCGCCGAGGGAAAATCCTTGGGCAAGGGACCCTTCACAATGTTCTCGCAGGCGAACGAGGCCGAAAACTTGATCGCCGGTACTTTTTGCCCATCGATAGCAAAGGCCTGCATGACATGCGCAAGTTGTCCGGGAACTTGATTGTTGAATTCGACGAAGTGTTTGCCGCTGGGCGAGGCTTCGTCTTCTTTCCAGCTAAGTTTTCGCTCGTAGTACCAGCCCTTGATAAAATTCTTTTCGTCCAATCCCTCTTCGAAATCGCCGTTCAACAACTCCGGTTTTGTCGGATCGGGCAACACACGGCGCTGGTCTTCGGCAGCGCCGGTCATCGGTACAAACAGAGTCGGTTGCAAAGCCTTACGAATCATTTCGCCATTCTTTTTTTCCATCAGGTACAGTGTTTGTTGGTGACGTTCACCCATCGGCACGACGATAATACCACCCTCTTTTAGTTGATCGACCAGCGGGCGCGGGATATCCTCAGGCGAACAGGTCACAATGATCTTGTCAAACGGCGCGTGTTCAGGCCAACCGAGGTAACCATCACCAACTTTTGTGAACACATTTGCGTATTTCAATTTATGTAAAACTTTGGCGGCTCGCTTACCCAACGCTTCCACGATCTCAATCGAATAGACTTCTTTTACCAACGGACTGAGAATGGCCGCTTGATAACCGCTGCCGGTGCCAATCTCCAGCACCTTGTCCGTGGTTTGGGGATCCAGCGACTGGGTCATATAGGCCACGATGAATGGTGATGAAATCGTTTGCTTGTCGCCGATCGGAATCCCGGCATCGAGGTACGATTGTTCCTTCCGCAGTTTAGACGGAACAAATTCATGACGCGGTGTCGCCAGCATGGCGCGCAAAACCCGCTCGTCGGTAACGCCAGCTCCTTTGACGGCGATTTCAACCATTTGAGCACGCTGACGAGCGTAGTCTTCTTCAGTCTGAGGTACGGCGACAGCGTCGGTTGCGGTTAAGCCGCAGGATATGATCGCTACGCAGGTTAGTCGTGCGAGACCGTAAAAAATAGTGTTCATCAAACGACCGTGACTGTAAACAGGAATGTGACTAAACTGGTAGATCCAAGTGGCCCAAGTCGGCGACAAATTATTCGAAAGCCTCTATGTCCAAACCTGTCGACAGCATCCGCGATGCGACCGCGTTTATTTTACCATTGATTCTGTTCTTGGTAATCGCCAGCTTTTACCCCGATTTTTCCAATTTCAACGCTGCATCCGGCGAACCGGCCACACCCGGCGCCGCGAATTTCTACGTGGGGATGGTGGCCGCACAAGTTCTGATTGCCGTCTGCTTGCTCGGTTATTTCCACGCCACTTATATCCGTCATTTTCCCCTTCGAATCTCGCCAATTTCAATTGTCGTGGGAGTCGTGGGGATCGTCGTCTGGGTGGGCTGCTGCGAACTCCATCTCGAGCGCACGATGCTGGAGTCCATCGGCCTGAAGTCCTGGACAAATTTGCGTCCGGCCTTCAATCCTTTCGAGAGCCTGCCGGACACTTCATTTCGCAGTCTGTTTCTAGCGTTGCGGTTTACGCTATTGGCGCTGTTGGTGCCGGTAATCGAAGAGCTCTTTTTACGCGGCTGGCTCGTGCGGTGGATGCAAGATCCCAATTGGGAATCCGTTGGCTTGAAGACGCTTTCCTGGGGCGCGTTGCTAACGCCCTCAATTTACGGAGTGATCACTCACCCCTCCGAGGCGGTGGCGGCATTCCTCTGGTTTGGCTTAGTCACCTGGTTGATGCATCGAACCGGCAACTTGTGGGACTGTATCGTCGCGCACGCCGTCACCAACCTGCTACTGGGAATTTATGTGATCCAATTTTCCGCGTGGCACCTGTGGTGATCGGACTTGTTTGCACTGTCGATTTTGCCGTCAAGTGAAACATTCGAATGCCGGGAAAGCATCGAGTTACTCAGTTTCAAAAGCAGATGATAGTTGATACAAAAAGAGACGGAACGTCCACTCAAAAAAAATAAGAAATCCATTTGTGGACGTTCCGGCCTGGAAAAAATCCTGCGACAATATCGACGGCTGCGTATCTTCCGCAGCCAGATTAGGGCGAGTAGAAGACTCTGACACAGAACGCAGCTCAATTTCCTAGCGAGCCAGTTGCGCGGAAAAGTGGCGTTTGCGCCGTACTAGTAGGCAGCTGAGCGAACTCATTCCAGTAATCATCAGACTCGATGGTTCTGGTATCGCAACCGCGATTGCCGTAATCACTTGACCGCCACCGATTTGCCCGATCGAAGTCGCGGATCCGTTGGCCAAATTGATTTGATAGAAGTTGCTTAGCGGGTTGCCTTCAAGTTGAAACGCGCCAAAGGCAATCGTCGACGTGCTGGAAATGTCGAATCCACCGATTCCCGAAATGTTGAGTCCCAGCGATCCGACGGTGCCGAGTGTTCCCGCAGAATTGGCTTGTGTTACTAGAATATCAAGTCCCGAATCGATCCCGAACAATTGGGACGTCAGCGCGCCAGAGAAGTTGTTATTGTACGCACTGTGAACGACATTCGGATTGGCTCCGACATTGGCATCCCCAGCCTGATAGAACAAGTTCGTGGCTACGGTTTGACCTCCCGTTGAGGGGTTGATCACGTAATTACCGTCCAAATCAGAAACGATCCGGTTGCGATCGATCGTTGGATTAAAATCGAATCCGAATAATGATCCCACCAGACTGGTGGGGAAAATGGCGCCGATTTGAGTGGCCAATCCTGTCGTTGTATTAATTCGGTAGTACCGATTTTGATTGCCGACGCCGTACAACAAGCCATCGACCGGACGAAAGTCAATCCCCGTAATTTGCTCATTGACTTGCACTCCGGTAATCGCCACGCCTGCGCTGACTGTCCCTGGCGTAGCACTGTCCCAATTTACCAACGATTGACTGGCGGTCACGCCGAAAACCTGATCCGCTCGGACGGATTGACCACCCCCCCCAAAACATCCGGCAATCAATGCAGGTATTACAACAAAAACGGCTGGTTTAACGAACATGGAGGCAATTCCTGTCAGGGAGATGGTGGGAAAACTAAGCATATTGGTTTTGGTGAGAGGTCAAACTACGACGATCTCGGAGTCTGATACGTGGGCGACGACCGGTCGTGACAGGAAAAACTTGAAGAAAATTTGAAAAATTCTGTGAGAAAAATTCGGTGGCTCGTTCCGACAGCAGTTGGCGACAAAGTGCCCAAGTTTTAGGGGGTCGGTTTCGGCTGTTTTGCGGACTTGTTGGGTTATGTTGATCGTTTTTAGTGAGCCGCTTGCAATCTAGTAGCAATCTGTATAAATGTAACTTTGAACACTACTAGTGTTTTGGCATTTTAGAGATGAATTTCTGCCGATGTGACCAAACGTGTCACTCGTGGATGACAAACTCGGGCTGCTTGGTAACGAGCGGAAAACAAGTGCGATCACACTACTTCGCGGGATGCGTTGCGATGGACACGATCATCAATCGACTTCGAGAACAAATTCGACAAACCGAAACGGGTAATCGGCTGGATAATGGCGGTGTCGTTAAAAATGCTTGCGCGGCAATCGATCGTTTGTTACCTGGCCACGGCTATCCGCGCGGCACGTTGGTGCAATGGATCACGGGGGGTGGTCAAGGGGCGGATTATTTGTCGTTGCGAGTCGCGCAACAGGCGTGCCTGGACGGAGGAGCATTGGTGATTATCGATCCGTTAAGTCAGTTTTTTCCACCAGCGGCGGCGGCGATCGGAATCAATCTGGAGCACTTGATCGTGTTGCGATCCGGTCATGAAAATGTGCCCCGCGATTTACACACTCATTCGATCTCCCATGCTCCCGCCATCTCACACTCGGCTCCACGGGTGGCGGATGAAAATGATTTGCTGTGGGCGATCGATCAAGCTTTGCGTTGTCCAGCCGTCGCGGCGGTCTGGGGACCCATTGCCGAAATTGATGAACGCTGGTTTCGTCGATTTCAGCTGGCTGCTGAATCGAGTGGATGTCTGGGATTATTTCTGCAATCTCCGGCGGCGGCCAAGCGGCCAAGTTGGGCCGAAGTTCAGTGGCTGGTCGGGATGGGCCAACCGACCGCTTCCTCTGTCGCTCAACCGACTCAAACGGTTCAGCTGCAACTCACGCGTTGCCGGGGCACGCAAACTGGCAAGTCCATTGAGCTAACTATCAATCACATCACCGGAAATGTCCAACCGACACGTCGTGCACATGAACCACCCACTTCCCAACCCGCCGCAGTTCCCAAACCCGCTTCAGTCAACGCTGTCCCAGCCACGACTCTCGCCCCCTCGTCAGCGCATCGTTTGCCTGTGGCTGCCGAACTGGTCCATCCAGCGGATGGTCGTCGCCGAGCCTGAGTTGCGTCGGCAACGAATAGTTTTGTTTCGTCAGGATTCCCGGCGCGGACGGTTGGTGGCAGCCGCCAGTCCACTGGCGATGCGCGAGGGAATTCGCGTCTCGATGCCGCTGTCCGAAGCGAAATCATTATTACAGCGCTCCGTGCAGCAGACCGATTCGCGGTTTCATATTTTCGAACAGGATACCGCCGCCGATTTAGTGGCGTTGACTGAACTCGCCGATTCGCTGGGCCGGTTCAGTCCGATTGTGGGTCTGGAACAAATCGAAGCCCCGGCAGCCAAACAGGGACTACAACCGGTTTCCATTTTGCTGGACTTGACGGGACTCGACCGCTTGTTCGGTGATGAGACCCAGTTGGCTCAGCAAATTTACGCGCACGTTCAACAATTGGATTATTTGCCTCGGCTGGCACTGGCCAACACGGTCGGAATGGCTTGGGGAGCCAGCCGTTTTGCGCACGAACCGTGGCTGGTAATTCCGGCCGACGACACGCAGATTTTTTCACAACTGCCGATTGAAACGCTGCGATTGGCGCCGGCCACAGTGACGACATTGCGCCGATTGGGAATCGAAATCAACGCCCAGCTTTGGCAACTATCGCGCACTGATTTGGCGATGCGGTTTGGCAAGGAAATTCATCGACGGATCGATCAAGCTCTGGGTCAGATCGTTGAACCGGTGATCGCGCGACAGCTGCCACCAGAATTTCAAGCCGAACAGTTATTGGATTATCCCACCCACCAGCGGGCCACCATCGAAGTGATCATCGGTCGTTTGATCACGAAAATTTGTGAACAGTTGCGCGCTCGACAACAGGGAGCCTTGCAGTGGACGATCCGCTTGATCGTTCCAGCGGCACCGCCACTGGAATTCATCGTCAGCCTATTTCAACCTACGGCGACCGCCAATCACATCTTGCCGTTGGTCGAACTGCAAATGGAACAAACCTTCAGTCACTCCCGCCGGCACTCGGTCCAAGTCCAGGAGATCCAGGTGAGCGTGACTGCGGGGGTATTGTTGGTAGAGCAGCAGCGACAGTTGTTTGATGAAAATCCGCGACTGGACAAACAGGCCTTGGCTCAATTAATCAACCGTTTAACCAGTCGCCTGGGCCAACACAATGTCGTGTATCCGCAACTTCAATCCGGCGCTCAGCCGGAATACTCATACCGGTTTCGTCCCTTGGTGGATATTCATCGCAAACGCTCACGCCAGCGAACAACAGCACGGCCGCAATCGCATGTCGCGGCGCGACCGTTGAAGATTTTTCACCCTCCCGTGGCGATTGCGCTGCGAACGGTGGGAGTTTCCTGTCAGAATCCCACCGTCGCTTCGTCCACACTCTCGACCGGTTTTGTGCTGGAACCAACCAGTACAGCCACCGCGAATCCTTCGTTGCGACAGCCACAAACGATTGTCCGTTCGTGGGGCCCGGAGCGAATTGAAACAGGTTGGTGGCGCGGCCAAACGGTTTGTCGAGACTACTGGCGTGTCGAAACGGCGCGCGGACAACAGTATTGGGTCTATCGCGATCTGCGCGAAAAACTCTGGTTTGTGCAAGGAGAATTCTGAGATGTTTGCCGAACTGCATTGCAAAACCAATTATTCGTTCCTGACCGGTGGCTCGCACGCCGACGAATTGGTGGCCCGCGCCAGCGAGCTGGGATACGCAGCCCTGGCGATTACGGATGAAAATACACTGGCCGGAGTCGTGCGCGCCTACAGTGCAGTTCGTGAGCAGGCAGCCACCGGCCCGACGATTAAATTGATCATCGGAGCCGAAATCATTCCACATGATGCTCCACCCGTTTTGCTATGGGCCACCGATCGCCAATCGTATGCCCAGCTTTCCAAATTGATCACGGTCGGCCGACGGCGTGCTCCGAAAGGGGAATGCTGGCTGTCGTGGGCAGATCTTGCGACACACTCCCACGGTCTGTTGGCTGGCGTCATTCCCCATTTCACTGGCGATCGGTCCCGAGTCGAACAGATCGATGAACAGCATCCGAGTTACCAATGGTTTCAACAGGGACGAACCCGGTTGCGCGAGGGTCAATTGCGCGAGGGTCAGTCAATGACCTCGCCCGAATCGGCGTTCTGTGCTTCCGAATCGAGTGGCACGAATTTCGGCTGCTCGGACTATCAACGCTATCGGGAGCTGTTCGGTCAGCGGGCCTATTTGATGGCGTCATTGTATCAAGGGATCGATGACCACTGGCGGATCACACAATTGCAACAACTATCGCAGCAAACCGGGCTGCCGTTGGTCGCGGCCGGCGATGTACTGTATCACCACCCTGCCCGTCTGCCGCTGCACGATGTGTTGACCGCGATTAAGTATCGAACGACCGTCATCGCAGCCGAACATTTGTTGCTGCCCAACGCGCAACGTCATTTGCACAGCATCGCGCGGCGACAGGCGGCATTTTCGCGTATTCCGGAGGCGCTGGCGCGGACGCGGGAAATTGCCGAGCAATGTCAGTTTTGTTTAAGCCAACTTCGATATGAGTATCCAGTAGAACTAGCGCCCGCCGGCCAATCACCCAATGACTATTTGCGAAAGCTGACCCAGCAGGGAGCCCAGCAACGTTATCCCGCCGGAGTGCCAGACAAAGTTCGCGAGCAGATTGAACACGAGCTGAAACTGATTGAAGAGTTGCGCTATGAAGCCTATTTTCTGACCGTCTGGGATCTGGTACGGTTCGCCCGCAGTCGTGGTATTCTTTGTCAGGGCCGTGGCTCGGCCGCCAACTCGGCTGTGTGTTATTGCCTTGGCGTGACGTCGGTCGATCCGGCCACCAGTGATTTGTTGTTCGAACGCTTCATCAGTAAGGAACGCAACGAAGCGCCTGATATCGATGTAGATTTTGAACACGAACGACGCGAAGAAGTGTTGCAATACCTGTACACAAAATATGGCCGCGATCGCGCAGGATTGGCGGCAACGGTGATCACGTATCGCGTTCGCAGTGCCGTGCGCGATGTGGGCAAAGCACTCGGGTTATCCCTCGATCGCGTCGAGGCGCTCACACAACAAGTGGAAGGTCATTCCGCAGAGCGTAAACTGGCCACTCGGATGAACGAAGTGGGCATCGATCCAGAATCTCAAATCGGCCAACAGCTGCTGCGACTGGTGGACGAACTGCTGGGCTTTCCCCGTCACTTGTCGCAACATGTCGGTGGCATGGTGATGACCCAAGGCCCCTTGGATGAACTGGTGCCGATTGAAAACGCTTCGATGGATGGGCGGACGGTCATTCAGTGGGACAAAAATGATTTGGAAGAGTTGGGACTGTTGAAAGTCGATTGCTTGTGCCTGGGTATGCTGTCGGCGATTCGAAAATGTTTTCAACTGATCGAGCAACAGGGAGGCCCGGCCTGCACACTGGCGAACATTCCCGCCGAAGACCCGCACGTTTATGACATGATTTGTGCCGCCGATACGGTCGGCGTATTTCAAATTGAAAGCCGCGGTCAGATGAGCATGCTGCCCCGTTTGAAGCCCCGTTGCTGGTACGATCTGGTGATCGAAGTCGCCATCGTGCGGCCGGGGCCGATTCAAGGCAACATGGTGCATCCCTATTTGAGGCGACGCAACGGCGAGGAACCCATTCAGTATCCCAACGAAGCTATTAAAGCGGTGCTGCATCGAACTTTGGGTGTGCCCATTTTCCAGGAGCAAGCGATGAAGCTGGCGGTCGTCGCGGCGGGGTTCACGCCGGGTGAAGCGGATCAGTTACGAAGGGCGATGGGCAAGTGGCGCAAAACCGGCCTCATTCAACAGTTTCATGACAAACTGATCGCCGGGATGCGCGCGCGAGGCTTAAACGAAGAGTTCGCCGAACAGGTCTTTCGGCAGATCAGCGGATTTGGCGAGTACGGTTTTCCGGAATCGCACGCTGCCAGTTTTGCCAAACTCGTGTATGTTTCCGCCTGGTTGAAACACTATTATCCGGCGGCGTTTTGTGCCGCGATTATCAACAGCCAACCGATGGGGTTTTACGCGCCCGCGCAGCTGGTCGCCGATGCGAAAAAACATGGCGTCGAGGTATTGCCTGTCGATGTGAACCATAGCGATTGGGATTGTACGCTGATTGCTGTGAGTCAGAAGGGAGTGGCGAACGGTTGTCAACTGCGGTTGGGGCTGCGGTTGATTGCGGGTTTGCGAGCCGATGTGGCGGATACGATCATGGCGACGCGGCGCAATGGTCCGTTCACCAGCATTTCCGAATTCACCCGACGGACTCTCTTGAGTCAAGCGAACATCGCGCACTTGAGCGAGGCTGATGCCTTTGGATCGCTGGACCAAGATCGACGCGCTGCGCTGTGGCAGGCGTTGGCTCAAGAAAAAAAGCCCCAATACCAACCCCTATTCGCCGATTTGGAAACTGCCGATGACGACACGGAGGCACTCCCTAAACTGGCAGCGGTCGATCAAGTTACAGCGGACTATCGCGCGATCGGATTGTCGTTGCGGGCTCATCCGTTGTCATTTCATCGTTCAAAATTGGATCAATTGCGGGCGGCCACGTGTGGCAGTCTGATCGACCTGGATAACAATCGGTATCTTCGGGTGGCGGGTTTGGTGATCTTGCGGCAACGTCCCTCGACGGCCAAAGGAATCACGTTTGTGACGCTGGAAGATGAAACGGGAATTGCCAACCTGGTGGTGAAGCCGGATGTTTGGGAACGGCATTACAAGATTGCGCGCACTTCAGCGGCCTGGATCGCGTATGGGAAACTGGAAAAAAAGAGCGGCGTCATTCATGTGGTGGTAAGCTGGCTGGAAGATCTGTCCGATCAAATCCGCGAATTGCAAATCAAATCGAGAGACTTTCGTTAGTGCAACAGCCAGTTCAACGGATCAAGATCAATCCACACCAGGCGATGATCCGAGGCTTCGACTAAATCACCCCCCGTTTGATCGGGCGTCGGCCAAAACACGCCACTCCCCACCAAATTAAGGGTCGCAGACGGGAGACAATAGTCAATGCGCATATTGCCCACGTTGGAATCATTGAAATCGCCCGTGTCAAACGCCGGATTACCCGTCTGTTTCAGATTCGCTTCGGCCTGTTTTTCCGCGTAATAAATGCCGCCGGTGGATTGCGGTGTCATACCGTGATTGATCGCTGGATGTTCGGTCAATTGTCGGGCTGAATCCAGTTGGCTATCGCCATCGACTGGATCGGCATTCTGATCTCCCGCGATTACGAATTTTGCGTCGATCGGCAAACCGCCGTGCACACCGGCATCATCGTAGTGGTAGTCCGCCGAACCGGAAACATAGTCGGCCCAAAACTTGATTTCGTCGTGATTGCGGCAGCCATTGCGATCTTCTTCCCCATCGAACACGGGCGGTGTCGGATGCGAAACCAGAAAATGAATCGTCTCGCTGCCAACCCGGATGGGGACATCCCAATGGCTCTTGGACGACAGTCGAAACACCGCTTGGATCTCGTCACGGTAATACGGTTTTTTTGATTGTCGATCGACCGGCCAGTTGGCGCCAGGCAAATCCTTCCATAGAAAATTCTGAAACGTTCGCACTTGATTCAAGGCAATGGGAAAACGTGACAACACGACCATGCCGTACTGGCCGGGAAACTCGCCATACCCCAGTGCGTCGTCTGCAGTGCCGGTAAGTCCATCCGCATTGAGATCGAGTCCGCTATCGATGCCGGTATTCACGGGCGCTGAATAGACAAATTCGTATCGAATCGGTGGCTGTTCCCGTTGCGATTGGGCCAGAAAATTATCTTGGAAACTTTTGATTCCAGACCCAGCTGAATCGAAATCAAATTCATTCAACAACAAAACATCTGGCCGGATGCGTTGAATAATTTCGGCGATCTGAGCCGTTTTCGGTGAGTTTCCTGTGGCGAGTTCGGCTGCCAAGGCACCTGCCGTTTTCCGATTCATGGCCACGTTGAATGTGGCGAAACGGATTTTGTTGGAAATGCTGTCTTCAGATGCCGAGGCCACTCCACTGGAATCTGGTGCCGAAGTTGTGGGGCGAACCAATTGTTTTTCATTCTCGCAACCCACCAGCATGGCGAAAACCAACAGGGCTAAGGTCAATGTGGGCTGGCGATGTCGCACAAAGTTGCCGGTCGGGAGTGTTATCTTCATGCCGAGAGTATGGCTTAAGTGCGGCGTCAAAGGAAGTGAACGCCTGAAAACCGAGCTGGCCTGACGGGATGAAAGGAACCATCGGCAATCGCAAAATGGCACTTCCCAGGCAAGGGTTCTTGACCGGATTTAGAGCCTGTCCCAAAACCCCTCATCCCCAGCCCTTCTCCTCTAAAAAGGGGAGAAGGGAGCAAGGTTTTGGGATAGGCTCTTCGTGTTGTTAGCCAATTCCCAAATTACTGACGGTTTTGTGGGAATTTATTGTCGCCAATGGAGACGGTTAAGCGAGCCATTGTGTGAAAGCCGCGGTTACTCGAAAGAACAGCGACTATTTTACAGCCAGTTGACTCTTCAAGGGAGAAACACAATGTCCTGCTCGATCCGAAATATCGTTCGCTATACTTGGTCGAAATTGAACTTGGCTGACCGGAATTGCCGACGAATGAAAGCTCCTCGTACCGCCAAACTGGATTTTTCTGGACTGGAACCGCGTCTCAATTTTTCGGGATTCGGGACCGCCACAGGAACTTTCGATCTGAACCAGTTCGAAGACAATTTGCAAAGTTACTTCAATGACAACTCGGTCGGCTTCGGATATGCCATCAATCAAAATGGAGTTCTAGTACGGGACGGCGGAGATGGGCTCGCACGAACGGCAGCCAATGGCGGAAACGTCTTATTCAATGGCGACACCGGCATGACAATCGCCAGCGTGTCCAAGCAGATCACGGCCACGGCGATCATGCAATTGTTGCAAAACCAGGGCCAATCAGTCGATGAGACAATCTACCAGTATCTGCCCCAGGCGTGGCGCGACGGTTTGGATGCTCCCGATAAAGTCGCGGCGAAAGCCAGCATCCAGACCATAACTTTTCGAGAACTGTTGACGCACCGCAGTGGAATTCGAAGGATTGATTTTAACGGCGATGGCGGCGCCAGTCTGAATGAGCAGACCAGTTTTGCGGGATTGGCGCAATTGATCAACACCGGAATCGATCTCGATAACAAACCAGTTTATGAATATGAGAATGCGAACTTCGCACTGATGCGCGTGATGTTGCCCTACCTTTGGGAAGCGGTGGACGATGAGGTAATCGACAATGCAGATGATCCGGCGGGATTGACCGCCGAAGTGTATGTGCTCTATGTTTCCGAGCACGTCCTCGACCCCATGGGGATTGTCAACGCTGATACCAAACCCAAACTAACGGACGTCACATTCCAATACAAGAATCCGGACCTGGGTGCTGCCGGATTTGCGTATGGTGATCGAACGTTACTTGCGGGAGGTGAAGGCTGGTTTTTAACTCCCAAGGAACTCGCCACGTTTTTGGCCAATGTTCGTTATAACGACGACATACTTTCCGCAGAGACTCGCGACCAAATGCGGGATGGTTTTCTCGGTTGGAACAATCCGAATGACGAAAATTACAATCAATGGTCGGAAGGAATGTTCGGCACTTACTACAATCACGGCGGCGACTTGACCGATTTGCATACGGGAATCATGGATTTCCCGAATGGCGTGCAAGTTTCGATCATGGTTAACTCGGACATCGATAAATCCGGGTTGCCACATCAATTGGCATACAACACCGGAAGCAACCCCTATCAATTGGAATTGTTATCACGCGCATTTGAGAACGCTTGGCCAGAACTTGTGATTACGGGAACGGCGGGAGACGACTTGCTCGAGCTCCGTCGCAACGAGGACGATTTCGGATCGGTTGATATTTTTCTCAATGGTGACTTCGTTGGGACACGGTGGGAAGAATCACTCGACAAGTTGACATTATGCGGCATTGGAGGGAACGATACGTTTCTCATCGATGCGCTGCCAGGGAATTTTGAGGTTGTGATCGAGGGAGGTGCGGGCAACGATACGTTCTCGGTCGCCGATGGTTTGCTGGCTTTTTATGGTCAGGGAAAAGTGACCGTCAATGGCGGAACCGGGATCGATACCATGATCTTCGACCAAGACTCTCTTGCAGCAGCGACAACCTATACGATTACCGATCAAGAAATTGATAAATCGACGCGAGGCGGTCGCGTTTACTACAACAACATAGATGCCTTGCACGTTTACGCCGGTGCCGGAAACGATGCGATCCGCGTCCATTCCTCCGACGCGGGCGTGGATGTGCATGTATATGGTGAAGCTGGCAATGACACGACCTGGGTTGGAAATCGCGATCTCAGCGTCAATCTGGGTGACAGCATTTGGGTCGAAGGTGGAAGCGGTCAAGACAGTTTGATATTCGATGATCGCGATGGCGGAAACGTATTTGATAACTATGTTCTGCAAACGAATTATTTCACCCAAAGCGGATATGGCGGCTTAGTCCATCACACCGGAGTCGAAGGCTTGACACTCTGGGCAACGAATCAGAACGCCACGATCAATGTTCGCGGAACCCAGCCTGGCCAGAGTGTTTCGATCAGCGGACGCAATGGCATTGATACGGTCCGGGTGCATGCGACGGCGGCAAATTCGACGGTCAGTTTTCTGGGCGGCGGTGGAACGGATACGATGGACCTGACGCCTGACGCGCGGGACCTCGATTTACTGACGGGTGCAGTCGGCTTTGATGGCGGCCTCGGATCCGACGGCATTGTGTTACACGATGAAGACGACGGTGGATTGGGTTTTGCACAACCGGGGAATCCGTACACGGATACCTACACCGTATCGACGTCAGTCATCGCGCGGGGCAGCGCATTTGCCGATTTGAGTTATTTGAATGCCGAGTCCATTGATTTACGTACCAACGAGTATCGAAATCTAATTCTCGTCAATAGCTTATCAGCAACCACTGACCTCACCGTCCGCGCGGGCAGCGGTAATGACGATATCGTCGTGGGAGGAAATGCCGGTGACTTGGACAACGATATCCTCGGAGACCTCATCATCATAGGCGGCGCCGGCACGGACATGGTCCGATTCAACGATGCGAATGATGCTGCGGGAAACGACAGTTATTCTCTTGTAAATAATACGTTTTCGAAAACGGGTACGCAAACCTGGAGCTATTTACAAACCGAACTCGTCACTCTCATTGCCAACCAATTCAATAACACAGTGAACCTCTCAAGTGTCGTTCCCGTTGACTTGACGATCAATGCCGCGGCGGGCGACGATACGATTATCTTGGGGACGAATCGGGCGGATCTGATTCAGGCGACCATGCACGTCTACGGCAGTACGGGCTCGGATTCAATTCGGATCAATAATCAAGCGGCTCCGGGCAATGTAACCTACACTCTTGTCGGCCAGACGTTTGACATGTCGTCGGCGTTCTTTGGTGCACTCGACTATACCTCGATTGCCACGGTTTCGCTGTTCGCGGGCAATGGGAATGACACGATGAGATTAAATAGTTCTGCTGCCACAACGAGTGTTGGACTGTATGCCAGCGGCGGGAATGACACGATCGAAATCGGCACGGGCCAATTGGATTCCATCGGTGGCAACGTTTTTGTTAACGGGGGAGCAGGCGTTGATTCCATTACTCTGCACGATCAAGACGATTTAGGGAATGATGTTTTTACGCTGTCCAGTAACAGCGTCGACAAACCTGGATTCTCGTTGTTACACAGCGCTATTGAGCATCGCGTGCTGAACGCTGGCAAGGGAAACAACCAGGTTCACATCAACAACACGGCCTTCGGAACAACACTTACGGTCAACGCCGGAGCGGGCAATGACTTGATTAACGTAAGTTCGGTCGGCCGAAATTTGAGCCTGATTCAGGGGGTCGTAAACGCCAACGGCCAAGACGGCACTGATACCGTCATGGCTCGCGACGAGAACTTCGCGTTGGGCGCTGCCAACCCATTTATGTTGCGCAGGAACTCACTTCAGCGAAACTCATTTGGCGGGTTGAATTTTGATTCGGTCGAGCAAATGTCTTTGTATTGCGGATTGGGGAACGACATTGTCAATGTTCAAGAATTCAATCGCGATACAGTTTTCGCGTTATATGGCCTGCGTGGCGACGATACTTTCAATATTCAGACTCGGCCGTCAGATACCGACAAGGGTGGACGACTGCGCATCAATGGGGGCACTCATCTGGCACTGGGTGGCGACCGGATTCGAGTTTCGCATGCCGGAACTCCAGTCGTCACGCACAAAGTCTCGCCTATCGACCCCTCAGCTGGCACGATTCAGGCGATTTATCCGGACGCCGTCTACGATATTGATTACGTCAACATCGAGCAGGTGAATTGAGGTTGGTTCGGTTGATTCACGAGCGATTGCAGGATTAATTGTGGTACAATCTGGGTTCGTTGAACGACAATACCTGTAGGCATGTTTTCAAGGAACATCCGATGACGAAACGCGATGCACTATCTCGGCGACGGTTTCTCGGTTCTGTGGTTTGTGCTACCGGTGCGGGATTGACCGCACCTTACTTTGTGCAAGCTTCAAGTTTGGGGCTGGGAGGCGTAACGCCTCCCAGCGATCGGATCGTCATGGCTTCGATCGGGTCCGGAGGGAAAGGTCGGCACAATACGGGAGAGTTTCTGAAGATCGCCAACGTGCAATTCGTCGCGGTTTGCGATGTCGATCAAAACCATGCCGCGCAAGACAAACAGCAAATCGACACCCACTACAACCACAACGACTGCCACCAATACGGTGATTTTCGGGAACTGTTGACCACCGAGAAACTGGATGCAGTCCATGTTTCGACTCCTGATCATTGGCATGCGTTGGCATCGATTGCCGCGATTCGAGCGGGTTGCGATGTCTACTGTGAAAAGCCATTGGCTAATTCAGTTGGGGAAGCAATGGCCATTCGGGATGTCGCCCGACATCATCAGCGGATCGTTCAGACCGGCAGTCACGAGCGGTCCAACTCCAAGATTCGTTTCGCCGCCGAACTCGCCCGCAGTGGTCGTTTGGGCGAGATCAAGACGATTGAAGTCAATATGCCGTGCGGAGATGAAGCGCATCATAAAGACGTCTTGGCTTTCAAAGGCATTCCCGAAGCCATGCCCGTTCCGGACGGATTGGACTGGAATCTCTGGCTGGGGCACACTGCTGTCGTTCCCTACCATGAACGCCGATCGCATTTCTGGTGGCGGTTTATACTTTCGTTTGGCGGGGGCGAAATGTCGGATCGCGGCGCCCATATAATCGACATCGCGCAATTGGCGTTGGGGATGGACCATGCTGGACCGGTGACCATCGAGGCTCAGGGAAAACGTCACCCGGAAAATCTATACGACGCCTTCATGGACTACCACTTCGAATGCACCTATGAAAACGGTGTCAAACTGATTGGCGCCAATCGCGAACCGCGCGGTTTGAAAATTATCGGCAGCGATGGATGGGTGTTTGTGCATATTCACGGAGGCGAATTGGAGGCGGAGCCACTGGGGCTGTTGGAAACCAAAAATCTGGAAGTTGATTTGGGGCGGAGCCCCGGCCATCACCAGAATTTCGTGGACTGTATTGCGTCTCGCGCGGCACCATTCGCGGATGCGGAGATTGGTTGCCGCACAGCCACGGTCTGCCACTTGGCGAATATCGCCATGCTACTTAACCGTCCGATTCAATGGGATCCCCAACGCGAGGTCATTGACGGTGACGACGAAGCAACGAAGTTGTTATGGCCAACCCTGCGAGAGCCGTGGAATCAGGCCGCATTTCGGTGACCCTAATTAGTCACTACTGCCGGGAGCCTTTTCGAGCCTTTCGCAGCCCCGTTAGATTTTGTTGCAGACTCTCGGCCGCATCCAACTCTTCCCGGTGATCCAGAATCCCGATGGGGCCTTGGTAACCGGATCGCACGATTTGGTCGAGAATTTCGGCATCATTCGTACCGTCTCCGATAGGAAGAATCTTGGGACCGTCGAGGCGCATACCATTGATATTCAAGCATAACAAATAGGGTCGCATGCGCGATAGATTTTCAGGCAGCGCCGGCAGCATGTCATGACCGTGATGCAAATTATAAACCAGACCGGTATTGGCATGTCCACGATCGCGCAGTGCCTGGGCGATGGCCACCATATTGGCCGGCTCGCCACTCCAGCCGCCGTGATTGTAAATTCCCAATTGGCACCCGCGAGTTGCGAGCTGTTCGGCAACGGGAGCGAGTTGCTCAACTATAGAGCTGACTCGTTGTTCCAGCGTTAGCTCGATTAACAAGGCTTCGTTGAGCATCACCCATAATTGCATCTTCAGGTCATGTCGATCGATTAACTCCAAAATCTTTTTCCAATGTGGCTCGTTCAATGGCTGGGCTGTGTTAACGGGGGCCCAAAACGCGGTCAGCTCAATTTTCTGTTCGCGCAAGGCGATGACTTCGGCGTCCCACGTCGCGATGTGTTCATCCCGCCAATCATAAGCGATCCGTTGAAATCCTAATTCGCGCAGCATTGCCGCTCGCGCGACAGGACCGCGTTTTTTCGCATCGAAGGGAACGATACACCACGCGACCAAGTTGTCGGCGGCAAACAAATCAGTCACCTCCCGTTCGATCACCGGCAACTCAAATGGTTGAGGCAGCGCATTGATCGTGCCGAGCAATTCGTGCGTGACTTGTTGTCCCAGGCTCGTAACCAAAGTAGCGGTCAACTGAAGCTGGTCGACGGGGAGCAACTTGTCGATCTGCAGAAATAATGTCCGATCATCCAGTAGTGTGACTTGCCGGATTTTCAAGCGATCGTGTCCGACCGTAGCGGGACTGGATGGTTGATAGTGGAACGAACCATAGGTGCTGGACCAGAGATAATTCCACTGTTCCACGGCGAATTGGGAACTGTCCAGATTTTTTTTCGGATCAAGTGGCACCGAGTATTTTACGCGAATTCCGTTGGGGAAAACTTCAAACGACTCCGGCATCACCGCCGTCCGACCCGTATGACGCACTCTGGAAAAACAGCCATCTTGAACCGCGCCGGTTTGCCATCCGTCCAGACCTACGACATAAAGCTGTCCATCGAGCGGATTAAATTTTGCGGTACCACTTCCCGATCGAAAAACAAGTTCGGGAAAACGAACGGTCGCCGCCTGCCAGGTCTCACCGACGAGTTGGCGAAGTACCGCGTGCAGCGTGCAGCGACCCCACGACAAATGCAACATTTGGCCCGCTTGATAGTGACCCCAGCGTTGATCGTCTGGTACCCAGATCTGTCCACCACAGGAGTTGTCAATAAATTTGGGAATGAAGCATAAGGGCCGGTTAGGTTGAACGTTCGCTGGTGGTTCAGCAATGTTTTCCAGATATCCGTAAAATCCACCTGGCTCAATCCAATCGATCTTCGACGAAGGGACGTAATTTCCCTCGTTATCGGCGACCGTAATTTCATCATTCGGTCCCATCCCTAAACCGTACGGATGGCGAAAGCCGCTGGCGACTACTTCGAGCGATTCAGTCTGATGGTTCCATCGCAACAACGAACAACCATGGGGCGGTCCTTCGCTCGATTTGAGAAAATACAGATTGCCAGCACGATCCGCTTCCAATCGCATCGCGTAAGCATGGTCTCCACCTTGGGTGACCAAGTCATGGCATAGCGATTGATAGACGTCAGCCTCCCCATCGCCGTTGGAATCTATCAACCGATTCAATTGATCGCGGCAAATGACGATGATCTCATCATTTAGAATCTTCAAGCCCAATGGTTGATACAAACCGGTGGCGAAGCGTTGCCAGCTCAGTTTTTTGAGACCTGCATCGATGCCCGTCACTTTCCAGACCTCACCATGTGCTGTGCAAACCGCGGCATCGCCATTAGGAAAGAAATCTACGCCCGAGATAAAGAACAATGACCGGAATGGATTCTCAAACGGAATGGTCAACTCGTCCAACAAATATGCGGATTTGCCATCGTCCACAGCTAACGTTCCCACGGTTTCCAGCGGCGGTCCCCAGCGACGGTCACCCGGTTGGCGCAGAACGTCCGGCGGCGGCAATGCACGAAATGATGTATCGATCGAGTCCTGTGATATTTGATCGCCGGTGGCACAAGCAATCGCCAACTCGATGTTGAACGAATTTGGATTGGGCTGAAACTCCAAGACGATGTCGTTGCCACGAGCGGCGAGCGTGACGGAACTGGCGGTTTTTTTTCCCAACGACCAAGTCGACGCAATGCCGTTTTTTTGACCCGTCAACCGTTGGCCCGAATGTATGTTAATTCCTTCGATCCCCTCGGCCACCGTCAGGAGGAGTGGTTCGGCAAGCGAGCTGCACTCCAGGCAACGCAAGACGGTATTCAAGTCATTGATTTGTCGAGTGGTCGCGTAATCCGTGATCATCGTCTCGGCAACTTGATATTCGAATACCACGTCGGAATTATGCAGATACAACCGTTGGTAGTTCAATTGCTCCTGGTCCAATGGGACCCAGCGGTCCGTTTCTTGCAGGCGCATCCACGGCTTGCGGGGCGATACATGCCAGGCGACGGCACCCTCGATCCGAGGCTTGGACAGCAGTCCTGCTCGAGCGGGACTGACGACCATCTTTGAATCGTGGAGTGCCGCTGTGAACGCACAGGCACGGGAATCGAACACCAGGGTCGTGTTTTGGGGCAGAAAAACAGCGGTGAGTTTTGCCCCCATTTCGTGCTTGTCGACCAGAAACGAATGCGAGACGAAGGGGCCTTTGTTGGTTTCCTGCCAACGCCCGTCCGCCCAGTCCTCCTCTCCTTCAAACTCAAATTCAGCAATTCGGTGGGGATAAGGCAGGTGTCGCTGGTTGGTTTCGCCACCGGGAGTCCATCGCGCGAGATAATCCTCGCGTGTCTCTTCGAAGTTCCATAATCTTAATGTTCCGGTGTCTTTGGTTAGTGGCAATTCCGGCGCGGCAACAAGATCCCGCTTTCGATCCGTGATCCGGACTTCATCGATGACTAAAGAGGTCAGCCGTTTTTCGTCGACACGCGTTCCCAGGCACAGCCCCGCCGCCTGGATGGGCGCGCCGGAGGCCTGGACTGCTGCTTCCAGTACCGATCGGTTATCGAGAAACAACGAGACCGTTTCATGATCCCAAGAAGCGGCCACATAATGCCACTGGCCATCGGTCACTGAAACATTGGTGTCGAACTCAGTCCGGCGATCGGCAGCAAACTGGCAGAATAGATTTCCAGTTTCGCGGCGGGCGCCTATTTCCCAATGATCGCCGGATGTCTGCAGGCCATTGGAGATAAATACATGCTCCTGGTCATCCGGTGTAGCTTTGATCCACATTTCGATCGTCAGCGGTGACCGGCCCAGTCGCTTGTCGGCCGGCTCAAAAAACGCCGCTTCGGCCGCATTCCATCCCCGACCAAATTTGCCAGCCACCTCGCGCGCAGGTGCTGGCGATTGTGCGCGCGAGACGTGCGCCGCCAAGCTCAATATCAAAAACACGGCGCAAGGGCGAGTAACGAAACAATGGAAACGGGTCATTGAAACATCCGGGGGCTGGTGGAGTACACAATCGGTCGACGTCAATTCAACTGGTCCTCTGCGCCTAACGGAAGTCAGGGTCCAGCAAACAAAGTGCATCACAGTGTTCAAGTTGATTATAGCCAGCAGTTGCCTCGAATGGATTGGTGGTAAAAAACCAAATAGCTCGCCAACTTCTGTCAATGGATGTCACGAGAAAGATTTATTGAAAGCATAAGCAGTCGAATCTTTCATCGGTCACAAACTTCGAGTAGCAATTTTCTCGCCGCATACCCCAGACTCTATTCAATTTTTGTGAACACCTGTATATTATCGATTGGAATTTTCACAACAAGGAAAACCATGTTACAAGAAAAACTGACCGTTCAGCAACAACGTATTTTTGACTTCATTCGCACCATGATTGAAGTTCGCGGTTTTGGACCAACCATTCGCGAGATTGCTGATGAGATGAGTTTCAAGTCTCCCAATGGTGTCATCTGCCATTTGACAGCATTGGAAAAAAAGGGGTTAATCAGTCGTACCGCCCGGCATTCGCGCTCGATCGTGTTGACCGACGAGGCGAGCGGCGAGATCCAGGGACTTCCATTAGCCGGCCGCGTTGCAGCCGGCGCTCTGATGGAAGCAATCGAGCAAAGCGAACGGGTCGATTTGGGGAATATGTGGACTCGTAAAGGTACCTATCTGCTGGAGGTGGCCGGCGATTCCATGATCGATGCTTCCATCGCGGATGGCGATTACGTCGTGATTGAAAAACGCCATTCGGCTAAATCGGGCGAGATTGTGGTCGCACGGACTGGCGACGGAGAAGCGACTCTGAAGTACTGGTTCCCGGAAAAAGGTCGGGTCCGGCTACAACCTGCCAATCAAAAAATGAAGCCCATCTACGTCAAAGACGTGAAGGTCATTGGCGTGATGGTCGGCGTTGTTCGTAAAGTGCGTTAAACGGACGGCCATCGTCGTTGTTTCGCTGGTGAAATTAACGGTTAATTTTTCGTGAGCTCGACGCAGCTATTTTCTTTCATTAGATCACTAGTGTTTCAAACCGATCGCGCAAGAAATTTAGGCGGACAAGGACCCGGTGCCAATCCTCGAACTCGCGGTGATCGACATAGATCCATTTCAGCCAATTGACGCTACCAAGTAAAATGACGCTTTGGTCGAGCCACGGCAGACAGGCTTTTTCAAATTCGCTCAGCCGACGTATTTCATCATAGGCTGCCAGCGCGATCGTCCACTGTTGTGGGTCAGCCCCGACAGTGCTTCCGAGCAAACGGGCGATATCGACAGCGACATTATCCATTTGCATCGCGCCGAAATCCACAAAACCGGTGACTTGATTTTCGGTGAACAGTACATGGTCGTGCCAGATATCGCGCAGGATTGGCTGGACCGGAAACAATTGGTGTTCGAAGTAATTGAGCCGCCGCAATAAGGGGGCGGCAAGCCGATTAATGTTGCCAACTATCTGAAGCCGAAAGTTTTCAATCTCGGGAAACAGTTCGGCCGCAGCATGGTAGGTGATTTTTGCACGGGCGATTTGCTCGAGTAATGGGCTGAGATGTTTCAATTGTTGGATTCTAGAATTCAAATTCACGGACGGGGTGAAATCAAGACTGATTTGTGCCGCGGCCAGGTGAAATTTGGCCAGTGAACGCATCATGTTTCCCAAGCGATTTTCATTTGGGTCACGATGAAAATTGGCGTTACCCGGCATCCAGAGAGAGACTTCCCACAACGTTGAATCCACGCGCGTGATCGTTTCGCCGCGAGTATTACGGACCGGCGCAGCCAGGAAAGGGCAATCATTATTCGCCGC
>JANNWZ010000154.1:0-85339 GCA_031409295.1 Mariniblastus sp.
GGACCAAGCTGTTGGCCATGTACAAGTTGCCGACGGCGTGAACACCACCGCCAACGCGGGCACCGCCAGTAACGGTGTTGCCAGTGACATCGACTCGATTTAACGCAGCAATACCGGTCGACTGTTCAACGAGTATTCCTCCGCCATCGTTGCTAATCGAGCCGCCGGTGATTCTCACATCGGTCAACGCAAGGCTGCCCGTAGCTCCATCCACTTCAATCGCGCGGTCGATTCCACCGCCGCTAATAATCGTGCTGGTCATGCCAGCACCGAAGATGGTCACCGTTGTCTGTATGTCAAAGTCGCCTGTCAAGCTGCCGTCCTCGCCTGTTCCAGCGATTGAGATCGTATACGTTCCGGTATCTAGAAAGATTCCGCCGCCACCTGCGGTGTTATTGGATGCGATCACTGCTTCGCGAAGTGAGATCTTGCCGTCGGTTCCTTTGTTTGCTAACAGGTTCGCTATTGAGGTCGTGGTGCCGTCGACGACATCGCTAAACGTATCGACAATGAGTGCCGACGCGTTAGCTGTTGTGCTACTAAACTCGGATGAGTTACCGGTTGCCACATTCGTCGCCGTCGCCGTGATATTGGCTCCGACAGCAACCGTGGCGCTGAATTGCTCGACGAACGATGCGTTTCCGCTGGCGTCGGTATGAACATTTCGAAAACCCAGGTAAGTCTGACCTTCGTCGCCGCTGGTGTTCGCATAAAACTCGACGCGAAAGGTCGTGTTAGCGAGACTGTTAATTGTGCCGGACACTGCAAACTTGCCACTGGCGTTGATGAAGGCGCCCGTTAGTACGGGAAAGTTTTGTAGGTTGTTCGCACCGGTATCGGCATCGCCCGCGTCGTTGGCGGTCACGCCGGTTGTGCCCAAGTCGATGCCAAGTCCAGCATTTCCATAAATCGAGTTACCGTACATGGCGTTGCCGGTGCCGGTGCCGGTAATGGCAATTCCGGCTGTGCTGCTTCCGCCGGTCCCAGAGTTGGTGATCGTATTGCCTTGTCCAGTCGCAGTTCCGCCAATCGTGTTGTTAGAGGCAGTGCTAAGAATCTGAATTCCGTAACCCGTATTCCCGGTGGTGACGGAACCGGTTGAATCGCGACCGATAAAATTTCCTTGAATTATCGTCCCAGAAGAAACTCCATTGAGCGAAATTCCATTGCCTGTGTTTCCGAGGATGACGTTGTCGATGATGCTCGTGTTATCGCCGCCAGATGTGATTCGCACGCCATCACCGGCGTTGCTTAGTACAGTCGAACCGTTGGCTCCCAAACCGATCCAGTTGTTGCGAATGATATTGCCGTCGCTTGGCTCGGAAGCAATCTCAATTGCTTCACCGCCAGTCGTCCCACCGATAATATTGCGATGCGCGGTAGTCAAGCCGCCGATCGTATTGAACGTCGCCCCGCTCTCGATTCTAACGCCGTGAGTAGTGTTACCCAGAGCGGTGTTGCCCGTTGCGGATGTTCCAATGTAGTTGCCGGCGACCGTGTTATTGCTGGCGCTGGCACCCGATAGGTTGATGCCAAAGGTGCTATTGCCGCTGATGATATTGCGATCGAAACTTCCTGTGCCACCGACGGTGTTGTTGGAAGACAGGAGGGTGATCCCAGAACCTTGATTGGCAATCACAGCCGTACCGGCTGCGTTCAGACCAATGGTGTTTCCTTGAATCGTGGTGCTGGAAGAAGTGGCGTCTGCATAAACTCCGAAGGAAGCCGTTCCCGATGTTCCAGTACCGGAGATGACGTTTCCAGCACCGCTGGTCGAACCACCGAGTGTATTCCCCGAAGCGGACCAGAACCCGACTCCGTACCACTGGTTTCCAAGGTCCGCCGAGCCAGTGTTGCTGACTCCAATGTAGTTGCCCAGGATCGTATTGGACGAACCGTTCCAGACCGAGACACCAATATTGTTGTTTCCGGAAATGACGTTGCGATTGGCAGTCGAGGTACCACCAATCGTATTGCTGGAACCGCCTGCGATGTTGATTCCAATATCGTTTCCTGCGGCAGCCGTGCCGGCTTGTGTTGTTCCGATGTAGTTGCCGACGATCAGGTTGCTAGAGCTTTGGATCTCGATGCCATCACCGGTAAAGCTGCGAATGACGAGACCGCGGATCGTGCTGCCGCTGCTGCCTGCCGTTAATCGTAAACCGTCGGTATAAGTACTGTTGCCGTTCAAAACGATTAGCGGCTGTCCTGAGTATCCTGATTGCGTTGTTGCGTCGATGGTGACGACGTGATCGATATCTGCTAATTGTGCAGTTGTTAGCGTGATCGTTTGTACGCCCGTACTAATATTGAAAACGATCGTATCGGCACCTGCGTTTGCTTTGGCATCGATGAGGGCTTGGCGGAATGAGCCGGCACCGCTGTCATTGGTGTTGGTGACGGTGTAGGTTGCAAGCAGCCCGCCGTAGGATTCTTGGAAGTGGAGGCCGAAGGCGATTTCGGTTTCGATGGTGGCGGCGGGCTTCCAGCCGGCCGATTCAATGTCGATGGAATTCACAGAATGGTAGCCGATGCCACTGGAATTCACAGGCTGGAAGCCTATGCCACTGACATACTCCAAGCTCCAATCGCCGCCGCGAGAAAGATCGCCGGTTTTGTCCGTCGAGGCGGCTACGTCGGCGTTGGTTAATCGAGCAACCGTGTCAATAAACAATTGACCCTGTGGTCCGGCGGCGACGTCGCAACCGTAGATGAGAATATCACCAGATTCGTTCAGCGCCCTACCCCAAGCCTGCAAGTCGGCCACGTGGCTTTGGATATTTCCAGCAGTTAACCAGGAGTCGCCCAGCTGGATCATGCCATCCGCACCGTGGGAGACAATATGAATCGCGTCGAGGTTGGTGTATTGGGTCAAGGCGTTGTTGATTTGCTCGAAACCGCCTTGGCCCTCCTCCAGAACAACAAAGGAGATCGATCGACCCAACGAGTGGGCTTGGAATTCCAGGTCGGCAATCAATGTTTCAGAATTGTATAGGCCGGCTTGGACGAAGGCCAATTCGTAGTGCGAACTATAGGTCAGCGCTGGTGGAATGGCGGCTGACGTCAAATGAGTTTCCGCGATGGTTGAATTCAGGCTGGAAGTCTCCCCGGTCAATTCGAACTGCTGGATTCCTGACGTAGATAATTCGACGTTGGCAACTCCGTCGTCAGCCACTGTCAATTCGCCGGTAGGCCGGTTGGCATCGTTCGGCAGCACATTGATCGAATGCAATTCGGCGGGTGGCCAAAACGCGCCACCGGTTATGAATCCAGTGTCAAATGCCTGCACTTGATCAGACAGTTGAAGCAAATGATTGATTTGCTGATCAACTTGCCCGCCGTTGTCCGGCACTTGGTCGGGAACGAATAGGCTCGATAGCCCGGTAGCATCAAATAGGATGCGGTCTTCCAAAGATTCCAATAAAACGGACTTCAGCAATTGTTCCGTCGGTGGCGTGGGGCTGAACGAGCTGACCATGAAGTGCCAACCGTGCTGAAAGAGGCTATTTAAGGACGGGTTCATCGAATATTGGCAGTTTAAAGGTACGAGGTTTTTGTTTGCGCCGAACAATACTGGCGAGCAGCCGATTGGCACCCTAAAAGTTGATGAAGCGGAATTTGCGCAGTCTGTTCCGGTCGAACTTTACCCCACGGATTGCGACGTGTGAGACGGGTCAGGAAAAAAATAGGGAACCGGTAAACTTTGCCGATTGGAATGTGCTGATCGTACGGCTAGCACGCGTTGAGTGCCGTCCGAATCGTTCTCCGATAGCACGGTTTAGTTTGGCGAGCTCAAGCAATGGAAACTCTGAGGTTGGATGGCAAGGAGATACTGCGCCTCGCCAGGAAAACGAATCGAGGATGCTCAATTCGCTGCAGCAATGTCCGGGACCAGGCTGATTTCTCCGTCTCCTTGCCGAGAGTGTCAGAATTGGCAATTGCTAGCCAGCAGTTTGTAAAACTATTCGGTTTGTATTGTTTGTCGTGTTCCTTCGAACCGAAAACGGGCGCGAACTCGCTTTCCCTATTATCCGCACGACACGGATTGGGCGAATAACAGACAGACGCGATAAGCCAATTGTGCTGGTGGAGATCATTGTGCCTTCTAAATCAATCACGACGAAATATACTGTGGCAACCACCGTACTGTTTGGTTGTATGTTTGCCGGCTCAGAAACCTTCGCCCAGTCGCCGACACTTCAACCGGCAAACTCAACGGTATTCTCTGGGCGGCCAATTCAGTTTCCTTTAATGGATTCCGCTAGTAAAGTTCCAGCCAAGGCGCCAACGATCCCCAACGCCGCCCAGTTGGAATTATCGTTCCAGAGTCTACCGCCGCTTCCGAATCCAGGTGCTGTGCCATCGGCTCAAGATCCAGCGGCGTTGCAAGGCCGATCGCCGTTTCAAAATCTATCAGGGATTCAGGAACCACTTACGTTTCAGGATCTTCCAAAGTTTCAAGATCTTCCGCAGCTTCAAACACCTCCGGTCGTTCCTGTCGCGAAGAAGCAGTTCGATTTTACAAACGACTTTGCCCAAGCCTACCAGAAAATCGGAACTGCACCGCCAGTATCAAACCCACCCGAGTCATCGCCACTGCGAAACCAGTTTGGGCCACAACATTCGCCCGAATCCGTCTCGGCTCACAAAAACGAGACGGTGGTGGACGCAACGGAATTGCCGTCACTCGCCCCGACAGTGCCCGCCGTCCCGCCAATAAACGATCGTATTGCCAGACGAACCGACGCGGACGCCGCGGCCGATGATTTCTCACACCATCGCGATGAATCCGGCGAACAAGGCGCTAAATCCGGCCTACAAAGCGATAAATCCAGTGATGCACCGGTAGCCGTTGAATTGGATGAAGTCGTCAAATCGACTCCCAATGCGATCGCTGCGACACCTGTCAATCAATTCGATCCAGCGACGTGGAACGCCGATCCGTTGTGGTGGAAACAAGTCGTCAATCAGGCTTTGAATCCTGACAATAAAACGCAAACGATCGACACGAATACGCTGGTCTTGGAGGCTTTAAAGAACTCTCCTCGAATTCAAGCGATCAGTCAGACCCCCTTGATTCGCGAATTGCAGGTCATCGAGGCCGATTCAGATTTTGATCCCGTTTCCTTTGTGCGAAGTAATTTTGAGGATCGCAATGACCCGGTTGGCAACACGTTGACGACGGGTGGTGCGCCTTTTCTCAAAGACAACATTTGGAGCGGTGAATTTGGGCTGCGTAAGAAAACCCGAACGGGTGCGTCCGTTCAAATGAGCGAACGGCTGGGCTTCAAAAACAGTAACTCGACGTTTTTTCTGCCGCAAGATCAGGGTACAGCCACGTTGGCTTTGAATGTCACACAGCCGTTGATGCGCGGTCGTGGAAAGTACTACAACCAAAGTCAGATTTTGATCGCCCAAGCGACCGGGGGTGCCGCCTGGAATACGTTTAGCAATGAACTGCAAGACGAATTGCAAGAGATCACGCAGGCGTATTGGAGATTGTATTATGATCGCAGTCTGTATTTGCAGATGAAACGCAATGTCGAGCGGGGCGAACAAATTCTGCTGATGTTGGAAGGCCGCAGCGAACTGGATTCACTGCCCAGCCAAATAGCGCGCGCCCGATCGGCGGTCCAGTCCCGTAAAACCGACCTCGCCAATGCGTTCCGTGACGTGCGCAACGCGGAAACCGAGATTCGCCGTCGGATTGCCGATCGCGAGTGGTTGGCGGCGCAGTCGATCGAGTTGCTGCCGGTCGAACTGCCTCAAGCTGAACCCTTTGAAATCCCACTTGAGCAGGTAGTCTTGACTGCGTTGGAACAGCGTCTGGAAATCAAAGAAGTCCTGCAACGGGCGAAGATCGCGGGGATTCAGCGCGATGTCAGCACCAATGAACTGTTGCCGGAATTGTCATTGTTGATGGGCACTTACGTCAGTGCACTGAAAGGGGAATCGGCGCTGGGCCAAGCGATTACCGGTCAGTTTGGCGTCGCGCCCGGTTACAACTTTGGTGTGCAGTTTGAAATGCCCTACCAAAATCGGAGTGCCCGCAGCCGGTTGGCCCAACAAAAACTCCAGGTGGCGAAAATCAAGGCGGAAGTCGACGAGACGATCCAGAAAGTCGTCGCGGAATCGCAAATATCTCTGCGGCGGGTAAATTCCGCGGGACAGACCTTGCTCGCCGCTGAGCAAGCGATCATTGCCTCCCGCGCCGATTTGCAACAGAATTATCAACGCTGGGAAGCGTTCGGATTGGTGGAAGGAGATCTTGCTGACGGTCAAAACCCGACAACTTTACTTAATCAAGTGCTGGATTCCCAGGAACGACTGGCGGCGGCAGAATTAATCTATGCCCAAGCGGAATTGGACCTCAAAAATTCTGAGACTGCCTTGCAACGAACGATGGGGACACTACTGATGCACGAAAATATCGACTTCAGTATGCTCACCAGTGGCGATCAGCCGGAAATGAAGTTGGAGAAAAAAGAAGACTGAGGTTTATCGCGAATGTAACGATTGTGTAGTCGGCTGGTAGAGATAAAACCAAAAAATGGTCTGCGGCGAATGAGTTGGAGTGGAATGTGAACCTAGGTTATCAGGGAAACCAGACATTCGCTGGTTATCAAGTAACCTCTGTTCAACGTTTTCACCGCCGATCCTCCCATGAAATCCATTTGCCTTGCACAGCGTCCATTTTCGTTCAACCAAGCGATACTGTTGGTTGTGGGATTCTGCTTGTTCCTGTTTGCCTTGACATCCGTTGCCGAAGCACAGATCGATGGTTTTACCGAACCGTTTCGCCGCATTGAATTGTCCAGCGACGAATCGGGCGCCATTGCTGAACTGTTGGTCGAGGAAGGTCAATCGCTCGAAGAAAATGAACCGGTAGCCCGACTCGATGCGCGTGTTCAGGCATTGCAATTGGAAATCGCGGAACAGTTGGCTCACAGTCAGAGTCAATTGATCGCGGCCGAAGAGGGATTGAGTAAACGACAAGCAATCAGTGATAAATTGGCCCAGCTAAAACACGAAGGGCACGCCAGTCAATCAGAAATTATTCGTGCTGAGATGGAATTGTCGCTGGCCAAAGCAAAACTATTATCGGCTAACGAGGATTTGGCAGTCGGAGAAATTGAACGCCGTCGAGCCGCAGTACAACTTGAACGTCGCACCATTGTCGCCCCATTCAAATCCATCGTAGCCAAGATTCACGCACGCGAAGGAGAGTTTTTGTCGCCCCTGAGACCGGAAATCGTCACGCTGATCCAGGTCGACAAGTTGATCGCCAAATTCGCTGTACCGAGCACGCAAGTTACCTCGTTTGAAGTTGGCAAAAAATTCAATCTCCAATTGGGGAGTGACCGAACGGTACTGGCGGAAGTATTGAGCGTGGGCGTCGAAACGGATGCTCAAAGTGGAACGGTTGAAGTCAAATTAGTTATTGAGAATCCGGAACTGGAGTTTCGCAGCGGCGAACTCTGCACCTTGACTATCTAAACTTTTTTCAACTGGATCGAGTTTCGTCATTTCGTTAAACCGAACACGGTTGGCAACCTAGCATCGAAAAAAACATGCTGAACTCAGGGACGAGTCCGATTAACAGGGTACTGCCGATCAAGGTGGTTCGATCGACAGCGGCCCCTTCGTCGGCGTCAGCGCCGCAGTTTGAGAATCAGACTCTGGTGCGGCAATTGGAATTGGCGATTGCTACCAGCAGCTCGCTCAACCATTTAATGTCCCAGTTGAATCGAATCATTGGTGAACAGACGGAGTGTCTGGCGTTGTGGATCGCTGCGCGCGACGAACAAGGTCAGTTCGCAGACTTTCAGCCGCTGTCAGAAGAATCGTCATTCGCCGTCTGGGATTTGGCACGCGAAGTAGTTCCCTCGTTGGTCGGCCATCTGCTTCAATCCAGTCAAATCTGCTCGACGCCTCTCCCCTGCAGTTCTTTAGTTCAGCTGGTCGCGGCGCCTCTACGCTCGCAATCCAAGCCCGAGACACCCATCGATTTCGTATTGTTGGGATGTTTTGAAAGCAGCAATCAATCCACCCTGCGATTGCAATGGCTTATGGGATTGGCGACTCAAGCGATCACCAACTGGTTTCAGGCTCAAGCCTTGACTCATGTGGAAACCAAACAGCGTGGCCTATCGGATTCACTGAAACTGATTCGCGACCTGGATCGGACGACCAGTCGAACGCAAGCGGCAATCCTGATCGTGAACCAGTTGCGCCGGCTGTTGAGCGTCGAACAGGTGGCGTTGACACTCAACGGGCAGCTGATCGCCGTCTCGGATGTCGAACAAATCGATCAGTTCAACGAATCCAATAAACTGATTCAGGCGGCCTGCAATCAAACTTTGCGGACGGGAGAACCCGTGGCGTTTTTGAATTCAACTGCACAAGTGACACCGGCTCAATTGGCGCTGGCAGACTACTGTCGCGCACATCGTATCGAAGCCTGTTTGAATCTGCCACTCAGTCTGTCCGTGGGCGGAACCAATCAGGCCACGCCAGAAACAATCGGCGGACTGTTGATCGCCGGTTCCGCAGATCGATTGGGAAACCGCTCATTTGTTGAGTACCTGGTGCAACTGACGGGGTTGATTGGTGGGCATTTGGAAGTCGTGTTGCGGGCCAATCGAAGCTTCAAAGAAATCGCCGTTCAGAAAATCCAAACACTGCGGAAACATCGTTGGAGAAAAGTTGCCTTGTTGGCGGCGTCGATCGTCGCAATTGTGTTGTCGATGCCAGTTCCCTATCGAATCGCTTGCGATTGTGAAATTCAACCCGTTTTACGCCGGTTCGTCGCCGCTCCCTATGACGGAATTCTGGAACGAGGGCTGGTGAAAAACGGCGAAATTGTGGCGAAAAATCAATTATTGGCACAACTCGATGGACGCAATCTGCGAATCGAGTTGGCCGGTTTGCAAGCGGAATTGGGAGGGGCGAAAAAACGACGCGACGCCGCATTGGCCGGCGGCGATATCGCCCAATCGCAGATCGCCCGGAGTGAAACCGAACGCTTGGAAGCAAAAATATCGTTGTTGGAGCAACGCACGCTCAATTTGGAAGTGCGCAGTCCGATCGACGGAATCATTATCAGTGGCGATTTGGAGAAAGTCGAAGGTGCGCCCTTAGAAATGGGACAAACACTGTTTGAAGTCGCTCCAGCGGAACAAATGGTTGTCGAAATCGCCATCCCGGAAACGGAAATTCAATATGCCAAACCCAACATGATTGTGACGCTGAAACTGAATTCATTTCCGTTTCGCACTTGGTCGGGAAAGATTGAGAGTATCCATCCGAGCGCCGAAGTTGTCGACAGCGAAAGTGTGTTTGTGGCTCAGGTCATCATCGACAATTCTGAAAATTTGTTGCGACCAGGCATGGAAGGATCGGCGAAAGTAAATTCCGAGTGGTCGCCGCTGGGCTGGAATCTGTTCCACCGCTCATGGGAAGCAGTTCGTTACTGGACGATTTGGTAATGATTTCGCCAGACAATCCACCGCCGTCAACCGACCCACGTGAGCAATGGCTCGATGCGCGACTGACGTTAAGGTCCGAATTGAAGTTTGACGTGCGGACGATTGGCACTGAAACGGTCGTTGTCGTTGAAGATCCGGTGCGCAGCAAATTTTTTCAAATCGGGACATCGGAGTACCGACTATTGGCTGCGCTGGATGGTCAAAAAACCGTGCGCGAAATTCTGGAACAAGTCGTTCCAATTTCCGGTGTTACCAATCCAACAACGATTTCACCTGCAATCGACAATAGGGTAACGCCGATGGACGAAAGCCAGGCGATCCGGGTCAGCCAATGGTTAGTGCAGAATAACCTGGCGTACAACCCCACCGTTGATAACAGTAAACGGATGGACGAACAATCGCGACAGTCTCAACGGGCAAAACTTTTTGGCTGGCTCAATCCGATTTCCTGTAAGATCAAACTCTGCAATCCGAATCGAATACTAGGGCGTTTACAGCCGTTTACGCAATGGTTTTTCTCACCGTGGGCATTGTTAGTCTGGTTCGTGGTGGGTGGCTATGCCATGAACATTTTGTATTCCGATTGGGACAAAATGGGCTCGGCGTCGGTCGGAATTTTCTCGGGCTATAGCTGGATCTGGTTGCTGCTGAGTTGGATCGGGTTAAAAATAATTCATGAAACCTCCCACGCTGTGGCCTGCCGACGATACGGTGGTGAGGTTCCCGAAGCGGGCGTGCTGTTGTTGCTGTTTACTCCGATGGCTTACGTCAATGTCACGTCGATGTGGCGATTTGCCAACCGTTGGCAGCGCATCGTCGTGTCGGTGGCGGGGATGTATGCGGAACTGTTTGTTTCGTTCCTGGCGTTGATACTCTGGCGACATGATCCCGGTGTAATCGGAGACGTGGCGTTCAAGGTCTTCATGATGGCCAGTGTTACGACGATTTTGTTCAACGCCAATCCACTGATGCGTTTTGACGGGTACTTCATCCTCTCGGACTTGCTGAATATTCCTAATTTGTACACCAAAGGAACGCGTTGGTTTGGGGATCGATTCAAGCACTATTTTTTTGGCACTCCGAAGACTCCCAATATTTATCTGGTTGCCGAACGGCGTTTCGTGCAGGTCTATGGCGTACTGGCTTGGTTTTGGAAAACGACGATCAGTCTGAGTTTGATCATCGGAGCTGGAGTGTTGTTTCATGGCGCCGGCATAATTCTGGCGGCACTGGGCGTGATTTTGTGGTACGGGATGCCGGCGTGGCAACAAATTCGCTGGTTTCGAGCGGCCCGTGTCAATCGAACTATTAACCAACAGCGTCTGGCAACCAGTTGTCTTGCGAGCGGATTACTGCTGATCGGAATGTTCACCGTCTTGCCTGCGCCAGGCACAAAATCGGCCCCCGCCATCGTTCGATATTCGGACGAGCAGGTCTTGCGCGCGGCCGCCGATGGATTCATTCGCCAGATTTTGGTGCGCAATGGCCAGGCGGTAACGCGTGGCGAAACCCTGATCGTGTTGGAGAATCCGCAATTGGTTTTGGACGTCGAGGAATTGGAGCGACTGGCCGCAGAAGCAACCATTGAAGCGCGAATAAAAACCCGGGCCGGTGAATTGGTCCTCGCACAAGTCGCAGCGGAAAGGAACGCCAGCCTGTTAACCCAGTTGGCCGAAAAGCGGCAATTGGTTGCCCAGCAAACGGTCACAGCGCCATTCGATGGATTTGTGTTTCAACGAAAACTCGAAAACCGAATCGACAGTTTCGCCCGGGCCGGAGAAGCACTGCTGTCGATTGCCCACGCCGAAACCAAGGAGGTAGTGGTCTCGGTCGATCAACGCGATCTGGAATCGATTCAGGGTAAAGAAGGGATTTACCTGAGAGTCGCATTTCCGGGACAACCGCTATTGAGGTCGAAGTTGACTCGCGTGAATCCTCGCGTTTCCAACCGTCTGCAACACGATTCATGGGGTGCAAGCCTGGGTGGCCCCTTGCCAGTCCAGCCGGTGGCAGACGAGTCTCAGCGACAGGAAGTACAATTTGAATTATTAGATCCTCGGTTTACCATGGATCTGGAACTGGAACCGGCGATGAGCGAATCGCTATTTGCCGGTCAACGTGGTCGAGCTTTTTTTGTGACGAATCGACAATCGCTAGGCAGTTACCTTTATTTGGCAACAGCCGACTGGCTAAAACAGAAGATCGAACTGGCGATTCAAACAGCGACATTTTGAACCCACCCGGGCCTTGGGCGATTAATTAAATCAGGAAATTATTAGAAGTACCGACATGACAAGCACTCCCTCCCAGCCTGACCATCAATCCCTGATCAAAAAAATTGAAGCGCTGCGTCCTTGGCATCACGATATTCAGATTACTTCAGACCTTGGTACTGGCGAAGTATTTTCCCCCACCCGGGCGTTATTACCGAAGGACAATGAAGGTGTCAGCTTGATCTCGCCACGCGATCGTTTTTTGCAAACGATCGATGGGTTGTATCCCAATACCATGCAGGGAAAACGCTTTCTCGATTGCGCCTGTAATGCGGGCGGCTATTGTTTTTGGACGCGGGAACGAGATGCGGAGTTGTCGGTTGGTTTCGATGTTCGCGAACACTGGATCAACCAAGCCCGGTTTGTTCAACAACATCGTCAGGTGGCGCCGGTGGATCGAGTCGAATTCCACGTACTGGATTTGTATGACCTGCCGAAAAAAGATATCGGCCGGTTTGACATGACTTACTTCAGCGGCATTTTTTATCACTTGCCAGATCCGATTACCGGGTTGAAACTGGCGGCGGATATCACGGACGATATTTTTGTTTTGAATACTGCCGTCAAGATTGATGAAAACAATCCGACCGGCCTAACGATGTCCCATGAAAGTCGGACCTTGGTGATGTCGGGAGTACATGAGTTGGCGTGGTTCCCCAATGGCCCGGAATGCATGTACGAGTTGTTGCGTTGGTTGGGATTCGTGGAATTCAAGATTACCCTCAACATCTCCAAGCGCGATATGTTGCGTCAGCGTGTCGAGATGATCGCCTCGCGGGAAAAAGGTCGTTTGACTGGCATCAAAGGCGATCCATTCCCACCGCCACGAGCTCGCCCGTAGGCTGGGCTAAAGCCGATATCCAATGAACAAAGATCGTCCAAGCGTGAACCTGAGGTAAACGCGAGGTCCGGTCGACGAACCCAGTTCGTCAACAGTTGACCCGGCGAACAGCTTACACAGCACTCAAGTTGGTGAATGCCAATTTGAATCGCTTCTTTCCCAGCTTCGGGAAATCGATGGTGGCCATTCGCTTCTGTCCCTCGCCGGTAAGACTGACGATCTTTCCTTCGCCGTACTCCGCATGTACGACCGCCATGCCGATTTCAAAGCTGTTGGGATGCAATCGGATATAGGCACTCGCCTGTTGCTCGACCGCCAGTTGAGCGGCGGTCATCAATCGTGGAAAACCGCCCAGTCTCGATTCGGCAATCACGTCGGTTTGTTTACGAGACACGGGCCGGGAAACCCGATAGTCGCTGACTTCTTCGGCGACCGAATCATCCTCCAACTGATCCAAGGTCAATTCGTCGTTTTCCGAAAAATCATCAACGCCGGGCACGCGATGGGCAAAACCAACGGTCCTCTCGGCAGAAGGCAGGGCATGAATGTCGATCGACGGTAATCCATCGTTCATATAGGGATCAAGCCCTTGCATCGCATCACCGTAATCATCGTCATGATAGCCACCGTAATTGGCCGGCTCAAACACATCCATCAGATGTCGGGGAAGTTCCATCAGAAACCGGCTGGCGATTGCCGGCCAATGGCTGCCGCGGCGGAACCGATTCAGGCAGCGGCTGATTTGCAACTCGGATTCGGCACGCGTGATCCCGACGAACAAGAGGCGACGCTCTTCTTCGATTTGTTCATCGTCGACGGCACTTCGTTCATGCGGCAAGATCCCTTCTTCCAAACCGACGATAAACACACACGGGAATTCCAACCCCTTGGCGGCATGCAACGACATCAATGTGACATACTCGGCGGACGAATCCCAGACATCCGTATCCGATACGAGGGCGGCTTGCTCGAGATACCGCTCAAGTCCACCTTCGTCACCGAAGTCGCGTTCGAATTCTTGTGCGGCAACGATCAATTCATCGACGTTGTTCGCTCGTTCAAAGCCCTCTTCACCGCCATCTTCGGTCAGCCAGTCGCGGTAACCGGTTTCTTCCAAAACGGCTTTGATGATCGTGGGAACTGCTTCGCCGCTGAGCACTGACAACCGCTCAATCATCGCGACGAACTTTTGGATTTTGGCAGTGGGTGCTGCCGAGATCGTCGAAATTTCATCGCACCGACCGGCGGCCTCCAGCATGGAAATTTCTCGCTCCAGGGCGAATTCGTAAATTCGATTGAGCGTGACTCGGCCGATTTTTCGCGGAGGCACATTGATGACGCGTTCAAATGCCACGCCATCCGCAGGATTGTTCACCAGATGCAAATAGGCAATGACATCCTTGATTTCCTTGCGTTGATAAAACTCGTGGCCCCGCACGACTTGATAGGGAATGTTGCGCCGTCGCAACGCGTGCTCCAGTGCGCGGGACAAGTAGTTGGTTCGGTACAAGATCGCATAATCGCTAGCGCGATGTTGTTGCTTTTGCAGCGCCAACGAAATCGAATCCGCAATATCGGCCGCTTCGTCCTCGGGTTTATGATACGTCACCAAGCGAACCGGGTTGCCTTCCGCATTGTCGGTGATCAGTGACTTTTGCTTGCGGCGGACGTTGTTGGCAATCAATTGATCGGCCACGGCCAACACCGATTTCGTGCTGCGATAATTCTGCTCCAGACGAACGACCTTGACGTTGGGGAAATCCCGTTCGAACTCCAAAATATTGTTTAGATTCGCTCCCCGCCAGCCGTAAATCGATTGGTCTGGATCGCCCGTAACAGCCAGATTCTGCAAGTCATAATTGAGCAGCCGGATCAATTGATACTGCGCCACGTTGGTATCCTGATATTCATCGACCATCATATAAGCGTAACGACGATCGAGCGATTCTCGCAGCTCCGGAGATTGGCGCAGGAGATCGACCGCATGCAACAACAGGTCATCAAAATCAACACCGTTGGACAACCGCAACAGTTTCTGATATTCGGGATAGACTTTTCCAGCGATCGTATCGAGTACATGTCCGGGACGAGGTCGAAATTGTTCGACCGTCACGCCCGCGTTTTTGATGTTGCTGATTTCGTTGCCCAAACGGTCGGGAGTGTAATGCCGAAGATCGACTTTGACATTGGTGATGGCTTGTTTGACGAGTTTTTTTGAATCACTGGAATCAAAGATCGAAAAATTTTCGGCTAGTCCCACTAGTCGCGCATGATTTCGCAACAGGCGCGAGCAAAACCGGTGGAAAGTCCCGGTCCAAGTTTGATTGTCGGGGGCGTACACCGCCAATCGTTTGCGCATTTCTTCCGCAGCTTTATTGGTGAACGTCAGGGCTGCAATATTGTACGACGGGATGTCGTGCGCGATCATGTTGGCGATGCGATGGGTGATCACGCGAGTCTTGCCGCTGCCCGGGCCAGCCAGGATCAACATCGGACCTTCGATTTGGGAGACCGCGGCTCGTTGTTGTTCGTTCAGCGAGCTCTCATCGTTGCGGGATGAATCAAAATCCATTTCTTAAGTCCTGAGGGTTAAACCAGCAAAGAAGCCGTCCCTGATCAAAAACTAAAAGGGGCGTTAAATGCTAGCAGGTCTTGGGACTGCCTTCTCGACGATTCCCACGTTCATGATATATTGTTTTTTTCCGCAGACAAGGATTGATTGGTTCACAGCGAACTCATTGATCCGGCAAATGTCACTATATAAAATCACTCTTTTTTGGGAGGGACCCCTGATGGCCAAGACGCGCATTCCGTTAAGTGCTGCTGAAGAAGAAACTCGCAATCTCCGCGAGAAACTGGACTTGAGCACAGCCGAGATTGGGTTGACCGTTCGGACAACCAATTGCCTGGAAGAAAAAGGAATCTTTACCGTCCGCGATCTGCTCAATACCACGCGGGCCGATTTGTTAAGCATTTCCAACTTTGGTGAAAAGACCTTGGAAGAGGTTTATAAATCGTTGGAAGTGATTGGATTCTGCCGACCCGGTTACGAAGTAAAACCGCGCTAAAGATTCCTGTTGCCGATTCGAAAACGACAATGTTCCGTGGCCTATGTTCCTGGCATGCCACGGTTTTTTGAAGTGGAGTGGCTCGACACGGCGTTGGATGTTTTGTTGCGCCATTTAAAACCTGACCACGAATTTCACGAATCACACGAATTCATTGAGAATTTTTTTTCGTAAATTTCCCAATCGTCTTCATTCGTGTGATTCGTTCGATTCGTGGTCAACAGGTCTCCACGATACGGTGTAAGTGATTGGATTTTGCCGCCCCGGTTACGAAGTAAAACCGCGCTAACGATTACTGTTGCCGATTCGAAAACGACAATGTTCCGTGGCCTATGTTCCTGGCGGGCCACGGTTTTTTGAAGTGCAGTGGCTCGACACGGCGTTGGATGTTTTGTTGCGCTATTTAAAACCTGACCACGAATTTCACGAATCACACGAATTCATTGAGAATTTTTTTTCGTAAATTTCTCAATCGTCTTCATTCGTGTGATTCGTTCGATTCGTGGTCAACGGGTCTCCACGATACAGTGTAACAACGGAAAGCCGCGACTAGGTCGAGGAACGCCAGTTGGTTAAACCCGACAATATCGGTTAACGACGCACTAATTCCATTCGAATGCGATCAGTTCATTCAAGTTGCGCACAAACAACTGATTGCCACGAATCGCCAGATGTGCCCAACTGTCGTCGCCGACTTTGATTGAGCTTAGCAATTCAAACGATTCCGGATTGGCGCGAAACAATAATAATTCGCCCGATTCGTCGAGAGCAAGAATCTGATCTCCATTGCCGATTATGCTGGCGTATTTTCCCATTGGCTTGCTGCGCCATTTTTCCACGCCGCTGGCCAGGTCGTAGCAAGCCAGACGTTGATTTTTCAGATGCATGTACGCATGCCCGGCAATCACAACCGGCGAATTCATGTAACCTTGAGCGGGCAAATTCCATTTTTGCGTGAGAGAAAACTGGTCGTTTGTTTTGCCAACATTGATTAACTGCGTGGTACCACCGTAGGAACTGGCGAAAATATTGTCGCCGTAGATTGTCGGGGTCAGGATGTTCATGCCACGAAAGGTTGGAATTTCTTGCGACCACAATGTCTTGCCGGTCGCCAAATCGACGCCGCAGAGATTGGTTCTGGTTTGTACGATTGCTTGACGTTGTCCGGCAACGGTCTCGATAACCGGCGACGAGAACGCACTTCCATTCATGCCACCCCCATCTTCCAACCCGCGCCAGAGAACCTCACCCGTCAATTTATTCAGTTTACAAAATGCGCCGCCCGCTTGAATGTAGAGATGTTCGCCATCGATCAGGGGAGAGCAAACGAAACCGAAGGTCGGGACTTCGGACTTAAATTGAGCTGGAAAGTCAACCTTCCAATTTTCTTCGCCAGTCGTCGCATTCAGACAGACCAAGACGTCTTTGATTCCAGCGACATACAAACGGCCGTCGTCAAAAGCTGGAGTCGCGCGGATCCAACTGCCATTGCTATTGGCGAAAAAAGGAACGGTCATCGAACCTTCCCATTGAGTCGACCAAAGTTCCTTGCCGGTTTGACGATCAAACGCTTTGACGACTTCGAATTTTTTATCTTTTGTCTCGGTTGTGAAAACTTGGTTGCCAACGACAATCGGTCCAGAATAACTGGGGCCAAGTTTGACGGCCCAGATTTGCTTCAAATGTTCACTCGAGACCGAATTGGGCCAGGCCGCTGCGGATATCAAACCAGTTCGTTTTGGCCCGCGCCATTGATTCCATTCCGCGGTCACTGACTTCGAGTCGGTTTGATCGGTTTGTCCCGCTGGTTTTGGCGCTGCCGTCGGGGCAGGAGTTTGTAACGACATTCCGATCGACGGATGGATTGACGTCAAACTGGCAAATACGACGGAACAAAATAGACTTCTAAAGGTCATCGACAAATCCAAGTTCATAATAAATTCCATTAGATAAAGGGGACAGTGGCAGGAAGAACGAAGTTCTTTGCTGAAGCCAATAATTGAGACATGTTATCGCAAACAACAATGGACCTTAAGCCGCTCCGAAACGCCGGCGACACGGCGTGCCCACCGACAACCATGGCCACATTCGAAGGCAGGTCGACCGCCAATTGATTTAATTCAGCTTGGAATTCACTCTGAACTGTCGGGTCGTCAGCGAGATGGGAAATGCTCAACCAGAGCAAATTCGGTCTCTCGTGTTTAACGGCCTCTCGAAATGATTGAAACGGCAGGTTGCTACCCAATGAAACTGCGTTCCACCGGTGAGAAGCCAGGGTCAGTTCAACGGCAAAAGTGGGCAGACTGTAATGATCATCTTGAATGCTGCCGCCAATCGCCAGAGGTGCACCTACAGGAGGTAGGCTGATCAAAGACCGTATCTCACGCATGACAGCCAGCGCAATCTCACAAGCTCGTCGTTCCTTGTAAATGTTCAGTCGGCCACAAGCCCATTGCTGGCCAATTTCAACAAATACGGGCGAAATGATTTCGTCGACCATTCGTTCGATCGACCAAAAACTGAGAAACATGCGAACCAAGAGATCGCGGGCTTTCTCTGCTGCACCTTCAATTAACAGCTCCGTCAACTGAGACTGAATCTCGTCGGATCGCTCTGGAAAATTGCCCGACAAATCAGGCAAACCGAGTGCCATCGGATCCGTCAGCGTGACTCGATTTTGACGGGCGAAACCCACCACATCAGCGATGGTCATGCGACGATGCCCCCCCGCCGTCTTGAGGCTGGAAACTTTGCCGGCATCGCACCATCGTTTGAGAGACGATTCGCTCACACCGATGGCGACGGCAACTTGCTTGGGCGAAAAGAGCTGTTGCGAGGTAATCAATTTCATATCCTTGACTTTGTCGAATGCACGTATTGAACGTTTTCGGATTGCCAGTAAGATAGGTCAACCGTAGCCAAAAGTCACCAATTAACATAAAAAATAAGTATTTTTTATTTTTTCTGTTACGCACCGACGAATCGACCGGTTCGGACGTTTCAAACGTTGTGAACGTTTAGCTTTTTTCCGAGTATATCCCCAATGCAGCGATTAGATCAGAAATTTGAAGTTTTCTTCGACGGAGATTGCCCTCTATGCCGGCGGGAAATCGACATGGTTAGGAGATTGGACAAATCTGGCAGACTTATTTTGACAGATATTGGGTCGCCCCTGTTTGTTCCTACGGACGTTTCTCTGGAGACTTTAATGCGCGAGATCCACGGACGGTTTCCCGATGGGGTTTATGTAACGGGGGTCGAAGTCTTTCGACAGATTTATGATCGGATTGGATTCTCATTCCTGGTTGTACCGACACGCTGGCCGGTGGTTCGGCATGCATTGCACCCGGCGTATCGTTGTTTTGCCTACTTTCGTTTCCAATTGGCTAAACGGCGCATGGCCCGCGGAAATTGTCACCAAAATTCCTGTCCTCGCACAACGACCGCCATCATCGATTCCGCTGCTGTTCCACTCCCACTCAAAGAGAATTGAAAATTGAGGATCGCAATCATTGGTGGTGGTATTTCGGGCCTGGTGGCGGGATACCATTTGCATACCAAACATGACATTACACTGTTTGAAGCCAACAGCCAGATTGGCGGCCACACCAACACCGTGGATGTTGTGGGTCAGAATCTAGTCGGTGCCGAAGCCCAATTTGCAGTCGATACTGGGTTCATTGTGTTCAATGACCGGACCTATCCCAACTTCATCCGACTGATGGCAGAATTGGGTGTCGCATCGCAAGCGACACGGATGAGTTTCAGCGTGAGTTGTGAGCGCACGGGTTTGGAATACCGCGGCGGGGATTTGAACGGATTGTTTGCCCAACGTAGTAATCTTTTCAATCCGAGATTCCATCGCTTGCTGCTGGACTTCGGTCGGTTCAGTCGATTGGCCTCGGGGTTGCTCGAAACGGATGACGAAAAGGAAACAGTCGCGGAGTTTTTGCAACGCCAGCGTTTTTCGCGGAGTTTCATCGAGCAGTACTTTCTACCGATGGGCGCGGCGATCTGGTCGGCACCGTTTGCTTTGTTTCAGCAATTTCCGATTCGTTTCATCGCGGAGTTTTATCACAATCATGGATTGCTAGGGATTCGAAATCTGCCACAATGGCGAGTCATTTGCGGAGGCTCGCGATCCTACCTGGCACCGTTAACGGCACGCTGGCGCGATTCGATCCGACTCAATTCCTCGATCCGTTCCGTCGTTCGCCAGAATGAGCGCGTGTGGTTAACGCCAGCCCATCAATCGCCACAGGAATTTGATCACGTGATTCTTGCTTGCCATAGCGATCAAGCGTTGCGGATGCTGGGTGCGCAAGCGCTGCCCCACGAGCGAGAAATATTGTCGGCGTTTCCGTACCAATCCAATACAGCGACGCTCCATACCCAGCATTCAGCGCTGCCGAAAAATCGGCTGGCTTGGGCCTGTTGGAACTATTTAAATCCTGTCGTTCGAACCGAGAGTGCGACCGTCACCTACAACATGAATCTGCTGCAGTCGCTGGCTTCCTCGACGGTTTTTTGTGTCACCCTGAATGATACCGGGCGCATTCGAGACGAAAATGTCTTGCGAACGTTTGAGTATTCGCACCCGATTTTTGATGTCCGGCGACAAACCATGCAACGACGCCATCAAGAATTAATTAACCAGCACCAAGTTTCATTTTGCGGGGCCTACTGGGGCAATGGTTTTCATGAGGACGGTGTGCGGAGTGCGCTGGCGGTAACGAGTGCGTTGCGACATGCATCTGTGGAGGCCGCCGTCCAATGAGGCATAGTTGCTTATACATCGGCGATGTTCGTCACCGGCGACGGACGCCGCAACCGCATCGTTTCGATTTTCGGACTTATATGCTGTTGCTGGATCTGGACGAGTTGCCGACAGTTTTTCAGCGTCGCTGGCTCTGGTCCACCTCGCGACCCGCGATGGCATGGTTTCGCGACCGCGATCACTTGGTTGACCTCCCGCCGGAGCTTTCGTTGCGCGAAAAGGTCTTGACCGCATTGGCGAATAAAGGCATCGAGTCGCCCATCGGACCGATCCGGCTACTGACTCAGTTGAGGTATTTTGGATTCGCGATGAATCCGGTAAATTTTTTTTATTGTTATGACGTGGCGGATTCCCGGTTGGTGGCCATCATGGCTGAAGTCAATAACACTCCGTGGGGCGAGCAGCATTTGTACGTTGTGCCAGCCAACGGAGGCGACGAAACGATTGTTGCGGCGCGGCTCGAAAAAGAATTTCACGTTTCTCCGTTCATGTCATTAGAAATGCATTATCGCATGAACTTTACTCATCCCGGCGACCGTGTCGGCATCAAGATCGAAAATTTTGAGAGTGGCAATTCAATTTTCCAAGCCACACTCTTGTTGAAAAAACATCCCTTGACAACTGGAAATCTAAACTGGGTATTGTTGCGTTACCCGTTGATTAGCCTGCAGATTTTTGTCGGGATCTACTGGCAGGCGCTACGACTGTATCTCAAACGCGTGCCGATTCATCCGCACCCGGTTCATAGTCGCCAGCGATTCCGTCCGATTGAGGGCGGTCCCAAGAAGCCCATTGAAAATCTACATTCCGAAAACACTGAACAACCGATAGTGGCAGGCCGATGAACTACTTTGCTAAAAATGCGTCGATGGAACCAACCCCCATGGCGTTGGAGTTATCTTTGCCGAAGTCGGCCCTGACGACGGAAACGTGTGCTCCGACCTGGCTGGGGGGCTGGTTGCGGGACCGGTTGATTCGTCGTCTCGTTAATCTGCAACATGGTTCGGTCGCGATGACGGAAGCCAAGGGTGAGAAAATACTGCTTGGTCGACAACCGGTCGAGGGTGGCACAGAATCGAATTTGACGGCGGACGTCTTTGTCAATCGCTCGCGTTTTTTCGGTCGTGTGATGCTCGGCGGTACGATGGGCGCCGCCGAGTCGTACATTGATGGCGATTGGCGCAGCGAAAATCTCACCGATTTGATTCGGGTAATGATTCGAAATTTGAACCAGCTGACCACACTCGAAAAATATTGGGGCCGCTGGAAGGGGATTTGCAATTGGCGGCAGCATTTGTCGCGACACAACTCAGTTACCGGCAGCCGTCAAAACATCCACGAACACTATGATCTGGGCAATCATTTCTATCAGTTGTTTCTCGACTCGACGATGAATTATTCGTCGGCCATATTCCAGCGCGAGGAAATGGCGGCGGACCAGCCGCTCTATGATGGGGAGACTTTGCGTGAGGCGTCGGTCCGCAAGATGGAACGGATTTGTGAAAAACTTCAACTTCGTCCGACCGATCATGTGCTCGAGATTGGAACTGGCTGGGGCGGCTTGGCGCTGCACATGGCTGCGCGGCATGGTTGCCGAGTCACCACAACGACAATCTCGGAGCAGCAGTTTCGCTTTGCTACCGAACGGGTTCGCGCAGCGGGTCTGAGTGATCGTGTCACTGTCGTGCAACAAGACTATCGGGAACTGGAGGGTACCTACGACAAATTGGTTTCGATCGAGATGATTGAAGCCGTAGGGCATCAATATTACGATTGCTTTTTTCAAAAATGTCAACGACTGCTGAAGCCACAGGGCCTGATGCTGTTGCAAGCGATCACGATGAGCGAACAGAATTACCAATATCATATTCGACATGTTGATTTCATTCGACGGTATATATTTCCCGGTGGATGTTTACCATCGATCAGTGCCCTGCAAACCTCGATTGCGAAGAAAACCGATTGGCGAATGTTGCATCAAGAAGATATTACGCCGCACTATGTTCACACACTGGCCTGTTGGCGAGCGGCGTTTTTGTCTCGATTGAAGGACGTCAGATCACAGGGCTACAGTGAGAAATTCATTCGTCTCTGGCATTTTTACTTATGCTACTGCGAAGCGGCGTTTGCCGAGCGTCGCGTGCATAATTTGCAATTAGTCTACTGTCGACCCGACTGTCCAGTTGACCCGGCCGTAGATTATTGTTTTTGACCACGGCTCCCTGCCGAGTCTGAAATACTTGCGCGGTCGGTCCTGGTGTTGCGATTGGGCTGGGCACGCGGTGCTGGTCGAAAAAAATTGTCCGCCAGCGATCAACGGCGATTGGGTTTTCCTTTAATGGATGCCAACCACCGGAGTGCCCAATTAAGCGTTAATCCGACGGCTACAACCCCCGCCGCGATCCGAAAAATGTTGGGCCGACTGGCGGCCATTACCAGCAACAGCAAGGCAATCAACAGCGCAACCACCGAGATTTTTGACTTAAATGTTTCCAATTGAGGCAGCGCCAGCCAAATCGCGCCCATGACAAGTCCAATGCGAATCAACATGCCGGTCGTTCCGGTAGCTTGTTCCGGGTCGGCCAAGAAACTCGCCCCACCGATCAATAGGCAAATGACCGCCAGACAACCGACCGCTAGTCGCCGCCAATTCAATGACTGGCCTTTGACAACTTGCCTCATGACCAACTCCAAGATGGCCGGTCCGTTGAAGCACTCGCATTAGTAGTTGAATGGGGCATTACAAAAATTTTGACTTGAGCGAATTGATTAGCTGGACCGCGTGTCCGATCTCGGATTTCTGTCGCGCCGGTTCCTGTGGGATTTCTCGCTCAATGGTCAGCGGTCCTTGGTAACCGATCGATTGCAATGTCTTAAGATATCGTTCCATGTTCACGTCGCCGGCTCCCAACGGAACTTCCTGCCCCCACTCCACGCCGGGCTGGACAGACCATTTGGCATCTTTCAAATGGACGCTGCGAACCCGCCCCCCCAAAAGCTCCAGCGCTTCAATTGGCTCACCTGTTCCATACAAGATCATGTTGGCTGGATCGAAATTGACAAACAAATTATTGCAACCCGTATCCTCGATGAACTGCACCAATCCGGCGGCGGTTTCCTGGCCAGTTTCCAGGTGCAAACACTGTGCATGGTTGGCGGCGTAATGGCACAAGTCCTGGGTCACCTTCAGAACGTCCGCATACATTGCTGTGGACGTATCGTGCGGAACAAATCCCAGATGCAAAGCGATCACGGGACATCCCAGTGCCGCTGCAAAATCCGAAATCTCTTTCATTTCCGCCAAACGAGCGGCTCGAGTGGCGGCCGGAACCAAGCCGATCGTCCGCTCGACGGTCGGAATATCGGCATAGCTTTCTCCTTCGAAACCACCGAACACTGCGGTCACTGAGATGCAATACTCTTTTAGTCGCGCGAGTATTTGTCGTGCTGTCGCCGGCGTTCGATTTCCCGCATGGGGTGCGTGTATCTGAATCGTCGGAATGCCTAATTCCCGAGCGACATTGAGATCTACTCCCAGCCCTGCGTCGATACTGGTGAAGACTCCGATCGGCCATTTTTCCATAGCGATTTTCTGGATTGTCAAGGCGGTGAAATTGGATACAGATTGCGGAAAGCTAACATAATCGAGGCCTTACCCCTCGGCAACAGGTTTGTGTTTTCGACTTGATACTTGCACCACAATTGGAATGGCCATCGAATCAAGTGAACCAGAGCACTAATTTTGGATTTTCAAGAGAAACCAGGGCGCCCCGATCCACGGTAATCGTTGACAGTTGCGTAGGTTTCTTCTACGCTTGTGGGTGAACACGAGTCACAACTTGGCCTTTACTTGAAATTACATTATGAACTTTGATCGTATCCGACGCGCCCTTTCGCTGGCGGGCATTTTGCTGGGCATGTTTTTTGGCGTTTCTCTGGTCCGCGCTGACTTTTTGGTATCGGACAATTTCGGTAACCAAGTGCTTCGTTACAGTGAAACAGATGGAAGTTTCTTGGGCTCGTTTATTGGCAACTCCAATAACGGCGGATTGAATGGGGCTGTTGGCATGCTATTCAATACGAATGGAGAGCTACTGGTTGCCAGCCAAAATACGAATCAGGTATTGCGATATGATGGAACAACGGGTGCATATCTAGGAGTGTTTGCGAACACCGACTTGAATGCGCCGGCACACTTGGGATTCGATCCGACGACCGGAAATGTCCTGGTGTCCAATTTGAATGGAAATTCGATTACCAGGTTTAATTCCGCCGGGACGTCACTTGGATCGTTTACCAATGGTGGTCCTGCTTTGCAAGGCGTTTCGTCATTTGCGTTTGGACCAAACGGAAATCTATCGGTGGGCAGTTTCAACTCAGGTGCGATCTTAACCTATGACGCCGCCGGAAATTTTATTTCCCAATTTGCGACGGGGTACAACGGCGCTTCGGGATTGTGGTTTCAGGGCAACGATTTGTGGGTGGCCAGTTTGTTTCTCAGTCAGGTTAGTCGACTGGATGCAACCGGAACGGCAACTTTGAACTTTTCGACGGGTCCTGGCCCGCAGGGGATTGGGGCTTTTCCGTCGTTTATCTTGGCCTCGCCACTGGGTAGTGATGAAGTCTTGGTAGCACTAACCGCCCAAGGTGGCGTTTATCGTTTTGCGACCGATGGAAGCGGCACCAACCGGGGATTGTTTATGGGGGGTGGCGGCTTGCAGGTTCCAGGTGAGGTGTTGCGCATCGCGTCGATTCCCGAACCGGTGACGCTAGTTCCGGTGATGTTGTTGGTCGGCCGCGCTTTGGGCCGACGTCGACGTCAAAATTTGGCGATTGTCGAATCTGACTAACGCCCAGAAAAGATTCAATTCTCAATTAACAGACGTGTTGGAACAGAAATATGGACATCTCGCCGACCGGTCTTAAGAATCGCAAAAATAATCGAGATTCAATTTCTCGGTTGATTTATCGGCAGGGTTTCACATTGGTTGAGTTGTTGGTCGTGATTGCCATCATTGGGATCCTGATCGGCATGCTGTTGCCGGCGGTACAAGCCGTTCGTGAAGCCGCCCGTCGCTCGGCGTGTTCCAATAATTTGCGCCAAATTGCCTTGGCGGCGCATAACTTTGAAAGCGCGAAAGGCTTATATCCGGTCGGTTCGACGGCGCGGGCGTATCCTGGCAATCCGACCCATGCTCACAATTTTTATCGCTGGTCCGCCCTGGCCCATTTGTCACCTTTCCTCGAACAAGCGAATTTGTATAACACGATTGATTTGAATTTGCCGTTGTTCCTCCCACCGGGATTTGCGATCGATCCGCAGAACATATTGGCCGCCGGCCAATTGGTTCCAGTCTTTCTTTGTGCCAGCGATCAACAGCAATCAGTTTCCAGCGGATTTGGTGTGACCAATTTGGGACCGACGAATTATGCTGCATGCACCGGGACGGGTGCCGGCGGTGGAACGCCATTTCAGGATGAAGGTGCCGATGGCATGTTCTATGTCAATTCGAATACCCGTATCGCCGAGGTCTTCGACGGGACCAGCAACACGGCGATGTTCTCAGAAAGTTCGCTGGGAACTGGCGCAGAAAACAGTAATAACGCGACCATGATTCAGACGTCTCCCCAAACCGTCTATCGGTTTATGTTCGGTGCACCGTTGACAGACGCCAGTGCCAGTTCAGCGTCCTTGTTTAATTTTACGAATCGCCGCGGATTCATGTGGGTCAATGGCGAATACCGCTGTACGATGTACAACCACTATTATGGTCCCAATAGTGCGACTCCGGACGTGTTCGGAGTGACGATCAATCCGCTTCCGGAAAAAAGATTTGCCGCGTATGGTTGGCGCGCGGCTCGCAGCATGCATCCCGGTGGAGTCAACGTGGCCTATGCGGATGGTTCGTTGCATTTTGTACCTACTTCGATCGACCTGCAAAATTGGCGAGCGCTGGCGACAATGCAAGGCGGCGAAGTGCTGGCCAATTTCTAAACGCTAATCTCTGAAGCGACTTGCGCATGCCAAATACTTTGCCTTCTCTGATAGGACTGGATCGGTTACAGCTGTTCGCTGCCTTAGCGTCGGTCGGAATACCGGAACAGCAGCGCTCGATGCGCGTCTCTCAATTGTGGAACTGGCTCTATGTTCGAGGAGTCAGCGAATTTTCCAGGATGTTGAATCTCGGCAAGGATCATCGTGAATTGCTGACGAAGAATTTTTCGCTGGCCAGACCGGAGATTCTTCAGGAACAGGTTTCCGGCGACGGTACACGAAAGTGGTTGCTGCGATTTTCCGAGGGTGCCAACGATGCGTCCGGCGTGGAAGTGGAAACGGTTTACATTCCCGAACCTGGTCGGGGTACGTTGTGCCTCAGTAGTCAGGTCGGATGTTCGTTGACGTGTTCGTTTTGCCACACCGGAACGCAGAAGCTGGTGCGCAATTTGACCGCGGGAGAAATTTTGGGACAGATTTTGGTCGCCCGGGATCGCTTGGCCGATTTCCCAAAACATGCGCTCGCGACCGATGTTATCGCTCCGACGGTGGGCCGCAAGGTTTCGAACATTGTAATGATGGGAATGGGCGAACCACTATTGAATTTCGAGAATGTCAAACAGGCGTTGTTGTTGGCCCTCGATAAACAGGGATTGGGGCTGTCACGTCGGCGCATTACACTTTCAACATCCGGTGTGGTGCCCGGGATTTATCGAACCGGGGCGGAAATCAAGGTGATGTTGGCGATTTCCCTCCATGCCGTGAATGATGAGTTGCGAAATATCCTCGTCCCCATCAATCGAAAATATCCGTTGGAACAATTATTGACGGCCTGCCGTTCCTATCCTGGCTTGTCTAATGCGCGCCGGATCACCTTTGAATACGTCATGCTCAAGGGCATCAACGATTCGCTGGCCGACGCTCGAGAGCTCGTCCGGAGGCTGGCTGGCATACCTGCGAAGATAAATCTGATTCCGTTCAATCCCTGGCCCGGTTCGAACTATGAGTGTTCCGATGGCACCGCAATCCAGCAATTTTCCGACTACTTGAACGAGGTCGGCTTCGTTTCTCCGGTTCGCACGCCGCGTGGTCAGGATATTATGGCGGCGTGTGGTCAGCTAAAATCCGAATCGGAAAAAATGCTCAAGCCGCGATCGGCAATGGCGGAAAACACCGACTTGATTGAGCTGCGGGGTTAAACAGCGTTCGTTTAACCCGTGATTCTCCGTTCAAATTGGCTTGTGATGCAACATCGAAATAATCAGTATTTTCGTTTTCTATTTTATTTTGTCCCAAATATCGACTAGACTATTGTGACATAGAAACGTTCTTCTGCTTTCACCACTCCCAATTCGAGTTGCCCGCAACTCACTGGAGGAACGATGCCCATTATTCTGGTTGTTGATGATTCGGAAATTGATCGCAAGTTGGTCGAAGCGTTGCTTAAACCCAAACTTGATTGGCTTGTGCAGTTTGCTGAAGACGGTGCCCAAGGACTGGAGATGATCGGAGCGATCTTTCCGGATGTCGTCGTAACCGATTTGCAGATGCCGGAGATGGACGGTATTCAACTCTGCGCCGAAGCGAAACTGCAATACCCGCATGTGCCGATTGTCTTAATTACTGGCCGGGGAAGTGAAGAACTGGCGATCGCCGCATTGGCCGCAGGCGCAGCGAGCTATGTGCCCAAAAGCGCCTTGGCAGGGTCTTTGTTGGAGACAGTGGAACAGGTTCTGTCGTTGGCCAAACACGACAAATCGCTCGGTCTACTGATGAAGTACAATACCAACACAAGGTACCAATTCAATCTCGAAAACGATCAGTCGCTGATTGCTCCGTTGACTGATTTCGTAAAAACTACCATGGAAAATCTGGACTTGGGTGACGCCTCGGAACAACGTCATTGCATGGTGGCGATTGAGGAAGCATTAATCAATGCCATGTTCCATGGCAATTTGGAGTTGGACGGTTTGGCGGTACAAGATGCCCGTCGCGCCTTGCATGACGGCGAGATCGCCGAAGTTGTCCGCGAGCGAAAACACGACAAGAGATTTAAAGAACGGCGCGTGCGGTTTGCCATTGAATTCAGCCGCAAAGAAGTCAAGATCCTCGTGCGCGATGAAGGCCCTGGTTTCGATGCGGTGGCCAAACTGGAAAGTGCCGATGACTTGAGTCAATTGTCCGGTGCCGGTGGAAGAGGTCTCACGCTGATACGGAACTTTATGGATGATATTCAATTCAACGACGATGGCAACGAAATCCGGTTGCTTTTGAAACTGAAATCGAAAGCACTCCAACCCAATCAAGCAACAGCAACGACCTAGTTTGGGATTGGGCAGTCGGAGTAAGTCCCTGACTTGGGTGATCGTGCTTGGATTGATTTGCGAATAACATAGTAAAAATAGGATACCTGGGCAAAACAGGATATTTTATTCTTAGTTAAGATTCCGAGAAAACCAGGAAAACTGGACTTGACCATCCTTGTCAAGTCATTCCTTGAAAGTTATTCTCGCAAACAACAGCGGTCTTCTCGTTGCGATTTCCGACTCGGATCCAACCCCGCGTGGTTGTTTATTCAGTGTGGCTATCGCTCACCAAGGAAGAAGTAAGGGAATATTTTCTAAAAAGGAATTAACGATGTTGGTGCTTAGTCGCAAAACTGGCGAACGCATTTGGATTGGCGAAAACATTTCGATAACGGTTGTTCGAATCACCGGAGGGGGTGTTCGGATTGGCATCGAGGCGCCTGTTGAAATGGCGGTTGTTCGCGAAGAATTGAAATTGCGAATGTCCGAAACTGATGGATCACACCTGGGTGGACAAGATCTTAATCAATCCGTCGAGCATCCGCAAACGACTCGATCCCCCCAAGCTTGATTACTTACGATTCCAATCGTAGGATTCCAGTTCGGCGGTTTGCACGTTGCTGCCGATGGCTTTACCGGATCGCACATCTATCTTTCCTTGGGCCAAAGTATTGAGCGGTCCATATTTGGCGACAAATTCTTCCAGTGCGGCCAATTTCCTGTTCGCCGATGCTTCCTGATGCGTTTCCTGTCCGGGTGGATTGCCCCAAATGACTTGGGTTCCATTTGCCGGCCATAACTCGAAGGGCGAATCGGGATCTATTTGTCGATCGGGCCGACGAAAGGTCACGATGCGATACAAACCGAGTTCTTGCCAGCGCGATCCAAGGACCTCGCTGATTTCTGCGCAACCTTTGATTCGTTCATCGGGCCATTCTGTCCAGGTTTCGAGTTTGGTGAATCGAATCGGATCAAAAACTGAAAATCTCAACAACGATTCTGCCGCTACCAATTTGGCAGGCAAAATAATCGCTTGTCGATCCACCGGCATGAGTTGGCCGTCCTCGTCGGCGGGCCAATCAGGAATCGTGAGTTTATTGAGTTCAATCATGCCAATCGGTTCCCGGTAAACCAATTCAATCGACAGTCCCGCCTTTGATTTTTCGACTCTGCGGACCTGTTCGACCCAGCCCACGGTTTTGAATGTTTCGACCGTCCGCGCTACCAATGCAGTATCGAGCAGGGAAGCCGTTTGATCGCTGGTAACATGGTCGAGCACCAACTTTTTAAGATCACCTTCACTCCATAGCGGCGGGTCATTCAATTGAATTTTGTCAACGGTCAATCGGTAGTCTTCTCGATCGACAATTGCTTCCTGATGTCGGTTCCAAAGATGAACGGCAACCCCGATCGTAAAACTTGACGCCACCACGAACAGTGTGGCTGGGTGAAGAAGGATACCGCGAACGGAAAGTCCCGAGAGTAAACGTGTAAGCAAATCTTCCTTGCGTTTCGCCATGATCCATCTCAAAAAACGAGTCGTTTCGACAGGAAGTGATTCCTGATTGAATGTTTTTCGTATTTTTTGACAGAAAATCTTGAGGCGAAATCGGAGTTAGTCTGGAACGGTAAATTCTTTCGGGAACTGGCAGCGATTGCTCACCAAATACAGATCGCGTTTTCCAGCTGAACTTGCAAGCGATCACCTACCTGTGTCCGAACCAACTCCATTAATTGAATCACCTCATCGCTAGTAGCACCGGGGTGAGCGACAAAGAAATTCGAGTTTTTGTCTGAAATTTCAACTTTTCCTACCCTGGTCCCCTTCAGTCCGGCTCGGTCGATCAATTCTGCGGCAGTCTCGCCTCCGTGGTCCTTGAAAATGTAGGTCGAATTTTCTTCCGACGGTGGTTGGGTAGCGCGGCGAACAATCCACTGTTTTTGCATTTGCCGGGTGAGCAAAGCTGAGTCTTCCGGTTCGAATTGAAACTTGGCACTGAGAATCACCAATTCTGTGATACTGCTTTGACGATAGGAAAACGATAACGAATGTTTGTCGCGCATGCTACGATTTCCGGCGCGGTTCAACAATTCAACGGATTGCACCCACGAGCCAATATCGATCCCGTGGGCGCCAGTGTTGTTATGTAAGGCGCCGCCAATGGTGCCTGGAATACCAACCAGTTGCTCGGGTCCCGATAATCCAGCGCGCACGGCCGCGGCGACGAAATGTGAGATTTGTGTTCCGCCACCCGCGGTCAGGCAATTGTTTTCAATCTCAATCGTGCAAAAAGCAGGAGCACACAACTGCACAACCAAGCCGGCAACTCCAGTCCCGCGGACCAACAAGTTGGAACCATTACCGAGCATACGAATTGGCAGATCGTGGTCGGAGAATCGTTTCACCAATGCAATCAATTCCTCGATTGATGTTGGTTCCGCATAAAATTCCGCGACACCACCGACATTTAAGCGGGTGAATCGAGATAACGACTCGTTTTCGCGAACGATGTGTTCAAAACCGGAATTTAAACTCACAAATTCATCCTTTGTAAACAGGGAACACGTTTCCTCAATAATACCAATTTTTGCAATTTCCCGAACCCGATCGATTTGGACTGAGGAAAAACAGGGAAATTGCCTTGGTCGCACTATTCAATCGATCAACTTAGGCCATGGTTTACCAATAGCGTTCTAATACGATCTGCCCCGGCGACTTGCTGCGATGAAGTGTCATGTTTCGTTTTCCCAACAATTGTTCCATTGAGTCAAGCATGGCTGGATTGCCACAAAGCAGGACCGATGATGTTTCCGGTCTCATTTCGTCGCCCACCAGGTGTTCCAAAGATCCGTTTTCGATCAAGTCCGGAATGCGACCAGTCAGGCAATTTGGCGACTGATCACGCGTTAGAGTTTGGATCAATTTGAATCGTCCCGGGAATCGTTGTTCTAGATCCAACAATTCTTCCGTATAGGCGAGGTCGGTAATTTTGCGGACGCCATGGACAACAATAATCCGCTGAAATTTTTCCCAGGCATAATCCGTTCGCAGCATCGCGATGTAGGGAGCCAGCCCAGTCCCTGTCGCGAACAGCCAGGCTAATCGCGCGGCCGGCGTTTTTTGCAAAGTAAAACTCCCCGCTGCCCGTTGTGAGACATGGATCGGTTGACCTTCCTGAAGTTCCCATAATTTGGGAGTCAGTTCACCATCGTCCACCACGACAATAAAAAACTCCAGTTCGTCGCCGTGAGGAGAGGCCACAGAATAGGGGCGATTGATTAGTTTTGGTTCCGATTCAACTGAATCCTGTTGGTGAACCATTAATTGCAAGAATTGTCCTGGTAAGAACGGCTCAATATCGGGAACTCGTATTCGAATCGTGAATAGTCCAGGCGACCAATTCCGTCGATTGGTAATGACTCCTTCGCACCATTTGGGCATCGTAAATTCAAACCATTTTTTTAGGGAAGGGAGCCCGGCGGCAAAAACCAAATGTGGGCGGAGCGCAGCGGGTGAAAGCAATTCCGGCTGCCCGCATGGCTTTATCATCCGTGATTTATCCCCCCGAATCAATCAGTGAACAGCGAGTATTTGTTTATCGGCGAAGGCGCATACCAGTTGGGGAAAATCCCGTTTTTGCTTATAACCTTCAACTGACGTTTTTTGACATTCGGATTTCTACGCCGCAGGAATGGGTGCACGACCACCGCTAATAACATGTTTAACCCGGACGATATTCCCAGCCGATTTGATTTCTTAGAATCTCAAGACCGTCTCTATGCCATGTGGGAGGACGGCGGTTATTTCCATGCCGAACCCGACGCATCGAAAACCCCGTTTACGATCGTGATTCCTCCTCCCAACGTAACCGGCGCCTTGCATTTGGGACATGCTCTGAACAATACGTTGCAGGACATTCAAATCCGGATGAAACGGATGCAAGGTTTCAATGCGCTGTGGATGCCCGGAACCGACCACGCGGGCATCGCCACTCAAGCCGTTGTGGAGCGTCGACTTCGGGAGCAAGAGAACAAAACACGCCACGATTTAGGCCGCGAAAAACTGGTTGCGCGAATTTGGGATTGGAAAACAGAATACGAGGGACGCATTTTGGGCCAACTCAAAAAAATGGGTTGCAGCTGCGACTGGCAGCGGACTCGATTTACGCTGGACGAAATGTGTGCCACCGCCGTGCGGCATACTTTTTTTGATCTGTTTGACAAACAGCTAATTTATCGCGGCAAGCGGCTGGTCAATTGGGATACGTTTTTGCAAACCACGGTTAGCGACGACGAGGTCATCAATGAAACCAAACAAGGCAACTTTTGGCATTTCATGTATCCCGTCATCGATCCGCAGGGGAATGAACCGGCGCATGTTATCGTCGCGACCACTCGACCCGAAACCATGCTCGGTGATACCGCAGTCGCCGTGCATCCCGATCCGGCCGCGGCCTTCGATCGTATCGCGTCGGAGCTGACGGAAAAATTGAAAACCGCTTCGTCCGCTGAGCAAAAAAATATACAGGCTGATCTCGAAGCGGTCGCAATTCGACGCCAAACGATGTTGCCGCAATTGGAAATTCTTCGCAACATGGCGCAAGCGGGACGAAAACTGATGTTGCCATTGGTCAATCGTATTATCCCCTTGGTCACCGATACTTGGGCCAAGCCGGAATTGGGCTCCGGTTGTGTCAAGATCACACCGGCCCATGACCCCAACGACTATGAAGTCGGAAAACGTTGCGGATTGCCGTTGATCAACATCATGAATCGGGATGGTTCACTGAACCTCGAGGCCGGCAAATATCAAGGCCTGCTGATGAAACAGGCGCGGACTGCCGTGGTTGATGATTTGGAAGCGATTGGACTTTTGCAAAAAGTTGAGGACCGCGAAATTGAAATGCCGATGTCCGATCGCAGCAAGACTCCGATCGAACCGTTTTTGGCGGATCAGTGGTTCGTCAAAATGGATTCATTGGCGGAGTCCGCCATGCAAGCGGTCAGGGATTCTCGCGTAAAAATCTATCCAGTTCGCTATGAACGCAGCTACCTGGATTGGCTTGGCGAAAAACGGGATTGGCCGGTTTCGAGGCAGTTATGGTGGGGCCATCAAATTCCAGTTTGGTCGTTGGGTTGCTCGTCAGAAAAAGCAGTTCAGGTTCTGAAATCTCAAATTCAAGCGTTGAACAGCTACGATCCCCAAGGCGCTTCGATACAAGTTGAATTGAATAGTGAGAACGATGCGGAAAAACGAGCGCTATTGGGATTGCCATGTGCTACCGTGCATGTCTGCGTCCAGTCGAATAACGAATCGCTGGAATCCGACTTGATCAAACTGGGAATGGTGCGGGAAGAAGACGTTTTGGATACGTGGTTCAGCTCGGCACTGTGGCCGCATTCGACTTTGGGATGGCCGCAACAAACTCCGGAACTGAAATACTTTTACCCAACCAGTACATTGATCACCAGTCGCGATATCATTTCGTTGTGGGTCGCTCGAATGGTGCTGATGGGGTTGAACAATTTGAATGAAGTCCCGTTCAAAGAGGTGTTCATTCATCCGAAAATCCAGGACGGATTCGGCGAGACGATGTCAAAATCCAAAGGAAACGGCATTGATCCGCTCGACGTCATCGAAAAATTTGGTGCCGATGCACTTCGGTTTGGCATGGCCCATTTGACGACGGAGACGCAAGACGTACGGATTCCCGTTCAATTTGAATGCCCGCATTGTGCGCATACGTTTGATCAAACCAAAAAGAACCGCGTGTTGCCCCAACTAGCCTGTCCTGGTTGCAAACAGGAATTTTCCACGCAATGGGCTTCGACCGATGCCGAAAAATCGTTGCCTCGCGGCGCAGTAACCAGCGAACGATTCGAGGTCGCGCGCAATTTCATCAATAAACTCTGGAACGCTTCCCGTTTTGCCATGTTGAATTTGGGCGGCTATTCTCCCGCGCCGATTGTTGAAGCCGATTTGACGATCGAGGATCGTTGGATGCTCAGCCGATTGGCAACCGTTTCACAAAGTGTTACCGACAAATTTGAACATTTTCAATTCGCTGACGCGACACGCGAGCTGTATGATTTTGCCTGGGATAACTTTTGCAGTTTCTATGTTGAAATATTGAAAGATCGATTTACCGATGCGGCGGCTCGACCGCATGCTCAACGCATGTTGGCCTTTGCATTGGATTCCTTGTTGCGCCTTTTGCATCCCGTCGTCCCGTTCATCACCGAAGAGATTTGGCAAAACCTGGCGAAACTTGCTGGGGCACGAGGATTTGCCGCAGTTGAGGCCGCGAGTCCTTGTTTGATCGCGGCCCAATGGCCTCGGATTGACTCGCGCTGGCAAAGTCCTGAAATCGAACAACAGTTTTCCATGTATCAACAGACGTTGGCCGCCCTGCGCGAAATTCGAGCCAAACAAAACCTGCCGCCTCGAAAAGAAATTCGTTTCGCTGTTCGGTGCACGGAGTCGATTGCAGCGCCGCTCCGTCCGATGGCAAGCTACTTCAAAAGTATGGCTGCCGCCGAATTGTCGGAAATGGGTCCGAAGATTGTCCCGCCCGCCATCAACGCTCCGTTTGTTTTGCCCGAATTGGAAATCTTCGTAGACTTGGCAGGTCTAATCGACAAAACAGCAGAAACGGCGAGGCTGGAGAAAGAACGCGCAAAAATCGAGACTGGCATAACAGCCAAACAGGCTAAACTTGCCAATGAAAAATTCATGAACAGTGCGCCACCGGAAATCGTCGAACGTGAACGGGTGGCCCTGGCTCAATCAGTAGACCAATTGAAATCCATTGCCGAAGCCTTGGCTCGGTTGCGATAGATTTCCACCACTTGACCAGAGTTCACCTGTACCGGCCCGGAAATTTTCTGCCATGCGCCCGCCAACACTTTTTTGCGCACTGGCACCAATAAGCGGTTAATGATGTTGTGTTTGTAGGTATCGGCGAGCGATTTCGCGCTCGCGGCATCCGGTATGACCAAGTAGTCAATTTTCAATTCGGCTTGTTGCATGAGGTAAGTGATTTTCTCCTCGTCAGTGGTTCCGAAAACTCGTTGCCAATCGGCCACCGCCGGGACGCCGAAAATTGGCGCGCGCGTCATTTCAGTGCCTTCGATTTCGACATGATTCAAGTGACGGTCGGCATTCGGACGATCAAACAGCAACGTCGAATACAGGCTGTGCGTGTTCAACTCGGTCAATTGCACAACACCAAAACAGATTTGCGTTCGCCCGGAAGGCAAGTTGTCAGCCAGAATTTGATCGATTAGTCGATGGTGCGCCGACATTAGATCAAAATTGGATCGTTGTTGATGCCGGCGCGATCCGCGGGCACTCGCGACCAATAGACATAGACATAGGCAAATCCACATGTAGCGATGGAGATTCTTGGATCCGTGTTGTTCCAGCCGACGCAGAACCGGAATGAGGAAAAATAGAATCAATCCGATGACTGCCGGCATGCCGACGAATGGATTGATTCCCGCGCGCCGCGCCATCAAAATTGCGATCGGAGCGATTCCAATCCAGAGAATTTCCCAGTCCCAAGTACGATGCTTGCCAGCGGGTTGAACCGAAAAATTGGGCGGCGTCGTTGTTTTTGAAACTACCGCCAAACCCAAACCCCAAGCCAGAAACAACGCTGGCAGCGAATCTCCCAGACAACGCAACACCATTTTGGGGTGTTTCATTGTTTCCCGCCAGGGAATTCCGGCATTGGCATCCGTATTCCAGACGGCATAGTAGAAATACAAATAGTCAAAATTAAGAAAGTAAAACCAGCCCGCGACGGTCAATACGATCAAACAAGAAAACAAATAGCCCAGAATTTTCACTTTGAACAACAGAGGTTGCTTGAAGGAGCAGCCTAACAAATCTAACAGCACGATCGGCGACAGCGCTGCCAACAAATAAATCGGCGCGGTAGCTCGGGACAAACAACAAGCTCCGGCAGCCACGCCCAACAATCCGAATCGCCACCAGGTTGGCTGATCGCGCGCCGACAGAAATAAGCAGGCCGTGATGCCAAACGTCAAACACAATCCCAGGTCCATGCGAAAATCCGACAATCCTCCATTGTCGAAATACAGACACCCCGCGCCGAGAAACGTCAGGCAGCCGAGCATCGCCGTCGACGGTCTCAATCCGCGCATCGTTGTCAAATAGCTGTGCAGACTGATTAGAAACAGGAATAACAATCCCGTTTGAATCCAGCTGCCGACCGCTCGACTGGGTGCCACAATTGGCGCGATACTGGCCGCGATGATAAATGGCAGACTAACCGTCGTCGTGACGAAACTTGCCTCGTGGAATCCCGCTGAGAATCCCTGCTCGCGTGACAGTGTCATGACTCGAAAGAGTTGTTCGTAGTAACTCAGCGAATCATAAAACGGACTCTGATGTTGATACAACTGTCGGTTGAGTTGGCAGCAATAAAAGCCGACCAACCAACACGCCAGCGCCAACATTGCCCAGTATTTCAGCTTTGTCACAAATTTCTTTCGCGACCCATCGGCGAAAGTCCCTGCTTTTTTTGATTGCACCTGAAGAAGCCACCGTAGTTTCAGCGACACCGTTTTTCCTATCCAGCCTTGCGCCTGACCACGCCCCGTTCGTCGGAGGTCAGGTCCTGGAAAGTATTCACCGAACGAATCTCCTGCGACACAATAAACGCTGGTCGCCCTTTGACTTCATCGTAAATCCGGCCAATGTACTCCCCCAAAATCCCCAGCCCCACCAGCTGAAATCCTCCTAGACCAAATACCGCGCACGTTAACGTTGTGAATCCCATGGAAGCCGATTCCCAACCGATCAGCCGTTTGAAAATAAACCAAGTCATCATCGCGAAGGCCGCGCTGCAGATCAGCACGCCGCTGCCAGTCAACACCCTCAGCGGCTTCAGTGAGTATCCAAAGACCGCATCGAGGGCATAGCGCAACAGCCGCGAGAAAGTCTGTTTCGGTTGCCCACCGGCGCGGGGAGGACGTTGAAACGACAAATTCGATTGACGAAACCCCACCCAGGCGCGCAAGCCGGGGAAAAAACGGTGCGACTCCGGCAAACTGCCGATCGCCTCGACCGCGGTCCGGTTAAGCAAACAAAACGTGCCGGTGTTCGGCGGAATTTTGGAATCGGCCAAATATCGGAATAACCTATGAAAGGCCTTGAACGCCAAGCCTCGAAAAAATGTTTCGTCGCGCGAGGTTCGTTGCGCGATTACGATCTCGTCACCCGCGCGCCAGCGATCGACCAATTGCGGAATAAGTTCGGGCGGATCCTGCAAATCCCCGTCCATCAGAACCACAACGTCTCCACGGGAGGCCTGTAAGCCCGCCATGATTGCCGCCGGCTGTCCGAAGTTTCTCGACAATCGGATCAGCAGCATTGACCCGCGCGAATTGGTTGCTTTAACGGCATTGTCAACGAGCCAGTCCACCGTGTGGTCCGTGCTACCATCATCAACATAAATAATACAGAAATCGAGTTTGGTTTGTTCGCAAGCCGACGTCACGCGTCGATGGAGCAATTCAATGATTTCCTGTTCATTGAACACAGGAATCACCACATCCATGCGAGGTCTCGACATGTTCATTCCTTGAACTAGTGTTTCCTAAAACTGGCAACCTGCAACACCGGCGATCGCGTCGGTTGTCGTCAAAGATTAAAGAACAGCCAGCCAACCAACAATATCAGCGTTCTTTGCTAGCGGTTTTTTATCCTGAACGACGACTCCGAGAAGACTTTGGATTCCCGACAGCGCCTTTGTCTCGCATCAAGTATCGAAGATTTGCCCAATCCGCAAACATCAATCGCTTGGCACCACAGCATTGGCATTGAAACGGCCCTACCAGTCGAATCAACCCAAACGTCAATCCGACGAGGTAACTATAATACCAGCGACTCGCGGACGCCAAAAAATGCCCCTCGTGGCGATGACAATGGAAGCAATGCATGCCTTTTCGTTTCCGGGCATGTCGAGCACCGATTTCTGACGCCAATTCGTCTTCGAAATCTTCGTCCAAATCACTGGCGGAATCGTCGGTCAATAGTTCATCAAATTTCTTGTCGAATTCGGCGTTGGAAATTTCCATTGAGGGTGACAACTCAGGTGCCAACAAATTCTCTTCGCGACGAGGGGATGGAGATTCTTGGTTCATCTTAGAAGTTAAATGAGGTTTACAAAAAAGGAGGGAGCTTGCGAAAATTCCTTAACCCCCGTTATGCCATTAAAGCCATACCATTATAACTTTTTGAGCTCCTATCCGGGATCGCGAATTTGAACTATTTTGCGATTTTCTGACCCTTTTCGCTATACACCGCCCCACGAACCACTCGTGCCAAGGCTTTAGGTACGGTTGATCTATTCGCTTATTAACGGCAAACCGCAGGAGAAGTGCTCTCATCGTCGCGTACGACTTGGCGTTCAACACCACAGGTTCGAAACAGCAGCTCGTGGAGCATTGAAACGCACTAACGTGGTGGCTTTGCCTTGCCGGGGGCCGGCGATCGCCCGCGACAACGGGCATGAACCGCTGACGGAGCCAGCAAAACGGTGGGTTGCGAGGCAAAGTTTCGCAATCAGATGGTGGCGATCGGCGAGTCGTGTCAATTTCTTGTCGAATTTCAGGGCACGGCTCATCTCAAAACCCCATTCTTGAAAACTCCAACGCAAGGATTTCCTCCGACCGCATACATGATCTCGGCGGGAGTCTTTACGTCCCAAACGGCAAAATCAGCGTTCTTACCGACTTCGATGGTTCCCCGACTACCCAGTAAACCAAGGGCCAGCGCAGCATTGCGGGTCACACCCGCCAACACTTGTTCGGGAGTCAATCCAAATAAGACACAGCCCAAGTTTGCCACCGTTAATAACGACAGAAACGGTGAACTGCCCGGATTCGAATCCGTGGCGATCGCCATCGGAATGTCGTTGTCAACCAAGGCTCGAATCGGTGGCGATTGAGTCTCTCGCAAAAAATAAAACGCGCCGGGCAAAAGAGTTGCTACGGTGCCATTTTGGGCTAACGATCGGCAATCGGCGTCGGTCAAGTATTCAATATGGTCGACCGACAGTGCACCGAGTTCAGCAGCCATCACTGCCGAACCCGTATGGCTCAATTGCTCCGCGTGAATTTTGATTTTCATTCCGTAGCGCACGGCAGTTTCCAAAACGCGGCGCGATTGACTCAAATTAAAAGCAATTGTCTCGCAGAACACATCGGCGGCCGAACACAATCCGCGTGCCGCCGGAATCATCTCTTCACAGACCAAATCGACATAGGCATCGGCCCGGCCAGAGAATTCGCGAGGAATCGCATGGGCGGCCAGCAAAGTGGTTTCGATATCGATGGGTAACGCCGAACTCAACCGTCGCGCGACTCGCAACATCTTGAGCTCAGTTTCCAAATCCAGACCGTAACCCGACTTGATTTCAATTGTTGTCAAACCTTCCTGTGCCAATCGATTCAGCCGCTTGACTGCCGAGGCATACAATTCTTCTTCGCTGGCGGATCGGGTGGCTTGCACAGTCGACAAAATACCGCCCCCGCCGGCCGCGATCGACTGATACGACTCACCGCCCAACCGGCGTTCCCATTCGTCGGCGCGATTCCCCCCGTAAACCAAATGGGTGTGACAATCGATGAGGCCCGGAGTTAGCAGTCTTCCATTTCCCGAGATTACATCGATTGCGAGATCTTGAGGTGATTGGTTACCCGGCGGCCGAATCCAGGTGATTTTTCCATCCGCGATGCCGATCCAATGATCGTCCAACATCCCATAGGGCACACCTAAATCATCGCGCATTGTGGCGATACGGTAATCAATCAAAACCTGTTGTGTCGTTGGCGGAATCACTGAAATCAATATCCGATCGTGTTTGGCATTGGCGGCCGATTTGTCGCTGTACGAAGGCAAAGTAATCTACAATAATGCTAGTGTTGCGGTCAGCGTTTTCAAACCCCGTTCCTCCCTTTACGATTCATAAACTTGATGTCCCAGCCCGACCGAACGAATATTAGAGCGCCTCGCGGTACTTCGATTACATGCAAAAACTGGTTTTCCGAAGCAGCGTTGCGAATGCTGATGAATAACCTGGATCCGGACGTCGCCGAGAATCCGGCGGAACTGGTAGTCTACGGCGGTATTGGTCGCGCCGCTCGAAATTGGGATTGCTACGACAAAATTGTCCAATCGTTGCAACGACTCGAAGCGGACGAAACACTCTTGGTGCAATCGGGGAAACCGGTCGGGATTTTTAAAACCCATGCCGATGCTCCGCGTGTGTTGATCGCCAACAGCAATTTGGTTCCTCATTGGGCGACCTGGGAGCATTTTCACGAACTCGATCGTGCGGGTCTGATGATGTATGGTCAGATGACGGCCGGATCTTGGATCTACATCGGCAGCCAAGGCATCGTTCAAGGGACCTACGAAACCTTTGTCGCCATGGGGAAAAAACATTTCGGCGGCGACTTAACCGGCAAATGGATTCTGACGGCTGGACTCGGTGGTATGGGAGGCGCCCAACCGCTCGCCGCCACGATGGCCGGAGCCTGTATGCTGGCCATTGAGTGCGATCCGACGCGCATCGACAAACGCATCGAGTCGGGTTACCTGGATCGAAGGACGGATTCGCTGGACGACGCCTTAAAGATGATCGAATCCGCGGCAGCGGACGGACAAGCGGTTTCAATCGGCTTGTTGGGTAACGCCGCAGTGATCTTACCGGAATTATTGCGAAGGGGTGTTCGGCCCGATGCTGTGACTGACCAAACGTCAGCGCATGATCCCTTGAATGGATATTTGCCAATCGGATGGTCGTTAGAGCGAGCCGCTGCCGAAAGATTATCACATCCAACTGAAGTTATCGCTGCCGCCAAAACATCGATGGGAACGCATGTTCGCGCGATGCTGGAATTTCATCGCCAGGGGATTCCGGTGTTTGATTACGGCAACAACTTGCGACAAATGGCTTTCGAAGTTGGCGTGACGGATGCGTTCGATTTTCCCGGCTTCGTACCGGCTTATGTCCGGCCATTATTTTGCGAGGGGATCGGACCGTTTCGCTGGGCAGCCCTATCCGGAGATCCGGCTGACATTTGGGCGACTGATCGCAAAGTCAAACAGCTGATTCCCGACAATCAACACTTACACAATTGGTTGGACATGGCAGCCGAAAAAATAAAATTTCAGGGACTGCCAGCCCGAATTTGTTGGATTGGATTGGGCGATCGACATCGTTTAGGTCTGGCGTTCAACGAAATGGTCCGCACCGGTGAGTTGTCAGCTCCGATCGTCATTGGCAGGGACCATCTGGATTCGGGTTCCGTCGCCAGCCCCAATCGCGAAACCGAATCAATGCTCGATGGTTCGGATGCCGTTTCGGATTGGCCATTGTTAAACGCATTGTTGAACACTGCCTCCGGAGCAACTTGGGTCAGTCTGCACCATGGCGGCGGTGTCGGCATGGGTTTTTCCCAACACGCCGGTGTAGTAATCGTCGCCGACGGTTCGAGTGCAGCCGATGCTCGTTTGGCACGCGTGCTGTTCAACGACCCCGGCACCGGTGTCATGCGACATGCCGACGCGGGATACGAGACCGCAATTGCTTGTGCCAAAGAGAAAAAATTGGATTTGCCCTGTCTGGGAGACAAAGAAATTTTCGATTGAGTACTCGATAGACGTTAGTTCGAATGAGCAGGCAACGTCAGTCGCTTGACCAGAATCGTGGCATACGAACCGCGGGGTAATTCAAACCTTAAAGCCAGTCGATGTTTGCCCGGATACAATTGGTCAGCATCGAATTCCGACTCCAAATGGGTCGGCTGCAACAAAATCGGTCGCTCCCCTTTGGGAAAAAAGTTTCCCCGCGGATAGGCCACGCGCAACTGTCGGATTTCCAGGCCGAATTCACGCACGACGTTTTCCGTTAACGTGCAAATGGGGCCTTCGGTCAAATTCTGCCGGGCCGAAGGAAGTGGCAGCAAAGTAGTCGAAAACTGCTCCAGCTGTTTCGCTGACAACCGGCGCAAAAATGGCACCGGGCCCATCTGTAACGGCACGTCGAACAATTCGCTCGATTGACAGGACTGACGCAAATAGGTCGCCAACATTCGATTCCAAAGGTGACTTTGAAAGGCAGCCAGATACAGCCCTCGCAGATCGGCCTTCATTCGCGCAACACCACCGCGGAAGTCAGTAACGGCAGGAACTACGTCGCCCTCTGTTGCGTTTGCTGAGGATTGTGACGGCGGGTTTGTTCCCTTGTTTCTTTTTCCCGCCAGAAACAGCACGAGGCTGTGACGATACGATCGCCGCAACAACCGCAAACAAACCGGCCAATTTCCCCAGTTCTTTTGCAGAATTCGTTTCTGGTCTCGTTCTCCGGGATCATCATCATCGTGTGGTTCGGCCAACGCCAACCAAAGCGCCCGTTCGTAATCTCCCAGGCACCAGGGAACGGCAATAAACTCGCCTGATTGACCGACCGAGCCGAAGCGTTGATCATCAAAATAATTGGGTAGTCCTGTCACAGAGAGGCTTTCCAGAGCTCGATCCGCGAACTCGCATTCGGCATAGGAAAGATCTCGCATGACCAATTCAAACCGATTGCCACTGATATCGTGGGGCGTGAACGGAGTCGACGTTTGGCCCAGATATTCCAATTCCAACAACTCGCCACAAAAGTTTTCGCGTGGACCATTGTCGATCGTGAGATGTTGCAGCGTAATAGCGTGCCGGTCTTTCAAGCCGCCAAACGACAATGAATCGCGGCGCAATTGCCAATGCGAGACGATTTCGTCAACCGCTTCAAGCGTGCCCAGTGAGCGCTTCATTAAACGATACAAGGCGAAATTGCCGCTCAGCGGCTGGCGCGAGGTAAGCTCTTCCACTTGAAAATCGGCAGGCTGACATTTGAGTTTCAAAGAACCATCCGGTTAAAATTCTGAACCCTGGAGATTTTTGGCCTCGGCGCGGCGCAGCTAGGCAATGGATCTACCACGCCGCACCATTTTTTCGCGAGCCGCAAATGCTGACATTCATACCAAGACGCTGGGCCATCGACGCCTTCACCCACATGGCTTCATCGGCCGTCTCCTCCGATTTGGTGTAGGCCACTTGGATGTGATTGCTTTTATGGCGTGCCATCATTTGATCGCGGGAAACCCCATAGGTCACGGCGTGCATGATCGGCCACTGCGGCGTTGTCGCAGCCAATCGACGTGCCGTTTCCGATGCGGGAAGTTTGACGACTCCGGCGCGCCCGATGTCGAGATGCAAACGGTTATTCGCGACAAAGATCCTTGACCAAACGATTTCGCCGGGCTTGGAAATTCCCTGAATGGTCCCACCGCCGGACGGAAAATACATCGCGGGTTGCCGGAAACTCTTGGCCCCTTTCCAACCCCCGATCAAATGTTGTGGCGGCACGCTTCCGCTAATTAAAAACACCCAAACATACTCGTCGGTCGTTCCGGATTGATCCCAATCGCCCCAACGCAGGTCATGCAGAGTATTCTCCGGCGGTTGCCCCATCGCGCGATGAATTCGATAGGTCATCAAACCATCGAGGCCAGCGCATTCGTCGACTTCATTGAAGTGAGGTAGCGGCTGTCCCCGATACAAAACTCGTTTTCCATCGCGACTGGTAACCGGGGGACGATCAGAATTATTTAACGTACCTTCGACGAGATCGCTGGCTGGCATCAAATCTTTCAGACCTTGTTGGTACTGGATGCCAATCGCATCGCAGCCATAATCGTCAGCGATTCGCACCGCAGCGATATACATTTTGCATTGCCGCAAAATCTGTTGATCGGACAGCTGCGTCAGCGGGTCAGGGCCAACATCAAACACCATCCCTTTTTTTTCCATCCATTGACGAACGGCGAGCGCTTCGTCGTCGGAAACTTGTTGCGATTCAAAATACAAAGCAGACTGACTCAAGCGCTCTTTGAAAACACCAGTCGGGTTGAGCAGGTGATCCGGGATGATGGCATTGAACATTCCCATACAGCCCTCATCAAACACGCCGATGATGGCCTTGTCGTGCAGCATTTGCTCGGCCAATGCGCTGCCCAAGTTCTGACAGTTGGCATTGATCGTTACCTTGGAAAGTGGCGTCACGTGTCGTGTGGCGTGCTTCAATTTTCCGGTCGTCAACCACTGATTCAGTTTCTTCCGAAAATCAGGAGCCGCGAAATCCTCGCCCCACAGGGTACTGTAGTCCACACCCGCTTTTGTTAAAGAGCCGTTCAAGTTCAACATCCCAACCAAACCGGGCCACTGCCCCGACCAATTTGCGACCGTCAATAGGGGGCCACGATGAGAAAGCAAACCTGCCAAAACATGATGGCTGTATTGCCAAACGGCTTCCGCGACGATCAACGGGGCTTGGGGATCGATTTTGGAAAAAACTTCCATCCCTTGTTTTTGCGAACTGATAAACCCATGTTGCTCCCCTTTTCTCGGTTGATGAGCACGCTTGAGTCGGAACCCACAACTGCTGATCGCTTGTTGAAGTGCAGATTCCATTTCCTGTTGAGCGGCCCAACACACCTCGTTCGCAGAAATTCGCAAGTCGCCACTGGCGACCAAAAAAATGGTCTTGGCCGGCGCCGTTGCGGCGGGCACGGACTTGGGTCGGGCATAGGTTGACATGGTGTTACCGTTCAAGTGGAAGTGGGTCGGGCGGTCTTCGATTCAACCAATGTCAATCAGCGATTGGTTTGTGTCGAATAGGTGCTTTCGAAAATCTTATCGGCGTTCTGTGCCTCAAAACCATCTCGACGATGGTGACGCCGAATCTCTTCGGGCTTCAAATGCGCGAATTGCGGCAGGACCAAGCGTTCAGCAAACTCAACGTAGGAGCCCGAAATTCGATGGACGATCGTGCCACCTTGCCCATCTGAAAAAGTGGCATCGACCATGCCGGCGACCGTTGAGCCCTGGTTGAGTAAACCGTCGGGGCTTTTCTTGGCTTTCCCACCGGAATTATTCAAATTGAATCCACGGCTATCGAGATAGCGATTGAATGCGTCGATTGTATTGAAATTGGCCGGCAGGTTATGGACGCTGATGGTAAAATGATTGAGATAGTAGCGATTGTAAATCACCCACGCGGCATATTCACTCTCTTCAGCCAAACGGAGGTAATCGGTCAGCGTCGGTGTTCGCCACAAGGGCGAATGTAAAAACTCGTCGACTGCCAAGCCGTTGTCGAGGTCCAATGAGTCAACCGGATCGGCAAGGACTTCATTTGTATAGGAGTGGATAATTTTCTGGGCAGCCTGTGAAAGATCGCCGACTCGCAACTCACTGACAAAAATTCGGGGAAAATGCTCTTCCGGCGGTGCATACCAAAACGCATCCAGCTTTTTTTCTGCAAAGAAATAAGGATCTCTTCGTTGATATCCATAATGGAGAAATATCTTCTCGAATGATTTGATCCCCAATTGGGGAACTCCCATCGTACGAAACGCGATATGGTCGTTTTCGATGTCGTTGGCGGTCGCGATCAGCCCGTCTTGCACCATGCAACTAATGACGCGCGAAACATCGGGTACTCGTTCAGAATAGCGACGCATGAGTCCGCCGAGGACAACATTCAGAGCGTCATTTTTCGGAGTGGTGGTCAATTGGCCCTCTTTCAAGAGTTAAAAAACTCAAACAACGGTCTTAGATTTTTCGTAATTTTGCTTGGTACGTCTTTGGGGGCAAAATCAGGGGAATGTTATGATACCGCGAAATGCCAGCCCAGTTGAAGGGCCACGGAAACCCATTGCAACGGCAAAATTGTCTCGTTTTTGTTGGCGAAATTGTTTGTTCCTTGCAAATGAACCCGTCAATAGCGATTGGATTTCGTTGTCGACCCACAATCATCGTTCACTCATGCCAATTTGACGAAATGAAAATGTCGAAATTGCGTAAAAATGAGTCATTGATTGCAACCAAAGATGACTTCTTCACATCGACCAACCCGCTGATCGCCGATGGTTGGCTGACTTGGCAGCGGGTCTAAAATTCAATTTGCTTCGAGATGTGGCCAACCAACGCTTGCTTTGTGCCGGTTTTTTGTTTGAAATGCCCACTAGAGAAACGAATGCTCTATAAGGCAACCGCGACGACGAAATGAAACCAACTCAGAGCGAGTTGCTTGTCGATGACAGGACGAATCCTACATTCAGGTAACATGATTCAGGTGACATGACGTGCATGGCCGTGCTTGCTATTTCGGCCGATCGGATTTCTGGTTTCCGAATTTTCCAATTCCAAAACCAGTTGACCTTCATGAAAAACAGAAACCGTCCCGGAAGAGGAGGACACGACGACCGCAATCGCGGAGGTCACCTCGGTGATCGAGCGGGCCGCCGCGTGTCTGGCCCCAAGTCCGGGCGTGAAAGTATCCCGGTTCGAGGTGGCGTTGAGGTAGGTGCCAGCCGAACAAACCAGGCCATCGGTGCCTACAACAAATGCCCCATCCAAGACGGCGAACTCGCGAATCGTCTCAAATAGCTCGGGACTATGGATATTACGCACGTTCGCGGGATGACCGGCGACAGGATTTAGTACCAATTGGCGCACGTGAGGCTTAAGTTCGACGGCGTTGCCCAGCACGAAACAGGTTCCCAGTGGTTTTCCCTCGCGGCCTTCGTTGGCTAGCCGTAACGCGACGCCGAGAATGCTGACAAACTCCCGAGTCGCGATCAACCGCCGCAGATCATCCAATGTATGTTTGCGAAACCAGGGAAAATCGCGACGGGGATTGGCTACAAACAACGTATCCATCGTGCCGGAATGAGCGATCCCCGACAGGCAGACCACATTTTCGTCCATGTCGACAATGCCGTTGAGAACGGCCAAGAGCATACCGACCTTGAGTTGGTTTTCGCGCGTATAAGTTGCTTGGGGTAGCTCCAAAATATGATCCCGGAACCGAACGTTGACATCGCACACACGGGGCGAACGCATCAGCCACACGACGTCTTGAGTGTCTCGGACGAACTCGAATCGCTGGGCGTTTTGAATTTCACTCGCCTGGACCATCACTTTGTTAACGCCCAGTGAGCGAGCCAGCTGAAACGCACTCTTAGATAGCATCAACGACGCACTGTCATCGGACAAATGTAATTCTTGTAGCGCTTTATCCGGTTGCGATTTATCCTGAACCGGCGGCACCGATGCTATCAGTCCACCGATTACTACCTCAGGTATTATTTGATTCGACATTTTCAGTTGATTTCCAAGCCGATGGACTTTTGCCAGCAAATGGAGGCTAAAATATGATCGGTTTATTGGTCGCGCGCGGTTAACTAAATCGTTTGGTTGAATTGCAACTTGTGTAGATACAGAACCTGCGACACTTGGACAATCTCAGTCTGAGGTTTACTTATCGGATAGGGGTGCAGGGTGCGGTTTTTAGAAAGCATGAAAAAAGAGATGCTGTGGGTGAGAAATTGGCGGAGTCTGGCTCTTGGATTGCGGAGTTTGGGCCTGCCCCTTCGACGTAGCCCAGCAATTTGCGCCCCGCGATCAAATCGTGGCCCAACCTTCCCCTCAAGATTGTGGGTCTTGTCGCTCCCAAATCGAAAATTTCCTCGCGTCGGTAAGGGCATTTTCGGGTATTTGTACTTGCGACAATTTGGTCGAAATCGCCAAACATCTTCGCGTCTTAACGGTGCTCATTATTGGTTGTTGAGTACCGCCTTCGGCAAAACCGATAGAATTCCTAAGAAAGACAAAGAAATAGTCCCGGAATATCAGTTTTTGGGGAATGATCAAGCGGAAATCACAAGGGTTGTTTAATATAACTCGATGGCTTTTTTGTACTATCTTCTTAGGGGAACTTAGATGGCATTTCAGGCTGATCCTGTGATTGCAATTATTGGCTTGGGCTATGTCGGATTACCATTGGCTGTGGAGTTTGGTGGTAAGTTCCGTACGATCGGGTTCGATATCAATTCCCGTCGAATCGAGCAACTTCAGGCGGGACACGACTCGACACTCGAGGTTAGTTCCGATGAGTTGACCGCCGCGCGACGACTTAAATTTTCCACAAAAGTGGATGACCTGATCGCGGCTGACGTCTACATCGTGACGGTGCCAACTCCGATTGACGAGCATAAACGGCCAGATCTTGGCCCGCTGATCAGCGCCAGCACCATGCTCGGGCATGTCATCAGGACTGGCAATATCGTGATTTATGAATCGACCGTTTATCCGGGTGCAACCGAGGAAGACTGTATTCCGTTGATTGAACGAGGGTCGAAATTGAAATACAACACGGATTTTTTTGCTGGCTACAGTCCCGAACGAATCAATCCTGGGGACAAAGCCCATCGGTTGTCAACAATCAAGAAAGTCACGTCGGGGTCTACTCCCGAGGTCGCCGAATATGTTGATCAACTTTACAGGCAAATCATCGTTGCCGGAACCCACAAAGCGCCGTCGATCCGAGTGGCGGAAGCCGCCAAAGTAATCGAAAACACGCAACGCGATTTGAATATCGCTTTGATTAATGAGTTGGCTTTAATTTTCAATCGTTTGGGAATTGATACGGAATCGGTGCTTGAAGCAGCGGGCACGAAATGGAATTTTTTGCCGTTTCGTCCCGGTTTGGTCGGGGGACATTGCATCGGGGTGGATCCCTATTACCTCACGCATAAAGCCCAGGAAATTGGCTACACGCCGGAAGTTATCCTCGCGGGCCGACGGATTAATGACGGCATGGGAAAATATGTTGTCTCCGAAGTAGTCAAAACGATGATTCGCAAACGAATTCATGTCCATGGTTCCAAAGTGCTAATACTCGGACTCGCTTTTAAAGAAAATTGTCCGGATCTGCGCAACACGCGAGTGACCGATATGATCACGGAGTTCCAGGATTATGGCGCAGAAGTCACAGTCCACGATCCTTGGGTCAGCAGCGCCGAGGCCCAACATGAATATGGCATCCTGCCGATCGACGAACCGGAGCCTGCCGCCTACGATGCGATTGTCTTGGCCGTGGCACACCGCCAGTTTCGCGAAATGGGAGCTGCAGCAATTCGGGCGTTCGGCAAACCCAACAGTGTGTTATACGATATCAAATATGTTCTCAAATCCACCGAAGTGGACGGACGTCTGTGAGTACGATCGCCGCCAATACGATTTCCGATCGCCCACCGAATCCAGGCTCTGTACTGGTTCAGACGCAGGCTGTCGCGACCCGTTTGCCACATGGCAATTGGTTCCAGGTATGTGGGTATGTGGGCAAAACATTTGGTTTTGTTGAAATCCAGGGGTTCCCGTTTTGGCGTGAGTTGGCGTCAATGGGAACCGTTTTATTATTCTATTTTTCGTTCATAGATTACGGACCGTCTGGTGTGACGATGTTCATGGACGAAGGACACGCCCATTTCGCGTTGGAAGTCTCACTTTCGAACCAATCGATTTGTGTTTTTTGATAAAGTGGTTTCGCAAATGGGGGCGACACTAGTTTTCTGATTTCTTTCTTTTATTCGATCCATTATGAGAATTTTAGTCACGGGCGGCGCAGGATTTATCGGTTCAGCCGTAATTCGATTGCTGATCTCAAAACAGATCGAAGTGCTCAATGTGGATGCATTGACCTATGCCGGTAATTTGGAATCGTTGTCCAGCGTCGAGAGGTCGCCTCATTATCGTTTTCTGCGGGCTAACATTTGCGATCAAACCAAACTGGCAGACGCGGTGTTTGAATTTCAGCCGGATGCGGTCATGCATTTAGCCGCTGAAAGCCATGTGGACCGATCAATTCACGGGCCGGCGCAGTTTATTCAATCGAATATCGTTGGAACCTACACACTGCTGGAGGTGATGCGGGCGTATTGGAATCAACTGGAAACCGAAGCTAAATCCAGGTTCCGTTTTCATCATGTATCGACGGATGAAGTCTACGGCGATTTGGCGGACTCGGGAGCGTTGTTTACGGAAGAGACAGCCTACGATCCAAGTTCTCCTTATTCGGCCAGCAAAGCGGCGTCCGATCATTTGGTCCGGGCTTGGCATCGAACGTATGGTCTGCCTGTACTGATCACGAACTGTTCCAACAATTATGGACCATTTCATTTCCCTGAAAAATTGATTCCGTTGATGATTCTCAATGCGATTGCCGGAAAAAACTTGCCAGTTTATGGCGCAGGGAACCAGATTCGCGACTGGCTGTTTGTGGAGGACCACGCGCAAGCGCTATACGCAGTGGTTCGTCGTGGCCAGATTGGCCAAACCTACAATATCGGTGGCCACAACGAGATGAAGAACCTCGATGTGGTATCGGCGATTTGCGATTTACTGGAGGAGTTAAAGCCGCAAAAACCAGTCGGTATCAAACACTACCGCGATTTGATTACCTATGTCAAGGATCGACCAGGCCATGATCTTCGCTACGCGATCGATGCACGAAAAATCAAATCTGAACTGGCCTGGGAGCCCGCCGAGACGTTCGAATCTGGCCTGCGAAAAACGGTTCAATGGTTTATCGACAATTCGGTTTGGGTACAAAACGTTACGTCAGGGGAATATCGTAAATGGGTTGATCACCATTATAAATCGTAGAATTCTCTTTCTCGAAACGACTGGCCCAGCTCACCCGACTCGCGACATTGGTTGGCCGCGGCAAGAAACTTCTGTTGGAGGGCTCTCATAAAACGAACACGGGTGGTTTCCTACAAAACTCCAGCAGATTATTTCTCAGACACTTTTTCAGCTCCTGAAATCAAAATTCTCGAGGCGTTCAAAACTAAACAAGAACTCCAGCGTTGTTCGACGCATAACGGAACAGAGGGGATCGCTCCCTTAATTGTTGGAGAGTTGCCGGTATGATGAGTTCCGGACCAGGCTTTGAATTATCCGGTGATGGAGGGAGAAACAGCGGCCCCCTACTCTCTTTCAAAACCCAAACCCGGAGCCGAAATCGGATTTCGCTGGGGATCTCCAGTCCGGTACGGTCGTTGCCGAAAATAAAGTTCACGCCGTGCAACCAAGGCGTCTTTTTGCGCACTCGAATAGGGCTCTTGGAACTTTCCTTCTTCTAATAACGCCAGCGATTTTTTTTGAATGTCAAGTGCTTCATTGAATTTTCCGCTCTCCGCCAATCCCGCTGCGTAAATTTCCAGAATTGCCGGCGAGGAGTCACCATACAATTCAACCAGCGGAAGAATCGTGTGGAGCGATTGCTCACTCGAGCGAACGCTTTCGATTGGACAGGTTGCCAAAATCCAAGCCAAAATCAATTTTGAGCGTTGTCGGTTTGGCTCCGCCTCGATTACCTTCTGCAGCAACTGCACGCACTCTGAATAATTACCGGTCAGAAACTCCGCTTCCGACAAAAATCGGGTCATATTTTCGTCGCTCGGTTGAAGCCGATGCGCGAGCAACAGGAATTTCCTGGCATTTTTGTAGTCGCCACCATTGAGGTACAACAGCCCCAAATCGCCGGCGACGAACGGCAGCGACGGACGATTGTCAAAGGCGGTCACCAAATACTCGGCAGATTTAACATAGTCTTTCAAGTGGAAATACAATCGGCCGATCACCGCGTGAACTTCATACCGCGTAGGATCGATTTGAATGTATGACATCAACTGCTGCAGGGCTACCTCGAATTGTTGCTGTTCGATTGCAATCTCTGCGAGGCCGAGAACGGCTTCACTATTGTAGGGATCAATCCGCAAAGCCCGCTCATAGTCCGCCAAGGCTTGCTGCTGCATGAAACGCATTTTTTCTGGATTGCTGGCCATCTCTTGCAGGGCCATTTTGCGTTGAACATGGCCAAGTTGGACGAGCGCCGGCACACAAAACGGATTATTGGCGATAGCAGTTTCAAACATCGACTTGGCGGTCGCGGTCTGACTAATCGCATCTTTTTCAATCCCTCGGTGGCAAAGCAAATAGGCTTGAAAGGGAATCTCACTGGCCATCATTTCATCGGCATCATCCGGGTAGCCGAGTTCCGCCAAGCGAGTGCCTAATCGGGAAAGCTCAGGGTAGCGATACCGCGCCATCCAACGTCCGCCGAGTGGAGACGCGGCGGAGGAATAATTTCTCTCGTCGGCGGTCAACAAAGGCAGATCATTGATAACGCTTTTTAAGGTAAACACGGAACCGGGATAATATCCGACGACGCGCCCTGTTGAACCCAACAACAAACCAAACGGAAGTTGTGGAAGCTGTTGATCGCTAAACCAATCACCGGCACAATACTTCAATTTTTCGATCGAAGCCGGCGTCAACAAGCCCCATCGAAATGGAAGTTTCAGGTCTGGTACAATGGACTCAGCCCGATTCCAGCTCGCCTTCGCCGCTTCTCCAGCCGTCGTAACGGCGGGGTCGCACATGATACCAACGCAATCCAAGCCGGCGTCGTTGATACGATCGACCGACTTTCCCAACTGGCGGACGGTGTACAAGGAGCTTTCATCGGTTCCAAAAAACATGACCAGTAGCGGTTGTTCCGCTGCGGATCGGAGTGGAAAAAACTTGTCAATCGCGCCTTGAAACATCAGTTTCGGCAGGGCTGGCGCCGGATAGAAAATTGAACGTTGAGGAGTCGGTTGAGTTGAAGCCAGCGGCTTTGTCGTTGTATTGATCGACAAATTGAATCGGTCATTATTTCTTTCGACTAATTCTCTCGCCCCCTCCACCACCAGATACCTGTTGTTGATCTTCAGTTTCTCGAAAGTCTGTTGCAAACCATTGGGCCACGTGAAAACCGCCCGGTCAACGAGCTTGGATTCTCCCAATCCACAAGTCAATCGTTTCGAAGACTGACTCAAAAATCCCGAACCAGCCTGCAACAACTTCACCAACGGAACCTTGCTGCCATCGCAATACAACTCGATTCTCGTTCCGATCGCATCACGGTTCGATGTTGTTCCCATCAATTCAAAACTAACAAAACTGTTTTCCGTTCCCGATTGGTTGCAGAGAATTCGCAACTGGGGCGAGTTCCGACACGTCATGACAACATCGACATCGCCGTCGTGATCCCAATCGGAAGTGGCGAGCGCACGGCCATCATCCAAAAAATCCAATCCGGAGACACCCGAAAAATTCGCAAATCCCGTTGCACCCAGGCCCAGAAAACAACGATTGCGCTGGTGGCCGTTAAAAGAAAATCCGGCTCGACTCAAATCCAAAACAGCATGCAAAGCTTGCGTGACTTTGGTTTGGCGACCCGCGGCTGGAGCGGCGTCTTGCTCATCGAATGCCCCATTGAACAACAATTCGCCGACATCTTCGGTCGAACTGCGGCTCAGGAAACCGTTCGACACGATCAAATCATCCATCCCGTCGTTATTCAAATCAATAGCGCACGATCCGTTAGCAGATCCGCAATCGAAAATCGGGGCCCGCAGCAAAAAAGGTCGATAGCACGCCGTCAAATTTTCTGGACCCGGTGCCGGTTCCTTCAGGGGCGGTTGGTTATCGGTTTGTGAAAACCAGACTCGACTCTCGCGCGAAAATATCTGTTGGATGGCGGCCGGCAGCCCCGGTGGAATCTTGGTTTTGTCCGGGGACTTCTCATCCGGATCGATAGCGGACTTGGCAACCAGCGCAGCGACCGAATCCGGAACGCTTAGCGTCGCATCGGTCCCGACAAAGAAATCCAGTTTGCCATCCTGATTGAATTCGCCAACGGAGACAGTCCGGTGACGAGCTTTCAAACTCAATTTCGACGACGCCGTGGCATCAGAAAACCAGCCGCGGTCGTTTCGTAGCAAGCGGTCGCTGGAAAATTCATTGGTCAAGTACAGATCCTGATCTCCGTCGAGATCGTAATCCAACCACACGGCACACCGAGAAAACTCTTGATTGTTCGTGGTGATGCCGGCTTGTTCCGTGACGTCCTCAAACCGCCAGGCTTCTTCGTTTCGCAGCAACACGTTTCTGCCGCCATCGCTGATTGCATCGAATTTCGACGGCCAGTTTACCAAATCATCGATACACTCGGTCGCGAAGGTTTTGCACAAAAACAAATCGAGATCACCATCTTGATCGTAATCTGCGGCCGAGATACTTTCGGCCCTTCGACCAATCGGCAGGGACTTCTCCAGTTGAAAATAACCGAAACTATTATTGGCCAGCAGCAATAACGCCTCGTCGGTTGATACGACAAGGTCTTGATCACCATCATTGTCCAGATCGATCATTAATGCACCGAACGACTGATCGAGAATATCCACTCCAGAATCATGACTGACGTCCCGAACCGTCCCGTTGGGATCTTGGACCAAAAGCAAATTCGGCAAACCGTGACCTTGACAGACATACAGATCGTCCAAACCATCCTGGTTGACATCGCCAATCGAAAGACCTTGGTTGCCGACAATATCGAGGTGAGGAATTCGTTTCGCCCAGTGATCGAGTCCGTATGCCAATTGTCCGTGCAGCGAATCGCAATTGGCGAGAATTGATGACGTGCAGTCTTGGAAAAGTTTGCCGCCCGTAACGGCGATCTCAACTTCTTCCTGTGCCACGGCCGAAATAGAAACAAGTTGCAGGGTGGAATCTGGCTTGAGGATCCAACTGGTCTGCCAAATTCCCGATCCTTGCCCGCACTTGTGGGGGGAAATTTGAGCGACGCATTCAAACGACAGGCTGATGCGCACCTGTGATTGTTCGATCTGGACTTCAAACGGGCTGAATTCAATCCGAAAATCACTGGCCGCTTGCCAAGCCATAAAGCAGGATTTCGTCAGTTCCTCAAACGCCCGACTGCCGCTAAACTGGGGAGCGGATTCGGAAGTCTGCCAGCGCTGCACCGAAATCGGGATCTTGGAATAGCGAGTTTTGAACTTGATCCGATCGACGCCCGAGCCCGAAAATTCCTGGCTGATCCAATCAGGTAAGCTGAATAGCTCGCCCGTGTTGCGTCGCGAAAAAAAGTTCGCCAACTGTCGCAACTTGAAATCAATTTCCCCTCGGAGTTTAGTTTCTGGAGCGGCACGACCCAAAATTTGTTCGAACGCGATTGCCGTTTTGGCCAACGTATCGGGTACGGCCTGAGAACTCAATTGAGAATTGGTCGTTCCAATCAAAACCGGTGACGGCTCAAGATGGCTACGATACAGCAGTAATAGAATCAACAAAAATCCGGCAGCCCAGCCAACGTAGAAATAGAGTGGCGGCAGCAACAGGATCCTGTCGACTAGGCGGATGAAAAAAAACTTCATGATCGGTTGCTAGTGTTGGTCACATGTCACAATTCGCGGGGACCTCGCAATTGATTGCGTTGGTGCACCCAAATTGCTTTCGATCAACTCACGAAAACGGCGGAACAAATATTGGCTGTCGTGCGGACCAGCCGAGGCTTCAGGATGATACTGCACGCTAAACGCCGCCGCATCGCGATGCCTCAACCCCGCAATGGTATCGTCATTCAAATTGCGATGCGTGACTTCCAGGCAATCCGGTAATCCTTCATTCGCGACCGCGAAGCCATGATTTTGCGTGGTGATCTCGATCTTACCCGTTTCCAGATCCAATACAGGTTGATTAGCGCCACGATGACCAAACTTCAACTTATAGGTCGTTGCGCCACAGGCTAAAGCAAACAACTGATGGCCTAGACAGATCCCAAATACGGGGACTTCATTAATCAAATTGGCAACCGTTGCAATCGCGAACCGCAGTGGTTCCGGATCCCCCGGGCCGTTGCTCAGGAAAACTCCATCCGGCGCCAACGCCATCACTTCGGCTGCAGTCGCGGTACCTGGTAGCACTGTCACGCGGCACCGCTGATTCAACAAATGTCGCCCAATATTCCATTTCATTCCAAAATCGAGTGCCACCACATGGGGCGACGAAGCATTTGGCAGATCGGGGACAACAGCAGTGGTTCGGACATCCCACCATCGACTGAGTTGCTCGTTCCAATTGACGGGTTGAGTTGGCAAGACCTCGCTCACGAGATCACGTCCGACCAGACCCGCACTGTTCTTCGCTCGTTCAATCAACACCGAATCAACCAAAATTTCAGTTGAAATTACCCCTTTGAGTGCGCCAACGCTGCGAATTCGTCGAACCAACGCGCGGGTGTCGATTCCCGCGATTCCAATGATGTTGTTTCGTTCGAGATAGCTGGACAACGTTTCCGACGAGCGAAAATTACTTGCTAAACGGCTGAGATTTCGAATGATGAAGCCGGCCAAGTGGGGACGGCCGCTCTCGGTATCTTCTTCATTAACCCCGTAATTGCCAATTTCTGGGTACGTCATTACGACCATCTGACCGCGATAGCTCGGATCGGTCAGGATTTCCTGATATCCCGTCATCGATGTGTTGAAAACGACTTCGCCATCGCTAGTGCCGGTCGCGCCGAACGAAACCCCGGTGAAAACAGTCCCATCCTCGAGGGCGAGTTTGGCCACGCGAGCGGTTTGGGGTGGATTGGGTTGAGGGACCAAGCTTGACGAACTCATTTTTTCGGAACTTTGCAAATAATTTTGAGAAAACCGGATTTTTCTTCCGCCCACATAATTTACCAAACGAGTTTGACTGTTGCAGCGGATTAGCGAATGTTTTTTCTTTTTTGTGGATTCTGTAGCGAACGGACCGATAACAGTAGTGGCTGTGGGTCTCCGAAAAGGACTTGTTCCGTAATCGGACAGCCAAATTGAGAAGGGTTTCAGTAGCGGCGAGCTGAAACCCTTCGTTTTTGCCTGCGCTGAACCTGACAAATCAGCCTCTAATTGTGACAAGATTCGTTCCACACGAACGAACAATCGCACATGTCCGTCACCCGAGATAGCCTGAAACTCGGCCACAAATCTCGGTTTTTTTGATTACGTTTCCGGTGATCACCGTGTTAGGATCCACCGTGTTAGAATCAGGGCGAAAGGCATTTTGAACCGGCCCAGCTGATTATGCTGCTTGTACCAGCGGCAACACAGGTTTCCCAAAAGTCCGACTCCAGCTAACCGAATTCTCTTACCACACAATCAAGCCACGCCGATAACGCTGAAACCTAGACATTATTTTCTTCCGGGAGATCCAACGGATGCATAAGCATCGAAACGATTCGTCGCTGGTTCGACAAAACACGACGCACCGACAAGCTGAACGTGCTGGCCGAATTAACCTGGCTGCACTGTCGCTGACGGGAATGGCGATTCTCGTATTCGCAATCCTGATCGTTGGCTACAGCATTTACAATTTTTGCCGGATTGATGTTCCGGCAAAACATATTGCCGTAATCACGACGAAGACCGGCATCGATCTGGAAAACCAGCAAGAAATTGCTCCTTCGGAAAAACACAAAGGCTTGCAACTCAACGTGCTCGGCGAAGGACGCTACTTTCGCAATCCGTTTTTCTACAAGTGGTCGGTCTATCCCATGATCGAAATTCCGGAAAACAAAATCGGCGTCCGCGTTCGACTATATGGGCAGGATCTGCCCTACGGACACTTCGTGGCTCCGACGATGACGGCTGGGACATCCGGAACAAGTCTCGACCCCGAAACACAATTTAAGGGAATTGTACCCGAAGAGCTGCGCGCCGGTCGCTATGATTTCAATGCGATCCTGAAAGACGAAACGGGAAGAATCGTCAGCCCGCGCCCCCGCAATGACTACATCGAAATCATTGAGCTGTGCGATCCCGTGACGATCCCGGCCGGCCACAAAGGAATCGTCACCAATTTGTCCGGCCCGATTCCGGAGAATCCCAATAAGTTCCTGGTTGAATCCGGTTGTCGTGGTGTACAACAGGAAACACTGGATGAAGGCACGTATTATCTCAATCCCTACGTGCAACGTGTTCAACCGATCGATTGCCGTTCTCAGCGATTTAATCTGGCCGATGGCGACGATATGGGGTTTCCCAGCAAAGACGGCTTTTGGGTTTCGTTGGAAGGAATTGTCGAGTTTCGTGTGAAGCCCGAAGAAGCGGCGCTGGTGTACGTTTTGTACGACGAATCGAAATCCAAGGACGACCTCCCGACGTCGATTGAGGAACAAATCATCACCAAAGTGATTACGCCCAACGCGCGTTCGATTTGTCGTCTGAGAGGCTCCAATTCGCTCGGTCGCGAGTTCATCGGTGGCGACACCCGGTCAAGTTTCCAAGCGGAATTCCAAAAACAGCTTCGCGAAACTTGTGACGCGCAGGGAATCGAAATCGTGCAGGCCTTGATTACCAAAATTCATCCACCTCAAGCCATCGCGGCGCCCGTTCGTGATCGCGAAGTTGCCAATCAAAAACTGAAACAATATCAACAACAGAAATTGCAACAGTTGGAAGAAGCCAACCTCGCCCGCGAGGTGGCCTTGGTTCAACAAATTCAAACGTTAGTGGAAGCCGACCGGGAAGTAATTAAATTGGTCACCGAAGCGAAGAAACGCCAAGAGGTTTCCATCGCCGGCGCTAATCGCGACAAAGATATTGCCACCGAAGAATTAGCCGCTGCCCGGGACAAAGCCGCGGCGACGATGGCTGAGAAAACGGCCGAAGCTTCCATCATCAAATTCGCCAATGATGCAAATGCGGCGGGTTGGAAAGCCTCTGTGGCTGCGTTCAAGGGAGACGGAGCGGCCTATGCTCGCTATGTCATGTATCAGAAATTGGCTCCCGGTTTCAAATCGATCATGACCAACACAAATGACTCACCACTTATGGAAGTGTTCAGAAATTTCTCTGCGACAGATAATCAGCAACCCACTCCATCACCGACGAAATAAGTGAAGACATGAAATACCTTATTCCCTCAATCATTGCCGGTCTGATTCTGATTACGGCGGCGGCCGGATTTCATTGGTTTGTCAACCGCGTCTATGTCGAGCAAGGACAGAGCCTTCAACTGCGGTACAAGGGTCCATTTTTTGGGACCGCGAAAATGGCCAAAAAAGGCTATTGGGCCGAAGAAGGGGAAGTCGGAATCTTGAAAAACCTGCGCGGTCCCGGTCGGCATTTCTACTGCCCGTTGTGGTGGGAACGAACCATTATTCCGGATGTCGAAATTCATCCGGGCCAAGTGGGAATCGTTACTTGCAAGCTCGGGGATGATCTTCCCGCCGGACAGTTCCTGGTCGACGGCGACATGGGTGAAACAATGTTCAAAGGCGTATTGCGAAAGGCCCTCAGCCCAGGTCGCTATCGTGTCAATAGTTACGGTTATGAAGTTAAAACGATTGGAACCGAACAACAAACTTCGGGCAAACAAATCAAGTACGGTGGCTGGGTCGTCGTACCAACTGGCTTTGTCGGCGTGATCACCAACCTTGCCGACAATCCAGCTACCGGTCAAACCAAAGGTGTGCAGAAGAAGGTCTTCCCGCCAGGTATTTACCCGGTCAATAATCGGGAACAACAAGTCGACATCGTCGAAGTTGGTTTTCGCAAGACAACGGTTTCAGTGGAAAAACAACGCAATCCGGATGGAACGTTGAAGTTGGATCTGGCCGGCGAGCCGATTGTCAGCAATATCAATGACGGTATCAATTTCCCGTCGGGTGACGGTTTCCCCATTCAGATGGATTTCACTGCGATCTGGGGTTTGACACCGGACCAGGCTTCCAATGCAGTGGAGATGTTTGGCAATATCGAAGAAGTCGAAAATAAAGTGGTTCAACCGCAAATCGAATCGATTTGTCGGAATAACGGTTCGAAATATACCGCGGTTCAATTGTTGGTCGGCGATGAACGGGAGAAATTCCAACAAGTCAATCGACTGGAACTGGAAAAAGTTCTCAAAGAAAAGAACATCCAATTGCTGTATGGCTTGATCCGTCAGATTTATATTCCGCGCGAAGTTCGCGAGCCAATTCAGTCGGCCTTTATCGCTGACGAAAACAAAATTACCCGCGAACAAGAACAACTAACCGCCAAAGCCGAAGCCCTCCTTCGCGAAGCCGAAAAAAATGTCGGACTGGAAACCGAAAAAGTGGAAGTCGATACCGAACGCCAATATCAGGTCGAACTGGCCGAAGGAGATCGGGAAGCCAAAACGATCGACGCGCAGGCTTCGCGGATGGTGGCGGCGATCATGAAAGAAACCGCCGTTCTGAATGCCGAGGCAGCCACTCTGATCGGCGAAGCTGACAACAAAGGGAAACAGTTGATCGAAGAGGCTAAGGCCGATCAATTCCGGTTGGCGGTGGAAGCGTTCGGATCCGCCCGCGCCTACAATGATTGGGTTTTCGCCGAAGGCTTGCCCGATGATATCGATCTGAAACTAATGTACGCCGGTCCCGGGACGCTCTGGACCGACATGAAAGAAATCGGGTTGCAAGCGACCGTTCCCATTGAACAAGCACCAACCGTAAAACCGCCGATTCCCAAATAGGTGTCTTCATTCTATTTTCAAGGTAATGTTCTCATTTGGTCGCAACAGGAGATGCAAGTTCCAGCCATCGCCGCCTCAAATCCAGGGATAATTTTTAGCAGTAATCGTGGGGGAATGGCGCTCACTGCCCGCCCCCTGTTGCCGTCGCCAATCACCGATAAAATAGGCTTTTGTTCCTATAACTCTCAACTGGATTGAGACTGTGACGCACGGCATTTTATCTTCGGCGGCTCGCGATTCTGCTAACTTCCCTGCAACTACGACGCTGTGGCAGATCGACATCCGACCGGTAGCCGGTCAACCTGATCGGATCGCCGAAAAAATGCTCGCCGGCGCTAGCGACTGGCAATTGCCAACTTCGATGCAGCTGATCGCCTCGCGCGGGTTTCTGATCCAGGGTACCCTCGACCGAGTAGCGGTCGAACAAATTTCCCGTAGGTTATTGGTCGAGCCGGTGGTGGAACAATCGCAATTGGCACCGATCGGTGATGAATCCTTTGCGGTTCCCTTAGCTTTACATCACGACCTGATTTACGTTTTGCCGTTACCTGGCGTGACCGATCCGGAAGCCGAAAGCGCTTTGCTGGCGATGCAAAATTTGGGGTACGACGTAGGGGCGGTACGTACGTATCGAAAGTATTGGGTTTCGCCGCTCTCCGACCAACAGCTGGAACTCCTCTGCTCGAAAGTGCTGTGCAATAGTTCCATCGAAATGATCGTGCGTGGCAAATTGGAGTTGAATGAATTGCAACTTGGTCGACCCTACGAATTTCAACGAACGGAGATTCCGTTGGCTGAATTGTGCGAAGAGCAACTGGTGGAAATCAGCCGACAGCGGCAACTCAGTTTGTCGTTGATTGAAATGCAAACCATCCGCGAACACTTCCGGGCGCTCGATCGCGACCCAACCGATATCGAGTTGGAAACGATGGCCCAGACCTGGAGCGAACATTGCAGCCACAAGACACTGGCCGGTCGAATCGCCTATCGTGACGGCGATACCGAACGGACGTTTGACAACCTGTTGAAGGAGACGATTTTCGCGGCGACGTTACAGATTCGCCAAGACCTTGGGATGGAAGATTGGTGCGTCAGCGTATTTGCCGACAATGCGGGAATCGTACGGTTCGACGACAATTTCAATGTAGCCTTCAAAGTTGAAACGCATAACCGTCCATCGGCGTTGGAACCCTATGGCGGAGCAAACACCGGTATCGGTGGCGTGATTCGCGATACGCTGGGAACTGGCATGGGAGCCAAACCGATTTGCAGTACCAATGTGTTTTGTTTCGCGCCGCCGGCAACATCCCACGATCAGCTTCCGCCTGGCGTGATGCATCCCCGGATGATCATGCAGGGTGTGGTGGCGGGCGTGCGAGATTATGGCAACCGGATGGGAATTCCCACGGTCAATGGTGCGGTTTATTTCGATCCGCGCTACGTGGGAAATCCGTTGGTCTTTTGCGGCAATGTCGGCCTGGTTCCTCGCGACAAATCATTCAAAGAACCCCAGCCACATGATTTGATTGTGTCAATCGGCGGCAAAACGGGACGCGATGGCATTCACGGTGCGACCTTCAGTTCAGCAGAACTGACCGAAGACAGCGATATCATGTCCGGGGGTGCCGTGCAAATTGGCAACGCGATCACGGAAAAAATGCTGATGGATGTAATGCTGCAGGCGCGCGATCTGAACTTGTACACTGCGGTTACGGATTGTGGTGCCGGAGGATATTCCAGTGCCGTCGGCGAAATGGGCGAAAAAATTGGTGCCGAAGTCTGGCTGGATCGCGTGCCACTGAAATACCAAGGACTGTCGTATACGGAAATCTGGATCTCCGAAGCTCAGGAACGGATGGTCTTTTCCGTGCCCGAATCGAATTGGGAATTATTCCGTGATTTATGTAAGGCAGAATCAGTTGTCGCCACGGTGATCGGACAATTCAAACCGACCGGTCAACTGGAACTCAAATACGGCAACGAATCGGTTGGCAACCTCTCGATGAAGTTCATGCACGACGGCCGGCCACGAGTTATTCGTGCCGCTGAGTTCGTCCCGCAACCGGTTACGAGTCTTACTGTTAAATCGCTGGCGTCGAATGCTACTCCCGACTGGAATCATGATTTGTTGAAAATTCTTGGCTCACTGAACGTCGCGAGCAAACATTGGATCATTCGACAATACGATCACGAAGTCCAAGGCGGCAGCGTACTTAAGCCCTTGGTCGGAATCGATAACGACGGTCCTGGCGATGCGGCAGTTGTGCGTCCGGTGTTGAATTCGCGTCGTGGATTGGCGATCTCTTGTGGCATGAATCCATACTTCGGCGATCTCGACCCCTACCACATGGCCACCAGTTCGATTGACGAAGCCATTCGCAATTGTGTCGCGGTCGGCGCCGATCCACAACGAATTGCGATCCTCGATAATTTTTGTTGGGGCCACACCGATCGCCCGAGCACTTTAGGTTCGCTAGTCCGCGCGGCCATCGCTTGCCACGATCTCGCGATCGAAATGCAGACTCCTTTTATCAGCGGCAAAGACAGCCTGCATAATGAGTTCAGTTACACGGACGCCAACGGCAATCGACAATCCATTTCCATCCCAGCTACTTTGTTGATCAGCGCGTTGGGTCAAGTGCCGGATGTCAGGAATTGTGTTTCCATGGATTTCAAGTCGGCCGGAAACTTGATTTATCAAGTGGGCCGAACCAAAGCCGAGCTCGGCGGCTCACACTGGTCGATGGTCAATCAGGGCACAGGTGGGCAGGTTCCAACCGTCGATGCTAAATCCGCCAAACAGATTTTCACTGCAGTGCACGTCGCGATGAATGCAGGTTTGATCCGCAGTTGCCATGACCTATCCGAAGGAGGCCTGGCTGTCGCCGTCGCGGAAATGGCGTTTGCGGGAGGACTTGGCGCAACGCTAAACCTGGATCCGATTCCTACGTGCCCAAATCAGATTTTGGTGAATTCGGTCAAAGCGGAAATGCCATCATTGGTGAGTTTGTTTGCAGAATCCAATTCTCGATTCCTCATGGAAGTGACTCCGCCCAATCAGCTGGAATTCGAAAATGCAATGCATTCGGTTGCCTGCTATCTCATTGGTGTCGTGACCCCCGACTCGCAATTGCGAATCAGCGACAAAACGGGTATTCTGGTCGACCTCCCCGTCTCTGATTTGAAAGCCGCTTGGAAAAGTCCATTGGATTGGAAGTAGCTTGATTCGATCGAGTTGTGTTTCCGCCCAGTTCGCCCTTCATTCTTTCAAACTTAACGAACCATGTCCCAGCCCAATGTCCTGATTTTGCGAGCGCCCGGTACCAATTGCGATCAGGAAACGGCTTTTGCGTTCGAGCTGGCCGGTGGCACGATCAACTTTGTGCACATTAATCAGCTCATTGAGTCTCCGCGATTGCTGCTCGATTCGCAAATTTTGTGCTTGCCCGGGGGATTTAGCTACGGCGATGACATTGCTGCCGGGCGGATTTTGGCCAGCCAATTGCAATCCAAATTGGCTGCGGCCATTAACCAGTTTCATGCGGCGGGCAAATTGATTTTGGGTATTTGCAATGGATTTCAGATTCTGATCAAGTCCGGATTTTTGTTGCCACCGGACGACGAGGGCTTGCCGGCAACCTTGACTTGGAACGACTCGGGTCGATTTCTGGCGACTTGGGTTAATCTGAAAACGGACAACGACAAATGCGTTTTCTTGCGGGGCATCGACCAACTCTACTTGCCGATCGCACACGCCGAAGGAAAATTTGTTCCTCGCAACCAGGCAATCTTGGCGGCGCTACAGTCCAATCATCAATTGGCGCTGAAGTACTGTCGTCCCGGCGGACTGAATGGGCACGTCCGCTATCCACACAATCCCAATGGCTCGACCGCGCAGGTCGCTGGTCTCTGTGACGTGACTGGTCGTATTTTCGGTTTGATGCCGCATCCCGAACGGCATATCGATCCGACGCAACATCCCCGCTGGACGCGAGAAGGTCTGGCCGAGGTGGGCGAGGGGCTGGCAATTTTTCAAAATGCGGTTCGGTTCTTTGACTGAATCCAGCGATGTTTCGTAGTTTTTCTCGTGATTACCTGTCGTGCGTTCCTGTTTTAATATTGAGTGATTTGATTCATGGCTCTGATTTCTATTCGCGAATTGACTATGGCCTACTTGGGCCCACCGCTGCTCGATCATATCGATTGCGAGATTGAATTTGGCGACCGGATTGGCCTGTTGGGCCGAAATGGGGCTGGAAAATCGACGTTGTTGAAAATTCTCAGTGGCAAAATCTCTCCAGATTATGGCAGCGTTTCGATTGCGGCCGGTACCAAGGTTGCGATTCTGGACCAGGAAGTTCCCATGGACATCCACGATTCCATTACCAACGTGGTGACCGCCGGCGTCATTCAAGTTCCTGGACATGAACTCGAAGACTGGGAAATCGAAACCGATGTCGAGCAGATTTTGTCGCGTATGGAACTCGATGGAACCAATCGATTTGAATCACTTTCCTCGGGCATGAAACGTCGAGTCCTGTTGGCGCGGGCGCTGGTTTCGAAACCGGATTTTCTGTTATTGGACGAACCGACGAACCATTTGGATATTGATGCCATCGATTGGCTGGAGCAATTTCTATCGAAACATGTAACTTCGTTCATGTTTGTCACGCACGATCGCATGTTTTTGCGGCGCATGGCCAACCGAATTTTGGAGATTGATCGCGGTCGCATGTTTGACTGGTCCTGCGATTACGAGTCGTTTCTGGTTCGCAAAGAACAGGCGTTGGCGACCGAAGAAAAAGAAAATGCGATGTTCGACAAGCGACTGGCCGAAGAAGAAATCTGGATTCGCAAAGGAATCAAAGCCCGCCGGACTCGCAACGAAGGCCGTGTTCGGGCACTCAAAGCCATGCGCGCCGAACGGAGCGAACGTCGCGAAAAATTGGGAACCTCCAAGTTGCAGATCCAGGACGGCCAGCGCAGCGGCAATCTGGTGATCGCGCTCGACGAAGTTTCGTTCGGTTACCAGGGAAATACGATCATCGACAATTTTTCGACGGTTGTAATGCGCGGTGACAAAATCGGCATCATTGGACGCAACGGTGCAGGAAAATCGACATTGCTGAAATTGATGCTGGGACAATTGGCACCGACCTCAGGAAACGTGAAGCTCGGTGCAAATTTGCAAGTCGCCTACTTCGATCAACTGCGGGAACAACTGGACGAGAATGCCACCGTTCAGGATAACGTCGGCGACGGCTATGATATGATTCACCTGGCCAATGGGAAGAAACATGTTTTAGGCTACTTACAGGACTTTTTGTTCACGCCGGAACGGTCGCGTACACAGGTTAAGTTTTTGTCAGGTGGTGAACGAAACCGAATCCTGTTGGCGAAACTTTTTTCCAAACCCGCGAATCTGGTTGTCCTCGACGAACCGACCAATGACCTCGATGCCGAAACACTGGAACTGTTGGAAGACCGCGTCGTTGATTTTACGGGCACTGTGTTGATCGTTAGCCACGATCGGGCGTTCCTGAATAACGTGGTGACGGGAACTATTGTATTTGAACCCGATGGACTGAACGAGTACGTCGGTGGCTACGACGATTGGCAACGGCAATACCAACAAAAATCCGCCGCGCTCGCCTCGTTCAGTAGCGACAAAAAACAGCTGCCGCGATCAAGCACAGGCAACGTTGTGATCGACGAAAAACCGCGAAAACTCAAGTACAAAGAAAAAATGGAGTTGCAACAATTGCCGGCTCAAATCGAATCGCTGGAACGAGAGATAGGGCAACTGAACGAAATTATCGGCAACCCCGAATTTTACCGCAAACCGAAAACCGAGATAACCGCCATTCAGGATCAATTGAAATCGAAGGAATCAAACTTGCGCCAAGTGTACTCCCGCTGGGAAGAGCTGGAGCAACTGGAAGCCTAATTCGGCATCGTCATTTCCATGTCGATCGGATCGCGCAGGCCATCTCCCAGTCGTTTCAAGGCCTCGGTTTCGATTTGACGAACGCGTTCCCGAGTCAGGCCCATCAGTTCACCAATTTCCTTCAGCGTATGGGGTTCGGTGTTGTCCAGGCCAAATCGCATTTTTAATACCGAAGCTTCGCGATCATCCAAATCCTTTAGCATCGACTGGATCTTTGACATCACGTCGTTTTCCATCAATTCGAGGTCCGGACTGCGGCGACGTTCATCCATCACCATTTCCCCCAATGACCAACCGGAATCAGACTGATCGGATTGCGGCGTCGCGTTGTAGATCTGAATTGCTTTCTTGATGATAGGCAATTTCCGTTTCTGCAAGCCGAGCAAACGACCAATCTCTTCGGGCGTCGGATTGCGTTTCAATTCTTCCGTGAGACGTGCGTTGGCGCGACGCCATTTGGAAAGCAGTTCGACCATGTAGGCGGGGATGCGAATCGTCTTGGAAGAATTGATCAAGGCCCGTTTGATCGATTGTTTAATCCAGTAACTGGCGTAAGTGCTGAACCGAGTTCCCATGTTTGGGTCAAATCCCTCGACCGCGCGCAATAATCCGAGGTTGCCTTCTTCAATCAAGTCCTGCAACCCAAGGCCTTTACCGGTATAACCCCGAGCAATGTTGACGACCAACCGCAAGTTAGCCCGAATCATGCGGTCGCGTGCTCGAACATCCCCATCCGCGATCGCCCGCGCCAGGTCTTTTTCCTCTGCAGCACTAAGCAATTTGGTTTCATTGATTTCGCGCAGGTAAGTTTCCAGCGGGGATTGCAAATTGTTGCCAGGGGCATTGGTAACGGCGTTTTTTAGCTCTTTGAGCTCCGTATCGTCGGCGCGGCGCTGGAATTCGTTGGTCATGGAGAACCCGTAATTAGTATTTTGAAGGTTGCTGGCTTACAATTGCTATCGGACGCATGATAGCAATGTCTGCAAAGATAAAGGACTTTGGCGATTTGTCCTGAATCTAGCGATTATTGGGGCTCATGAATTGCGTTTTGAAATGATCATCAATGTGACTTCGCTAGCAATGCAGTTCGGTCGTGAGTGAATGTGCTGGAATCGCTATTCTCCGCACCATCAGAGATCGCGATTGAGTGACATGCGTTTGCCGGATCATTCTCGCCCGTGTTTTCAGGTACGGACTACGGAATTGCGATCGTCAAACCAGCGTTTTTTACTCAGTGCTTGGTTTGAAGCAATCGACTTGAGTTGGGCCACAAAAATTGACATGCGGCGACTCCCAAATTGACAAATTGGTGCTGGTGGTTCATGGCGTCGGAGATCCGGCACCAGGCGAAACGCTGAGTATTTTTGCGCGCTCGCTGGCGGATGACAAACATCCTTTGGGCGAGCGACAAACGACCCTCTGGTTATACGAGAAATCTGCCGACCCCAATTATGTCCGGACGTTTCCGGCTCACATTCGAAATTTGAAAAACGATATCGGCAATGTCGAATTGGCGGAAGTCTATTGGGGGGACATTTCACGAGTCTTGCGTGGTTGGCCGGGTCTGATTCTGGCAATTTTTCAAATCGTATTTGGACTCCGCTATGTCGCCTATGTCGCGGCCGATCAACCGGGACGCAGCGCGTATTGGTTGAAGCGACTGGGGCTCTACAGCTCGCGCATTTTGCATGGGCCGGTTCTGGCGGTGACATTTTTCCTAGCGATCCTGGCAGTGGCGATCTCCGGTACGCAATTGATGTGGCCCGACTCCTACAAGTCGGTGTTGTGGACTCAAACGGTGTTGGCTGGTTGTTGCGTTTTTGCCCTGACCACATCGGCGATCGGTTGGCGCATGACGAACAGTCGCGTGTTGGAACGATTTTGGTTTTGGGTGAATGTCACAGCGATGTTTGTGGGTGGGCTGATGACTGTCAAGACCATGTTTCTGGATGTCGCCTTTCCGGAGGCGGCCACGGATGAAATTCGTCCTGGCTTGATCTGGTATTGTCGTGTACTGGTGTTGTTATTGGGTTCGCTGTGGTTCGCAGAGATTGTTGTCCTGTTTGGTATCGGAGCCAGTTGGTTTGGCGCGTTGTGGCATCCGCGCGCGCATCGGCCGGCGTTGCATATCGCTTTTTTGTTGCCCGCTCTGGCAGTCGGAATTTGGGGACAAGTGTTGCCGATGGCTTGGGTTTCGGCCAAGAGCGGAATGCAGAATTTGCTTGACCTGAAAGAGATCGATTCCTTATTTGAGGAAGCGATTCCGCTGCTGGGAGTTCAATTCCTAATGTGCTCGATATTGGCGGCGTCGGCCGCGATTATTGGTTTCCGTTTTTTGTCGTGGCGCAGTAAACACGGGATTGAAGATTTCCTTCAGGGAGCTCGCGCGCCACGCTTGATCGTGCACGGCGGAGTGCAATCCGTATTGGCGATTTGTACGATTTGCGGTGTATTGCTGGTGCTGACGATCGGGTTGTTGGAACTTCGCGCGCACGACCATTCGGCAAATCATTTTGCCAAACTACTGGCCGACAGCAACCGGTATGTGCTCTCCCTGTTGTTGCCAGGCAGCGTAATATTTGCCTTCTTGATTCCCCGGTTGCAACCGGTGTTCGACATTGTGCTGGACGTCGTTAACCACTTCTATTTTCGTTCCACAAAAATCGACGACGCGCTCGATGATGAAGATGAATTCGACATCAACGAAACGACGTTTGAACATGGGACCCTGTATTTTTCCCGCCGGGACGCGATTCATTTGCGCATGAAGCGAATTTTGAATTATTATCGCGATACCATCGAACATCGACCGGAACTGATTATCGTCAGTCACAGCCAGGGAACCATTATTGCGATCGAAGTCTTGAACGACCCTGAATTGGACTGGCTCAAAAATCGTTTTTCCAAAGTGTCGCTGGTGACCCTGGGGTCACCTTTGAGCAATCTGTACCAACATTATTTTGCACATTTTTACCCGGCGTTGGACCGACCGTTTTGGTCGCGACTGCGAAAACGAGTCGACTGCTGGATCAACATTTTCCGAATTGATGATCCGGTCGGAACGGAAATCAATTTCCCAAACAACATTGATGCAGAGCACGCCTCGTCAGCACTCAATTACACCAATCATCCCGTCGGTTGTCGGGGACATGTTAGTTACTGGAACGACGGAGAAGTGTTGGCGATCATGCGATCCGCTTTTACGGCCAACGAAACGGCCGATCGGCGGCGTCGAGCGGCATGACCTGTTGACCCTCCCGACCGCCGCGTTATGATGCTTTTCGGCTGGCAATTTGTTCCCAATTCCGAAGACCCGTGACCGCAACACCGCCCCAACCTTCGAATATTCAAACGGCTTTGATCGATCAACTGTCGGATGAAAAATTCTTGAAACCCCAAATCGACGTACGCGATCCGTGGCCGATCGACTTGCCCCAGGCATTTTGTGCTGCTTTGGCTCAACCGCTCCATTTTCCGGCAATTTCGCAATCGGTATTCCCCGGGGATCGAGTGGCCATTGCGCTGCAATTCGGCTTGCCTCACGCGCTCGAATTCCTTGCCCTGCTCATCGCACAGCTGACCAACTTGTCCATTGAACCGGATGACATTGTCGTCGTGATCAATCGGGAGTTGGCCGAACAGTTCGGATTTAGCAAGACTCAAATTGAGACGGCATGCGATCCCGACTCCCAGGATGCGCCGGCCACATTGCCGAAGCTAGTCGATGGAAAACAGATTCATTTTCAAATTCACAACCCCGGAAATACTTCAGCGGTTGCCTACTTGGGTGCGAACGAAGCTGGCGATCCGATGTACGTCAATCGGCAGTTGGTCGACGCGGATGTGATTTTGCCAGTTGGCTTTCCGTCCGTGGGCGATCTGCAGTACCAAACGGATTGTCTTTATCCGGCGTTCGGTTCGACGGCGGTTCAATTGCGATTCGCGGATACAGAGCCAAACGCCACCGCTTGCTTGCAGGAAGTTCAATTGGCCAATGACAATTTGGGTTCTTTTTTTTCCATTCAAGTTGTAACGGGGCCAGGTGGGATCGTGCGGCAAGTCCTTGCGGGTGCCAGACACGATGTTGTAAAACTCGCTCGAGCGGAAACGACAAAACTATGGGAATTCGATTGGCCCGTCGACAGTGAGGTTACGGTAGCCACGATCGAATCTACCGTGGGGCCTCCGACATGGGACGATTTCGCGAATGCAGTGCTGGCAGCCAGTCGCCTGTCGATTGCGAACGGGCCCGTCATTGTTTGGTCGGAGTTGTCAGCCCGGCCGAACCGGCAGATTCGCAGCGCCTTGCTTGCGCAGTTTGAGGATGAAATCAGCAAAAAACTTCCTCGATCCCTGCAAACTCTCGCGGCCGTTATGCAAGAGCGGCCCGTTTATTTGCGCAGTCAGTTGACCCGCAATGAAGTCGAGGCGTTGGGCATTGGCCACATCGATTCGGTGACCGAAATTCAACGGATCGCGGAGAGTTGGCAAACCGGTTTGCTGATTCGAGATGCTCACCTGTGCCAAATTAGTGCTACGAAAACAAATCAACGCGCCTAGTGCTGTTTGACAGCATAGATTTCGGATTAGCCGGAACGCGCTAGTGTCCGGTTGCCGGATTAGCCGGAACGCGCAAGCGTCCGGTTACTTGGAAAAAAACCGGAGGCTTGCGCCATGCGGCTGATTTCGCCAACTCGAAATTTATGGTGTAACAGTAAATTCGCAATAATACGTTTACACCGGCCGACTTTCCCGAGCCTACCGCGACACAATGAATCCAACCGAAAATCAGTTATCAACCATGCGCGATCAATTTCTCCGGTTGACCAACCGAACCTGCGTTTCAATTGCGGGCCGGGATCGGCATCGTTTGTTGCACAGCTTTTGTACGGCCGACATAAAGTTGTTGAAACTTCATCGTGCAACTGAGGCCTTTGTTCTCAATGACAAAGGCAAAATTTTGTGGCATGGTTTGGTGCTGTCGATGGACACCGAATTGTTGCTAATCGGTGCCGGCACACAAGCCGCAACATTGATGGCGCATCTTGAGCGATATGTTATTCGTGACGACGTGCAGTTGATCGACCGTTCCGCCAATCTCGATTCGTTTTTCATTTTTGGCCCAACGACAAATTCGCGGCTCAGCGCCTTGGTTGGAGACTTGCCGGACAGGAATGAAATTTCCGTCCGTGCGGTTGGCGATGTTTCTTTTACGATCAGCCAACTGGAAGTTGCGGGATGGGGATATTTGTTGCTGACCAACACGCTTGATCGAACCGTCATCGAAACATGGTTGCGATCAGCTGATTTAACCTGTTGCTCTGCAGCAGAGTTGGAGTACTATCGAATTGAAAATCAAACTCCCTGGTACGGAGACGATATGGACGACTCCAATCTGCCCCAGGAGCTGCAGCGCGATCAAAAGGCAATTTCGTTTCACAAGGGCTGCTATCTAGGACAGGAAACAGTGGCTCGGATCGATGCAATCGGCCGCGTCAACCAACTGCTGGTTGGATTAGAAATCGAATCCACCATTCCACCAGAATCTGGAATGGAGTTACAACTGGACGGGAAAGTCGTCGGTCGATTGACCTCGGTGGCCCACGACAACACGGGAACTTTCGTTGGATTGGGTTATGTCCGTCGAGGCCATTCAGCCGCAGGAACCAAGTTAACCATGCTTAACGGAACCGCCTGTATTAGACTACTTCTTGGGCAGAGCTCGTAACATGATTTTTCCGTAGGCGATTTTTTGACGCTCGATTTGAAAGTGCTTTTTCAAAGTAGCTAGAATGACGGCGGGCTGACTCAGCCATTGACTGTAAGTTTTTAACTCGCGTTCCGTCATCTCCGCCAGCGCGTCGAGTTTGGACCAACAGCGACGTGCAACCGGGTGGTCCGATACTTTATGTACGAAAGTCAAAAATGGGGTTCGCCACGGTTCGACCATGCAGAAAATTCCATTCGGTTTCAGTACGCGCCGAATTTCGCCCAAACAGCGATCCAAATCGCCCGGAATGACCGGCAAATGATGAACGCCGCCTTGCACGATCATCACGTCTCGACTGTTGTCATCAAACTGCAGTTCGCAACAATCCCCGGCATACAGTGTCGCCGAGCCAACAAATACATTGAGCAACTCTTGGGATAAATCCACCCCTTCCAAATTCGAAAAACCGAGTTGTGACAAGGCATGCAAACCATTCCCCCGACCACAAAACAGCTCCACAATTTGCGATTCGGACTGCCAGTCCTGGTAGCCCAGATAGTGTAATCGTCGTTTGAATTTAGCGATTTCCTGCACGGGAGTTTCAAATCGCTGGTAGGCCGCTTCCCATTGTCGGTCCAGCGGAATGTCGAGACTCTTCCAGACGTGGATATTTCGTGTTGGTTGTATTGCAGTTGCCATGTCTCGACCTTGCTAGTTATTGAAGTACAGTTTGATTGATTGAGTTCAGGCCGAGTTCACAGTCTTGCTGAGAACGATCTGGCTCAGGAAAACGAGTCAGGATTGGTTGTTTCGCGTCAGCGTCGACGACCCAAATGTTTCTGTCGGAAAAATAGTGCAGTAACTCGCGGCGACGTTGATCGGAAATTTCACGAGCCCAGACGACGCCGGCCGCATCAATATTGGCAGCGTTATAAACCCATTCATAATTGGGATCATGTTCGTTGGAATATCGGACCAACACGAGATCCTGACCAGCTTCGGCCAATAATTTTCGTTCGATGTTCAGACGGTGTGACGCCCAACTTCCTCGCGTTTTGATTCCATTCGCCAGAAAGATCGATGAAAACCAGATCGAGAAAAACACCGGAATCACTCCAATGATCGCCCAGCGAACCGCGCGGAGTTTTGGGGAATGGGTTTTCGACCAAATCTCGATCCAGCTCCGGAACATGAGCAAAATCAACAGGGGTGCGGCCGGAGCACCATAATGCGCCCAAGCCCAAGGCGTCGTCAACGCGGCCAGAAACGCGGGCGTCATTATTATCAACGCGAAACGAAAACGAGGTCTTCGAATTGCCAATGGCAGCCCAACAATCGTCAGTAATTCTGCCCCACCACAAAAGAACTTCGCCAAATCGGCGGACGTTTTTGATTTGGCCCACCAGATATCGCCCCAGCTACGAAACGTATTTTCATTCGTCGTCTTGTCGACTGTATAGTACAGTTCCATTTCGGGATGACGATATTCTGGCTTGGGTTTAGCTGTTTGCCAAAGAAACAACGGACTCCAGCCGTAACTCGCTTCATAGGCGCGATAGGGCATTTTCAAGGCGTTGCCGGTAACGGAATAGTTATTGGCCGCCATCGCCAAAGCTCCCACCCCCAACACCAGAGAACAAGGCCCCAGCACTTGGGTAATAAGCGTGGTCAGTTTGAATTCGCAATGCCGCGTCAATTTCCAGACTAATCCTAGACCAACCATTCCAGTGAGCACGGCCCCCTCAAACGGGCGGCTGTTGGCAAGCAATAAAATCCCGATCGCCGCCACGACGGCGAATCGGCGCTCCATCTTGTGCGTCGTGCGACCCAGTGCCCCCAGCAGCAGTGACGCTCCTGTTAACGGAACGGCACCGCCCCAATAGGATTGACCCCACAAAATCTGCAAACCTGGATGGAAGACACAAAACAGCCAAACCAACCAAAAATACTTGCGCGGCAGCCAACCCGTCAGCATCCAGACCAACGCGGCAATCGAGACTCCCGTCGCCAAACAAACGCCGATGTGTGGTCCTCCCAACAGCTGTCCGACCGCGATCGTTAGCGATTGAGCTGGTTGATATTTCGGAATGTAAGTCGGCTGATGGATGACGTGAAAAGTCTCAAAGTGTTGCCATAGCGGATGCGTCGGATTCGTTACTCGGCCATGAGCATACGTATCGGCTCCCAGTAAATAGGCGAATTCATCGTGCACCGCCGGTACCGGAACGCCTTGAATTGCCGTCAAGAAAAACGCAAAACAAGTCGCTGCCAACCAGGCAGATACCACACAAAAACGTGGATTGCGAAAAGTCTTTCTAATTTCGTGCAACGTTTGATTCATAAACGAATATGGATTACTTGTTAAATCGAAACGATGTTTGAAGAAGCGTTTGTCAGTTCAAAGTCTGACCTTTAGTGAGATTTTCGCATCTAGCCAACTGCCCTGGCGAGGTCAATTTTCTGAGCGTCGAGCCAGTTTCAATACGCCCAGGAAGAAACTGGCCGCGATTGTCTGGAATCCGATCGCCGCCATGGTAATGCCAGGAATCACAATTCGCATTGTCGATCCGTAATCAAGTGCGCCGAAATTGACCTGTTGCCATTGATGGACTGCCAATCCCAATAATCCAATACCGATGGAAAACAACAGACTGCCAAAGATCAAACCTCGTTCCAGCGTGAAAATGTTCGCGTGTTGAGCCAATCGCCGATCCACGGGCATCAGCCCCTGTTCGATCGCGAACGTTTTACTGAACAGGGCAAACTGAATCAATTGATAGCCCATCAAGATCGCGAGTGTCCCAAACAACATCGTATGTGCATCGAGACTGACTCCGAAAATCTGAATACCTGGTAGCGCCAACGCATACGCCAACAGTCCAACCAACAACAGCAGCGTGCCGGGAATTTGAAACAAATATTGCGGACTATAGACCAGAAAAAATCGAAGTGTCCGCCAACCGTCGCGAATCGTTCGCAGGTGCGGTGCATGTGACTTTCGTCCGTCCGGGTGCAACGTGATCGGAACCTCAGCGATCTCGGCTTTGAATAAACTCGATTTGATAATCATTTCAGTCGCGAATTCCATCCCACAACACCGGAGGTCCAGGGCTTGGACAAATTGCCGAGAGAACCCTCTTAATCCGCAATAGACATCATTGATCGGCGCTTGAAACATCTGTTTGACCATGGCCGTAAACATCGGGTTGCCCAGCCAACGATGCGAAAACGGCATCGCCCCAGGCAACACCGTACCCCCTCCGCCCGGCAGTCGGCACCCTTGCACCAACTGTTTTCCATTTCGCAGATGGGCCACAAATTTTGGAATTTCCAAGAAATCGTAACTATCATCGGCGTCACCCATGATCACATATTTTCCGCGGGCGGCCGCAATTCCTCCCTGCAACGCGTTGCCGTAGCCTTTGGCTTGAACATGCACCACGCGCGCCCCATGCTGTTTCGCAATTTCAATCGAACCATCGGTGCTGCCATTATCCGCGATCACGACTTCAGCCGAATAGCCATATTGCGCAATGACCTGGTTGCATTTCTGAATGCACGTCGCCAGCGTATCAGCCTCGTTGAGGCAAGGCATCACAATGGAGAGCTCGATTGAATGTTCGTCGACAGCGGCTTCGACCAATCCGGCGATTCGATCCAGCGCGCGCTCCGCTGGATGTTGAGTCGCGGCGCGGGACGTCGAGCCAGTAGTTGGAATCGCGGGCGAGGTCGATCGACGAACGGGTGTGACTATCGCGGGAACCGATGTGCCCAAGTCGAAAGGACTGTTGCCAGCCGAATTTGTCGAAACGTTCATGACTTGCTCTTTGATCTCGAAAGTTCATCTCGGGAGGGAGACGGAACGAACGAAACTTGCCCTCTCGATGCCAGAAGTCAATCAGAAACGCGGGGCAGTTGCAGGAAAATTCAGAAAAGTCCAGCGGCGACCGGTAGAAATATCAAAACGAGAAATTTTTTAAAAACTCTCAAGTTTCAATGGTTCAAGACAACGAGTTCGACCCGCCAAACTGGCGTTGTTTTTCTGATTGGCGAACCAGAATACATTTATGAGAAATGATCCAACCGATGAATTTTCAAATCGGTCGTGGAATCAATTGGTCGTTTGCATCGGGCGGTCGATAACTGCCCTATTCGCAAGGGGGAACAGGTCAATTTTTTCAAGACCGGCTGGAAAGCCGATCCCACCTTTTTTCCGCTTGTTGCCTACTCGTCGATGATATCAAGGTTCTTTTTGGAACTGATTTTTTTGCTGGTCGTTTTCTTTTTTGCCACGGTAGTTTTGGCGGTTTTGGTGGGCTTCTTAACCGTAGTTTTTTTGGGAATAGACTTTTTAGCTGTGGTTTTTTTGACGACCTTCTTTTTAGATTCCCCCGTGTCGGGACTCGCCGCATCCGGCTCGACATCCGCTGGCTTTTTAGGATTCTTGCGCGGGGCAAATTCAAACCCAAGTTTGCCTTTTTCCCGATCGAGGGTGAGGTGGGCGGCAAAGGGGCGGCCTTTTTTCGAAATAAAACCGGGCATCAGATCGGTCTTACCCTCCTGAAATAGCTTGATCGCCTGATCAGAGGGAATTTCTTTTTTCAGAATTGTCTTGCTGATTCGCACTCCGCGTTCATCCACTTGCGTGGCCATGGCCGGCGCAAGATAGGCGCCATCAACCTGGTAGATTTTGATCAGCTGTTCCGATCCATCATGTAGCGGTGCCTCGCATAATATTTGTTCGTCGGTCAGATCTTTGAGTTCCTGTACACGGCGATCATCACCTTCGAATACAAAATTCGCCTTCCAGGTTTTCTTTTCTTTCGTCAAAGCAAGCTCCGCAATAAACGGTTGGCCAAACCGATTTTTGAAATCCAGAATCGGTCCGATTTGGCGATCGCGGAGTAATCGAACAACTTCGTCCGGTGTGACTTCATGACTGGCAATATATTTATTCAGTCGAAAATCGCACTCGGGGTTCTTGCACTCATAGGTGCCGTCGGTTTGTCGCATACCCAGATGCTCGCAAGCCGGGCAAACCGCCATGACTTCCGGAAAATTCTGGTTTTGCTTCTCGGCGGTCTTTACTTTCGCTTGGGCCACAATCTCTTTGGTCAACGCAAAAATCTCATCCATGAAAACACGGCGACTCAGTTTGCCATGTTCCATCTGTTTCAGTTTGTATTCCCACTCACCGGTCATTTCGGGCGAACCGAGCGTAGTGATCCCCAGTTCATGTAGTAAATCGACCAACGCCAAGCCTTTGTTGGAGACAACCAGATCCCGTTTGCTGATTTCGTCCCGAAACAGGTATTTCTGTCGAATCAGGTTTTCGATGATGGCCGCACGTGTGGCCGGCGTCCCTAACCCCCGTTCGCTCATCGCCTCGCGCAGTTCGTCATCATCGACCCGTTTACCCGCCGTTTCCATGGCCGACAACAAGGAACTGTCGTTGTAGCGAGCCGGCGGTCGAGTTTCCTTTTGTTGAGTCTCGACCTGGATCGCTTGCGCCGTTTCACCATCGGTCACGCCAACAAGTTCGTCTTTGCCGCCAGCCTGGCCAGCTTTCCGACCGTAGACTTCGAGGTAGCCGGGTACGACCAGCACTTTTCCGTCGGTGCGAAAACTGTCGTCGTCAATCCGCGTGATCCGTTGGGTGACTTCGAATTCAGCATGCGGGTAAAACACCGCCATGAAACGTCGCAACACCAATTGGTAGAGCTTGATCGCGCCATCGTCCATTTTTCCCGACGGTGTCTTTTCCGTCGGAATGATGGCAAAGTGATCGCTGACTTTCTTGGTATCAAAGACGCGTTTGGTCGGAATAATACGATCGTTATCGACAATCCATTTGGCGCACTTCTGCAAACTGCTTGGCAACGCGTCGCCGGCTTTTTTCGCGCTGGCCAAATTCGCCACGGTCGACTTGACCGTGTCCAAATAATCGTCAGGCAAATATTTGGAATCGGTACGAGGATAGGTCAGCAATTTATACCGGTCGTACAAGGACTGCGCAAGTTGCAGCGTTCGTTTTGCGCTGAAGCCATGTTTGTTACCGGCTTCCCGTTGCAGGGAGGTCAGATCAAACAGCTGGGGAGGGGCTTGCTTGGTCGGTTTCTTATTCTCATCAACAACTCCGCTCCGACCAGTGCAACGTTTGACAATTTCGTCTGCCTCTTCCTTGGACCACAGCCGTTCGGATTTCTGGTGGGGATCCTCTTCAATTTTTTTGAAGCCTTCCCGAAACCAGCGGGCTTCATAGTCGCCGTTGGAGACATGAAAGTTCGCGTGTACCTCAAAATAAGTGCGGGACACGAACTCTCGAATTTCACGCTCCCGTTCCGCCAAAATGACCAGCGTAGGCGTCTGCACGCGTCCCGCCGAGGTCACATTGAACCCTCCATTTCGCGAATTATAGGCGGTTAGGGCTCGTGTGCCATTGAGTCCAATCAACCAATCGCTCTCGCTCCGACAAATCGCCGCATCCGCCAAGGTATCGAGCTCGGTACCGGAACGCATGTGTTTCCAAGCATCGAGAATCGCGCCATCGGTCATGGACTGCATCCACATGCGTTTCATTGTGAGTTTCTTTTTGAGATCCGCCATTTGCATCAAATAGCGAAAAATCAGCTCACCCTCTCGCCCGGCATCGCAAGCGTTGATAACCGTGTCAACGTCTTTTTGATTCAATAGCCGAACCAGCAACTTGAATCGAGGTAGGCTCTTATCGATCGGTTCCAATTCAAACCGTGCTGGAATGTGGGGCAGGTGGGCCATACTCCACGGCAGTTTTTTGCCGTCGGCTTTGGTGGGCATCTTCAATCCGACCAGGTGGCCAATTGCGGAAGCAACGATTGCCGTCTCGTTTTCGTAATAGTCGCCATTTTTTTCGAACTTTCCAAATTCCGGTAATTTCCCCAATACGCGGGCCAGGTCGGTCGCCACACTGGGCTTCTCAGCAATAATTACCGTTTTTGACATCAGTTTTCGTTCCGAACTTGTCCTTCAGGCGGACATACAAGAAAAATTTCCGCGATTCTGTGTCGCGCGGGGCGATTGTCGACGACGATTTGGCATTGAATTTACGGGCCGACACCGATAAATTCACCGCACCAGCGAAGCGCCCATTTATATTAGTGCGCCCAACGCTTAGGATGACAGATAATCGCTGGCTTGGCCGGTTGTCAACCCCCTCAGTTTTTTTCACATCTAAAACGATCGTTTTACGGACTCAGATACCCATGGATTCTCCGCTTCGCTGGTTTCGTCGGCACTCAAAAATAATGATGGTTGTCATTGGCACGTTCGCGATGGCCATTTTTGGTCTTGGCAATGTACTGGACTCCTTTATGAGACCCGGTGCCCGAATTCAACGCAATGATAGCTTGAAGGTTACGCTGGCTAGTTGGAACGGTGGAAAGATTACCCGCGAAGACCTGAACAATCTGCAACTGAATCATTTTCAAACGATTCGATTTCTCGAAGAGCTGCAGAAGCGTGCTTTCGAAATCAAAAAAGACGAATATCGAGCCCTTGTGCCGGCAATTCAACCGCTGGACGAGGGAAATGGTGCCTCACAAATCCAACTTGATGAACAGCTGATCAACCGATTCATTTTGGCCAAGAAGGCTGAAAAGGAAGGGATTATTGTTTCCGACGGAGTCATCGACGAATATCTCGAAATGTTGTCCGGAGGCGCGGGTTTTAGCAAAAATGACCTGACTCAAATCAATCAAAAGGTTAATCCACGCGTTTCTCTGGAAAATGTACGGAGACATTTGCGAATCGAATTATTGGCCCAACAGATGGGAATCTACAAAATGGTTGGGTTACCAGTCGTTCCAAATCCAACAGAAGCGGCGGAGCTGAACCAACAAGTAACTGAACGAGTCGAATGTCTCGTTTTGCCAATCTCGGTCGAAGATTATTTCACGAAGATTGCCGAACAACCGCCCCAAGCGGAATTAAAAAAGCTCTACGAACAAGGCAAATACGATTATCGGGATCCGACCGGTAAAATTCCCGGATTCAAGCTACCCAACAAAGTGGCAGTGCAATTTTTGTCCGCGGATTTTGAGACATTCATGCAAAACGCCCTCAACAAATTGACTGATGAACAAGTTCAAGCCGAATATGACCGGTTGGTTGTGGAAAAAGACGATCTCGTAATGGAAGTAATTCCGGATGAAGCTGACAAACCCCTGCAAATCGATACCGCTCCGCCAACCCAGGGCACTGAAGGTGCGGCTCCAACGAGTGGTTCCGCAGCGACTGGTACCGTTGTACCGAGCGCGGATGCTCAAAAAACAGATGCCCCTAACGACAATTCGCCCAGCCTCGATACGCCTAAGGCCGAAACACCCAGTATCGATCCGCCAAAATCCGATACTCCTGCCGAGGGAGATCAATCGATGGTCGTTCGTGATTCGAAAATCCAACATGTCTCTTACGGTGTGAAACAAGATGAACCTAAACCTGAGAACGTGATACCCCCGACTCAGGATCCAGCTGCAACCGTTCCAGCGACTGACGAGCCTGCGCCGGAATCTGCGGTTGAAGATAAGCCAGCGACACAGGAAACAACTCCGGAGAGTGCCGGCGGCGACAATCCGTCGGCAGTTTCCGACGCGCCGGTTGAATCCCAATCGACGCCACCGAGCGCCGCAGCGACTAAGGAACCGGGCCAGGAAAATCAGATCGGCTCGTTGTTCGCAGACGACAAAAAAATAGAGAAACGAGTGTTGCCGTTGAAGGATGTCGCCGAAAAAATCAAAAGAAAAATGGTCCAGAGTGACGTCGAAGCGGCGATGGAAGAAGCCGCCAAAAATGTGACCGCAGAGATGTCGGTGTATTATAACTTGCGAATGAATTGGGAACTGTCGGACGAATCAAAACGCGGCTCCGAACCGGAACCTGTAAACATCAAAACGTTGGCCGATAATTACAATATGATTGCCAACGAGACCGAATTGGTCGACTATGCGCAACTCGTAGAACTTCCCTTCGGTGCCATCGATTTACCTATCTTGGGAATGGGACAAAACGGGCAGCAACAATTCAGATTTGTTCCTTTGGCGCGAAACATTTTTGATCGGTTTGATGATTTGAAGACTTTTGATCCACAAACGACTGCAGATATGCGATCAGGCGGAAGTAAATATGTCTTTTGGTTGAAAGCCAAACAAGACGCGACAGTTCCGAAATTCGAAGAATGCCAAGTGGAATTGGAGAAATTCTGGAAAAGCAAACGCGCAATCGAGTTGGCCAAAGCCGAAGCCAAAAAAATCGCCGATACCGTCAATGGCCAGCAAAAGACTCTCAAAGAACTGTACGGCGAACGTGTTTCGCCAACGGGCGAGTTTTCCTGGTTTAGCACATTTGGAAACACTTTGTACGGTCAGCCAGAAGGAGTTGATGGCGCCGGACAGAAGTTTATGGAGGCGACGTTCGCGCTGGGTAAAATGCAGGCTGCCGCAGCAGTCAACGAGTCTCAGTCGATCGTGTACGTCGTGCAGATGTTGAGCGAACGCCAGTCGATCGCGACAGCGGGTACCGAATTCGTCGAAAAGAAATACTTGCCAGCGAAACGAATTCCAGCTGACATTTCAAGTTTGTCGCAAGTCTATTTCAGTCAAATCAATCTCGACTGGAACCAAGAGTTGGTCGACGAAATGGGTTTGAAAATCTACGGCCGATAACTCCCGATACAGTGGCTTGAAAATTACGGCTTGCGAAGTTGAATTCGTTTACTGTTAGTCTTTTTAAGATTACAGCTTGCGAAGTTGAATTCGTTTGTTATTGCTCTTCGGCGGGCACAAATCGATAGACTCCACCCGAATCTTTGGCAATCGTCTTCATTTCAAATTGGCTCCCCACGTCTTCCAGCCCGATCGTATTGATCGGGCAGTTTGATTTGTTGAATTTGCGGGCCAATCCCGCTACGTTGCTGTTGCCGCCGAATCGCCCGTTTTGAAACGCCTGGCCATTAAACTCGCCATCGGACAATAAAAATACGCATGAAGGTTCCAGATTTAAGACATCTACCATCGCTTCGCGCGGGTCAGTTCCCGGAAACAATCGAATAGTCTGCAACCACTCTCGCAACAATTCCTTGTTTTTATCCGTCGCTGGATAATAGTCCTGTTTCTTGGACCCCAAGTAAACTGCGGCATTCTGAAAGCAAAACAGCTGCACATGAAATTCCTGCTCGGGTTTCAATTGATCGACTGAGTCGATGACTTCGATAATCGCCCGTTCAATTCGGCTTTGATACATTCCCTGCGACATGCTCGATGAAATGTCGATTACATAAACAATGCGATCGCCTGTTGGATGGATGCCGAAAAACCCTGACTTCTGCGAACTTGCCATCAATGCCGTTGAGATAGGTTCGGTAGCTCCCTCGAACGCCCCTTGATTAAGGTCTGACGCAAGTTCAACCGGTACATTGGCAAGTTCCGACCAATCCAGCTTGACATCAGTGGCTAATGCCAAACCCGGTTCGGTGGATGGCTCCAATTGACTGGAATTCAAGGCCAAGGATTCGGTAGATTCCGGCAACTCGATCGTCAGTGGGTTCAAGAATTCATCGTCGAACGAGTTCTGAATACTGAATCCGTCCAAGAAGATACTTTTCGAGTAATTACCAGTTACCCAGAAAACCGACAGACACAACAAAATTGCCAAATGAACACTGAGCGAAATCACAAAAGAAGTGCTTGAATGCTGGATTTTTTTGGAAATCGAAACCATTGGCAATTCCAGTAAAGATCGGCACATTGACAACACAGCATGTTTTACTCGCAGCTGGCTTGATTGTATCCCATGTTCGACGTTTTGAGTACCAATTAAACTGCGCTGTCGGCAATTATCGCTCGAAGAATCAGGGCTTTGAACTTTGGTTTTGGCCAAATAGCCTAATTTGATCGGCAAAAAACAGCAACTCCATGCTCCGGCCTAATTCCTGAGATTACCGCAAAAATCACGATGGAATTCCAAATTCACCAACCATCAATCCCCACAAAAAAACGCCGACTGGAAAACGAATTCCTGCCGACGTTAAAATTTCTGTTGCGAAAAAGTTCTTCTCAGTTAGTGATAGGTCTCTGTTTACCCAAATATCGACGACGCGGGTAAATTCCACCAAACATGGTCAGCAATCCCAGGCCCACAATTGCACCTGGTTCCGGAATGGCCGTGATCAAGTTTACCGTGGTCGATCCAATCGAGCCGATATTGCCGCCCTCCAAATCACGCAGGGTAAAAGTCCAATCGCCAGTCGGATTGAACCCGAAAAAAGTATTGTTCAACGAAACTTCCGCTTCATCCGAACCCGATGCCGCATAGGTACCGACGTCAAGATCGTAAGTGTCCCCGCCGTTGGCCGCTTCAGACCAGAGGCTTGGACTTCCATCTCGGAAGCTATAATTACCGTTCAAGTTGCTGGAATCACCCTTTCCAGTCGTCAGCGAATTCTTGCCGACCCGATTGAACAACGTCGCTGTTCGGTTGCTTAACGAATGTTGGACGGTCACCACGAGATCGCCAATCCAAGAGTGTTGGATGTTGTTCAATCGAAACTCGGCCGTTTGAATTACTTGTCCCGCGGTGAAATCCGCAGCCGTGATCGTGACGGTACTGAGGCGACTTCCCGTGCCGTCTGGGATCGCTCCGGCCGCCGCCGAAGTCTTGGTTATTTCGTCGGCACTTGCAGAAAAACACGGAATCACTGCAATAAGCAAGATCAAGAAATTTCGTTTCATGGATGTTCCTTTCAGTGGTGCGTCGAAGGGGGATGGAAGAGGTCTTCCAACCGGCGATCAGGTTACGGGAATCATCGGTTTTTGTCAATTCGCCTGGGCGAGGACCAGATAATGCATGCAGGTGTTCTGAAGAATAAAAATCGATTTAAATGACTCGACTTAGGGCTAATCACTGCGAAAAATATTCGAAAATTCAGATAGAACTGAAAATAACGGTCGCAATTTGTCCCGTAGCGGAAATACTAGATTTCAAGAATGCATTTCCGGCGGCGCCGTCTAGTTGAATGAGTTTGTCGAATACTCGAACCGGGCAAGCGGGATCGGGATGGTCTCGATTTAGCGTTGGCGGCAGTTGGCCATGCTGCAGACTCAAGATCCCAGCGATCGTTTCGATCGTCGACGTGCCCGGTCCGAGATTACCGAAATTCCCTTTGTTAGCCACCACGGGTGTCTCTCCAAAAACCTGCTTGATCGCTTGTGCTTCGGCAAAATCTCCGGTGATGCTACCCGACGCCTCGGCATTGATGGAACCAATTTGAGACGCTTGCATGTTCGCGTCGCCCAAAGCCGTTCGAAAACTATTGGCGATGGATGTCGAGAAATCGGGCCGCCCCCAATTGCCAAACATGCGGGACCAGCCTCTGATCTGCGCCAGCGGAGTCGCGCCGCGCGCCGCACCATGGGCGTCCGACTCCAAGACGATCGCACCGGCGCCTTCCCCCGCAACAATCCCGTCGCGGAGTAAATCAAACGGGCGCGAAGCGCGTTCTGGACACTCGTTGAAACCCTTGGATAGATTATTGCCTCGATAAAGCATTGACGTCAGTTCTGCCACCGAACCAGTCCCACCGG
>JANNWZ010000155.1:0-76138 GCA_031409295.1 Mariniblastus sp.
GAATCAGGGAAACGGAGTACCCCTAAGGTAACTACACGTGCCCGCAAATGCCAGTAAGGGTTAACCGATTGCAACGCGAGTATTTTGGCGGATCGATTCGCCAAACCAAATCGGCTGATTAGTTCCCTCGTCGCACGATTCCCAGCTTCACCCCTGAATTGACTGCAATTTCAGGAGGATTAGGCAACGGAAATTTCAGCCACCAAACGGTCAATTTTTAGCCCGTTTTTTCCGACCCGTTGATGATTTTTTAAAGTCTTCGTTTTCAATCCAAACGGTACAAAATCAAACTCGGAATCAAACAATCTGCAACCTCTCAGCAGGTCATACAAACAAGCAAAAAATCAAAAATGACCCGGCTCAGGTCGAGTTTGGCACGAGCCGGTAAATTGGAGGCGCCAGAAATTAGCGCACGACTTGAATGACGGATAACAGCGAGGGGCCAAATCGTATCGGCACTCGACCCGATTTCCAGCACACCGTTTATAGACCCAACATGGCTTCGTCGGCAAACGATTCCATTTGGTCGTGTTTGATAAACTGGTCGCAGATTTGTTTGGTCATCCGAGCAAGGAAGAACGCTTCGAATTGGCGATCGCTGGATTGGATCGAAGGACGGCCATTTTTCGGAAATTCGTAGTCCTGCAATTGATACGTGTACGCGATGGCGGGACCTTTTTTGGATTCCAGATCGTAGACCGTTACTGTGACGTTGGCCCGACCTTTATAAATTGTGGGACCTTCGTGGATCGAGTAGGAAGCAATCTCGACGGCGACAACGCGTTCGGCTTTGACACCTTTACCCAAGGCTGCGAAATCAAGCTCGTCCCAGCCATTTTCATCGATCCATTTGTCAATGGTGGCATGCGGAACGATTTCAATCTTTTTGACCGTCGCGCCAAGCTTCATGCCAACGGCCCGAGAAACGGTTTGTGTCAATGTGTCCGGGCCATAGGCGGACGCATCGGAAACGCAGACGATTGCCGTCCGCTTTCCGACCAGGCCGTTGTAGGCTGCCGGCACGTCGTACCCTTTAATCACATACATCAATTGGGCCATGGTCCCAACACAGCCCGAAAACGAGACGATCGCCGCTATGCCTAACAAAACGGTAACACCAAAAATCGAAGTTTGAGATTTGAAGCTGATCATCCTTGATCCTTGCAGTGAAACGCTGGTTATTCGGGGGCGAGGTTAGCGAAATCGCATTCCTATAACAAGATCAGCGAACACGAGGACTTGCACTGCTGATAGCATGCTGCAAATCCGTTTGATGCAGAGCTTTACACGTTTCTGCGATAAACTTGGGACACCGCGCGAACCCTATTCGTCGAACTCGTCAGCCAACTCGGCAGCCAGTTGTTCATTGACTTTAATGCGGCGAATCCCTTGCGCTTTTCCCGATTGCGGGTCGACATCGATAATGACACCCGAGATTTGTACATCATTCTTGGCGACGTCAAATGGTACGGGACGAAAGGTCAATGTCGCTTCCAGTACCTTCTCAATATTCCGTCCCAAGATGCTATCGTGCGGGCCCGTCATACCCACGTCGGAAATAAAAGCCGTCCCTCCCGGAAGAACTTGTTCATCCGCAGTTGGAACGTGCGTGTGCGTGCCGCAAACTGCGGTGATCTTTCCATCGAGAAATCGGCCCATCAATTGTTTTTCACTTGTGGCCTCGGAATGGAAATCACAAAACCGAATCTTCACATCTGCTGGAATCTCTGACAGAATTCGATCAGCCCTATGAAACGGGCAATCGACCGGTTTCATGAACACGCGCCCCATCAACGAAAACACCGCCACGGTTCGACCCGTCGCCGATTTAACGAGGGTCCAAGTTTTCCCTGGCGCACCGTCGGGATAATTCGCCGGCTTAACGATATTGGACTGCGATTCCAGGATCGGAATGATGTCTTTCTTACGATAGATATGATCACCAAGCGTAATGCAATCGACTTCAGCGGCAATTAGTTTGCGATAAACATTCGGCATCAGTCCCGATCCGTTTTCCGAGTTTTCGGCATTGGCGATAACTAAATCGATCGACTCTCGACGCCGCAATCCCGGTACGGATTGCAGTACGATGTCGACGCCGGGCTTGCCGACAATATCACCAATGAACAGGATGCGCATGACAGATTTCAGTGTTCAGTGTTCAGTGTTCAGTGTTCAGTGGTCTACTTCGCCAGCTCGGTAAATCTCGATTCGCGGATCACTACCACTTTGACTTCGCCGGGATAGGTCAACCGTTCCTGATATGCGTCGGCGATATCACGACAAATCTTGGCGGCTCGGTTGTCATCGGTTTCATGCGCACTGGCGATGACCCGCACCTCGCGGCCAGCCTGGACAGCAAATGCCTGGCGGACGCCATTAAATTCTTTGGCGATTTGTTCCAATTCCTCCATCCGTTTGATGTAGCGATCAAGCGATTCGCGGCGCGCACCGGGACGAGATGCGCTGCAAGCGTCGGCCGTGGCAACGATCACCGTATAGGGATGTTCGACCAATATTTCATCGTGATGTCCCAGGGCGGCATGCACCACCTCCTCGCATTCGCCATAACGCTTGAGAAAATCGGCGCCGATTTTCGGATGACCACCTTCCATATCATGATCGGCCGCCTTACCAATATCGTGTAACAACCCGCAACGCTTGGCCAACTCGCCGTCGAGTCCCATCATTTCGGCCAACATGCCGGACAGGAAAGCGACCTCGATGCTGTGGCGGAGCACGTTCTGGCTGTAACTGGTTCGATAATGCAATCGTCCCAATAGTTCAATCACAGGTTTCTTGATCCCCTGAATGTTCACTTCCTGAATCGCTTCCGTTCCTTTTTGGCGGATTACGTTTTCGATTTCGCCGTTCATTTGGGCGACGACTTCTTCAATCCGCGAGGGATGGATCCGTCCATCAGCGATCAACATCTCGAGCGACCGGCGGGCGACTTCGCGGCGGACCGGGTCAAAACCGCTGACAATTACCACGCCCGGAGTGTCATCGATGATCACGTCGACACCCGCTTCTTTTTCAAAAGCGCGGATATTGCGACCTTCTCGGCCAATGATGCGGCCCTTCATTTCGTCGTTGGGAATATCGACCGTACTGGTTGTGTGGTCCGAGGTATGACTGGCCGCGAACCGCTGCGTGGTCATCATCAGGATTTCACGCGATTTTTCTTCGCAGATCTCCTGCATCTTTTTTTCGTGCTGCAGAATGCGGCTGCCGACTTCGTCAGTCAGCTCGACTTCCAGCAATTTCAACAATCGCTTGGTCGCTTCGTCCTTGGACAGGCCGGTCATCTGGTGCAGTTGTTTCCGCTGTTTTTCCAACACCACGCCGACTTCTTTTTCGGTTTGTGTGACCTGTTCGAGTTTGACCTTTAGTCGGTGTTGAGACGACTCAATGAATTGCTCTTGTTTTTTCAGGTCATCGGTCTGTTGTTCGAGCACGGTTTCCCGTTTGTCGATCCGCCGTTCGCGCTGGTGCATTTCCTCACGCGCTTTGCTGAGCATCCGCTCGGCTTCCGCCTCGCGTTTGAGCGTCATTTCCTTGATTTGTATTTCCGCATCTTTCTTGTTTGATTGGATGTCTCGAGTGGCTTGATCGAGGATCGCCTGTGCCTTGGCTTGGGCGCCCCGACCGATCAAGAAAGAATAAAGCCAAACCAAACCACTACCAATAATCAAACCGGCGCTTCCATAGAGCATTTCTGGCATCGCGTTCTGCTCCCATTAATACTAGGTCAGGAGTGCGACAGTGCCGTTAAACGCGGTTTGTTCAAGCGAAACACAATTCGAAATCAGCCGGTCTAAATCGATCGCTGCCCTTGGGCGGCGCGATCGTGAAAATCAGGAGCAATTTTCTCCTGAGCCGGTTGTTTCCAACCAGCGTATTTCATCAACAATTCCCGGGCCGATTTTTGTTCAACGTGGCAATCGGGTCGATCCAACAAATGAACCGCCACAACCCGCCAGGGCAGCCAACGGACTGACCATGAACGCTGAACCGCGACAGCAACCCATCCAACGATTGGCAGCCAAACTGAACGGCCGGAGCATTTGCCCTGCATACCTGTTGGACCGAAAACGGCAACGACCGACAACGGCTTCACCCACGGCGAAAACCGAATCCAGACGCTCAAAATGAGATATACCAATTCCACGATCAACCTGCTGCACCAATATTGAATATGTCGGGAACCCAACCTGCAGTAACCAACTGAATTCTTTGTACTAGCTCAAACGACCCGCGACGAACTCACGTCACACAGTCATTTGTAAAAAATCTTGTTCGAAACTGAAAATCGTTCAGCTCAAACCCTAAGCCTGATCTTAACAAACTTGACATAAAGTACAATCAAGGGTCAGGAATTCCTGTTTGCTGACGTTAACCACCCCCACATCGTCAAGGCGATCGCAAGTTTTCGAACATGACACCCGATCCGCCTACCGTCGTCACCCAATTGATCGAACGAATTAGTCGGCGCTGGCCCGTTGAAAAATGGCAAAATTTTCCGATCCTGGTGGCAGTTTCTGGTGGCCCCGACAGCGTTGCGCTGTTGCGATTACTCGCGACTAGGACTCAACTCCATTCTCAAATCAACCATTCACGCCGCTTGATCGTCGCTCATTACAATCATCAACTTCGGGGCGCGGCCGCAGATCGGGATGAACAATTTGTGCGCGAACTGGCGCAGGAAATGGGGTTGCAGTGCCGTGTCGGGCACGGACTCAGCAATCCGGTCGAGAATTCAGAAGAGAGCCTGCGCAACGGTCGGTACGATTGGCTGGTTGAAACTGCCCGGCAAACCGGAGCCCGCTACCTCGCCACCGGACATACTGCGGACGATCAGGTCGAGACGATCTTGTTTCGGTTTTTGCGGGGAACGGGAATCGGAGGACTAGCGGGTATTCCGGCGCTCCGCGTTGTTGATGAAACCGTGTCGATTATTCGACCCCTCCTCGAAATAACACGAGCAGAAATCGAATTGGTGTTGATTCAGCTACATCAGGAATATCGAGTGGACGATTCAAACGCCGAGGCCAGCTACACGCGTAATTACCTCCGACAAAAACTCCTGCCGGATTTGCGCAGTCGGTTCGGTGAAAACATCCCAGAGTCGTTGATTCGATTGGGTCGACAGGCTGCCGAAACGGAAGCTTTTCTGGACCTGGCGGCAACGGGACTATGGTCGGCAGTTGAATTGCAAACACCACGCCGAATCGAAATCGTGCGGGAGCGACTGAAAGATCAACCGGACATCCTGATTCGACAATTTTGCAAACAGATTTGGACCCGGCAAAATTGGCCGCTTCAATCGATGTCGTTCGATAGTTGGCAAAGATTGGCAGACTTAATGACAGGCCAACAGTGCGAAGTGAGTAATTTGCCGGGCAATGTCCGAGTCGAGTCGGGTTCTGCTCGCATCTGTTTGCAACAGGCCGAGTATTGATATATTTCCAAAAATTGTTGCGCTGCGATAAATAGTAACTTTTTATTTCCAAATCTACTTCGATGTTTGTGCAGCGATTAGTGACCAGTGGTAATTTTTTCCTGTTTTTCCGACAATTCGTGGGCCTAACAAAAATGCTGAACGACTCTAACGTTTTTTGTTTCACTTTACCGTCGAGAGAGTTATACTGTGCGAACTTTTTTGAAATCTTCCATCCTTAACCAAACCCACCAATAATGAATGCAAATGTGAACTCATTCGACTCGGAAAGACCGTCGCAGCTAGTGTTTTGGGGTTGCTTTATTGCGCTCATTACCACGGCGTTTGCGTTTATTTCGCGCGCCTTTATGATCAACACCGACGCCATGTGGCCGACCGATTTTGGGTTGGATAAAGTGCAAGCTCAGGTTTTATTCGGAGCTGGCATCTGGCCATTTGCCATCAGTATCATTCTGTTTAGTTTGGTGATTGATCGGATTGGTTACCGTTTCGCGATGGTCTTCAGCTTTGTTTGTTACGCCGTCTATGCAGCTTTGGCATTGTTGGCGCACAGCACTGTCAATGTCGTCGGCTTGGAGGGTGATGCCTTGATTGCGGCTCGCCAATTGGGCTGGAAGTATTTGTATTCCGGCTCAATAATTTTGGGTTTGGGAAATGGAACCGTCGAAGCATTCATCAACCCGGTTGTGGCGACTATGTTCAGCCGCGAAAAAACCAAGTGGTTGAATATTCTGCATGCCGGATGGCCGGGTGGTTTGGTGTTGGGAGGACTGATTACCTTGGGACTGGGTAAGGCAGCAGAAGAAGATTGGCGATTGTTGATTTATATCATTGCGATTCCCGCAGTGATCTATTTGCTGATGCTGATCGGAGCCAAATTTCCGGTTAGCGAACGCGTCGCCGGTGGCACGACCTACAAAGAGATGCTCGCCGAGTTTGGAATTATCGGAGCGTTCATTGCAGCTTTTTTGATTTTCCGCGAAGTTGGCGGAGTCTTTAAATGGGAGCCCTATATCGTCTGGGGCGCAATTGCGGTCGCTGTGATTGGCTATGGAGCGTACTGTCAATCATTGGGTCGCCCTATGATGATATTGATGTGCCTCATTATGATGCCACTGGCGACCACGGAATTGGGTACCGATGGCGCGATTACGGGGATTATGGAAGGTCCCATGAAAAACGCTGGGTACAGTCCGCTGTGGGTGTTGATTTACACTTCAGCGATCATGATGGTGTTGCGATTCTTTGCCGGGCCCGTTATCCACGCGCTAACGCCTCTGGGTTTGTTGGCGACATGTGCGGCCCTGGCTATCGCCGGTCTCTATTGTTTGTCATTCACGACTACGTTCGCTTCCATTTTTGCGGCCGCGACGTTGTACGGTATCGCTAAAACTTATTTCTGGCCAACCACGTTAGGAGTCGTGGCCGAACAATTCCCCAAGGGTGGCGCTTTGACTCTAAACGCGATTGCCGGAATCGGCATGTTGACCGTGGGGATCATTGGCGGACCACTGATCGGTAAAATGCAAGAAGATTCGGCGAAATATGCACTCGATCAGGAAAATCCAAAGATTTACGATACGATCAAGAAAGACGATTCGTATTTTCTCGGAAAGTATACTGCCGTCGACGAGGCTAAAGTTAAAGCATTACCTGGAAATGATGGCCCGGCTATTGAGGCGATTGTGAAAACTGCCAAACAAAGCGCGTTGGCGAAAGTGACGGTTTTCCCAGCATTTATGTTATTGTGTTACTTGGGACTACTGGCCTACTTCAAGTCAAAAGGGGGCTACAAAGCCCAAGTGATCGGTCACTCTGGGCATTAGGTCACTGTAGCTAGCATTTCACGATTCGAAACACCCCACAGGAGCCAAATTATGGCTCCTGTTTTTTTTTGATTTCCAAACTCGGCTTTGGTGAAACCAAAGAAGACTCTATTATTCGCGGTCCAAATCTCGTTCTATCCCTCCTTGGATCGTGAACCTCCGACCGGCTTATTCTCGACGACCGCCCCAACGGCCAGTGGCCGCTGCGCGGTCGCGGTACGGATTGGTTTCCTTCACCTTGTTCGTCGGAATGGCCGCGATGGTCGGCTGGCAGTTGTTCCAGCGAACCGTCCACCATCAACTTCGCGATACGTTGCAAGCCAAACTGGATGCCGCGACCTTGCGTTCAGCATTGAAGGGAATCATCAACCAAGCAGAATTCATCGAAGGGAAATGCGTTCGGTTAAATGATCTTTTATTCACGATGGACGGACCGGAGCAGAATCCGGCTGCCAGAACCCAAATCGAGATTTACGAAGCGCTAGTGCATTTGCCCGTATCGATGGCTCAACTGTTGTCAAGCCAAGCCAAACCAACAGCCATCGACGTGCGTCGCGCAAAAATTCGGCTGTTTCAAAACGAGAAAGGCGATTGGAATCTGTCACGACTGTTGGCTCAAATTTCGAGCCTTAAGACACCGGGCTGCGAGCGAATTCCCATCACCTTCACCGACTGTTCAGTCGAATTTGCCAATCTTCAATCACCTGACCAATCGCTGCAGTTGACTGATGTCATGTTGGAGGTCTTGCCAATTGCTCATCTCGGACGGCCCTTGATTCAGATTCGGGGGCAGTTCAATGGGCGCGAGGTCTCCGGCACCAGCTTCACCCTGTATGTCGACGAACAACAACGTGCCTGGCAGGCCAAGGTCGTGGTCCCGCAACTGCGACTAACGCCCAATATCTTGACTTTGCTACCTGCTCAACTGCGCGACGATTTGTCGACGTGGCCTCAAATCACGGGTACGTTACAGGGTCAAGGATCTGCGACCGGCGATTTCGAACTTCGCGACGAACCAAAATTTCAATTTTCCGGGCAACTGGCCGACTTTGCCTGCGATGATCCCAATTTGCCGTTACCCATTCGGCAGACTCAACTCGAGTTCTCAGTGGACAACGAGACGGTTGAAATTACCAACGCTACCGGAAAGTTGGGAGCGGGCAACTTTCAATTTGACTGGCAACAATCGGGACTTCTGCGGCCTGAAGGTTGGTCTATCAAGGGAAGTCTGGAAAAATTTGACTTCAGCCACCACGCGAGGTTCACACCCTGGTTGCCCGAATTTTGCGCACAACTCTGTGCCGATTATGCACCGGGTGGCACGGCAAATTTGCAATTTGATTTGTCTCACAATGGCACACGACTGTCGCGAAAAATATCCGGCCAGTTGACTGACATGTCATTTTCCTACAATAAATTTCCTTATCGGGCGGACCATTGTATTGGGGCGATCGAGTGGGGCGATGAAACTTGCGAATTCAAAATTCAATCGGCGCCTGGCCAGCAGGAATTGGAAATGAAAGGGCTAGTAAAAAATCCTGGTCCAGCCGGTACCTACCAGATTGACGTGCTGGTCCCGGGAGATCTGCCGATCGACGACAAACTGATGGTCGCGCTGAAGGCGCAACCGAAACTCGCCAAAATCGTAAACGACTTCAATCCGATCGGTCGCGTGGGGGGTTTCTGTCGATTCGAGCGCAGCGTTGCGCGTGGGCCTGTCTCGAAATCGTTTGATGTGCGGTTGAAGCAATGCATTGTAAAACACAACTGCTTCGATTACCCGATTCATAATGTCAGCGGTTTGATTCAAGCCCGTAACGATGACTATCAGTTTGTCGAATTAACTGGAAACAACAGTAGTGCCCAGATCGTTTGTGACGGTAGTTGGAATCCCCAACAAGGGCTCGACTTGCGATTCCTCTGCAAGGAAGTTCCGCTGGACGACCAATTGCGTTTTGCGTTAAAACCCGACCTGCGAGAAATCTGGCAAGGCTTTCGTCCGAGAGGAACGTTGGATTTAATTCGTGTGGACTTGGCATTGCCCATCGGCCAACAGGCCTGTGATGTGCGCTTGGATGCGACGATGAGCAAACCGCAAGCGGGTGTCGAACCAAATTTCATTTCGATCAATCCAGTTTGGTTCCCCTACGAAATCAGTCGTTTGACGGGGCAGATAAAAATCGGCGATGGCCAGATTCAGCTGACAGATATTGCCGGCCAACACGGTCGAAGCTGGCTGGTCTGCCACGGCGATGGGCATTACGCGAGCGATTCCTGGTCAGTAAATCTACAGGATTTATTAGCTGGTTCGCTGAAAGTCGATGACGATCTGATGGCCGCTGTGCCGCGCAGTTTGGCACCTCCGCTACGCCAGTTGTCCTTCGATGGTTTGCTGAATGTCCAAGGGACAATCACTCTTGCCGGTCAGCGCCAACCAAACAGTGAATTGGTTGAAACTGAGTACCGGAACGAAGGAGACGACAAAAACAACATCGTTCCGACCCGTAACAGTTTGGCTTGGGATCTCAGGTTCGACATGAATCAAGCCAAAATGAAAGTTGGTTTTCCGTTGGAAAACGTGTTTGGCAGTGTCCAACTGACCGGCCAATTCGATGGCAATCAAGTGGCCTGTCGCGGCGAGTTGGCGATTGATTCCCTGACCATCCATGATGCTCAAATCACCAAGGTTTCCGGACCGATCTGGTTGGATGGGGAGCGTTCCGCAGCCGGAATTTTTGCCAATCAACAGTCCAGCAATTCCCAAGAGTCCAACTTCGCCCCGGTTCCCAACCCCGCCGATCAACCGCGCTCGCTCACCGGCACCATGCATAGCGGTATCGTCAGATTTGATGCCCTGATGAATTCGGATGCGGAAGGGGAGTTTTACTTACAAACGACGCTGGCTGATGGCGACTTGAAACAATTTTGTCGCGAATTTGCCCCGCAACTCTCCGAAGTCTCAGGACGCAGCTATGCCGCATTGCGATTGACGGGAAACTATTTGGGTGTGCCGTCTTATCGCGGCGATGGCACCGTTCAATTGCGCGACGGAAAGATCTATCAGCTGCCAGTCATGTTGTCGTTGCTGAAAATTTTGCGGATTGGAGAAACTGACCGAACCGCGTTCGATTCCAGCAACGTCGATTTCAAAATCGCGGGCGAAGACATCGAGTTGAACCGAATTGAAATGCTCGGCGAACCGATCTCACTGTTAGGAAACGGAAAAATTGATTTCAACCGGAATATTGACTTGAATTTCTATTCGGTGATGGGTCGAAACCGGATTAACATTCCATTACTGACTGAGATGTATCGCGCGAGCAGCCAACAAGTACTCTGGATCAATGTGGACGGAACCCTCGACAAACCGCAAACACACCGGCATGTGTTACCGCAAATCAATGATTCGCTGAAACAATTGTTCCAGCCCCCGGAACAACACAACATGGTCAAAAATTGGGGCAACGTTCCACCTAATCGCTGGGCCGAGAGTAATCCCTCCGTATCACCACTGCGGCGTTGAATTTCTTTTCCATTCCGTTGAAATCAGCAAGTACCTTCGATGAAAACCGACGCCACGGCAAGCATCAGTAGTACCCATAGCACCACGGCAATGACGTTGGCCTATCAAACGACTGCCACCGGAAACCGCGCCGTCGAGCCCAGCACCGGGAAAACCAAATCAAGTCCAGAGATTCAAGACTTGCTGGAAACATCGGACCGGGATGCCGACGGTTGCGCCTCGCGTGGGGATCCCTCGTCAGATTCCAATGCGAATCATCCGCGATCCCTATCCGTCCCCGAAAATGGTGGCCTCTTGGATTGGACGGGTTAATGCGTCGGATAGGATGATAACCCGCATAACCTACATGGAGCGGAGTTCGACAGTTTGCCTATTTAAGTTTGGTGTGCAGTGCCTGTTCGGCTTTCGGCAATCCCCGTTGCCAACCCCCGTAAACTGGATTGGGCAACACAATCCAGCGTGAGCCCAACAAATCCACTTTTTCGGCGGCGACTTCGTTGCGCCGTTTGGTATTGGGCACATCCATGCCGGAACACAAATCGCTCATACTGTCGCCAACCAACATCACAATCCGGTGCTGCTCGCCAACCAGCGCGCGGCGTGAAACTTTGTCATCCCCGCGACCGGCTGCTTCGTTTGATGTCAGCACGTTTTCATCTGTGGCGGCGAAACCCAATTCGTTAAGATTCTTGATCGTCGCGACTTTCACTTCGTCGACCCGATTGGTTAAATAGAAAACAGTCACTCCCAATCCTTCAGCGCCTTTGACAAATTCCAACGCACCCGGAATTGCATCGGCTCGCCCTTCCTGACACCAGGCATTCCAAGACTCGGTCGTGTACTGTTTCCCTTGGACAATGTTGCGCGCATTGAAGGCAGAATTGTCGAGTACCGTTTCATCAATGTCGAGAATTATGGCGGGAGATTTCTGTTCAAAACCCCCGGCCACTATTTGAGCTTCGTCCGCCGACCATTTCCGATCCTGAGAACCGATAGATAATTGCGCCAGCGCCAAGCGGTAGGTCTGCCTGGTCAACAGCCGATACTCCGCCGAATTTTGCATCCAGGTCACACCGCCATATCGCGAATCGGCTTCAACTTTGATTTGCTGGGCCGTCGCGATTCTGGTTTGGTTTTCGCCCCAACAAAATCCAATAAATAATCCAATCGCCAAACAAATCCGCAAAAAAAATCGATGGTTCATGTTGGTTTACCAGGTTTCTAAATGTGATTATCAATCCGATTCCATCATAGCCTAATTCGTGAATTGATTTTGGTTGCCGTCAACACTTGTGAAATTAAATGATTGCGTTATTTTCAGCGGTTCGGTTTTACGATTCTCAACCGCTAAAAAAATAAATATGCAATTCACCAAAATGCACGGGGCGGGCAACGATTATATTTATGTCGATTGCTTCAACCACCCCACACCCCTTGATCCCAGCCAAATTGCCGTTGCCGTTTCAGACCGACATACTGGTGTTGGTGGTGATGGACTGATCTTGATTCTCCCATCCGCCGTGGCCGATGCGCGAATGCAAATGTTCAACGCCGACGGCAGCGAATCCGAAATGTGCGGCAATGGTATTCGCTGCGTGGCCAAATACCTGTTCGATCACAGCATTTGTCGCCGCGAAAAATTGAAAATCGAGACCGGTGCCGGAATCTTGGCATTGGAGCTGACGACCGAAAACGGTAAAGTCCATCGGGTGCGAGTCGATATGGGTGAGCCGGTGTTGCTAGCATCGACGATCCCAACGACGCTCGCCGGAAAACCAGGCTCGTATGGGCAGGTAGTAGATTTTCCTTTTATAATAGGCGGTGATGAATTTGGGGTGACGTGCGTTTCGATGGGGAATCCACATTGCGTGATTTTCGTCAAAGACGCCACCGATGAGTTGGTGTTGGGTGTTGGTCCGTTGATCGAAAGAGATCAGCGGTTCCCCTCCCGCACCAATGTTGAGTTTGTCGAAGTAATTTCGAGGAGCGAAGTTCGGCAACGGACTTGGGAACGGGGATCGGGTGAAACGTTGGCCTGCGGAACGGGCGCCAGCGCCGTCTGCGTGGCAGGCGTACTTACTGGACGGACCGAGCGGACCATCACGAATCATTTGCTGGGAGGAAGCTTAATTTTGGAGTGGGATAAAACCACCAATCATGTATTCAAAACCGGACCAGCGATCGAAGTTTTCAGCGGTCATTGGAATCCAAGTTAAGTAATGTGACCACTGAACACTGAACACTGAACCACTTTCCAAACCCCGTGCCCAACTCAATTTTCAAACAACAGTTTCTCGGCCAGGTATTCGCATTGTCGTTGCCGCGGATGCTCGATCTGTTGAATTTTCGAATTTTCCATTACGATCGGTCGGTGGATCCAGCGCGGCCAGAATACAATCAACACGTGATTTTTTCATTTTGGCATGAGTACATTGGTGTCGTCCTGCCCCGTTGGGGGCACACGCCATTGACGGTTCTGTGTTCACATCATCGCGATGGGGAATTGGTTAACCAGACCGCGGCTTCATTGGGGCTACATATTGTCCGAGGCAGTTCCAATCGTGGCGGTTCGGCGGCGATTCGACAATTGAAAAACCATGCCAAATTTTCCAGTGTTGCCATTACGCCCGACGGCCCGCGCGGCCCGCGACGTGAAATGGCTTTGGGTCCAATTTATTTGGCTTCGCTGCTTCAAATCCCGCTTGTGCCGGTCGGTCTGGGCATCGACCGTCCTCACCGCTTGGAGACTTGGGATCAATTCGCCATCCCGCGACCGTTCTCACGAGTGCGCATGATATTTGGTCCGAAAATTGATATTCCCACTGGGCTGGACCGTGAGGGACTAGAAGCGCGTCGATCAGGCGTACAAAAATTGATGAACGACCTGACCGAACAAGCCGAAGATTGGGCGGCGTCAAAAAAGAAGATGCATGGCGAACAAGCGTTCCTTCGAGCACGGCGTGCGAATCGAAAATTTTTTGATGAACCGATTCAACTTGCCGCCGAATCGTCTGAAGCTCGCCCCCTGCGGATTCATCAAGTCGCTTAGCCCCGTCTGGGCACCGCGATATTCCCGCTGAGATTTTCTTAATCAGAGAATCAAAAAACGTAATCCACTACCGCGCGGAACGGCTGCGCGTATTCAAACGGAAATAGTCTGCAAGTCGGTCGAGCTCGTCTTGGCGGCTAACTATTTGCCATGCTCGTGCACCCGTCCAACGATTCGACTCACCCGCTATCGCAATCCGGAAACTCTTCAAATTGCACTGTCGCACCACGTCAACCGCGACGCCGAATTGAAACCGGTCTTCAGGGTAGATTGGCGATCCGGTGGTTGCCAGCGACCAACGATTCAAATCCAATGCCTGAAATCCGTCATAGGCGGCCTCGACTGACAGAAATGGTTGCAATGCCTTGGGCAATTTTTCAATATCGCTCGGCGAAATTTCCAGTTTGGCTCGACTCGTTCGTGGAGCATAGACTTCCCACGCGAGCCAATGATCACAAATCGAAACATGCACTGTTAACGGGTAAACCACCACGAATGCGACCAAGGCCATTGCCAACCGTTCGGCAATCGGAACCACACGTTGATTCGAAGGCTGCGATTTTGTTTGATCCCAGCGAATGGAAATCCAGAAAAAAAACGCTTGGCCCAAAAGAAACAAATTCCATATTAACACACCGCTATGATGTCGCAGTCCCCAGGGCCCGAGAATCAACAACAGCATCACATGCATCCCGATGATCGCGACTGCGCCTGCGCGACGTGTTGGGTAAAATATTAATCCGATCGCGGCGAACAGCTCGAACGTTGGAAAAACGAGAATCAAACCACCAACCAACCCTTGCGGTAACTTCGTCGCATCGAGTCCTCCAAACCCAGCCAGTGTCTGCAACAAGTCTGTACCCAGCGTTTCCACGAACTGGTAATCGAATTTGCTAATAGCCGAATAGACGTAAATGCTGATCGCAATCCAGCTCATCCATTTCCGCGCATCGCGTTTGGGGAAAGTCGCCATGACGATGGCATATACAATGAACTGATAGACCCAAGGTTGTAATCGATGTTGGTTTAGCAGAACAGAAAACGAAGCAGCGATCGCAAAAGTCCATAATCCAACCACGGAAAATCGGGTCAACGCTACGATTGATAATCCACTGCCGATCAAAATCAGCAATATCGAATCCAACTGCATTGGCGCGCTGCACAGACCTTCAAAAACCGGAATCTGTGGCAACTGTGGCAATTCGCCCGGCGACCACCAGAGCCTGCTCGTCACACCAAACAGCACGAGAGCCATAGTCGCCCAAAAACGTTGAAACAGCGCGAATCTCGCGTTACCCTCATCGGAAGAAGTTAGGTCGGTACCGATATCTGCGTCGATCAATTCGGTCATCGCTCGCGCAACGCAAAATCCACAATTTCTTCAGCGGTCATCCGTTTCCCACTGGGCGGATCAAAAATCAATTCGCTGGCATTCGGATACTTGACATTCGCTTCAAACTGATTCAACAGCGCATCGAGATCGGTCACACACGCGCTGACAACCATAATATGTTGAACCAATTCTATTAACTGTTTACGATCCAGTTTCGACATCCCAATTGATTTTCCGATTTGGGTAAGCTTGTGGAATCGGGCCTTGCCATGGACACAGGGGCGAAGGTTTCCGAAGACTGGCGTTCAAAGTACGGTGGAAATTCAATCGTACACTCTATTCGGCACCGAGTCATTGGCTGAAAATCACATCTCTGCGGAGCGCGACGCTTTGTTTTTTTGCGCCGAAACATTCGCCCGCCGTGGCAATTGAGCCATTGTCGATTCCGCGGGGGTTGGGCAACCTACGACCGGGTTAGTTTCATGTGGGTTGTTAACAAAACGGCGAACTTGACCCCCGATTCCGAGGCGGCGATCTCGTCAGCGTTGACCCGGCTCAATTTCTTGGCCAGGAATTATAGGCCAGGATTTATAGGAAAACGGGAAAGCTCGGCAGCATGAATTTGAGCGATAAAGATTGCAATTCTTCCATTGGCACCAACGATTCCTCAAAATTCAATGGTTGCAAGAATCTCACCGCCGAGCTAAAATTTCTGGAAATAGGGATTTGTTAGCCGCTTGCAGCCTATATCTGCTAAAGAGCCTTCCGGAATTCGCCGTTTCATCGTCCAACAATTCGAAATTGTTTCGTGGTTTGTTCGCTGGAATTGGTGTTTAGACTGCCATACGTCAGTCGCTCTTTTTCAGCACGGTTTCAGGCCTCTCCCATTTTTAGCCCTGGAATGATTTGATGCCAATTCAACCGACGCTCGCTCAGGAATCCAATCGCTTGTCAAAAACCGAACATCAATCTGATTCCCACCCACCTGCACCAACAGCGCGCCCCGGGTTCTCGACCCTGTCGGTTCACGCCGGTGAAGCCCGTGAAAAACCGTCCCACTCGATCACGGACCCCATCGTGATGGCGTCCACTTTTACGTTTACGAACACTCAAGCTATTATTGATTTTATCGAAAATAATGGAGACCGTGGCGAGTATGGTCGCTATGGTGTCCCTGGCGAAAAAGTGGTCGAGCAAAAATTGGCCGCCCTGGAAGGGGCTGAGGCCGGTATCCTTTATTCCAGCGGAATGGCGGCATTGGTTGGGCTGTTGAATGCTAAACTCAGTGCTGGCGATGAGATCATCTTCTTCGATGAATGTTATCATCGCAGTCGCGAATATTGCCGCAAGCATTTGGCCCGTTTCGGTGTGCTGACCCGGCAAGTGAAGACAGGCGACTACGCTGCGATGGAAGCGGCGATCAATTCAAATACCAAGATGTTGGTTAGTGAATCTCCCACCAACCCGCACTTGAGTATTCTGGATCTCGAACGATTTGCTGAGATTGGCCGAACACATCGCGTCGACACCCTGATTGATGCGACTCTGGCGACACCGTTTAATGTTCGGCCGCTGGAGTATGGCGTTGATTACGTCTTGCACTCGGCGACAAAATACCTGGGCGGACACAATGACTTGCTAGCCGGAGTCGTGTTAGGAACCGCAGAAAAACTGGAATCAGTGCGGCAGCTACGCGGTGTTATGGGGGCCGTCAACTCGCCCCACAATTGCTATTTGCTCGAACGCGGACTAAAGACGTTTGAGCTCCGCATGCAACGGCACAACGAAAACGGCCAAGCGGTTGCGGAGTTTTTGGAGTCTCACCCTCGCATCTCGCGCGTCCTGTATCCAGGATTGACATCGCATCCCTACCACAAAATCGCGCTTCAGACGATGCGCGGCTACGGCGGCTTGATCACCTTCGAGGTTTCCCAAGCGGATTGGAAACAAACCGCAGCCATCGTCGATGCCACCCAATTGGCGCGCATCGCACCGAGTCTCGGTGGCGTGGAAACATTGATCGAGCAACCCTTGGTGATGAGCTATTGGGGCTATTCACCGGCCGAAAGGGCAGCGTTTCGCATCACCGACAACATGATTCGGCTGGCTTGCGGTATTGAAAACTCAGCCGATATCATCGCCGATCTCGACCAAGCCTTGGCAACCAAAGTTTGATTTTCAGAATCAAGCGGCCGTGGGCAATAGGTAGCTCGACTACGCTCGTCAAATTCGTCTGGCTAGGGCAAATGATCGTGGTCGTTGATTAACGGCGAATCGAATTTGACTGCACCGTTTTTGAAGTACGGACATCGTTGTTGGTATTCAATTGAGCGCTGTTTGGTTTGACAACTGACTGCGGAGTCAATGTTGAATTTGCGCCCGACACGAGGCCAAAACGTTTGTGTGCCGTCGCGGGTGTCGGGGTCGGCAATACCGACTCATTGTTTGAAGCAGATTCGGCCCGACGATCGTCGACTGATGCCGCTTGCTCAGCCAAATAACCGCCAGGAATTTGATGCGCCGCCAAGCATTCGCGACACTCGCAATTCGGCCGACATCCTTCCCCGGCACCATCGTAGATCCGCTGACGAACTTCCGCTAAATCGAGTTTCGCCCCGCGCCACAGACCGCGCCGCGGCGGAATCAAGCTGTCTGAATTAGTCTTCCAACAAATGTAAGGCGAATTTCGTTTGCATTCTTCGCCGTCGCAATTGTAAAACAGTCCCGAATGGCCGGTGTGAGCTTGAAAGACCTTACTGCGAGTTTCGGGATCAAACGGCGAATAGGTGATTGGCCCCGAGAAATAATCCCGGATCGCGTGGCGGACTTCTTGGCACATTGCAGTCGCCGTTGGCATCCCGCAGCTGGCCGCCAAAATGGCCGCCATGACTGCCATTCTCCGTCCGCGATTCGAACAAGCCCTTTTCGAACTCGGGAACTGCAATTTTGCGATCGTCACGGCCAATTCCTTTGGAATTCGAAGTCAATTAGGATTGTTGTAATCGATCGACCAGTTACAACCCTACAATTCTCGATTTCAGTTACAGTCCGGTTCAATTGCCGAGCCAGACGAGTTGACCAAGCCAGACCGATCCGTGAAAACGCCAGTGGCTGCCTAATCGGTACAAATTGACGCACTTGAATGACTGCTGCTGACAGCATTTGTGGTTACCTTGGACGATTTCCGTCCGGTTAACACCATGATGTTAAATGTGGATTCGCCAAATTTTAGGATCTTACGCTTGTCTGTTATCAAAATCAGGAATTCTTTAAACTGGGGTTTAGCTTGGGGTGCCACGATCGATTGATGTGATTTCGTTCACTGCAGACCAGATACACGTTCAACACTTGATAAAAAAAATGCTCCGTCCAAAACTCGGCGCCGTTTCTTACCTCAATACCAAACCCTTGGTCGCCGGCATGGGTGACGTTGGCGGTGCGTTCGAGTTGATTTACGATTTGCCCAGTCGTCTCGCGGATCGTTTGGCGGCCGACGAGCTGACCGCCGCCTTGATCCCGACGGTCGAAGCGAATTCGCGAGATTATACGATCATCTCAAACGCCTGCATCGGTTGCCGCGGTCCGGTCTGGAGCGTGAAATTACTGGGGCGGGTTCCGCCCGAGAAAATTACCACGTTGGCGTTGGATGAAGGTTCTCGAACCAGTTGTATTTTGGCACAGGTCTTACTAGCCAAGAAATTTGACGTGCATCCTGTTACGATGCCGCTCAGCATCACCGACGATTGGCGATCGTCGCCGGCTGATGCGGTCCTGATCATCGGTGATCGAGCAATGAAGATCGATGAAACCGGGTTCGCATTCAGTTGGGATTTGGGAGCCGAATGGTTTGCCCTTACCGGATTGCCGTTTGTGTTTGCCGTGTGGGCGGCGCGACCCAGCGAGTACCTGGAACAGCTCGATTGGTTGTTGTCCTCATCGCGCGACACGGGTTTGGAAACCCTCAAACAAATTGCATCGCTTTACGCCGGGCAATACCATTTGACCCGCCAAGAATGCTTGCACTACCTGAGCCAACATTTACATTTTGAGTTGGGAGCGGATGAAAGGGCTGGGCTCGATTTGTTTTTTCAGTACGCCTCGGAATTGTCGTTGCTGTCGACCGAGCGACTTCATTTTTATGATTGCTCGACGGCTTAACAGGTACTTAGAACCGATACTGTTTTCCAATTTTGTTTTCATTGGCATCGCCCCCGATTTAGACTTACTATCGCAGATCCCATTCATCGAACTAATCCGAACGGAGCACCATGAAAGTCTCTGACACCGAAATTGCCAGACTGCTTGACAAAGCAGTTATGGGAGAAAGATTGACACCCGAGGAGGGACTCACGATCACCCATTGCGACGATCTTGCGGCGCTCGGTGCTGCCGCCAACGAGGTGACGAACCGCTTGCACCCGGAGTCGTTTCGCACCTACAACATCGACCGCAACATCAATTACACCAACATCTGCACGGCGGTCTGCAATTTTTGCGCTTTTTACCGCAGCCCCAAACATGAGGAGGGTTATGTCCTCGACCGCAGTGAGTTGTTGGAAAAGATCGCGGAAACTGTGCGACTTGGCGGTAACCAGATCCTGCTACAGGGTGGATTGCATCCAAAATTCACGCTCGATTGGTACGAGGAAATGTTGTCCGAAATCAAACGACATTTTCCAATGATCAATATCCACGGTTTCAGTCCGCCGGAAATCTTTCATTTCTCCAAAGTCAATCATTGTTCCGTGGAAGAAGTTCTAACTCGACTAAAAGCCGCCGGCATGGGCAGCTTGCCGGGTGGCGGTGCAGAAATATTGGTGGATCGAGTTCGCGCGAAAATCACTCGCGGCAAAGTCATGACGGATGACTGGCTAGACGTGATGCGCGTCTGGCATCGAATGGGCGGTCACAGCAGCGCAACCATGATGTTTGGCCATGTCGAAACGATGGAAGAACGTATTGAGCATCTCGAGCGATTGCGACAACTGCAAGACGAAACCGGTGGGTTCACGGCGTTCATCTGTTGGACTTTTCAACCCGACAACACGGACATGTCGGAAATTCCTCCAGCAGGATCCTACGAATATCTAAAAATGCTGGCGATTTCCCGATTGTATTTGGACAACATTCCCAACATTCAATCGAGCTGGGTCACACAAGGCCTGAAAATCGGCCAGTTGTCATTGGTGTACGGTGCCAATGACATGGGAAGTTTGATGATTGAAGAAAATGTTGTCGCCGAAGCTGGCACCGTGCATTACTTGACGCTGGATGAAATGCGTGACGCGATTTCGTCGCTCGGGTTTATACCCCGTCAACGAAACGTGCATTACGAATTGATCGATGAATCCCACGCCGAGTTTGCCGTGACAGCGAATCGTCGATGGGTTGCCGAGCAAAAAAACAAGCCCTTCGATATATACCAATTGGCCTAATTGAATTTGGAAAAATTGGTTTGTCGGAGGCAGGCTTGTTAGCGGTTACGACGGATCCTATTCGTCCGCTGCCATCATCCACGGCGTCAATACTGGCGTGTACGCGCAGATTTCGGCGGGGGCAAAATACAAGCTAATTTCCCGCTCGGCAGCTTCTGGTCCATCCGATGCGTGCACCAGGTTCATTTGTCGGCTGCTGCTGTAATCGCCGCGAATCGTACCGGCAGCTGCCTTCAAGCCATTAGTCGCACCCAACATGTCTCGGACAACGCGAATGACTTCCAAGCCTTCCAGCACCATCGCCACGACAGGCGCGCCCGTAATGAAGGCCTCCAAACCAGGATAAAATGGCTTGGAAACGTGCTCTGCATAATGTCGCTTGGATAGCTCCGGTGTTACTTGAATAAGCTTCATCGCCACGATATTGATCGCTTTTTCTTCGAAACGTGAAATGATTGTGCCAATCAATCGGCGTTGCACACAATCGGGTTTTAGCAAAATAAGTGATCTTTCCATCGCGATTCCGTTACCTTTGAAACTGTTACAGTGTATATTTTTTGGAGTACATGAGTAAGCTGATTTACATTGAGTGGAGATTCTAGCAGAGATTTCCCCCTTTCGAAATCCGGAGATATTTGAGACAATTGTGCCTTCAAAAATCGGGGAAACCCGTCAAAATTTCCGTCATGAGATAACATTCATTCCCCAATCGCTGGGCCTCTCAACTTCAGTCCCTCGGCACTTTGCGCGAGGGAGTTGCCGGTGCTCCAGTCGTTTTAGAAACCGATAATGATCAGCCCTTCGGAACCAGCCAACTCATTCCCGCAGACTCACAAACCAACCGAAGTTTTGACTGGAGTGACCGTCCGATTGGTCGGCGACTCGGGCGACGGCATGCAGTTGCTCGGCAGCCAGCTAACGAACACTTCCGCCTTGGCGGGAAACGACATCGCCACTTTTCCCGATTTCCCGGCTGAGATCCGCGCACCACGAGGAACCCGAGCCGGGGTTAGCGGATTTCAACTTCAATTTTCGTCCGAAGAAATCTTTACCCCGGGCGACGGACTCGATGCGCTAGTCTGTATGAATCCGGCGGCGTTGGTCACCAATCTCGAAGATCTGAAAAAGACCGGGATCTTGATCGTTAATTCAGATAGTTTTGAAGCCAAAGATTTGAAGCTCGCCAAACTCGCACACAATCCACTCGAGGATGGCACGATCAAGAATTATCGTACGATCCGCGTACCCATGAGCAGCATGACTCGCAAGTCGGTGGAGCCGACCGGGCTTTCACCCAAGTTGGCCGATCAATGCAAAAACTTTTTCGCGATGGGTTTAGTATTTTGGTTGTATGGTCGCGATGTCGCGCCGACGCTGCGATTTATCGAAAAGAAGTTTTCCGGCAAGCCGGATATCGCCGAAGCGAATCGATTGGCGATGCAAGCGGGCTGGAATTATGGGGAAACGACCGAAGATTTTGTGTCCACCTTTAGCGTTTCACCCGCGAAACTGACTCCCGGCAAATACAAAAATATCATGGGCAATCAAGCACTCGCTTGGGGCCTGATCACCGCGGCCAAAATTAGCGGTAAAGATCTTTTTCTGGGATCTTACCCAATCACACCGGCCAGCGACATTTTGCACGAACTTAGTCGCCACAAGAATTTCGGCGTCCGCACGTTCCAAGCAGAAGACGAAATCGCTGCCGTCTGCTCGGCCATCGGCGCGGCGTTCGGTGGCAGCATGGCGATCACGGCCAGCAGCGGTCCCGGAATCGCCCTCAAAGGGGAGGGCATGGGTTTGGGGCTAATCCTCGAATTGCCGATGATCATCATCGATGTCCAGCGCGGCGGCCCGAGCACAGGTTTGCCGACCAAAACGGAGCAATCCGATTTGCTGATGGTTATGCACGGTCGCAACGGTGAATCGCCATTGCCGATCCTTGCCGCCCGCAGCCCGAGCGATTGTTTCGACGTCGCGATCGAAGCCTGGCGCGTGGCCGCAAAGTTTATGACGCCGGTGATCTTGTTATCCGACGGCTACATCGCCAACGGAGCCGAACCGTGGAAGATTCCCAAATTGAGCGAGCTGCCTAAAATCCAGATCGAACATCCCGGCCCCAATACCGATGGTGCGCCGTTCATGCCTTACCGACGCGATGAAAACCTTGCTCGTCCTTGGGCCATTCCAGGTACGCCGGGACTGATGCATCGAGTGGGTGGCCTTGAAAAACAGGACGTCACAGGCAATATCAGTTACGAACCGGAAAACCACCAACACATGGTGCAAACCCGAGCCCGTAAAGTCGAACTCGTGGCCGATTTCGTGGAAGAGCAAATTGTCGAAGGCTCCAGTTCGGGCACACTGGTGATGAGCTGGGGAGGAACTTATGGGACCTGTCATACCGCTGTCATGAGTTGCATTGCGGATGGACTGAAAGTCGGTCATGCTCATTTGCGCTGGTTGAATCCGTTCCCACGAAATCTGGGTGAAATCTTGAAACGATACGATCGCGTGTTGATTCCTGAATTGAACACCGGACAACTGCGTTTGTTAATTCGCCAAAAATATCTCGTCGACGCCGTCGGGTTGAACAAGATCAAAGGCAAGCCGTTCAGCGTCAGCGAAGTTGCCGAGGGGATTCGAGAGTTTGTCAAATCGAAAGTGTAGCGCCCGATCAAAGTGTCCGATCGTGGAACCAGAAATTCGAAAAAAGCGAATTGATCCTGTTATTTTTCATTCAATTAACCCACACTAACGATAACCATGTCTACTGAACTTCCTGTGCTGACAGCCAATGATTTTGCTTCGGATCAAGATGTCCGATGGTGCCCGGGTTGCGGGGACTACTCGATTCTTGCGCAGATGAAAAAAGTTTTGCCCGAGATCGGAGCTTCCTTGGAAAATACGGTGTTCATTTCGGGGATCGGTTGCTCCAGCCGTTTTCCGTATTACATGAACACCTATGGAATGCACAGTATTCACGGCCGTGCTCCAGCGTTTGCGACTGGCCTGAAATCGACACGTCCGGAACTCGATGTGTGGGTGATTACGGGTGATGGCGATGCGCTAAGTATCGGCGGTAATCATTTTATTCACGTGATTCGGCGTAATCTCGATATCAATATCGTATTGTTCAACAACGCCATTTATGGATTGACCAAAGGCCAATATTCACCCACGTCAAAAGTCGGCGCCATCACTAAAAGTACGCCGCGCGGTTCGATTGATCACCCGCTTAATCCAATCTCGGTTGCTCTCGCGGTCGAGGCGACGTTTGTCGCGCGATCGATTGACACCAACATCAAACATCTGGTTGAAATGCTCACCCGCGCATCGCAACATCGGGGAACCTCGTTTGTCGAGGTGTACCAAAACTGCAATGTGTTTAACGACGGAATTTGGGATTACGCCAAAGACAAAGCGACCAAAGATGATTCCACTATCTACCTGGAACATGGCAAACCGCTCGTCTTCAGCGGCGGCACCAAAGGAATTCGACTCAATGGTTTCACACCGGAAATCGTCAAACTCGATGGCTCGATTGCGCACGATGACTTGTTGTTCCACGACGAAAAGGCTCCCAATTCCCAATTGGCATTCCTGCTCAGTCGCTTACGGCACCCCGAATTTCCCGAACCGATGGGAGTTTTTCGTGCCGTCCAACGGCCCACGTATGACCGCATGATCAATGCTCAAGTGGCGGAAGTGATCGAACAGTCAGGCGCGGGTGATTTGGAAAAACTATTTAACAGCGGAGACACCTGGACGGTCGCCTAGCAAGTTGTTCCCTACCAGAGCTTGACGCGGAGTCCCCGCCGGAGCTTGCGGAATGAACTTCCGACGATTGTGCACCGGCAATGGCTCGGAAAATTCTGATCATCGCGGAATACGAAATTCTTAATGGCGGTGAGCGGTCGTTATTGGCGGTGTTGCCCTATCTAAAGGAGGCAGGCTGGCAGATTTCTGTGCTACTGCCCAATGCTGGAGTGTCTGGGACTGCCGACGTTGATCGCCGAATGAAGGAATCACCTGGCCTTCCCGCGCGCTCGAAACCAGTTGAACAAAATGCTGCGTTGACATTGAACGAGGCACTGTCGGCAATGGAAATTCCGACAATTCCCTTGATCAAGTGTGACCGGCAGGGAAACCGATTAACGCAAACCGAAATGCGCAGCCAAATTGCCGGTCAGCTCATGAGTGACGCACCGAACCTAATTCACTGCAACAGCCTTTCGACCAGCCGACTTTGCGGGCCAGTCGCGCGCCGTCTCGGGATTCCGGCGATCGGCCATTTGCGTGACATCATCAAACTCAGTCGGCGCGCAATCGAAGACCTAAACGAACTTAGTCAGATCATCGCCGTCTCGCAGGCTACGCGAGATTGGCATGTTAACCAAGGAATCGCTGCGGAACGATCGGTGGTAATTTACAACGGTGTCGATTTGAAGGCATTCTCTCCTAGATGTTCGACAACTGTCGACCATCGGACATCCGATTTGAGAAAGAAGCTCGGAATCGAAGCGGCTGCTCCGGTCCTCCTGTTCGTCGGCCAAATCGGACTCAGGAAAGGGATCGATGTCTTGCTAGCTGTGTTTGAGATTATCGCCCGCGTCGATTCAAGTTGCCATTTGTTAATCGTTGGCGAAAGGAATTCCCTCAAGCAGGAAGCGATCGTTTTCGAAACTGCGCTCCATGACGCTACGGCCAGTTCCGACGTTTCGCCGCGCATTCATTGGTTATCGCGCCGCAGCGACATTCCCGAGCTGATGCGCGAATCGACCTTACTAATTCATCCGGCGCGGCAAGAACCGCTGGGACGCGTACTATTGGAAGCTGCCGCCAGTGGACTTCCGATGATCACCACGTATGTTGGAGGCTCTCCAGAAATACTGGCGGGCTTGGAATCGTGGCAATTGTTACAACCCGTCGATGCGGAATTGATCGCCGATCGAGTCCTGAAACTGCTTCACGACGAAGATCAACTTCTCGAAATTTCACGTCAGTTGCGCCAAATCGCGGAAACGCGATTTCCCGCCGAAAGAACCGCAAAAGCGATCTCGGCGATCTACCGGAACTGGATTTTGAATTGACCAATACTTGCCAACACCGGAAACCAATTCTCGATCCACCGGCATAATCGTCGCTCAATAACCTGAGATTCGTTGTGACAAACAAGGCAAATTTTTCTCTTGACGGTTGAAGTTTTCATCGCTGCGCGTGAAAATACAATACAGGAATCAAACCTCCGGTACTGGCTGGCCCATGACTCAAATTTCAAAACAAGACTTCCTGTCGTTGGTCAGCAAAAGCCGGGTCATTGAATCTTCGCAACTCGAACGCTGGTTGTCGACGGTGCCCACGACAGACGCTGCGGAGGTGGCCAATAAAATGGTCCGCGACCAGTTGTTGACTGCTTGGCAGGCCAAATACCTGCTGACTGGCCGGTCGCGTTTGGATATTGGCGGCTACCGATTGCTTGAACGAATTCAACGCGATGAACTGGGGGATCGCTTTTTGGCGATTCACAAGCAGCTCGGTCGAAAAGTGGACATCCAAGTATTGCCGGCAGATTTGACGCACGACAAAATTCGTTGCGAAGTATTCATCAAAAAAGTCAGCTTGGTTGCCAAGCTTGACCATCCGCACCTAAGCCATGTCTATGACATTGATCAGGAAGGGGGACGCTATTTTCTGGTCACCGAACATGTCGACGGTGTTCGACTCGCCGAGACTTCCCGCAATTCTCTGGACAGCGTTGACGTTGCTCGCTTGACAAACCAAGCCCTGATGGGACTTCAATTTGCCCACGATCACCACGTGATCCATGGCAATTTGTCACAACAGGATTTGATAATCAGCCCAGAATGGGGAGTCAAGATTCAGAATCTCGCGACGTCACCCTTGCGGGTCACCTCGGAACACACCACTTTAGAAAGTGGCAAGTTCGATGATTTCCGGTCACTGGCCAAGATTGGTTTCACGGTGTTGGCGGAACTGAAGCCCGCCAAAGACTCCGGCGAACGTATTGAGTTGGCCAATATTCTGAATTCATTGGCGACCTGTGACGCCGATTCGTTGACGCCCGCCAGGGAACAGCTGGCGCGCTGGCTGGAGATTCACGAACCCAACATACCGGATGATTTATTAGACCTTGCAGAACGCGGAGCCCACTCCGCGGATTCCGGATCAGTTGAGACGGGTGGGTTTGACCAACCAATTCAGTCTCAGTTGCCAGCGTTTGTTCGCCCGAATACCGGTCGCACGAATGAATCTCAGAAGTCTCCCTCAAAGGTCGTCGACGAAAATGACGCCGACGAAGAATACGAAGAAGACGAAAATAACTCAACGCCCGGCTATTTCGCAAATTTGGCTCGCGAAAATCCCGTCGGTCTCGTTGCCACCGTGTTGGTCGTCGGACTGATCTTCATCGCCGGCTCGGGCTACGGGGCTTATAGGATATTTGGACAGCGTAATGACTTGAAGGCTGGACCAAAAAATTTGGCGGCCGGAACCAACACGCAAAAGTCTGCCTCTGCCCGCACCTCGGCCTCAAAGCCCGCACTCGAAGATCTGCCTTCTTCGCCTTCGGCAACGGCGACTGAAGTCAGCCTCGACAATCCCGATTCAATTGCCAGTTTTGCGAAAAAGCTTTCGCAAGATTACGGTTCAGATGTCGAAGATATCGTCCAACCGGAGCCCGTGAGTCCACCATCACCGGACGTGGCAATCACGCCACCGGGCAATGACCAAGCCGCACCAGCGTCGGAAACGGCCATGTCTGCCGTTGTTGGTGCTGAATCCAATCCTGTCGCTACCGTAGTAGCTGACAACAATTTACCGGAAACTCAACCGGTTGCAACGACTGAGAATCCTCCGATTGAACCGGAAAAAATCAATCCACCACCGGTTGCACCAACGGAAACTCCCGCCCCGTCGACGACTGTAGATTTGGCCGAGCCCTTCAAGAACTTTCCCGGTTCAGCCGTACTTCCTCCGATTGAAGACCAGGCGGAATTCAAGATTGCTGATTTGGCAATCGACAATCGATTTCTGTTGGGGCTCGAAATCTTTGCGCACCCCGGAATCAGTCGTGCCAAGATGCTTTTTGAAATGGAGCGTGATCCAAATGAAAAACAGACTTGGATCGTAACGTTAAGTCGAAGTGCAAAAGACAAGAAAGAACCGATTGCCAAGTTTCGCAAATCTGAATCCGAGTTTTTCTTTCAGTGGTTGCCGGCGGCCAATGACAATAAGAACGCGGGTTACCTGCAAAATTGCCTGATCAAACTATTGATACCGGATAAATTCACATGGCTTAAATTGCGACAGCCGGTACCGCTGGATCCAATGAACTTCACCGCCGAATCGTTGACATCAACCGTTCAGGCGAACTTGGACTATTTGCCGAATCCGGAAAACCTGGCGGTTGAGATATTGCCGACCTCGATTCCGGAAACGAAACTCAGTCCGGCGCTGCTCGATTTGGAAAACGGAATACCTGGGCGAATATTACTAAAAGAGGATGACGAAAATGCGTTTGTCTGGGTCCAGGTCGGTATCGAGTTAAAGCAGCGAATGCGAGTACGTTCGGATCTGGTTTTTTTAAGCCAAGGGAGAATTCAACCCCTCAAGTCTTTGGAAAACTTGAATGAGTTTGCAGTGCTTGTAAAACAACAAGAAGTCAGCCTGTTTGAACTATACGAAATCGCAAAAGCAACCAAAGCGCCTCCCGGAAAAGGAGATGAATTCGATAAGATTCGCGATCAACGTTTGAAGGAAGCGGAGACGGCTCAGGTGCTGACCGCCCAAGCCATCGAGTATGTGACTATCGCTCCGAAAGTAATCAATCAACCCATCGGTATCCGCGTGTACCTGAAATTGGATGGACATGAAGTCGATATTGCCCGCACGAAAGTGGGCCCGGAATAATTCATGATTCGAATCGGTATCGTAGGTGCCTCGGGGTACACTGCGCTTGAGTTGCTCAAGATCTTGCTAAAACATCCACAGGTCAAGGTCACGCAACTTACGTCGCGCGATGAAGGAACGCCTCACCTCGATGATGTCCACCCCGCTTTGCGCGGACAGCTTGATCTAAATTTGATTCCATTAGACATCAGCGATTTTGTCCAGCAGGTTGATTGCGCGTTCTGTTGTTTGCCTCATGCCGCATCCGCCGAAATCGTTGGTCAATTACTCGATCAAGGTATCAAGGTCGTCGACTTTAGCGCCGATTATCGGCTGAACGATGTCGAGACGTTCGAGAAGTGGTATCAAGTCCGGCATCCCGATGCGAGACGAATCGGGTCCGTGCCCTATGGTATTCCCGAGTTCTTTCGGCAAGAAATCAGAACTGCCCAAATCGTCGCTAATCCCGGCTGCTTTCCCAGCTCCGCATTATTGCCGCTGGCCCCGCTGCTGCGAGCCAATCTTATCCAACCGGCACGAATCATTGTCGATTCCAAGTCCGGAGTTTCGGGTGCTGGACGAAAACCAAATCTAAAATTCCATTTTCCGGAATGTAATGAATCACTGGCCGCCTATGGAGTCGGCACACATCGACACATGCCGGAAATCGACCAACTGATTGAACGCATCACCGGTGCAAAAATCAATTCTGTGTTTACCCCTCATTTGGTGCCGATGGATCGTGGAATTTTGTCGACCATTTATGTTGATCCTGAACCGGGGAACGGCCCCAGCGAATTGATGGCGGAATTACGCAGGTTTTATTCCGGCGAGCCCTTTGTGCGTGTCACGGACCAACTTCCCACGACCAAAGACGTCAGCGGGACAAACTTTTGTGATATCACGGTGCGCCAATGTGGTTCCACAATTATCCTCATTAGCGTACTCGACAACCTGATCAAGGGAGCCTCCGGCGCAGCCGTGCAAAATTTCAATTTGATGTTCGGTTTGCAGGAAACGACCGGGCTAATCTAGAATTTTGATGGCACACGAAAATCTCTACGGATGTCTAAATTGAAGAAATATTTCTTGAACTTGTGGCCATTGCGATCAACTGCCAGCCAACCCGAACGGGATTGCTCATGAAGCTGGCGTTTCAACTGCTGCTGTTCCTGGCCGCCTGGGGAGTAGCCGGATTTACTTTGTTAGCCACCACGCAGCCCGAATGGCAATCGCCGGTTTATCGTCAGCTTGTCCGTTTGATTCCGTGGGCTGGCTACCTCCATTTGCTTGCGGGTTCATTGGCCTTGTTGTTAGGTATTTTTCAGTACCAGCCCAGGATTCGTCAATCCAACATTGAATTGCACAAGTTGATTGGACGCGTCTACGTAGGATGTGTTCTAGCGTCGACCGTAGGCGCTTTCGTCAGTGTCTGGGTCTCACCCTCATCGTTGGCTGCGAAATCGGCGTTTTGGATCTTAGCCGTACTTTGGCCGATCGTCACATTGCTCGGCTATCCATGGCGCGGAACGTTCAATGTGCATTGGCACGCGCGCTGGATGACGCTCAGTTACGCTTTGACCTGCGCTGCGATCACGTTGCGAGTTATCTTGGGAATCCTCTTGGGGATCGGAGTCAGCTTCCAATCTGCCTACCCAATTGCTGCCTGGGGGGGCGTGCTGACCAATCTCTGCATTGCAAACTTTATTATCTTTTGGCTCTTTCCCAGGCAAAAAATTGTACCGGTAGGTCGGCAATAACAAAAATCAAAACACAGGGACCCTTCAAATCTTGTCAAAGCCCGCGGAGGGCTTTTTTGCCGTTACAGATTTTGGAACTTGAATTTTCTCCTCGAATTTCGCGAACCAAATAACCTCATGCTGGCTCAGCTATTGCGAGCTGAGAGCTTTGCCCAGTCAATTCCTTCATTGGATACCCCATGCAGATATTAACGCGTCGCTTAAAGTTAGTTCCCGCGAATGTGTCCTTGGCACGTGCCGAGATCAACGAACCGCAGGAATTTTCCTACATACTCGAAGCGACGGTTCCTGAGAATTGGCCGCCGGAATCGGTCGTTGACGCGCTCCCATTGTTCCTCAGTTGGTTAGAGGCCGCGCCCGATCAGATCGGCTGGTTCGGTTGGTACGGTTTGACCTCACTCGACATCGCAGGTCCGCCAACTTTGATTGGCGGTGGTGGGTTTCTCGGGCCGCCCAGCGATGGTTTGGCGCAAATCGGCTACTCCGTATTGCCCCAATTTCAATCTCAAGGCTATGCCACGGAAATGGTCAAGGGTTTAGTCGATTGGGCGTTAGCGCAGCCGGAAGTTTCTGTAATCCAGGCTGAGACCGAATGGGCGAACCCCTCATCGGTCCGCGTATTGGAAAAATGTGGCTTTGTTTCGATCGGTCCAACGGATCAACCCGGCGGATCCCGTTTTGAATTTCGACCCAATTCTTAGTGTTGCCAGCTTTGCTTGATTTGCTGCCGTCGGGCCAATCCGAGATAACAGGTATGCGGATTGTTGACAAACTAATTTTCGTTGCCGACTTCCAACCAGACATTTTCGAACCCGGTTCGATCGACGTCCCAAGTTTGAAAGGGAAGCGTTGAATTGATTCGATTGCGAACCGCAGCACATTGTAGGTTCGCTGCCACAATCGACAAATCGCTGGTCCGCCAAATATCGTTGGCCAGTTCAGGATCGGCTACCTTGAGTGCCACCTGTCCAACAGCTGAGATAACAATGCCGCACATCGGCGGAATCATTGCGCCCAGTGTATTCAACACGCCTTGCAACCGAGACAACACCCCTTTGCCGCCCACCGAGTGCATCGTGATCAGCACCGCGACCGGTTTGCCCAACCACAAATCTGTGCCTTCGCTCAAGGTTGCCGATTCGAGAAATCGTTGCAGCGGCCAACCCCAACTGTCCCAATAGGTTCCACTCACAACCACCATTGCTTCGGCCCACTCCAACAACGGTTCGATCTGCTGCCAATTTGTGGAATCGACTAGATTGAGAATTTGATACTCAAATTCGACCGGCAATACGGTCCAGGCAGAAATCAATTGGGCGGAGTTACCGGCCGAACCGCGATGACTCCCGTTGATCACCAAACATCGAATCATCGCGGTCCAGTTCGACTTGCAAAAATTTCTGTTAAGCGCAGCGTTTCGTCGCTTCCGAGATTGGCGTCAACAAAACGCTTGGCAGACTATTCGCCGACGAATGATAACGACTCGTGATAAGAGTGCCTATCACATGAGTTGAAACGATTCCAATCATCGCTCCAACCACCACGTCCGACGGAAAATGATTTTGGGTTGCGACACGTTGCAGGCCGACCAAAATCGCCAGGAAAAAGAAAAATCTTTTGCCTTGGGGGTACATGACTGACAGCGCCATCGCGAGCGCGAACGCAGTCGCTGTATGACCTGACGGAAATGACTGCATTCCGTTATCGAAAATCGTTGTGCCGCGGTTGGACCCAAGACTAAGTCCATCTGCGGAAAACGGCGGGATAAACGGGCGTGCTCGGTGGACGGTCACTTTTAGTATCGACGCCACCACACCGGCCAGGACGGTCGAACCCAAGACCAATTGGATGCCGTGTCGTCCCGATCGATCGAGATTCCAAATCAACAAAATGGCCAACAAACAAGTGTTGCCATGTCCAAAGGAACCGACGAAATCCAACAGTGCCAAGACATCACCCGGCAATTGTTCCTCGGGAGGCAGTTGATAGCAGAGCTTATCTAGACAATAAAAACAAAGAACACCGGCGATCGCCATCGCACCCAAGCTGGAAATAATGTTTCGACTGGAGAATCGGATTTGGTTCATTTCACGCCACGGATCGAATTGATTGGAAATGCTCGGTCTTGAATCAAGTTGCTACAATCAACGATTGCGATACTTCCAGGGTGCCGTTTGTGAGGCAAGGAATACCAAAATTCCCTGAACCCGACAACCTCAACCCAAGCCGGAAAAAACTCGCTAATAAGAGTCTATTAGGGCTTCTTTTGCCCGACAAACGTGGAATTAAGTCGACTCATGAACCCCCATTAACAACTACCTTCAATTCGAAAGAAAGCCGAACAAGCTGGCAATTTCCTGCTCCGACATTCGATCGAGCAAGCCGTCGGGCATCAGCGACAAGGTTGTCTTCTTCACTTCTTCAATTGAGCGGCGATCAATCGTAAGCAACGCATCAGCCGTTTGCACTTGGATCGTCCGGTCGTTCTCCCCAACTACCACACCTGACAGCAGCCGGCCATCCTCCATTTGCACAATCGACGACCGATAGCTCTCGGCCACCGAAGCACTCGGATCAACAATGTTTTCCAACAAATAATTTAAATTGCGCCTATCCGAGCCGGTCAAGTCGGGACCAATACGGCTTCCCACTCCCTGGATCGTATGGCAATTCGCACAGGCTTTTTCGAATAGTTGTCGACCAGCCACCAATTCCGTTTCGGAAAACTCACGTTTCGAAAACTTGTCTGTCAACAGATTCCGCAACTGATTCAATTGCTGTTCTCGTTCCGCAGAGGTCTCACGAATCTGGCCCCACACGCGCGTGAGCCCCGCCGTCAATTCTGGATTGCCGAAATTCATGATCTGCCGCGCACGTGCGGCATTGACCCAGGTCGATGGCAACGATTGCGTTTCGATCGCATCGAGCAGCTTGAACGACCAAGTATCGCGAGCCACCAAGGTACTGATCGCAGCCGACTTGCCGACTGGATCGAGGCTAGCAAAATTCGCGAGGATGAGATCCGCCACTTCCGGTTGGTCACAATGTACTAGCGCTTGCGTGACCGCAGTTGACAACGCACGATCGGAAATCAAAGTTCGCAAGACTTCCAACAGTTGTGGAACTTGACCCGACTCGGCCAAAACGGCGATCGCTCGGCGACGGGCCGTCACATCGGCCTTGGTGTCGAGGCAAATTTTCTGCAGATCTGCCAAGGCGCGGCCGTCGCCGAACACGACTCGTAGTTTCCCGACAAGTTCGCCAATGGTAACGTCTGGAGAGGCCGCCAATTTCTCGGCAGCAATTCCCCAAGACTTCGGAGCATCGGCCTGATTCCATCCTTCCAACGCCAACGCCATCCCCCGCAACAAATCCTGTTGGACTTCCGGTTCGGTGACCTGATTTAGTCGCTGCACCAGCAATTCCACCGATTGAGGATCCGTTTCAAGTTCGTGCGTTAAACGCCGAGCAATGTTTTCCCGGATCAGTCCGATCTGCGATTGAGTGGCCAACTGAATTGCGGCGGCGGGATTGGAAACGACCAGCGGTTCGATTCCGTACCAAATCAGCTGAGGCTGAACTCGATCGCTGGCATCCTCTCCATGTGCGGCCAAAGCGGAAGCGATTTTCCACACCGACTGCGTTGCCAATTCCTGCGCGCTCTTCGCGGCCGGCACATCGCCAATGGTAGCCGCTGAAACGGTTGCCAACCGAGGCATTGCACTGGCAATATACAATCGCACCAGGCCCGATTCATCGGTGGCCGCCAATGTTTCCAATCGTTGCCGCACGTCGGGCGTGATCGCCAACCGGCCATCGGTTAACAATCGAACGGCCCAGGCTCGCAAATTCTCATCGGACTGCGTCGTTTGTTCGATCAACCAGGTTGGGGAAACACAATCACAACTGTACATCGTCCAAAGAATGCGCAGCTTGTGGGGAATCGATTCGGCGGCAGCATACGCGACCTGCAATTGGCTCGCCAACAGCGGGTTGGCAAGCTCGCCTTCCTGAGAATTCGCCTCACTCGATTCTCCACTCGCGACCGGGGCCCGCATCGCAAATCGTTCTTGCAAAATTCGTCGCGATTGACGCGCATACCAGTCATTGGTCGCCGCCAATTGGTCGATCAACTGTTCGTTATCAAGCAATCCCAAATCAGTAACGGTGGGGCGCGATGGAACACCATAGGTCAATTTGAAAATTCGTCCTGAAGTCCGGTGAATGCCATCATTTTCGTGGCATTCGCCGATGTCGGACCAGTCCAGCAAGTAGACGCCTCCATCGGGTCCACTGATCAACTCGATGCCCCGAAACCAGGGGTCGGTGGTTTTGAAATAATCGGGTCCATGCTGGGCAACGAAAGAGTTACCTTCTCGATGCAGGGAATCGCTGTTGATGCGTCGACCATGAAAATTAGCCGTAAACAATTTGCCACGAAATTCTGCTGGCCAATTGTCCCCTTGATAAATCATCAACCCCGTGTGCGCATGTCCGCCCCCGGCTGCATCAGTCCCATCGGACATCCCCTCTTTTTGGGTCACCGCCGTATGCGCTTCGCCAACATCCCAATGAAAGTGATCGGCCGTTTGTTCGATGACTTGATAGGTGTATGGATTGAAGTGTGAGCCATACATCCGGCGAAACCGCGCATTGGGAACAATGTGAAACAAATGCCCAATCACGGTGTTGATCATGAACATTTCGCCATTCTCATTAAAATCAAAACCCCATGGATTAGTTCCACCTTCGGCCACAATTTCGAACACGCGCGACGTCGGATGAAATCGCCAAATGCAACAGTTCATCGCTGTCCGTTGGGACACGGTCGCACCCGGCGGTCCAACCAACGACGTCGCTTGAATGCCATGTCGCCCGTACAACCAACCATCGGGTCCCCACCGCAGTCCATTGACTATATTGTGGCGGATGGAGTCACCATCAAATCCGTCGAGCAGGATTTCTGGTTCGCCGTCCGGTATGTCGTCATGATTGCGATCGGGTATGAACATCAGATTGGGAGCCGCCGTCACCCAAACGCCGCCGAATCCGAGCTCAAGACTGGTGAGCTTTAATCCCAGATCCCAAAAGACCGTTCGTTCATCGAAAACACCATCTTGATCCATGTCCGAAAAAATGACGATGCGATCGCGTAATTGAGTATTGTAGTTTTCCGGACCATCGGAATAGGTGTAACACTCAGCCACCCACAATCGACCTCGGGAATCGGTCGTTGCCGCGATTGGCTGGTGCACATCGGGCTCGGCGGCAAACAAGGTGGCTCGAAATCGATCGGGCAAATCCATCATTTTTAACGCTTCAAGCGGCGGCGTCATGGGAACGCTTAACAATTGCGTATTCGGTGGATCTTCGAAAGTTTGACTATTGAGCAAACCGTTTGGTGAACTATTCGGCGCCGAACCGGTTTTGTTATTGCCCGGAGTCTGTCCAATCGTTGCAGAAACACACACGATCGTCAGTCCAATTGTGCTCCAGCGTAGGCAAACGAGAATTAAGTTTGGGCCCATCGATTACTTTCATTCAATTCGAATTCGCAGGCCCAACTGGGAGTGGGTCTCGCCGGATCAAGTATCGGATTATGGTAACATGATAAACATCGTCCGTGGAAACCGTTCATGACATCTTAATAAACATCGCACGGGCATCCATGTCGCCCATTGACCGAATCGCTCCGACTCAACGCCCAGCGGGATACAATGATGGGACTCAACAGTGGCGTTCGCTGTTGTTTTGCCATTGGCAAATTCCGATCGACGACTTGCGACCGCTCGTGCCAAAACGACTGGAAATTGATACCTTCGACGGTCAAGCCTACGTGGCATTGGTTCCGTTTGAAATGCGGGCGATTCGTCCACGTTGGTTGCCACGCTGGCTGGCGTTCAACTTCTACGAAACCAATGTTCGTACCTATGTGATTCACAACGGTCGACCGGGCGTGTACTTTTTCTCGCTCGATGCCAATTCTCGCCTGGCAGTCTGGGCCGCGCGACAAGGTTGGTCGCTGCCTTACCATTACGCCTCGATGAGCGGCAACCAAATTGACGAACAACATTCCTACATCAGCCAACGGACTCCGGGCCAAATTGACGTCCAAGTAAAATTCCGGATTGGAGCAGCCCTGGGATGTTCTCCACCAGGGACGTTGGAACATTTTTTGTTTGAGCGTTATCTGTTGTTTGTTGAACATCAACGGCAAATCTTTGAGGGCCAAGTCCATCACCAGCCCTACGAGGTATTCCACGCCGAAATTGACGAATTGCAAGAGTTGATACTAACCGCCGCCGGTCTCCCCGCACCGCGGCGATTACCCGATCTAACGCATTATTCTCCTGGCGTCGATGTCGAGGTGTTCGGAATTCGTGCAGTCGCGTCTCGAATGCAATAAGGTCTCGATCAATTTTCGAACAACCGCCAATCTTTTTCGATCAGCCGAAGTGACAACAGCAAGTTCCGCAGATCTTAGGCGAATCGTTCCTGCAACGATTGGACTTCCATTTCTTCGGTTCGCAGTGCTTTGATGGCCTGTACAGCGGCTTCGGCGGCCTGGATCGTGGTGATGCAAGGAATGCCGTGCTGGACTGCAGTCGCGCGAATGGTTCCTTCGTCGGTTCGGGCCCCTTTACCACTGGGTGTATTGAGAATTAGATCGACTCCTTCGTTTTTCATATGGTCGATCAAATTGGGATGTCCTTCAATAATTTTCTTCACTCGTTGAACCGGAATACCGGCCGCTTCCAGTCGCGTCGCCGTACCCAGCGTCGCCAAAATTTCGTAGCCCATGGCATGCAACTCCGCCGCGACGGGCACCGCTCGATCTTTGTGATTCGCGGCAACGCTGATGAAAACACGACCCGACTTGGGCAATCGCACACCTGCCGCCAGCTGTGATTTCGCAAACGCAATTGGAAACGTCGTAGCGATGCCCATGACCTCACCGGTGCTGCGCATCTCGGGGCCAAGCACGATATCGACTCCGACAAACTTGCGGAACGGAAACACGCTTTCTTTGACCGACACCTGCTTGGGGACCAACTCCGTGGTGTAGCCCAGATCAACCAGTCTGGCACCGGCCATCACTTTGGCCGCGATTCTGGCCACCGGGACGCCGGTCGCTTTCGCCACAAAGGGGACAGTACGGCTGGCCCGTGGATTAACTTCCAGCACGTAAACGATATCGCTGTCATTTTCCCGCTTGACCGCAAACTGCACGTTCATCAATCCGATGACTTTCAAATGCAGCGCCATTGCTTTGGTGGCAGCTCGAATTTCATCGAGGGTCGCAGGAGCCAACGTTGTGGGTGGGATCGCACAAGCCGAATCACCCGAGTGTACACCGGCTTCCTCAATATGCTCCATGATGCCGGCGATCACGACGTCCGTGCCGTCGCAAATGCAATCCACATCGACTTCGATCGCGTCCTCGAGAAATTTGTCAATCAATACTGGCTGGCCAGCAGAGACAATGAATGCCTCCATGACGAATCGCTCGAACTGCGTTTTGTCGTAGCAAATTTCCATAGCTCGTCCGCCCAAGACAAAACTGGGGCGCACCAGCACCGGGTATCCAACCTTAGCAACCTCCGCGCGGGCACCGCTCATCGTTCGCGCGATACCGTTGGATGGCTGCTTCAAATTTAACTTGTGCAACAATTTCTGAAACTGCTCGCGGTCTTCGGCCATATCAATGGTATCGACGCTGGTGCCGATGATCGGCACTCCGGCGGCCGATAAGGCGCGCGCGAGATTTAGCGGTGTCTGGCCGCCAAACTGCACGATCACTCCATCGGGTTGCACCCGGTCGCAGATATTGAGCACGTCTTCAACGGTCAACGGCTCAAAGAATAGCAGATCGCTGGTATCATAGTCCGTACTGACAGTCTCGGGGTTGGAGTTGACCATGATCGATTCGATGCCCATCTCGCGCAGCGCATAGCTCGCGTGACAACAACAATAGTCAAATTCGATTCCCTGTCCGATTCGATTGGGGCCGCCACCGAGAATCATGATCCGTCGTTTGTCCGATTTGGGTGGGGTTTCGTCTTCCGTTTCATACGTCGAATAATAGTACGGCGTGTAGGCTTCGAACTCGGCCGCACACGTATCGACTGATTTGAAAGTCGCCACGATCCCCAGTTGTTTGCGGTGCTGGCGGACTGCCATTTCGTTGGTGTCCCAAATAAAGGCCATTTGGCGATCCGAAAAACCGGCTTGTTTGGCTTCCCGCATCAACTCGGCGGTTGTCTCGAATAACTGGGTTCCGCGCAAGCGTTCTTCCAGCTCGACAATGCCGAATAAATGATCGAGAAACCAGTAATCAATATTGGTCAATTGATGAATTTGCTCCATCGTCAAGCCCGCCTTGATCGCGTAGCGAATGTACCAAGGACGATCGGAGTTAGGAATCGACAACTTGGCGCGAATGGAATCGAGATCAGGTTGGTCGTCGGTCCCCCAGAGGTCTTTATTGTCACAGCCCAGACCAAAACTGCCGACTTCCAGGCCGCGGAGCGCTTTTTGAAACGACTCGCGGAACGTCCGACCAATCGCCATCGTCTCACCAACTGATTTCATTTGAGTCATCAGGGTCGCATCGGCTTCCGGGAATTTTTCAAACGTGAACCGTGGAATTTTAGTGACGACATAATCGATCGTCGGCTCGAAACAGGCTTTCGTGACGCGCGTAATATCATTGGGAAGTTCCCAGAGTTTGTAGCCAACCGCTAATTTCGCTGCAATTTTCGCGATCGGAAATCCAGTCGCTTTAGACGCCAAGGCACTCGAGCGACTGACGCGAGGATTCATCTCAATGACAATCATCCGCCCGTCGTGGGGATTGGTCGCAAACTGAATATTCGAGCCACCGGTTTCGACACCGATTTCGCGCATCACCGCCAACGAGGCATCGCGCATGCGTTGGTATTCTTTGTCCGACAATGTCTGAGCAGGCGCGACTGTAATCGAGTCGCCAGTATGCACGCCCATCGGATCGAAATTCTCGATAGCGCAAATGATGACCACGTTGTCATCGGTATCCCGCATGACTTCCATCTCGTACTCTTTCCAGCCGATGATGGACTCCTCGATAAGCACTTCCGTCGTTGGCGATTGATCAAGTCCTCGCCGAACTAAGACTTCGAATTCATCGCGGTTGTAAGCGATCGCGGAACCACTGCCGCCCATCGTAAAACTGGGGCGAATCAAACAGGGTAAGCCAACCTGTTCCATTACTTCACGGGCGTCATCAACGGTGCGCACCGTTCTGCCGCGACATGTTTCCAGCCCAATGTTGGCCATCGCTTTCTGAAAACGATCGCGGTTCTCCGCTTTGTCGATCACATCGGCATTGGCTCCGATCATCTCAACGCCATACTTTTCCAGCACTCCATGTTTCGTCAAATCCATCGCCAAGTTGAGCGCCGTTTGTCCGCCCAGTGTTGGCAACAGGGCGTCGGGTCTTTCTTTGGCAATAATTTTTTCGACGATTCGCCAATCCAGCGGTTCGATATAGGTTCGTTCGGCCGTACCGGGATCGGTCATAATTGTGGCCGGATTCGAATTGACCAGCACTACTTGGTAGCCCTCTTCGCGCAAGGCTTTACAAGCCTGGGTGCCGGAATAATCAAATTCGCAGGCTTGGCCAATGATAATCGGGCCGGAACCAATCAACAGAATTTTATGGAGATCGTCGCGTCGTGGCACTCGGTTGACCTACAGTTGAATCAAAAGGATGGAATTGGAATCGCCGAGGAAGTTTGTTTCGCCTCATACGTCGCAAAACAAAATTTCCCCAGCGTACCAACTGAACCGCGCTTTGATCAAGGTGCGACCGAAATCAATGACTAGCCCAACCGTTGCTGGAGGCCCGCATTCCAACAAACGCACGCAGCGGGGCCGTTTTTCACAATCGCCAAAGTCACAAATCAGAATTGTAATCGGGAATCGAACAACAGGCGTACTGGTTGATTGTTCCGATTGCGCAGTTTCAAAGTGCGTTGCAACAACTCAATGATCGGCTGGACCGCATCAATCTATCAACGGCTGGGACACAATAGCCACCCTTCGCGTCCCAAGAGCAGTGCCATCCTGGACCTTGCCGGGCCGAAAGGCGACCGCAAAACGACCGGACGCTCCCCGATCGACACTCGCGAACTAGGTCGACGATTTTTTGGGGGTTGCAGGCAGCGAGTCTTTTTCGGAACCTTGATCCGCTGGTTGCCCCGATTCGGATTTTATTTCCGTCCCTGATTCCGATTTCGAATTTGCCTCAGATTCCTTTTCCGTCGCCGATTTGGTTTCCAATTCCGATTCAGGCTTGGGTACCAAGATGCGGAAGCCATCGAGAAACGAGGCCGCTATTTTCTCGTCGAATCCATCCGCTTTCATCAATGCACTAATTTGATATTGCCGCGTGCCAACCAGAAACACGCGAGCGGAAACCTGATAGATCTCATTATTCTGCGCGTATTGATATAAAAACGCACGACCAGGGTGTTCACCGTAACGAATCGCCTGTTGAGAGACAGGCTTGCCTTGAACGTTGGCGATGCTACCTACGATGGCTCCGTCAAGTGTATTATCGATGTCTTGTTGAGTTGGCGGCGCCACGTGCAAATCATGATAACTGAACACAAAAGCTCCGCTCTTTTGATTGAAGCTGCCGATATGTAACCGAACTTTAATCGGTGGCTGGTTAACGATTGGTGAGAACATCCGCTCGACATAGCGGGGCTTGTTGGGCATCTTAAATTCTGCGTTGGCTCCGGTTGGCTTGACTTCCAGCCAATTCGCACTATCGGCCGTGACGACCGGTTCATCTGGCGGCGTCGCTTGGACTGTTGGAGCTCCGGGAGCAGATGCGGGTTGATCCTGCGACCAAACGGTGGGGGACAGTGTCGCATTCCAAACGAAAAATACGCCAGCGATTATCGAATGCGATAAACCGGGTCGAATGGCAAATGGCAAGTAATTCATGGAGCATCTTAATCGGGTTATGTCGTGACGGGAGCCGCCAGCGAGTGGCGAATATTCGTTTAACTAGCAATAGTTTACCCACCGGACGATTCAAAGGACATGGAAGTTTTTAGACTGCCTGCATTTATCGCCCAGAGTCCCCAAAATCGGCGTCCAACCAATTTCCACCAGTTGGCTAAACGATGATTGAGGCGGCGATCAAGTCGACGTCTGGGCAACCGAGGCGGTTTGACACTTGTCGAAACGCCACTTAGGATTTGCCTGGATTATTGTTTTTTTGAATTGTCGGCTTGTCGAGCGAGGTGAGATTTGTCCAGTCCCAGTCGTAGCGGTGCATTTGACGCGGCGGTCGATCAACGAGTCGAGCGATTCACAGAGAGTATCAGTTTTGACCAACGGCTGTACCCGCAAGATATTGCTGGTAGCATCGCCCACGCCCAGATGCTCGCGGATCAAGCCATTCTGAAGGCCGAGGAACGGGACCAAATAGTCGCCGCACTCTTGGAAATCCGACAACAGCTGGATACCGGAAGCTTTCCCATTCGCGTCGAATTGGAAGACATCCACATGAACATCGAACAAGCCTTGATTGACAAACTGGGTGATACGGGGCGCAAGCTGCATACCGGCCGCAGTCGCAACGACCAGGTTTCGACGGATCTGAGATTGTGGGTCCGAGAGGCGATCGACCGCATCGATGGACTTTTGGCTGAAGTGCAACGCGCGTTTGTTGAGCGCTGCGATTTGGATGCCGGGGTGATTGTACCGGGGTACACCCATTTGCAGCGTGCTCAGCCCGTGTTGGCCGCTCATTACTGGTTGGCCTATGTTGAGAAATTCCAACGGGATCGCGATCGGCTGCAGGATTGTCGGCGGCGCGTCAATCTGTGCAGCCTGGGAACGGCTGCTTTGGCGGGTACGACGCTGCCCGTCGATCGCGAAAATGTAGCCCGGCGATTGGGCTTTGAGGGAATTGTTGCCAATAGCATCGACTCGTCGAGCGATCGGGACTACGTACTGGAAACCGTGTTCTGCTTAAGCGCGATTGCGATTCATTTGAGTAGTTGGGCGGAAGAATGGATTTTGTGGTCGACGACGGAATTCGACTGCATTCAACTGCCACACGCATTTTGTACCGGGTCGTCGATCATGCCGCAGAAGATCAACCCCGATGTGCTGGAACTGACTCGGGGTAAAACCGCACGGGTTGTCGGAAGCTTGCAGACACTGTTGATGCTGACTAAGGGATTGCCACTGGCCTACAATCGTGATTTGCAAGAAGACAAACCACCCTTGTTCGACGCCGTCGATACGGTGGTCGCCTGTTTGTCGGTGGCGGCACCGTTGGTCGCGGGGGCGCGGCTGAAAGTCGATTCGATTTCTGCGCGGTTGGAACAAGGATTTCTCGATGCGACAACGTTGATGGAGTTCTTGATTAAACGGGGCATGCCACAGCGCAACGCGCATCATTTGATCGGTCAACTGGTCCGACAAGCGACCGAGCGCCGCTCAACACTCGCTCAATTGCCACTGGAAATTTTTCAAGCGGCCGATCCGAGTCTGGATGCAAGCGTGTATGCGGTATTGGGTGTCCAGCAAGCGGTCGAATCATTTCAGAGTGCCGGTTCGACCGCTCCTGGCCTGGTTGCCCAACAGATTGCGATTTGGAAGCAACGATTGGGGAAAGCCAAATAAATCGGGTAACGCGGGCCGATAAGTGACTTGCGCGTATCGCCAGCCAATTCAGTTTTTGTCACCTGCATCGTCTTCCTTCGCGTCGTCGGATTTTTTGTCCTTCGCATCGTCGGCTTCGTCCTTTTTCGGTTCCGGTTTCGGCTCCTCTTCCTCGTGCGCGATCGTGACGTCATGCCCCATTTCGCCTAGCAATTTTTCAATTGCGTCGTCCATGTCGTCGCCTCGGACATCCCGGTATCGAATCTTGCCGTCCTGGTCGAGCACGAAAATCGTCGGCCAACCTTGAATCCCCCACAGGTCCGAAATCGCTCCGTACTCCTGTGCGTTTTGGAAACTTCTCCAAGTCAAACTTTTCTCCTTGACAACTTCGCGAATCACTTGGAGATTTTCATCGCTGTTAACACCGATCAACGTAAACGGTTTGTCGGCAAGTTGTTTTACGAGCGACCGCTCGTGGGGGTACATCGCCCGGCATGGAGGTCACCAATCTCCCCAGAAGTCAATTACTACGACCTTGCCTCGGTAATCGGAAAGCTTGAACGCAACATCGTCCAAGTCCTTGCCCTCGATCTCGGGAGCCAGTTTTCCGACCTTGACCTGAAACGTCAATAGCTTGGTTGTGGCAAGTTTGCCAAGCGTACTTTTGTCACTGCTGACGTCTGGGAATTTCTCCTTGCAGATTGTCAGTAGCGATTCAATTTCCGTGTCGAGTTGCTCAGTGGTCCGATTCGAAAGATATTCGTTTTCGGCGTTAAACTGAGCCTTGTCGTTCACATTTTGCAAATAAGTGGCCAACGCAAACGTGGCGATGCCTTTGACCTTCTCGCTAGAGCTTTTTTCAATCAACTCGCGCAACCAGCCTTCCGTTTGAGCGGTCGGACTCAAGTCGCGACCAAGCTCTTGGGCGAGTAGACTCAATCGATCTGAATTCAAGTGAAGCGACGTCAATTCGCCGTAGACTTTGTTCCGGGCGTCTCCCTTAACACGATTGATGAACCAAACCAAATCACGAATATCCCGGTTGGCGTCGCTTCGATCGCGAGTCAACGGTAACACTCGGTCAATGATTGCAACTTCGAACTCGCGGCGATTTCGAATGACTTCTTCTTTGGATTCGTCATCCGCTGCTTCACGAAACTGTTTGGCAAAGACCGAGAGTTTTTTAGTAAACTCGGACTTCAACAACGCAATCTCTTTCGAGGGATTCTTGCGTTCAGATTTTTCGTCGGTATCTTGGGCCGATACCGTTGCGATAAAAAACGTGGAGCCAACCACCAGGAAAAACAAACAACCCAAGCTACGGAGTTGGTCAGGCATGGCAATTCTCATTGGAAAACCTATTTGGGAAACCAAAACGTATCTAAAAATCCGAATTCCTGTTGAGGAACTGTTGCATATTACCGTTGCGGCAGAGTAAATTCCACTGGTTTAGCCAGCCTAAAAACATAAGTTTCCGTCGATACGCAAACAAATCCTCAACCAAGGGTGCTAAATTGACGGCGTCAAATTTTCAAACGGCAACCCCTATTTCTCAAGGACAAGAACCATGCAGCGCTATACACTCGACGATTTTCTAAAAAAGTCCGCCGAACAGAACCTTGGCCAGGGGACGTTCGAATTGGAAAACCCCCGCATGTTGGAGGTCAACCTGAACGGTGAAATCTGGACGAAGATGGGTTCGATGGTGGCGTACGTTGGTAACGTAAAATTTGAGCGCGAGAAAATTCTGGAAAAAGGACTCGGCAATTTGTTAAAAAAAACCGTTACCGGTGAAGGTGCCAAATTGACCAGAGCAGTCGGACAAGGCAAGGTCTACCTTGCTGACGGCGGCAAGACCATACACATCCTACAACTGCAGAACGACTCGATATTCGTTAACGGCAACGACCTATTGGCCTTCGAGCCCAGCGTCGATTGGGACATTAAGATGATGAAGAAGGTAACCGCCATGTTGGCCGGCGGTTTGTTCAATGTGAAACTTACAGGCAGCGGAATGGTGGCATTCACCTGTCATTTTGAACCGCTGACGTTACAAGTCAGTCCAGGACAACCCGTCTTCACCGACCCCAACGCCACGATTGCCTGGTCGGGCAGTTTGCAACCCAACTTGAAAGTTCAGGCAACGCTCAAGTCATTCTTCGGTCGTGGCAGCGGCGAGTCGTTGCAAATGGAATTTACCGGCCAAGGTTGGGTGGTGATTCAACCCTTCGAGGAAGTCTCGTTCCAAGCCGGTAGCCAAGGATAATTGTGAGCGTCTCGCGAGTTGGACCCGCGCAGATTTTCATAGCAACTTGATGCAATTGAATGGCCGCGTTCTGGTAGGAGAGCGCGACCATTTCCCAAAACTGAGTCACAACGGGCAGATCACCGGGGAGCTTTGTTCGTCGCCGAAAGGGGCGGCACCGGACAATCCAGCGATTCGGCAATGGCGCGAAACAGTTCTGCCTCGGCCACTGTAATCATTTGGTCATGGATAATCGCGACACCAATCGCCGTTAATAGTTCTTTTTTGACTTGTGGAGCGGCCTGCATCAATTTGTGGAGCGCGCCGTTGAGCCCATGAAAATCCCATTGCCCACCAGTAAATCGCAATGGGCGACTGGCATTGACAACGGATTGAGCCGCCAACTCAAACGCAGCATGCATCGCGGTTTCGTTTTCGTTGCCCTGTCGAACTACCACTGACAACAACATTTCCGCTTCGACCTCGATCCCGGCTAAAGTTTCGAAATGAATCTTGGGCGGCAAGCCAATTCCCAAATGGCGGCGCAAGTGCACTAACAGATGATGCAATAAAAAGAACTCAAACATCGAAACGCTTTGATCTGCCATGATCAACAGCTTGACCGACTGCTGAAAATGCTGAAATTGCGGCACTGACATACCGACCAAGGTACCTTGTATGATTTCAAAAATCGGCAGTCGAAATCGAGGAGAAATTCCCGCCAGCACATCGACCTGTCGCAGCGTCTCATCGACCGTCGCCGATTTTTCCTGTTTCAGCAGCTCGGTCAATTGAAGTTGTCGAACGTCCGGTCGCGGATCCAAAATTGACGCGAACACAATGCACCTGGCCACGAACAGATCCCGACAGTCGTCGAGAAATTTGTCGGGGACATTGCCTAACAACATTTGCGAGTAGACAACATCATCATCCGTAGGCGTGCCGATACCGGAAATGAGAAGTGCTGAATCCATGGGCGTCGACTGTCCCATTTTCGACAACTCGCCGGAGAATGTGCCGAATCGCCGACCGAAATCGGCTTGCTTGGCCTGTTCCAGTTTAGCTTCGCTGCGTTCTTCAGCTTGCGTCATTGTCGCTTTGGCGCGGACTTTTAAGTATTCGGCGAACTGACCGCCGAATCTTGGTTCAATGCGTTGAATTCGTGGGACCAACGGAGGATGTGTGGATAACAAGTTTTGGCTAAGCGACCCTCGCATATTGGCAAAAAACATGTGGCTGATCGATTCCGCGTCCGGGGCCGCGACTTTCGACGATTGACCATCCGCGCCGATCATTTTGAGTGCACCGGAAATTCCATCCGGAATCCGCGTGAACTGCACCGCCGAGGCATCCGCCAAATATTCCCGTTGTCGCGAAATCGACGCTTTGATGATTCTGGCAAACAACAGTCCAATCGAACCGACAGCGAACAAACCGCCTCCCAAAACAAGCAACACAATGGCCAGGTTACCTCCTTTGTTATTACTCGACCGCCCCCCCGACATATGTCCGGCAATCCGGAACATGTACATGCCAATCAAGGCAATCGCCTGAATCCCATGCAGCCAGCCGATCATCCGCAGGCTCATCCGCATGTCGCCGTTGAGAATATGGCTGAACTCATGCGCAATCACGCCTTGAAGTTCTTCCCGATTCAATTTCTCAATCGTTCCACGATTGACACCGATTACTGCGTCATCAATGGTCTGTCCAGCAGCGAAAGCATTGATCCCGACTTCTTCGTCCAAGACATAAACGGGTGGAACTGGGACACCGGATGCCAAGGCCATCTCTTCGACAACGTTGAGCATTCGTCGTTCAGCCAAAACTTGCGTGCCTGGCATCAAGCGCCTGCCGCCGAGCAAGTTAGCGACCGAAGTGCCGCCTTGACGCAATTGGGCCACTTTCATCGCCGAACCAATGCCGACCACAGCAATAACCAATGACGCCACGCCAGCAAACAACAGCGCATTGTTCGCCGAAAAGAACAAACTCGTAGTCGTCGATCGGGAATCCATCGCCGCCCGCGCGAAATCCTGCGATTGGAGAAATCCGAACGTCAAAACTACGACGCCATAGACCGCGAAAATCAACGCGATGATGGTTATTATCAGTAATACAACGAGTTTACGTGTATTGCGACGCGCCAAGTCCTGGCTGGCAAAAAAGTCCACGGTGCACCTCTCCCGGATTGGTCGAGATCAAAATTGAACTTTAACGGGGTCGCGTTCTTTAGGATTTTCCATCTCCAGCAGTTGGGCTGATTGAAACCCCATCGCTCCCGCTAATATGACCGCCGGAAACTGCTCGCGACTGGTGTTATATTGCGTAACGGCATCATTGAATCCCTGACGTGCGTAGGCAACTTTGTTTTCGGTGGAAGTTAACTCTTCCTGAATCGCCATCATGTTTTGATTGGCTTTAAGATCGGGATACGATTCCGCGATCATCAACAGGCGGCCTAATGCACCGTTAAGATTCGATTCGGCTTGTCCCAAATTTTTCATCGTGTTGGGATCACCCGGATTTGCGGCTGCCGATTGACCCGCCGCAAACGCCTTGTTTCTGGCTTCGATGACTCCTTGCAAGGTTGCCTGTTCATGCTTCATGTATCCCTTGGCAGTCTCGACCAGATTCGGAATCAAGTCATAACGCCGCTTAAGTTGTACATCGATCTGAGAAAACGAATTCTTAAATCGGTTCCGCAACGTGACCAGTCCGTTGTAAACGCTGACTCCGTAGAGAAACAGAATCGCCAATAGGCCGACAAAAACCAGCAACCCGATCGTTAAACCATTGAGATTTGGCATAGATTGTCCTTTCATAAACAAAGCGTGAATTCGCTCGGCAGGGGTTGATATTGGAACATATTTCCAACGTTGAACAACTACCTACCGAGTCTGTCCTGTAGCTGCCCGGCCATGCCGTTAACCCGTTGGTCCGACCAGGTTGTTACTACTGTTCTCATTCTCGCGATTTCCAACGATTGAACGACCCAAACAACTCCAACAGTGTTGGGGAGTTTGAGTACCGTGAATCGGTTACATTTACTTGGCTAATAATTCGATGGCCTTGTCGAGTTGTCCATCCGCGCCATTGGCGAACGGAATCGGGCGATCGACAGAATAATCCGGTTCCACTCCCACGCCCTCCAGTCGTTGACCATCGATCCGCAAGTCGGCGACGGCCAAGTACAACACATCGCCATTGCTGAGCGGACAGCAGCGACCAGCGACAACCGCTCCAGCGGATTTTGTACCAACTAGTGGACCCAATTGGTGTTTCCGAAAGGCAAAGGCGTACAGTTCCTTGCCACTGGTTGTTCCCGCGTTGATCAGCAACGCAACTGGCTTTCCCCAAACGCCGGAATAATTGCTCGTCTCTCCATCACGACGGTGCGATTCGACTTCGACCAGTGGTTTCTGAAACAAATTTACATAGTCGAGGCTGGCACCCCCCCAACCGTCGCGAAGATCGACGATTAATGCATCGCAAGCGCTTAGTTTCCCCCACAAAACCAGTTGCACTAACCGCTCGTGATACTTGGCCCCCGCGTAACTCCAAACATGGACGTAGCCAATTTTCCGGTCCCCCCGTTCAATGATCCGTGCGCTATTTTCGAGGGCATCTTCGAACATTGTCCGACCATCTAAGGACGCGACGCGAACCTGGATCGATTCTGGTTGGCCATTTTTTTCCCGGCGGATGGAAACATCCACTTCCTGCTGGGACTTCCCATAAAAAGAGCCGATTGGATGAAATGGCATTGAATCTATCGCCACGATTTCATCTCCGAAACGCAGGCCGGCTTGGTCCGCGGGCAAGCCTTCAAACACGGAGCTGACGAATACTCGTCCATCAATCGTTTTGGTATCGATGCCGATTCCATCGAACGTGAAGCGTTCCGAATGCGAATCAGGAACAAGCGTCTGGAAAATTCCCAATAACTGAAAGTGTTTCGGATTGGTGGTCGGAAAGAAATACGTATGCGATGTCTTGAGGTTGGCGAGCATTTCATTGATTACTTCGGCGAATTCATCATGGCTGCTCGCTTTTACTGCCCGCTCGCGAAAACCAGCCGCTGTGTCTTTCCAGTCAACGCCGCCAAAATGCCGGTCCCAAAATTCGTCACTAACAGCCGTTGTGACCTCGTCGAAAACGTGGGATTGGTCAAACTTCGATTCGACAAATTGCCCCTTGATTCGCTCAATCGGAAGCAAACCCAGCGTGCAAACTAATAACCAATGTTGCCAGTTCCAATGAATACCAACCAACTTTCTCCTCGCTTTCATCGTTTTAGATTCGACTAATTTCGTTTGGTGCGGCGTGTAAAATCAGGTTGGTCGATTCAAAAAATCGCGGTGTCGAAGGACGCATTCTGGTCAAACCTATTCTTCGAGATTCAGTTATTTGTCTCATTCGACGGCGTGGATTGACGCAGCCACACTACAACATCAAGCGCTGTGGGAATTTTCCCGCACGCGCGAATCATGTTGGTTATTTGCGCCCGATGAAGCGTCCCGTGCACGGACAACTGGATCAGGGATTCGGAAAGGCGAAACTCCATGGGCCCCCCTCCGACATCCACGCTAACGACCTGACGCAGTGGGCAGACTTCTGATCGCTGCAGATAGTTCGATTTTTTCTCCGACATGGCGGACCATCGTTGCGACAATTCATGGATTGAAGTCGTCACCGGAGTAGACGGGAATGGGACCGACTTTGATTCCCAATTTGACTGCCAAAAACACTCGGCGTCATAGATGTGCAGGAGTGTCTTGCGAATCGACCCCACACCCATTCCCCGGTCATGGTCCAACTGCTCGTCCGTCAAATCCCGGCATTGCTCGAAGAGAATCTCCATCGCCCAATCGCCGTATCGTAAACTCTGATTCAGAGATTCAAAGTCAGGCACAATGTACTCCTCCGCCGTCTCGCCAACTTCTAAGCCCCACTGCCGACAGCCGGCGGCAACTTCAGCCCGCAATAGGATCGTCGGCTTAGCAATCCGAAAGAAAATATAGTCGATGCCTCCTGGGAACGTTTGGCCATACCGTTTAAGGAAATGGACGACCTGAGCTCGATGGTGGACAGCGTGGTTGAATACATGCATTACCAAATCACCGAGCCGCTGCTCATTTGACCCACCCCTCAAATCCTTGTATTGGATTTTGGTGGAAAAGACATCGGGATCATTTTCAAACCAACCGGCTCGCTCGGCAGCACATGCCGCGAACAACGACTCCAACGTCTCAAGACTATCGGGCCCGGAAGGAATTCCAGTTAAGGGTTGATGTCGCCAGCGAGCAAGCCATACCCGCTCGGCGGTGGCCATGTGTTGAAGTGTTGCCAGCAAGCTTCCAGGTCCAAGCGGCATCTCTGTCGTCAGCGCACTGCGTTCCAGGATTCGGCAGCGGTCCAACACCTTTCTCATGGCCCATCCATGGTACGCTTCCAGGTCGCGGTAAAGTTCTATTTCCATGATTTCGAGTCAATAACTGGCAAACCCAGAAAGAAAAAGTGGTTCCTGATTTGGAAAATCGCCAATCGATATCATACAATCCCCCACCACCGGCGGGTACGACTTGGAAATTCCAGTTTCTGGTTCAAACCGGTAATGATCGATAACCGAGCCGCTTTCCGGTGGAGCTGAGGCCAGTTTCGATATTGGTTCGCATTTGACCAATTCACCGAGCGCAATGCGGAGACTGCCTTCCGGCCGGAACTTGACGAATTTTGAGAATTTTCATCAGATTTCATACTACAGGAGCACAAATCTCCAACGTCGATTACAATCGGCATAGAAGTTCCAAGCCTAATGAATCCGCACCCACTTTGACGATCCTCCCTCGGTCATGATGATGCTTCCAACTGATTACATGAAACTCATTTGCTGCGGCCTGTTATTGGTTTGTTGGTTTGGCTGGCAATCCGCGCATGCTCAAGACAATCCGCTTGGGAACACGCCATCGGCCACCTCACCGACCGCCCAGTCCAATGATGTTGTACCGCTCGATCGGCCGCCGATAAGTCCAGCTTTGACCGAGAGTACCCAGCTGATTATTCGCGCCGTTGAACAAGCCAATCCACAATCCGAAATCGAATTGGCCAAAGCACTCAACACGATGCTTGACCTCGATCAGTACGATCAGGCGCGTTACTATTTGTCGCGGTTGCAGGCGTTGTCGTTGAATGATGTACAACGTTTTCAAATCTACGAGACAATGGGGACCGACTTTTTTTTGGAACTGCACGCGGCGACTGAAATGCAACCCGAGGGTGCCGGGTTTTCCAAACAGGTGTTGGCCGCAGCCCGCGTTCAAGCCTCAAGCCCTGAGCGATTCCGGGACTTAATCAAACGACTCAGCGATCCGGACGGCTCGGCTCGCTCGGAAGCGTTTCGCAAATTGCGTCGACTCGGCCCAGCGGCCGCTGCCGAAATGATCGCTGTATTTTCCGAAACTGAAAGGCAGGCCGAATTTCCTTTCATTCGCTCAGCGCTGAAGTCTCTCGGTGATGATGCGATCGCACCACTGCTGGGCGCTGCACGGGCTCCCGACCTGCAGGTGCAGGCGGAAGCTGTCCGGGCGCTGGGCCATTATCGTTCTGCCGAAGCGACCGATACGATGATGCGAACCTATTTGTCTCCACTGCTGCCCGAATCGCTCCGTCGAGTGGCGCTCGATTCGTTGATGACGAGTGAGCGTCTGCCGGCTGATCCCGGTTATGTTGAGGACCGCTTTTACCAGCGCGCACAGGATTTTCTGCTGGGCCGCCGACAGCTCGTTGGTGCAATCGACGGAACGATTTCCGTCTGGCAATGGGACCCAAAGTCAAATCGCCTAGCGCCGATCGTGGTTTCGTCAGCGACCGCGATGCGACTTTCAGCCGCACAGATTGCCACCGATCTCTTTGAAATCAGTCCAGATTCGCCGCGCAACCGGGCGCTTTATTTGTTGACTCAACTGGAATTTTCCAAACGGGTCGCCGGGCCGAGTCGCGCCGTCGACGTCGAAGCGTTGATGAAACGGTTCCCCAGCGCGACTGCTCCAGAAATTGAGGCTCTGCTGGCGGAAGCGTTGAAGCTGGATCTCATTCCAGCCGCGATAGCGTGTTGTGAATTGTTGGGCGAAATCGGGACCGCGGATCTGTTGTTGGGAAGCACCCAACAGACGCGTTCCCTGATGCAGGCGATCCAACTAGGGGATCGTCATTTACAGTTTGCCGCTTTTGAAGCGATCGCGAAACTCGACCCGCAAAACGCCTATTCCGGCAGTAGCTTCATGTTGATGTTGGGGGTCTATCTGGCCAGCAGCGAGAACCGAGGGGCCGGACTGGTGGGACATAATCGAGCAGACATGGCGCAATCCTATGCAGCCACTTTGCAAACTGCTGGCCTATTCGGGAAATCAGTCACTTCGAGTCGAGAGTTTTTTGACGCCGCGATTCAAGATCCCGATCTCGAACTGCTATTGATTACCGATACGCTCGACAAACCGGATTACGCCGAGCTAATTCAACAGCTGCGAAAAGACCTCCGAACCAAACGACTGCCAATCGGACTACTGGTCCGGGATTTGGAGAACAGCACTCGTGTGCAACAGATGGTCGTGAACGATCCGTTTTTCGCAAGCATGCCAATTTCCCTTGAACCACAACAGGTGGCCTCACATGTGCAACGGTTGCTCCGATTGGCCAATCCCTGGCACGTTACCGAACTTGACCGTCGCCGGCATGCAGCCGCCGCGATCCAGTGGTTGAATCAAATTTCCAGCGATCGACAACAGTATCGCTTTTATGATTTGGGAAAATACCAAGACGAACTGGCCCGGATGTTGTATTTGCCCGGATTCGCCGAGCCGAGCAGCCAGATACTAAGTCAATTGGGCACACCTTTAGCACAACGTGAGTTGTTGAATTTTGTTGGTCAAAGCAGTTTCCCCCTGGCAGAACGTCAAAAAGCGGCCGAAGCTTTTTCGCAAGCAATCAACGCCGGGGGTACGCTTCTAACTCGCGAAGAAATTTTGCAGCAATACGATCGCTATAACGCCAGCGTAACGGAGCCAGTCGAGACGCAACAATTGCTGGGCTCCATTCTCGATGCCTTGGAGGCACGCGGTAAAGGTGAAATCGGCGCCAAGGAATGAGTTCGAAGTAACGAAGTGGTATCACGAATTCGAATTGACAGTTGGGGCATCACTGGAAATGAACTGTGAAAAAGAAGTGATATAGAAGCAATGTAGCGAACTCTATTTACTCGTGTTCCCACTTTCCGCATAGTTGATTCCCAATTGCCCGAATCGCATTTGACAAATAGGTCAAGTTTTTTCCGGGCCACTCCCAAGGCACGGTCGCGCATGGATTGCTGATATTCTGACGGGGAACTTTTCCATTTACGGTGCCGTGGCACCAAACAAATCGGGGCTAGCTACAGCATTTGCTGGATAAAATTGCAATTGCTGTAATGATCGCTCACCGTATAATATTCGTCCCTACGCGAAACATCTTGGTTCCCTGACGGAGAGTTTTGATCGTTCGTCTTTGTTGTCAGCCAGCACTCAGTTGACGACCGACGTTCGATGCCTTGTCCACTTCCCCCGACAAGCTCACCAGACTCCCTCCCATCATTGGTCAATTCCAAAATGTCTTTTCCCAAGTTTATTCCTCAGTTTCTCCGTTACGTCGGCGTGTGGAAATCTCTGTCGCGAAACCCGCCTCCTAAACAAGCTATTCGAAACTCTCTTCGATTAGGCAATCAATTTAGTTTTGACGTGTTAGAACATCGTCAGATGTTGGCGGCAGTTTTCTTGGATAATTCAACTGGGGATTTGTTTATCGCCGGGAATGCAGGCAACGATGTCGCGACTGCATCAATCCTTAATAGCTCGACGATTCGCGTTTCATTTGCCGTCGGTGGGAATTTCGATTTTCCCCGGCCCAATGTCGGCAGGTTGTTGTTCCTCGGCTATGCGGGCGACGACACGCTTACAAACAACACCGACATTCAGAGTCGCCTATTCGGAAATTCGGGGAATGACACTTTGGTGGGAGGCCTGAATGTCGATCTTCTCAATGGTGGGCCTGGCAACGATGTTTTGCGCGGAGGAAACGGCGCGGATTTATTGATTGGAATCAGTGGCACCGACAATATTCGAGGGGGAGAAGGAGCCGATGAAATCTACGGAAGCGCTACCGGAACTAATTTGATATTCGGTGACGGCGGCAATGATATTATTTTCGGCGGGACCCAGGCCGATGAGATTCACGCCGGAGATGGTATCGATCGTGTGTATGCCGGAGGCGGTAATGATCGCGTTTACAGCAATGCCGGTGGAATTGCCGGCAGTGCCGGGACCGCGAGTGCGGATCTGGTTTCCGGGGGCGATGGCGATGATACGCTAATCGGCGAAAGCGGTCTTGATATTCTTTATGGCGGCAACGGCGATGACTTCATCGCTGGTGGTCAAGGCGAGAATCGAATACACGGACAAGCCGGCAACGATACGATCCGTGGTGGCAATGCCGCCGATATTCTATTCGGCAACGAGGGCGACGACGTCCTACAGGGATATGGTGGGAATGATTTTCTCTCCGGCGGTAGTGGCAATGATTCGTTATATGGTGGCAGTGGATTTGATACCTTGTTGGGAGAAGCTGGCGAAGATGGTCTGTTCGCTGGTTTTGGAATCAATGAAGTCGTTAATGGCGGGGCCGGCGCCGATCGATTCCTGTTGAACAACACTGACTCCGCCGCCGATGTAACCAGCCTCGACGCAAAGATTTTCTTTTTCGACTCCACCAGCGGTTGGACGGATACGAAAATCGAAGCCCTCGATGCCGGGCTGCGGGCACTGCACCATCGCACGGGCAGCACCACGGTTTTCAAGGATACGCTGGCTGCAAATCCAATGTCGATCTACCTGGAAACGGCTGGTTCTTTGGGTGCTGGTGTTCGAGCGCGAAATGACTGGCAGTGGTCGGGAACCTGGACGACAAATGGGACGATTACTTCGGAAACCTATACTCGAAAGTATTCAATTGCGAATTGGAGCGAATCTCGTCAAGTTGATAACGAATGGGCAGCATTGAGCATTATTCATGAAATTTCACACTCGTGGGATTCCTATTTTGAGATCAACCAAAAGATCCCCGATCGGGCCTCACGTTGGGTTGCCTTTGCCAACGAAAGTGGCTGGACCAACACGGACCCAGGCGCTGGATTTACTCGCGCAATCGCCCAGTCGGAAGAAGCGTTTGATCGAGTCTGGAATCCGAATACTCAATCATTTGATGTTCTGCGTCGAACCTGGTGGTATCGAAACGGCAGTCCCTTCGCTCGCTCCTATGGTACCTTCAATGCCTTGGAAGATTGGGCGACGGTCTGGGAATCGCTGTTCGTCAGTCAATTGGTGGCCAATCCGGATGGCAATTATTCACAACTATTGCCCGGAAAAGTTGCGATCGTGAATCAGCTTTTGGATGCAATGTGACGATTGAAAATACTACGCTTTTCGTTCGGTTTGTCGGGTTTTTTAACTTTTTTGGAAGATTTGGGCGATACTTGTTAATCGAGTCATGGTTTAAACACCGAGCACGACTTGAAGCCCTTTGAAAAACGTATTTTTGTGAATCCGACCCATAACCATCAAGCGACCGATAAGTTTCCAGCTTGTCCCCTTATGGAGAGGTCGGTTGGCGGACTGCCCCAGATCGGAATTATCGGCGGCGGACCGGGTGGATTGATGACCGCCTATCTACTGCAGAAGTATGTTAACCGCCCAATCGACATTACGATCTTCGAAATGAGCGATCGTTTGGGTGGAAAAATTCTGACACCCTGTTTTGAAACTGCTCCATTGCAATACGAAGCAGGCGCCGCTGAGTTTTATGATTACTCCCCAGTCGACGAAGATCCACTGAAGGAATTGATAGCCGAATTGGGATTACCCATGTCACCGATGGGTGGCAGTTCGGTCCTGATGAACGGCGAGTTCCTCGCCAATCTCGATGACATTCGACGTCACCTCGGCACCGCGGCGCGTGATGCACTTCGGCAATTTCATTCGGCGGCTCGTGACCAGATGTCGCCAATCGAGTTTTTTGGGTCGGGTGGTACGGAAACGGTTCCTGTATCCGATCCCGATCGCCGATTTGACGCGGTTTTGCAAACTATCGCCGAGCCCGCCGCTCGACAGTTCGTTGAACACTTGATTCACAGCGATCTGGCAACCGAACCGGCTCGGACCAGTGCGGAGTATGGACTGCAAAATTACCTGATGAATGACCCGGCGTATATGCAGTTGTACGGAATTGATGGCGGCAATGAACTTCTACCACAGAGCTTGGCTCGCCGAATCAAGGCGACGTTTCGGATGAACGAACGAGTGTCCAAAATCCGTCGAGGCGAAACGGGATGTCTAGATATCGACTCCCGTGGTCATCATGAATCTATGCAAAACAGGTTCGATTTCGTAGTCGTCGCACTTCCTCACGATGCCTTGGACCAAATCGCCTACGAGAGCCCCGCATTGCTATCGGCAATGCAGGAACATATTGCGCACTATGATTTTCCGGCACATTATCTGCGGATCACGATTCTGTTTCGTCGTCCGTTTTGGAACGGTCATTGGCACGAATCCTATTGCATGTTGGATCAATTGGGGGGTTGCTGTTTATATGATGAGTCCTCTCGCCACACGGATTCGGAATATGGGATCCTGGGTTGGCTGGTGGGGGGTGAATCCGCGCTGGAACGCGCCGAGTTAACCGATGCCGAGTTGATTCAACAAGCCCTCGATTCATTGCCGATGCAATTAAAGTTCGGAACCGAACTTTTTTTGGAGGGACGAGTTCATCGCTGGCTCGGAGCCGTCAATGCGATTCCCGGTGGACTAATACCGCGCTCGTTGGATCTTCGTCACCAACCCGAACCGGTCGATCATCCGAATTTTTTTGTCGTGGGCGACTACCTGTTTGACTCGACGCTCAACGGGGTACTCGACTCCGCCTATTATGTGGCCGAATGGATCGCCGCAACTATCAATGAACCCGTTGGAATAAAACCGTGACACAACTTGACTTGAAATCGACTCTTCCCATCCAACCTCGCAATGGCCGTGGCTCGCACGCTGACACGGTCATGAATCAGGCCCAATCCATGCCAACTGATCCACTACGATTACCGGCGGGTTCCGAGATCCTGGAGATTAAGTTTGTCACGGAGCAAATGCCGAGCTTGATGAGCTCACCGATCTGGATGGAATTGGGAGACGGTGCGCGAAGTAAAGCCCTGCTCATCCACCGGATAGCGCCCACTCATCTGCCCACCTTGACCGCGCCGACGGGCAATTTGGTTTTGATCACCATCCCACACTCGATTACGGACAGCTCACAGTTGGTTCAACGATTGCAAAACGAATTGGAATCCGAGTCGACGCATGGCGGAGATACTGTCAATGCCGTGTTGCTCACCTTGCAAGGTGCACAAATTCTATGGCGACCGAACCGAATCGTAGTGTTTGCGCCCTCCGAGCGAATGGATTCCGTAAGCCGGGCAATTGTAGCGGCATCGTTCTTTGAAGCAGAATTGCGGTCGCTCGAACAATCTATCGATGGTTCTTGGGACGAACTTCAAACGGACTCGGTGCTCGCCTTTGAGTTCGACGAACGTGCCGTCCCTCGTCGTGCTGAATTGTTAAAACGCTTTCAAACCGTGCTGTCCTGGCGGACACGATTTGTCAGACTGGCACCTCAAGTGCTGGTTCCCCATGTACACCCACCGACGCTGGCCAGCCAGATCGGGGAGCGACTGCGAGAGCGCACGCGAATGGCGGAAAGACTGGAATTGATGAATGGGAAACTGGAAGCGCAAGAGCGCATCTACGAATTGTGCAGCCAGCGCGCAAGCGATTTCATGGTGGCGCGAACCGGCCATCAACTTGAGTGGGCGATCATCGTGTTGTTGCTGATTCAAACGATAATCTCGTTGATCGCATTTCTCGGATCGTTCAGCAGTTAGTTCATGCGATACTCCTCAATCGATCTGCTGCGCACGCTAGCCATTTTTGTGATGGTGTTTGTGCATTTTTGTGAAAACCTGGCCGGGTACTCACCCAAATTCGCCGGCCTGGGGGCTCCGCTGTTCATGTTTTTATCGGGAATCAGTTTTCGTTTGTGGCTCAATGGGCAACTGACCCGCGGCATTGCCGATAACACGATTTCCAAAATTACGGTACGACGCGGACTGTTTTTGTTTGGCGTCGGATTCGCATTCAATATTCTGGTCTGGCTGCCAGAAGGCGTTTTCAACTGGGACGTCTTGACCTTGCTTGGCTCGGGCATCATCGCGCTAAATTTCGCGCGACGAGTGCCCGTGATCATCACACTACTTTTTTGCGCAATGATCGTCCTCGTCAGTCCGTCGGCTCGTGCCTTTGCCGACTGGCCAGCGTTTTGGACACAAGGTTATTTTGATCCGGACCTGACATTGACTGACGTGATTCAAGGTTATCTGGCGGTCGGCTATTTTCCGGTGTTGCCTTGGATCGTCGTCCCGTTGCTGGGCTTTGTGACCGCGACGTTGGTGTTCGGTACCTCCCGCGAACAGCTTCCGAATGAACGCGTATTGCGAGCTGGATTCCTGATTGGAATGGCGATGGTGGTCTTGGCGGCCGCGGCAATTGGATTGCGATATTTTGAACCGCAGTTGTTTCCCGCCACTTGGCCCAAAGTCTGGACGATGTTCCCGCCCAGTAGCGAGTACTTGTTGGCAACGATTGGGTTCGCGTTATTCAGTTTTTGCGGCACCTATCGTTGGTTGGATCAAATCGGCTCGCCAGCACGTTTCAGTGGCTTGAAAAAGTTCGGGGCCACGTTCAGCCGCCATTCTTTCACCGCTTACATCGTGCACCATATCGCCCACCTTTGGCCGCTTTGGATTTACGCAATCGCCACTGGACACGAGCCGACTCATTTTTGGCAGAAAGCGACGACTGTGCCGATTGCAGTACTCCTGGCCACAATTTTCCTGGTCTGTTGTTGGATGTTGTTTCGCTGGATGGATCGGTTTCATGTGCCGGGAGTCGAGTCCTGGATGCGATGGGTTTGTGACTAGATTTCAGCTAGTCTTGAGTCCGAGCCAATTTAGTTAATCGCCGCACCGAAAAAACACTTCTGCTCGAGATATTTCCCCCCGTCCGCGAACGCAAAAATATGCCCTTGGCATACAATCTGCTTACACTGACAGCGTGGGTGCAAATTTGTCGTAGGTCCCAATTCACACAAAAATTCGCGGTGCTCCAATGGAAAATTCACTGACTCATATAGAAATCGAAAAATTAACGGCCAAAATTGCTGCCGCCAGCGAACCCTTTCACCAATTGATGGACGAAATCGGCAAAGTAATTGTCGGACAGGAAGCCTTGATCCGTCGGATGCTGATCGGCCTGTTGGCTAACGGACATTTGCTGATTGAAGGCGTGCCGGGACTGGCCAAAACGACTGCGGTGGCCAGTCTCGCCAAAGCGATCGCGACAGATTTTCAACGTCTGCAGTTCACGCCAGATCTACTGCCTGCCGATCTCATCGGCACGCTGATCTATCGCCCGCAAGATCAGAAATTTGCGGTTCAGAAAGGACCAATATTTTCGAACCTGATTCTCGCGGATGAAATCAACCGGGCACCTGCGAAAGTGCAAAGTGCTTTGCTTGAAGCCATGCAAGAGCGCCAAGTTACCATTGGCAGCGAAACGTTCAAATTGCCTGATCCTTTCCTGGTATTGGCGACGCAGAACCCTGTTGAACAGGAAGGGACCTATCCATTACCGGAAGCCCAACTGGATCGCTTCATGTTGAAAGTGATTGTCGATTATCCAAACCGCGATCAAGAATTGGAAATCCTTCAACGGATGTCGAAAACGCGGCCAGTTCATGTTATTGACCCGGTCATGAATCCAGCTCAATTGGTCCGTGCCCGCGATTTGGTCGACGAGATCTATGTTGATCGCAAAGTACAAGAATACATCGTGGATCTGGTATTGGCGACGCGACGCCCCGAACAGTATGGACTACCCCTGCGAGACCTGATTCAATTCGGCGCCTCGCCGCGAGCCACGATTAATTTGACATTGGCCGCGAAGGCGAATGCGTTTTTGGAAGGTCGCGGCTACGTGATACCTCAGGATGTGAAAGAAATTGCCCTCGATGTATTGCGACACCGAATTATCTTGACCTACGAAGCGGAAGCGGAAGACAAGACCTCCGATGATATCGTCGACCAAATCGTCAAACAGATCCGAGTGCCCTAATGGCTGGGCCAACCTAACCATTGATTTCCAAAGTCTAAGATAATCCCGACGAACTACACCTATGTTGCCTCGCGAACTGATCCAGAAAATCCGTCGCATTCAAATTCGCACCTCGCATTTGGTCGATGAGATGCTCGGCGGACAATATCATTCCGCATTCAAGGGGCGCGGTATCGAGTTTGAGGAAGTTCGCCCCTACCAAGTGGGTGATGATGTGCGGGCCATTGACTGGAACGTGACCGCGCGAGTCGGCGAGCCCTACATCAAACTGTTTCGGGAGGAACGTGAACTCGCCGTGCGACTGCTCGTCGACCTGAGCGCCTCCCAAGGGCTGGGAACCAACTATCAAACGAAACGCGAATTGGTTACCGAGCTGGCAGCCTCATTGGCTTTCGCGGCGATTAAGAACAATGACAAAGTCGGTTTGACGTTATTTACCGATGGCATCGAAGCCTTCATTCCAACCGCCAAGGGTTCGCGGCACGGGTTGCGAATCATTCGCGATATTCTGTTCACGCAACCGATCGGGCAGGGTACTGATCTGAAATTGGCCCTCGAACATCTGTCCCGCACCAGCAAACGTCGCAGTGTTGTGTTTATCGTCAGCGACTTTTTGACCACGGGTTACGAAAAATCACTCCGGATTGCCACCCAAAAACATGATGTTATTCCGATCGTGATTGCTGATCGCCGCGAGTTTACCATGCCAAATTTGGGTTTGATTCGACTGCGCAATGCGGAGTCGGGAGAAACGGTTGTTTTTGATTCGGCCAGCCGCCGAAATCGCCAGCTTTATGAAGAGTTCGCGCGGGACTCCGCCGCTCGGCGCGACTTGTTATTTAAGCGATTAAGAATGTCGCCGATCCAGGTTTGGACCGGTGAAGACTTCGTGGAACCTCTCAAGGAATTTTTTCGACATCGAGAAAAAATCAAAAATTCGCGTTCGAAACGATGATCGCTCGCAGGATGTTTTCCCACATGACACTTTGGATACAAACCGATTCTCGACTGACGGCTGCCTTCGCAAGGCTGGCGAATGCTGGTCGATGTGCGTTTCGATTTGCGATATTAGTGCTCGGGATGGCTGGGTGCTTGATCGCCTTGAACTCAGCCTTTGCCAGTCCTCACAGAATTCCGACGGGGCTCCAACAGGACGAGCGAATTCCACACATTTCAGCGGTCGTTGATCGCTCGACAATTCAGATAGCAGATCCACTTGAGTTGACAATTACCGCGATCGTGCCGACTGGCGCGCAGGTCCTGTTTCCACTTGCCCCGGAGACAATCGGACCGTTTAAAGTCAATTCTCATGCAGATCGATTCGATATCCCAGTCGACGACCACCGAAGCTGGACCCGAAAGTATCAATTGGAGACGTTGAAAACTGGTCCGCTGCAAATCCCTGCCACCACAATTCAAGTCGATGGACAACCGATAACCACGGTCCCGATTTCGATCGAAGTTCAAAGCCTGCTTACCGACCAGAGTAATCCGTTGGCCTTCCGTGAGCTCAAAGACATCGTCGACATTCCACGACAGCCCTGCGGCAATCTTCGATGGCTGGTTGGAGTCGGAATCGGAACCTTAGTCTTGGCAACGATCGCGCTGGTATTGTTGTTGAGTCGCCGAAAAAATCACGATTCGCCCGAACGCTGGATTTACTCGCGACTGAAGGAACTAAAGGCCTCGGAGGCATTTGCGCGTGGCGACCAAATTTTCGTACTACCGGCGATCGCCGACGTGTTGCGCCAGTACATTCAGCGCCGGTTCGCAATCGCCGCACCGCAGCAAACAACCACTGAATTCTTGCGGCACGTGCAGTCGGATTCCAGATTGAGCTCCCAGCAACAACAGGAGTTAGGGAAATTCCTGTCGGAAGTTGATCAGATTAAGTTTGCCAGTTATTTGCCGGCGCAAAACCGCATGGACGCCGCCTTGGAACAGGCCCAAGCTTTCGTGGCGGAAACTACTCGCTTGTCTCGCGATCGGGGTCCGTTACCTGCTGTTGCTCCACAAAAATTCCCGGCACTGCGGAGGCAAAACTAATGTTTCACCATCCTTGGGTCTTGTGGTTATTGGCATTGCTCCCTGTACTAGCGTGGCGTATGTGGGCGGTGCGCAGCACGAATGCGGTGTCGTTTAGCACAACCGATTTTGCTCGCTCAATCCGACCTTCATGGAGACAACAAATGATGTGGCTCCCGCCGACACTTCTGTTGGCCGCGCTCGGATCGTTGGTCGTGGCCCTGGCAGGGCCACGCGAGGGTCGCCAACAAACGATGGCCAACACCGAGGGAATTGCCATCGAACTGGTCGTCGATCGCAGCGGCAGTATGCGGGCGATGGATTTTCAAATTCAGGAACAGCCAGTCGATCGCTTAACGGCGATCAAAGATGTGATGGGACGATTCGTACTGGGAGAAAAACAACTCGCCGGACGGTTCAGCGACCTGATTGGGTTGATTACGTTTGCTGGACAAGCCGATGGAATCACTCCGCTAACGTTGGACCATGCGTTCTTGGTTGCGCAGTTGAACGAAACTCAAATCGTCGATCAACGCAGTGAAGACGGCACGGCGATTGGAGATGGACTCGGCCTGGCAATTGAAAAACTGGCAGCGCTTAACAAGAATCAAAAACAGCCCGTCAAAAGTCGAATCGTGATTCTGTTGACCGATGGTGAGAATAATGCTGGCGATTTAGATCCAATGCAAGCGGCCGAACTCGCCAGTCGGTTCGAAATCAAAGTATATACGATCGGCGTCGGGACGAAGGGACAAGCACCCGTTCCTGTGATGGATCCGTTTTCCGGTCGTGAATCGCTTCGTTGGATGGAAGTCAACATCGACGAAGCAACACTTACAAAGATTGCTGAATCTACGGGTGGAAAATATTTTCGAGCGACCGACACGCAATCACTGGAACAAATCTACGTGGAAATTGACCGGCTGGAAAAATCCAAAGTTGAGGCGCGAAGCTATGTCGACTACCGCGAATTGGCCGTTCAGCCGATTCGTCTGGGGTCGTGGTCAATTCCACCGATTGCCGTTTGGTCGCTAATATTACTGGGCTTGCAGTTTGCCCTAAAGCAGGTTGTTTTTCGCGAGTTGGGAGCTTGATTCGACTATGGATATTCAATACGGACAACTCGAAAACCTGTTGTGGCTCTGGCTGGTTGCGGGTCTGATGCTGATTGCGCTGATCGCCACCTTTCGAAAACGCCGCGCGCTGGCCCAATTTGCGACTCCCAATTTACTGTCGACATTGCTGCCCCCCGCCAGTCGCAAGCGAGGCTGGATCTCGACATTGTTGACATTGGCTTCATTGATCGGAATCGTGATTGGATTGATCGATATTCGCTGGGGAAAAACATGGCGCGATGTTCCACAAAAAGGAATCGAAGTGGTTTTTGCTCTCGATGTCTCGCGCAGCATGTTGGCCGAAGATCTTTTGCCGAATCGACTCGAGCGAGCCAAGCAGGATATCAAGGATCTGGTTAATGAAATGAAGGGCGACCGAGTCGGGTTGGTAATTTTCGCCGGAGAAGCCCGCCGGAAAACTCCGCTGACAAATCATTATGAAGACTTCAAACAAATGTTGGATGAAGTCGGACCACACAACCTCGATCGAGGTAGTAGCAACTTGGGCGCAGCGATTGATTTAGCCGCCAAATCATTCCTGGAAAAAACCGCCGACCACAAAGCGATTGTGTTGATCACCGATGGAGAGGACCATGAAAGCCAACCGCTTGAGGCAGCGAAAAAGGTACATCAGGAATACGGCATACGGATTTTTACGATTGGACTAGGCGATGCGTCGCAAGGCGCGTTGATTCCGTTGGCCACTCGCGAGCGTGGCGAATCATTTCTGGAACATCAAGGAGAGCCTGTTCGATCAAAACTCAATGGTCAAATTCTGCAACAAATCGCCACCCTGACGGACGGCGCCTTTATTCCGGCCGGAACCAAACAGGTGGATATGGCAGCCGTGTATCAACGGTTTATCGCCGGTATCGATCAACGGGATTTCGAAACCGCGCGAGTCAATGTCTATACGCCGCGCTACCAGTGGTTTCTCGGTGGGGCGTTGGCCTGTTTGGTGATCGAGGTGCTGATTTCGACGTGGCCCCGACCAAATCAGCGGAACTTGCGCGAGCTAACTGCCATCAGAATTGCTTCCGATTCAAGAAAGGTAGCTTAACGGATGAAGAACATCACAACGTTGGCGATTCTTTGCGTAGCATCGTGGTCAATGATCGCAGTCTGGCCCACTTCTTCCTGTGCCGATGACTCGATCGCTGATTTGACAACGAATGCAAATGCGGCCATTCGTGCAAGCGATTATGCCACTGGAATCCGGCTGCTCGAGCAGGCAATTTCTCAGGACGACGATAATCCAAGCCTGTCTTACAACTTGGCGATCGCCCGTTATCGACAAGGTGACGTCGAAATTGCTCGGCAGCTTTTTACGGAAGTTGCTGCGGCCGAAGATCCAGCGCTAGCAGCGAAGGCGCGATACAACTTGGGAAACGCAGATTTCGCCGAGGCCATTCAAAAACTTGAACAGGATCAAGCGGTCGCGCGAAAACAGCTGGAATCCGCTATCGAAAACTATCGCCAGGCTTTGCAAATCGACCGCACCGACTCCGATGCCCGAGCCAATATTGAGTTGGCGAATCGGTTGATCGATCAACTTCAAGACGAACAGAAACAAGATCAGTCCAAAGAAGATCAGTCCAAAGAAGATCAGTCCAAAGACGATCAGTCCAAAGACGATCAGTCCAAAGACGATCAGTCCAAAGACGATCAGTCCAAAGACGATCAGTCCAAAGACGATCAGTCCAAACAAGATCAGTCCAAAGAAGATCAGTCCAAAGAAGATCAGTCCAAAGAAGATCAGTCCAAGCAAGATCAGTCCAAACAGCAAGAGTCGGGTCAACAAAAATCATCCGACCAACCGTCTGACAAATCCCAAGAACCTAAGCAAACACCAGATCCAAATCAAAAACAGGATCCCTCAAACCAAGCTGCTGATTCTTCGTCAAAATCCGATTCGACTGAATCTAACTCATTGAATCAGCGACCGGATCCGACATCTGCCGCGGAATCGAAAGCGGAGGATGCGACTTCGAAGGAAAACGGAACTCCTCCTCCGGAGGGAGAGCTGTCTCCATTGAACGAGCAATCACCACCGACAATGGAGCCAGCGACTCCCGCCGGCGAAATGCTGCGGGACGACCAAACCATGACTCAACAAGAAGCTCAAAAAATGTTGCAAGCCGTGCGTGATCGCGAGTTGCGTCGCCGGTTGCAGCAGCTTCAACAGTCGCAGTCCCGCCGATTGCGAGTCGAGAAAGATTGGTAAGAAGTCTTTATGATTGGTGCGCCGATGATGAATCATAACTTGCAGCTTGCTTTTGTCCTGGTTTGGACGAGTTTGTTCGTTCCCTGCCTTTGCGCGCAGTCGCTGGAATCGCAGCTCTCCAACCAGGAGACGTATGTTGGCCAACCGATCATTTTGCAGATCCAGATTTCTGACGCAAAAGAAATTGACTCGCCGCAACTGCCGGACATTGATGGTTTGGATTTGAAATTGGCGGGCACTCCGGCTCGAAGCTCGCGGATCAGCTTTATCAACGGGCGGCGCAGCGAAAGTTCGTCCGTCTTGTTTAATTGTCAAATCACGCCCCGCCGCGCCGGGACTTTCACCATCCCTCCCATCAAAATCAAATTTGATGGGCGCGAGAAATCAACTCCGGAATATCGATTCAACGTGGCGGTTAGTGAAACGGGTGACCTCATGTTCGTTGAAATCGTGGGACCAGACAAACCAGTTTATGTCGGACAGCCAGTCAAACTGACACTCAAGTTTTGGCTAAAGCCATTTGTCGATCCAGCCCGCAATCTAAAACTTAGCGAAGCCCATATGTGGCAGCTGATGGACGCAAGCAGCAATTGGGGTCCCTTTCAAAAAAGACTTGAGGAGTCGTTAGCGAACAACCAACGTCTCACCGGTCAAGAAGTTTCGCGAATGAACGCTGCTGGGGAATCAACCGAGTATTACCGATACGAAATTGAATCGACAGTTTACCCGCAGCGACCTGGAAAAATTGATGTGGGAGATGTCCAAATCGTTGCCAATTATCCGACTGAATTGGGTGAGGCGAGAAATCAGCTTTCGCTATTCGGTGACGACGATGATTTTGGATCGACATTGATGCAAGAATTTTTTCGCGACTCACCGCAAAACCGCAAATCGCTGGTTGTTACGGCGACTCGCCCGATTGCGGTGACGGCGGCTAGACCGGCACTGGAAGTAATCGATGTGCCAACAGTGGGTCGACCGGCCGATTACCGCGGGGCTGTCGGCAAGTACCGCATCGTTACACAAGCCCAACCGACGGAAGTGACCGCTGGTGCACCGATAACCTTGCAGATGATCTTGCAAGGCGATGGTCCAATGGAATTGGTGCAGGCCCCGCCGCTGGCGACGTTGTCCGCGCTGGCCGATGATTTCAAAGTGGACGATGACGTGCTGGCGGGCTTTGTACAAGACGATGCAAAATTGTTTACGACAACCATTCGCCCTCGTCGTGAGAGGATCAAACAAATTCCGCCGATTCCATTTTCTTTTTTTAATCCGGAAACGGGAAAATTCGAAACCGTATTCAGCGATTCGATTTCGATCCGAGTCAAGCGTGCCGATTTGCTGGCTTTGGATTCGATCGTGAGCAATGCCAAAACCAAGGACCGCGCGACCGAGTCGCCAGGCAATTCATCTGATACAGCCTCGAGCACTGTCGATGCCACCGCTCAAAGTCCACCCGATCTCGGCAATGTTTCGACCGATTCCATTTTAACAAACGCAATTCCAAAGAAATCGTTCGAGTGGCTCTTGTTCTCGATACCGCCCCTACTATGTGGACTATTGATCATCGTGCTCCGCCGTCAAGCGTTATTACAATTGTTGCGGTCTCGTCAACCGGTTCCAAAAACAATTGCCGCGATTCGTCGGGCAAAATCACCTGGCGAAATTGCCGTCGCGATCCAGGAACTATATGGTACTTCGATGCCACCAGCAATTGCGGACGTTATCAGTCGTTGCCATCAAGCCGCCTATAGCCTGCTCGAATCGGTGTCTACGGACGAATTGAAATCTGCCGCAATCACTGCAGTTCGCCAAGTTTCGCCAGATCGGACCGCAGCGGGCAGCGGACTACCGCGCACCGTGCTTTCGCGAACGCTCATTTGTTTTGTGCTGAGTGTGGCGGCTCTTGCGGCGACAGAAGATTCGATTGCGAGGGTACAGTCATCATCAATGACGCTCAACGTCGACCAGCAGCGAATAATTTTGGACGAAGCAAACGACTTGTATGCTCAAGCGTTGAAGCTGAAGCCAACTGATGCCGGTGCAGCCGGTAAAAACTTTTCCGCGGCCATTGCCAAATACCAAACGGTGGCGACCGACGGAATTCACAGCCCCGAGTTAATGTTAAACCTTGGCAACGCCTATTTGCAAATCAATGAATTGGGTTTGGCAATTGCCAACTACGAACAGGCTTTGCGCTGGGATGCCTATCAATTTAGGGCTGTCGAAAATTTGACCTATGCGCGAAGCCTATTGGCATCGCCGCCTGCCGATCGGGTCATGGGAACAATGGATTGGGGTTCACTTGGCGGCCACTTGGTCGTTTGGAACCGTTGGATTCCTGCTCGCTGGGTGTGGTGGCTGGCTGTAATCTGTTGGTGTCTGACGTGGTCTCTGGTCGGGTGGCGGTTACTTTTTTCGCGGCCACGATTTTTCGGATTGTTAATGTGCAGTAGCGCTCTATTTGTTTTGACGACACTTTCACTTGCGCTTTCAAACAATTTCTATTTCGCTGCGGATGGTGTGGCCACCAATCTCGAAACGGAACTGCGACAGGCGGATGGTTCGACGTTTCCCGTCGTGGGGAAAATATCCATGGGGGAAGACGTAGAACTGTTGGACCAGCGAGGCGAATGGATCCGAGTCAAACCGATGCGATTTCCCGAATCCGGCTGGGTCCCGAGGGAAAATGTCTATTTGTTCGCTGCCGATTCGAAGCGCCAGTGACTCGGCTTGAGTTGTGATTCAACTTTTTCGGCTTTTTTTAACCAGCAATCGTTATCACGAACCGAGCATGTTATCCTGATGGTTTCGAAGCTTGGCTTCGATCAAGCAATTGAAGAAAGTCACTTAACGAAACAAATACCCATGCGCGAAAACGCCGAACACTCGCAGGTTCCCTTTGATCCGCAATCAATCACTCGGCCGGAGCCCGTCTTGTTGAAGTATTACGCGTTGTGTGCGGCCTTTGCTGGCCCGATTTTTCCGTTTGCTTTTCTTCCGCTCTATTTCCGCTACAAGACGCTGGAATACAAATTCGACGAGGCGGGGGTGTCGATGAAGTGGGGAATCTTTTTTCGCAAGGAAGTCAATCTAACCTATCGCCGGATCCAGGACATTCATTTGACGCGCAATCTGTTTCAACGCTGGATGGGCTTGGCCACGGTCGCGATTCAGACGGCTTCGGGAAATTCCGGACCCGAGATGAGCATCGAAGGGATTGCCCAATCAGACCAATTGCGAGACTACCTTTATTTGAAGATGCGCGGCGCTCGTGGAGAAAAAGAACAAATTGAAACGGAAGTCCCTTCCATCAAGCCAGCGGATCGAGCGCTAACTGTTTTACACGAGATTCGGGACCTGTTGAAATCACCGGAGTCGAGGGACTTGCGATGAAAGAACAGGTCGAACGAGTATCCCAATGGTGTTATCAAGGACTGTGGGGAATCTTGACGAAGTGGTTTAATGTGCCGGAACATCCCCCGACCTTGCCCACCTACAGCGGGCGAATGGTGGATGCATTCCAGCCTAGCGAAGGATTCCTGAAGTATTTGAAATTTACGTTTTGGTTGATGTTGTTCATTATCGACATTGCCATTCTGATTGCCTGGATTGTAATCACGGTGGTCAATCCTATCGTGGGAATGATCCTGGCGCCGATCGCTCTCTTTATCGCCGTCGTTCCCGACATTGTGGCCTATCTAGCAATCCATTTGAGATTTGATACGACGTGGTATGTGCTGAGTGATCGAAGCCTGCGTATTCGACGCGGGATTTGGTTGATTCACGAAACCACGATTACGTACGAAAATATTCAGAACGTCAAAATTCAACAGGGACCCTTGCAACGGTGGTTCGATATCGCCGACGTCCTTATCGAAACGGCAGGTGGTGGCGGGTCGCAGCCAGGTCATGCCGCCTCGTCGGCACATTGCGGCTTGATCGAAGGCGTACAAAACGCCTCGGCGATCCGCGAGAAACTGATGACCAAAATCGGCCAATCAAAATCGGCTGGTCTGGGTGACGATGGTGCCGCCGACACCGAATCGTGGACCGAACAACATGTGCAGGCTCTGCGAGAAATTCGCGACTTGATCGCAGAACGATTTTCTCGGTCACAACGTTAAGTGTATTTGGATACGCCGTTACCGACTACCAGTTGAAGTGTCAAAAACCCTTTAGCTGTTCAATGATCGCAGATTTCGGGATTGGAATTCGCATTGTGGGCCAATATAACGGGGCCAAAATGAAGTCAAAACGACGGACCAAATGCCGAGGCCACGCCAAACGGAAATGACTTATACGACGGGGCACTAATTGGGCTGCACCAACGCATTTTCCTATTCGTTCTTTACTGTCGGAGTAAGTACGGTCATTAAACTGCCAGCCAGAAGCATTCATTGCGTTGGTCTTGGTCTGGAATTCTGCGTTTGTCTGGACCCTATTTTCACTGCTGATCGATCTCCGTGCGTCCCCTGTACTTTCCCAAAGCACTCTAAGCCAACTTGCGACGTCGCCGCAAGGCAAAGCCGGCCAAGCCAAAGCCTAATAAACCGAGGCACGATGGCTCGGGCACTGCAGAGGTCTGAAGTGTAATGGTCTGGGAACCACCACCTCCTCGACTAAACGAATACTGCGTGAACGGATCAATGCCCAACGAAGCGATGGTACCTACTACAATCATTGAGCCGTTGAGCGCTGAATTAGACACATAGCCACTTCCAATTTCCAAGCGGCTGTTACTACGGTAAAAACCAAAGGTTTGTCCCGCTATGCCGGTGCCGACGCCGGTAGTGGTAGCAAAACCCCCCGCGCCAAAGCCAGTCGCTGGGGAAAACGTCGTGCCGTCATACCGACTGACAGAGGACGTTGCATTACTAAACCACCCATTGGTTGGCCAAAGATATCTAGTGACCTGATTTTGGTTCACGCTAGTTGGAGTGCCCAGCACAGCGAGATCGACACTACCCGATATGGTGGCGGTCGTAAAGCCTCCGCTCTCACTGAAGTTGATGACGATGTCTGCGCGGGCGGTAGAGCAAAGTAACAGCATGGTAAGGGCGGCAAAACACGCTGTTCCAAATTGGTAAATCTTCATAGTTTTCTTTCCTGGTTTGATAGTTTGATTGAATTGCCAATTGGACTCCTGACACCTTTGCATCCTCTCCTGACACCATTTCCTCCTCCGCTAACCTTCATGACCTTTCGTTTCTTAAGTGAACGCTTTACGCAATCACTGGATTTCGAGTCATATACCTGCAGATGCAACATCACTGCATTGCTTCAAAGCTGGCTTGCGACGTCGCCGCAAGGCAAAGCCGGCCAAGCCAAAGCCTAATAGACCGAGGCATGATGGCTCGGGTACGCTGGAAATGTTAAAAATAAGGCGCTCGCCGCTATTTGCATCGTGTGTGATCGTGGTGCCAGGATTCAGCCCAAGTGAGGCAAGCGTGCCCGCGACATTGGCTCCACCCAAACCTGTCCATATCCCATTGCCGTCGATGTTCGCAGACATCAGGCCAACACCGGGCTGATTATTTGCAGGGCCCGCAACGTTAACGAAGGGAGTCGAGCCAGGGTTCGCCCCGCCCAAGCTAGAAAATGTTCCCGCAGTTGCAAAGTTAGCCTGGACAGTCGGCGTCCATACGTAAGCATTGGTAAAGGCACCAGGTGCAGCGACGCCAATAACATCAAAAGTTGTTCCAGAAACACCCTCGCTCGCAATAAAGGTGCCGTTAGAGAAGGACTGAAATCCCGCTGACATATTATTGGTGTTGAGGGTGCCGGAATAGGTCATGGTGACCTGTCCTCCCGATTCAACAAAGTTAAACACAATGTCAGCTCGGGAAGTAGAGCAAAGTAGCAGCATCGCAACGGCGGCAAAACACAATGATCCCAATTGGTAAATCTTCATAGTACTCATTCTTAGTTTGATCGTTTGATTGATTTGCCAATTGGCCTCCTGACATCCTTGCGTCCTCTCCTGACACCTTTTCCTCATCGCTAACTTTCATGACTTTTCGTTTTTTAAGTGAACGCTTTATGCAGCCACTGGATTTCGAGTCATATACCTGCAGATACCGTCGCAAGCCGTTTCCAGCATGTCGAGCACGCGATTACATACTGAAAGCGAACGGCGCATTGGATCCGGGACATCGATCGGCGAATTTGCTGGTAGAAACTCGCTGAGTAGTTTCACGTTTGCCGATGTTCCTTTGGCGATTGTCCTGATCGAAAACAGCACGTCGCGATCCATCGCGATGACCAGATCAAAGCGAGCAAAGTCTCTCTTTCTTAACAATCGCGGTCTCGGTTTCAACCAAACTCCCCGACGAAAAGAGGCCCACTGCATCGGCCAGGAAGGATTGATTGGCCGGTCATCGGGGCTGACACCGGCAGACTCGATCTGCAATCCGTCGACGCCCAGCCGTTTCATCTCCCGCTTAAGAATAATTTCCGCAGCTGGAGATCGACAAATGTTGCCCCAACAAACGAACAGAACGGACTTGCATTGCAGATCGTCTGCGGATCCCTGAAAAGTGTTGATGGCTACCATTGTGTATCCCCTGTTATTATCGTGTGTGAATTGTGAAACGGTCTAAATTGGCATCGCTCAGATTCAGTCGCTTAGTTATCGAAAGATCCGCTGTTGAAGGTGCTTGTTCGTCGACGACGGAAACACATTCCCAGTCCGGCCAGTCCGAGCAGGAAGGCTGCTGCTGAGGGTTCAGGAATAGCAACACCTACTCCAAAACTGGCGGCATCAATAAAGTTTCCCTGGGTCAGGTCCCCACTGCCGGTTGAAACCGCTTCGTAAGCAAAACGCACGTCGTTACCCAAGGCGACGATCGGCGCTTCGCTGACACTGTTGTTGAAGTTCCAGTTGAGAGTGGTTGCCGAATAGGCATTGGTAAACAGCACGCTGTCGTTCCCGCCACCGACGGTGTTATCCGCTCCCAGGTCGGTAATGGTGAGTCTCATGACATCGGTCCCCATACGAGCGCGATGGGCAAACTCAAACCCCACCGTTAGGCCCGCACCGATTCCAGATACATCCTGGAACAACGTGCTGGCCTGGTCCGAATTCAGTTCTACGTGCTGCTGTCCTTGATAGGCCGAAACTCCATTGAAATTGCTTGACCAAATCTCAATGAGGCCGGAGGCCGCGTTGGTTTTCCAACCGGGTACGAAAGACTGATCGATGAAAACCGCTGAAGACAAGGAACCAGTGTCAGGATCCTCAAAGCCTCCATTGACCAAGTCACCGCGAACTTGACCGGAGATTGTGATGCCGAAGAGAATCCCAAAGCAAATCAACTGTTTGGTAGCCAATATCGTGTTGTACAAAACTGGAATTCGGTTGTATCGGCAGGTGAAAATCATTGGTCTATCCTGAGAAAATGTACTAGAACACTCACGCCCACCACTTAAGCGCGCCATCGGCGAAGGCCGAACAAACATGTAACTGCGAATAAAACGGCGCACGATCCAGGCTCCGGAATCACCGAAAGCTTGTGGTCAAAACTGGTGATTTGGCCTGCGCCGGAATGCGTGAAGGTCACAACGGTGTTCAGCGAGAACGAACCACCCAGGAAAACACCAGCCGTGTCAACGCCTGAAAAAGGGCCCGCTCCAAATGGACCCTGCAACGTATCTACACCGAATCCCACCTCCGCGTTGGAATCCAGAGCACCGCCGGTCGCACTACTGATAATTCCGTCAGTCGTTCCACCAAACTCGGAAAGCAGGGTGTATTGGCCGCTACCAGAAACGACGAAGTTGGTATCGATCAGACCGATGGATAACGTACCGGCTGTTCCGGATACGGAAACGTTATTCAAATCGATGGCATAAGGTCCGATCAACGGTTTGCTGATTCCAGTCGTGACGTTTACTATAAAACTACCCAACGCTCCCGAGTAACCAATAACTCCGGCGCCTGCCAGTGAATCAGCTGACGTGGAAGTATACGATCCTGCACCCGACAGGGTGCCCACGGGAGACTCGTCGATGACCACCACCGACGATGTACCAGTGCTCAATGTGAGGATGAGGTCGGCGTCGGCGGGCGCTGTGCACGCGGCAAGCACTAGGAGTGTGAGACCAGGGATGAAATTTCTCATGATATTTATGCGGCTATTTGTGTAAGGATCAAATGGGAAATCTGTTAGCGTGTGACGGTAAGATTTGTTCTGCGACGACGGAACAACATTCCCAGTCCGGCAAGTCCGCATAGAAATGTTGCTGCGGAGGGTTCGGGAACAGCGACACCTACTCCAAAACTGGCGGCATCAATAAAGTTGCCCTTGGTCAGGTCCCCACTGCCGGTCGAAATCGCTTCGTAAGCAAAACGCACGTCGTGGCCCAAGGCGACGATCGGCGCTGCACCGATACTGGTGTTGAAGTTCCAGTTGAGAGTGGTTGCCGAATAGGCATTGGTAAACAGCACGAGGTCGTCCCCTCCACCGACGGTGTTATCCGCTCCCAGGTCGGTAATGGTGAGTCGCATGACATCGGTCCCCATACGAGCGCGATGGGCAAACTCAAACCCCACCGTTAGACCCGCACCGATTCCAGATACGTCCTGGAACAACGTGCTGGCCTGGTCCGAATTCAGTTCCGCGTGCTGCTTTCCTAGGTATGCCGAAACTCCGTTGAAACCGTTTGACCAAATTTCGATGATTTGGGTCGTAGCAGTTGTTTGCCAATGTGGAACCAAAGCCTGCGGGATGTATCTCGCGGTGGGCAAGAGACCTGTGTCTGGATCCTCAAAGCTTCCATTGGCCAGGTCCGCCTGGACCTGGCCAGTGAATGCAAGGCCTACGAGCAAACCGAGGTAAATGAATTTTTTGGCAGCGAAAGCAGCGGTTCTCAAACCAGCATCAAACTTGTTTTTCCAGTTAAGTATCACTGTTTCACCCGGGGAAAAAAATTTTGTAATTTTCACTGTCAACCGACTAGCCAGTTCACCCTTTTGCGACGCTGCAAACACGTTCTCTGTCTTGCAAGTGCGAGTGGTGCAGCCGCTACAAAGGACATATGGAATCCAATTCCGTTACCCTTCAAACGCTTTCGAATTTTTTTGAGTCTTTGTTCAAGACGTTGCCGCGCGGCCGACCAGAGGCTCTTCAATAACCAAGAATGGTTTGTAAGCGCATATCCGATTCGGTATCGCTTGAAGGCAGTGCATTCCGCGCGCAACCGCGGGGCTGTGGTAGCGGAACGGCGGAAGCCGTCCGGTTTGTTTGCGCTCCCACACGACGAACCGGATGGCTTGCCCCATTCCGCTACCAAAGTGAAGAGCAGCCTGAGTTAACGACGCCGGCGTCGCATAAGCATTCCCAGTCCGGCAAGACCCAGGATCGCAGCGGCCGAAGGCTCAGGAATGGCTGTAACGGTCAAGCTCGCGGTTCCGCTAGCTGAACGAGCTGTAAAAAGCTGATTTTTGGTCCACCCATACTTGGAGAACTCGAAATCCGACGTCCACGAGTACTGGTGACCCGCGATGAGCGTTCCTGTCAGCAAACCAATCGTGTTGTTAACCTGAGTTCCGTTTGACCATCCGTCAGTGAACTGAACCAAGTCGACGCTATCGGTCAGGTCACGAAGTTTGTAATGGAACAACGCATTAATAGTGCCGGTCCCGAAAAGGTTATCTCCGGCAGCTGTATATCCGGAATCACTCGTAGCGGTGAAAAGAATCGCCGAGTTTCCGCGACCCAACGCATCAGGACCCTGGCTGCCCGGCGACGGAATAGCTACGTCCCAACCAACATTTATGGAGGTGCCGGTGGTGCTGGTAGTTTGTCTGCTTCGATAGCCATCCGTTGCGGCGACACCTGAGCCAATGATTCGGTCTAACAAGTTTCCCGAAAGATTGGAGCCAGTGGCAGAATTGTCAAACGGGACAGTAGCGTTGGCGTCCTTGATTTGCACGAAGTCGGAAACAGAAGTAACGTTAATCAAGTCGGCCTTGACGGTATCAGCCGTGAACAAACAAACTGTTAGCAACAGGATGCTTGACAACCGCGCGAGTGTCTGCGGGTTCGTAAAACAGGATCGGTGATGAATCATTGTGTCCCCTAAACTCTTGGTGTTTTGAAGTCTCTAAACAGGATCTGCGCAACTCCGACATACCATTTATGGAATCCAATTCCGTTACCCTTCAAGCCTTTTCGAATTTTTTAATTTTTGGTTCAAGACGTTGCTGCGCGGCCAACCCAATGCTCTGGTAGCGGAACGGCGCGAGCCGGCCGG
>JANNWZ010000156.1:0-17724 GCA_031409295.1 Mariniblastus sp.
CCGCACACAATTATTCCAATCACTTTACAAAATATTCCCTACATTTCAATTATCCACAATAACCACAATATCTTAATCAACCAAACATTTCATCTATACAATTCACCCGACGTACATCGGCTTTTTCGGCGAATTCCCGCGATGGCCGAATCGTTGAAGAACTTTCAAGCCGACCCTTGGTATTTTCGAACCAACCCGGAAAAATTACTGTGCCATGAAACGATGGTTCGCGAATCGATGGCTTGGTGGCGGGAACATTTACGCAGTGATCAGGAAACAGCCGAGCGATTTCCAAAACTGCGAGTTCGATTTGTAAAATACGAAGACTTGCACGCCGATCCCGTCAATCTACGGAACAGCCTATTCGAGTTCCTTGATGTCGATCCCGCGCAAGTGACCGATTTGAGTGACGACCTGAAGCCTGGTTTTGACACCGAACGGCCGACCGAGTTTTTCCGCAAAGGCGCGGTCGGAGATTGGAAAAATTATTTCAACGACGATGTCAAACGGTGGGTCAAAGACGTCGCCGGTGATGCCCTCTTACAACATGGTTATGTCGATTCACCCGACTGGTAAAAGCAGACTTATGAGCGAAGAACCGACAATCCATTTGGATCAATTTCTTAAGACCTGCGGTGTGGCGACGGGTGGACAGGCCAAATTAATGATCCAGGGGGGCGAGGTATGGGTCAACAACAAACTAGAGACCCGCCGCCGCCGAACATTGCATGTGGGCGACAATGTGACCTTCGCCGGGACCAGTTATGTTGTAGCGTTTGATGAAGATTCGACGGAACGCGACTAAACCACGTTTGAGACCGAACGCTGTTGCCAATAGCCGGCAAAATTGATCGCCGGAGAATGCGTGCCGTCAGGCAGTCGTCGCAGGATCGCAATCAAGCGGCCGCGTTCATCCAAACCCGCTACCTCCTTTGAGCCAAGAGCATGCTCGATTGTAATCGGAATGGCATTGCTCAAGCCGGCAACCTGCGTTCTGCTCAGGGTGACACTTGGCATTTCGCCCAAACCCAGCGTCGGTGGTATCAAAACGTCCGCCAATTCTGTCGACCCTGGTTGGAAAATTCCCGGCGAAACATCCTGAGCCTGTTGAATCGTAAATCCGCCAATGGCCGTTCGAACCAAAGCGGTCATCACGGCGCCCGAACCTAAAGCGCGGCCGATATCGCGCCCCAACGACCGGACATAAGTTCCACTGCCACATTCGATCTCGAGTTTAAACTCCGGTTCGGAAAATTTGCTCAATCGCAAACTGAATATTTCAATGGGTCGTGGTTGCAATTCAAAGGGCTTCCCTTGGCGTGCCAAGTCATAGGCGCGTTTACCTTGAACTCGCAAAGCTGAAAACTGGGGCGGCTGCTGGATGATTGTTCCGATAAACTTCGGCAACAGCGACTCCAACATGTGCTGACTGACCGATGTGGCGCCAGGGACTGGAACCAGCTCGCTGTCGATGTCCTCGGTTTCGCTTTCGAATCCCAACCGGAAAGTCGCTGAGTACTTTTTCGGTAGCTGCTGAACGTAGCTTACCAAGCGGGTTGCCGGGCCGATGCAAGCTACCAATACACCGGTTGCCAAGGGATCCAGTGTTCCCGCATGGCCAACCTTTGCCGGCCGAAACAATTTGGTGAGCGGGTTGAGGGCAGTTCGCGACGAAAGACCGCGCGATTTATCAATTACGAGAAAACCAAACATGCATTATTTCTGTTTGAGCTGAGAAATTTCCGTTTGATATTCTAACAATTGTTGCCGCAATTTAGAAATTTCATCAGGCTCGTCGGTTTGCGCTTGCGCGTCGGCCAACAGCTTCATCGTTTTATCAACCTTTTGGCGCAAGACTTCCAGTCGTTTTTTATCTTTCTTGTCCACAATTCGATTTCTCTCTTAAGCGATCGAGGCTGGCCTAGAATAGAACAGGGCCGGGCCTCAATAGCCCGACCCTGTTGGTTATACGGTTGTTTTGCCGTCCGTCAATCCGATGCGAATTGACGCGCGAATCATCGCCAGCCCTAAACTTCCAGCTGGTTATTGCCCGACTGAGGAGGCAACAGTTTGTTTTCCTGAAGAAATCGGAATGACCGGAGCGGGGGCAGCCAACAAGTATTTGTTACTGATCGCTTCGGCCCATGCACCGGATACGGACGACGGCTGTTTGTTGGAAAACGCAACTTGAGCATTCGGAGCAATTTGGCCATAGTAGGTGCGAACCGTTGAATTCACAGCCTCCCAGCGCGCCTGAGAAACTGTTTCATCAATATCGCGATTGATGAAAACATGTTTTCGATGGCTGGGCATGTTTTGCATAATACCTGCGACTGCACTCATGCCCAGTCGGTTGAGCGTATGGTTTGACGCGTCGAAGTGTTCCGAGCTCAGCAGGCATTGTTCTTCAAAACCTTGATCGATCATTGGCGCCCAAATCTCTTGGTACAATTGCCGATCAGCACAACTGAACGGTTTGGGCCAAGCATCATTGCGGGCGGTGATTTTTGCGTTTTCCGCTCGGATGGCGTCCATCCGTTCGTGATGACTTCCTCCGCCAACGCCGCAACCGCAGCTGCCGCCGGTCGACGGATAGCCGAATTGAGAACTGCCAAACGAGCCACCACAGGTCGAACAATCTTGGGCCAATGCACCGCTACCGAGAATCAACACGGCAGACGCCAGCGTCAGAAATGATTGGAATTTCAGCATTTGAAGGGTCTCCGAAATGACGGGAGTGAGTAAATTGCCGGTGAACCGGGTCAGCCACCGCCGAACCACGGAATCAGTGGATTGATCACAATAACGCGCACAATCCATATGGAGTTTCTTATCGGAACATCAGCCCCCTTCGAAACGGAACAAATCCGCATCTGGGACCAGAAATTTAGACGTTACCGCATTAATTTGAGAAGCAATCGGACGTCGGCGAAAAACAGCGGTTGTCCGATGCTTACCAAACAATCCGATCGTAGCGGTTGTAACGGTTAGAGCTGGGCTGAACCCGTTGCCGAAGGCCTTAGGCAACCAATCGTTGAAGGCCTGGTGGAACCGATTAGCGGTTGGTCATCATGGGTAACATTTGGTTTACCATCATTAACGCAGCCGGCCCGACCAGCACCACAAAGATCCCTGGGAAGATAAACAACACTAACGGAAAGATCAATTTCACGGCAACTTTGGACGCTTTTTCCTCGGCCATTTGCCGGCGACGCGTCCGCATTGCTTCACTTTGCACGCGCAGCGCTTTGCCGACGCTGGTTCCAAAACGATCCACTTGAATCATCACCGACGCCAGCGTTTTCAGATCTTCGACACCATTGCGAGTTCCTAAACTCGTGAGCACAGTCTCGCGAGTCGAACCCATTTGTAATTGTTGATTGCAGAGATTGAATTCCAATGAAACAATCGGTTGGGCTTTGTTCATTTCGTCGGCCACCCGTCGCAGTGCCTGGTCCATACCGAGTCCTGCTTCGACGCAGACAACCATCAAGTCCAGGGCGTCGGGCAATCCCAAAAACAATTGCTGTTTTCGCTTTGATCCAATAAACTTGACGATCAATTCTGGCACGAACATGCAAACCACGCCGGCTCCCAATGAATACACCAGACTCCAGACATTTGCGCCCTGGGTAAAAAATGTAATCCCACCTGCCAGAAAAAATCCGAAGCCAGCCGCGACTACTTTCAAAGTGGACAACATGGCCGCCGCGTTTTCGCTACGGAAGCCAGCTTCATCCAGCTTTTGCTTCAATGCATTGATCTCCTTTTCGCTTTTTGGCTTCAACGCATCGGAGATTTTTGGACTGGCCGACTCCAATAATTTGGTAATACCCTGTTTGGCACCACCGGAATCCTTGAGGATATCCGATTTCCCTTGAGCTCGATTTTTTAGTCGTTCCAAACGAGATTCTGATTTGGTTTTGCTATTGAACACCAAATCGACGACAACCCAGGCACCAATTGCCACGGCCCCAAACAAAGCAAATGGCAACAGCGAGATGAAATTAATTTCTGCGAGTAAATAATGGTTCACGGCACTATACCTTGATATCAATAATTTTCTTAATGGCAAACGCACCAAGCAACTGCATAATGGTGGCCCCGATCAACATTTTTTGACCCATCGGATCTTCAAACAACATCATGACGTAGTCGTAATTCAATTTGAGCGTCACGAGGAATAGCACGGGCGGCAAAGCCAATAACACGATTCCGGAAATTCGTCCTTCACCTGTCAAAGCCTGAATTTGCCCTCTGATCTGAAATCGTTCTCGGGTTAGGTGCGAGATTTTGTCCAAAATTTCCGCCAGGTCACCACCGGTCTGTCGTTGCAAGGTCACGGCAGTTACGAAAAACCGCAGGTCCAGATTATCAATTCGATCACACATGTCTTTAAGTGAATCAGTCAGCGGAACGCCCAGGTTTTGCTGCTCAAATGCTTTGTTGAATTCCGGACCCAACGGATCTTCCATTTGAGTTCCAACCAACTGAATACCGGCTGGCAAGCTCTGTCCGCTGCGCAACGCCTGTCCCATCAAGTCCAACGCGGCTGGCAACTGGGAACTAAATTTGTTCAACCGCTTTTTTCGTTTCCACCACACGAATCCGAGCGGTAAAATCGCGGCCACCCCGGCCGCCGCCGGTACGAGTACTTTCCAAGGTGAGAACATTAGGCAGGCAAATCCCGCTGCACCGGAAATCGCGGCCGTCAGTATCACGAACTTGGACACAGTCAAATCAACGCCCGATTGATCGATGAAGCGTCGGATGTTCAAAAATTTGTTGGCGAATTCCTCTAGCGGGTTGGGCGCATCGTCCAACGGAGTTCGCAACAAACGTGAGCTGGCTTCTTCGGCTTTCGGACCACCACGGCCACCATTTTTCGTGAGTTCCGCCAAGCGGTCTTCGACTTGAGCATTGCCACCTTGAAACATCAAGGACACGGCAAAAATCATCCCGCCAATCCCGATTGCGATCGCGCCAATAAATATATACATCATCATGATTTGATTTTCGTGTTAGTCTTCCAACATGACTCGTTCGCGGAAAATGCTCGCCGGCAATTTGATGCCCATCGCCTCGAGTTTGTCCATACATTTGGGACGAACTCCGGTGCAGATAAACCTGCCTTTGGCGCGGCCGTTTTCATCGACCCCTAATTTTTCGTATCGAAAAATATCCTGCATCACGATGGTCTCGTTTTCCATACCGCAAATTTCGGTAATCGACGTGACTTTTCGCGCCCCCCCTTGAAGTCGATTGGCCTGAATTACCAAATCGACGGCACTCGCAATCTGAGTTCGCATGGCTTTGATTGGCAAATCGAAACCCGACATCATGATCATGGTTTCCATCCGCGCAATACAGTCGCGGGGCGTATTCGCGTGGGTCGTCGTGAGTGAGCCCTCGTGACCGGTGTTCATTGCCTGTAACATATCCAGCGTTTCCGGTCCACGGCATTCGCCGATGATGATTCGTTCCGGCCGCATCCGCAAACAGTTTTTTACGAGATCGGTCGCGGTAACCGCTCCTTTTCCTTCGATGTTTGGCGGGCGGGTCTCCAATCGCACGACGTGTTCTTGTTGAAGCTGAATCTCGGCAGCGTCTTCGATGGTGACAATTCGGTCGTCGTTGGAAATAAAACTCGACAACGTGTTAAGCAGGGTTGTCTTGCCGGAACCCGTACCTCCGGAAATAACGATGTTTAGCCGCGCTTTCATCGCTCCTTCCAGCAGCATCACCATTTCCGGAGTGAAAGCCTTAAAATTCAATAGGTCTTCCAACTTCAACGGATTGGAACCGAAACGCCGAATGGACATCGCGGCACCATCAAGCGCCAACGGAGGAATGATCGCATTGACGCGGGAACCATCTTCCAAGCGCGCATCTACCATCGGGCAGGTTTCGTCGACTCGACGACCAACCTTGGATACGATGCGATCAATGATCTGCATGAGGTGGGCATTGTCCCGAAACTCGACATTCGTTTTCTGCATCTTACCGCCTCTTTCGCAGTAGATGTTCTTTGGTCCGTTGATCAAAATATCGCTGATCGTGGGATCTTTTAACAGCAACTCCAGGGGCCCCAATCCAAATGTTTCGTCCAGCACTTCATCGACCAGGCGATCGCGTTCCGAACGATTTAGTAAGCTGTTTTCTCCGTCGCATAGGTGTTCAACGACAACGCGAATCTCGCGCCGCAGAACTTCTCCTTCCAAGTCGCCCACGCGACTAAGATCAAGTTTGCCAATCAATTTATGGTGAATGCGCTGTTTTAACTGGTCGTATTCACTGATTTTGGATCTGTTATTGACTGTCGACATAGCAGCTAGATTCCCAACCGGTTAAGTTGTACGTAGACCCGGCGCATAAAAACGTCGAGTTCTTACTTCCTTCGGCAATCAAGCCAGCACTCCAATCAAGATGCGTCAAAAGTTCCAATCATGACTATTGATCGGAATACTCGCGAGAAATGCGAGAGCAAGGGATCCTAGGCACCCGCGGTATCGAGATAGGGATCCTGTCCCATTTCACACTGCATTTCCTGTCGCAGTTTTTCTTGATGCAGCAATTGTTTTCGTAACTGAAAGTGTTTTCGTTCCAGTCTTTCCTGTGCCGCACGAAATAATGGCGCAAACCGCAATAGGTTTTTGGTGGGGTCCTGTTTGTGCGCGCGAATTTTGTCGGCGCGCGGCCCCCCCAGACCTTGATCCAATAGATCATCTTCGAGGGACATGAACTGTCGGAACGTACCGGGATCGCCCTGGCGTCCACAACGTCCTATAAGCTGACGATCAATACGAGCGGACTCATGCATTTCCGTACAAATTACATGCAGGCCCCCCAAATCCTGGGCGGCCCCGGTGATTTTAATATCGGTTCCTCGCCCCGCCATATTCGTTGCGACCGTAACCTTGCTGACCTGACCGGCCGCGGAGACGATGTCGGCCTCACGATCGAGCTGACGGGCGTTCAAGACGTCGTGTGGAATTTTTCGGGCGGCCAAAATTTGGCTCAATCGTTCCGATTTGTCGATCGATCGCGTACCGATTAAAACGGGCCGCCCGCTACGATGCAGGGAATCGATTTCATCGGCAATAGCATTCCATTTCTGCGACTCAGTCCCAAATACCAAATCGGGCCACTGGGTTCTTTTTGGCGGACGGTTGGTCGGAACTTCGACTACTTTGACACGATAAATCTTTCGCAATTCGGGTGCTGAATTAGCGGCCGTGCCGGTCATGCCGGCTAATCGCTGGTAGCGTAGAAACAAATCTTGGATCGTAATTCGAGCGGCTTCTCCCGTCTCAATACTAATCTCAACCTGTTCGCGAGCCTCAATCGCCTGATGCAGGCCCGACCGCCATTTTCGTCCTTCCGCCAAACGTCCCGTAAACTCATCGACGATCACGACTTCGCCGTCGCGGACGACGTAGTGTCGATCGCGCGTGTAGTTTTGATCTACATAAATGGCTTGTTCCAATTGTTCGTAAATATCCATACTCGGAATTTGTTGCAGCAATTCTGGCTGCGGCAGTTGCCGAATTCGTTTCCTGCCCGCACCGTTTAATTGGACTTGTTTCGACTTGGGGTCAATTTGATAGTGTTCATGTTCGGTGAACTTGGCAGAATTCTCTGCAGACCACTGGTAGAGTGTGCGTTTGGCCAGCGCAACTTCGTCGGGGATGCTGCTGACAATGAGAGGCGTTCTTGCTTCATCGATTAAAATGCTATCCGCTTCGTCGACGAGAACAAAATTTGGTTCACGTTGGACAGGCTTTTGGGAACCGTCGGATTGAGCATCCCTCAACAAACCGGCTATCAAGCCCGCCCGGCCCTGCTGAAAACTGCGATGAAACAATCGATCGCGCAAAAAATCGAATCCAATTTCTTTTGCCGTCGAGTACGTGACGTCGGCTGAGTAAGCAGCTTGTCGTTCTCGTCGGGACGTTTTACTTTGCACGACGCCGATCGTCATTCCCAGCAATTCATACACGGGCTTCATCAACTCAGCATCTCGCGCCGCGAGATAATCATTCGCGGTGGCCAAATGTGCTCCACGACCACCGAGCGCCGCCAAGTACAGCGGCAACGTCGCTGTCAGCGTTTTGCCCTCGCCCGTCTGCATCACGGCAATACTACCGAAGTGCATGGCAATACCACCTAGCAATTGAACCGGATAATGTCGCAACCCAATGCTGCGATCTGCCGCCTCGCGCACCAAGGCGCCGGCGGCCGGGATGATTTCATGCAGCGGTTTTCCGCTGAGTACTTGAAACCGAAGCGACAGACTCTGCTTGCGAATTTCGGCGTTCGTTAACTTGGCCAGTTCGCTCGACTTCTGCTCGATCCGTGAGACGATCCCGCGCCATTTGGCAATGGACGTGCGATCAATTGAGCGTTGTATGCCAGCCAGTAAAAACATATTCGACGGACGAACTGTTAGCGATTAAGGGATTCCGAACCAAGTTCGCGATCGCGCCAGCCGACTTGGGAACCATTGCCGTTAGGATCAAAGTTCGTTGTCGATTGCGCTAACACCGAGGGGGACGATGCGGCATAGGGCGACGTAAAATAGGGTGTCGCGCGATAGCCACCTTGACCGGCCCCGACCGGCCCTTGGTAAACGATTCCTCCCATGGCCCCATTGCCGGCAACCGGATTGATTTGGTTAGAGGCTGGCAAATTATTGGTCCGCCCAGCATTGGAAGCGTTGAATGTCGCGGAATATCGTGGATCGTTATTTTGAAATTGTGCGAATTGCGGCAACCCGTTTGTTAAGTTGTTTAGCGACGGTGCACGAACATTCGACGCATCTGTCGCCGCTAATCGTGTCCGGTCGGTCCGTTCATCGACTCCGGTCGATTGGTAATTGGTTGAATCGGTGTATGACATTCCTGAACCTGGCAATGCCGTGTTTGACGCGCTGCGGTAACCCGGCGGAACGGAATAGCCGTTGTTGGCGTTGGACGCTGCCAAAACGGATTGGCCGGAATTGAAATTGCCGACGCTACTATTGGCTGGACTTGGCCGCCAACCATTCAATTGCGCGGGGTTACTGTTGTTCGCGGGTGCAAGCCCGCGCGGGTCCAGAGTTGTCACACCAGCAGGGCTGGATTGCCCGGGAACGTAATAGGGTTGATTGCTGGCCAGTGAAGGAATGTTCAAACTGTAAGTGCCCGGCGCCGCGATCGTTGATGTTCCGGCAAAAAGTCCACCGCCAGACGGATTGTTATAGCGGTTCCGGCATCCCGTGAAGGCAAGTATTCCGATCGCCAATACGATCCATAAATTTTGTGACATCGCAGCGTCCTTTTCGATCCCTGAAATCAGCCATTGCAGCACAGATTCGATTTACAGGACTCGGCTCACTGGTCATTCCCGATCAAAATCCGAGTTGTAGCGCGACGGAGGTTAGCAGGTTGGTTGATACTGGCAAGACCAAAAAAATGTAACCGCTACCACCTGGGGACGGGTGCGCCCGGTTGTCTTAGTTCTCGAAAGAATAATCTGCGAAAAAAGGGCATGCCAGGTAGTTTTGATCAGGACTTTTGATGTCTTGGGATTCGCGGACCGACCGAGCATTTCTGCGAGCATTCGGCCAAGTTTTGAGTTGGGGCTAACAATTGATTCGCAATTCGTATTGGATGTTTGCACGCCATTGGGGCCTATTGCGAAGGATTCGACTGGATCAAAATTTCCATTGCAACATGATCAGAGCGACCACAGCCAGACTAATTCCCGCGACAGTTCGCCTAGCCAGGCGTTCTTTCAACAAACCGGTCGCAATCAATGTCGTCAATACAATTGCGCCAGCACTGGTAACGGTAAACACGATGAAACCTGAATAATACTTCAAACATATCAAGACAAATTGGGTTTGCAACATATTGGCCACCCCCATCACGGTGCCGAACACCAGTTCACTCCGACTAATGGCTTGCCGTCGGTAAATCAGCACGACTGCCGAGGGAATTCCCGCCATGACAAATGCTGCAAACACAAAAGTGGGAAACTGTTCGGGTACGCTCAGGTGGCGGACAGTTTGTTGCAACAGCCGGCTGCAACCACAGAGGCAGAAAAAAGTCAACAAAACTATTGGTGTCAACCAGCGTTTTTCCGGAACGGCTGATTTGCTTGTTTGAAAACCGATCAATAACAATGCCACAATGGCCAATCCGATACCGCACCATTGTTGTACACTGGGGACTTCATCCCAAATCCAGGTTGCCAACGTGATCGGAAACATCATCGACAACACACTCACGACCGTCGCGCTGGAGGCCCCGACGACGCGAATTGCATAGATTACAAAAAAAAACGCAATAAAATAAATGACACCCATCGATCCGCCAGTGGCTAACGCGCTGGGAGCGATATCGGATAGACTATTTCGGAGGAACCAAGGTGCGCTGGCGATTGCTGCGACAATGTAATTGATGTTACCGATCGTGATTACATCTTCACTTCGGCGGACCTGAGCCCATTTAATGAAGAGTGTAAACGTCGAGGCGAAAAGGATTTGTAATAACAGGTAGATCAAATTTCTTGCTCTTCAATTTCGAAAATAAATTTGGCGAAAAAAATGGATGTTAAGCAAATTCTAAAAGGCGAATTGCCGCTTCAAACGGAGACCAATTTCTTTATTCTGGTCAATGTGTTGGATGTCTTTATGACTTATATTCTGTTGATCAACGGAGCGATGGAAGCCAATCCACTTGCCAACTACGTTTTGCTGCGGTGGGGGTTTGGCGGCCTGATCGGTTTCAAGTTGTTGATCGTGGCGGCAGTTTGCATTATCGCTCAATTGATTGCGACGCGTCGAATGGCAACCGCCCGGTTTTTGTTGATTACTGGCAGTCTAATCGTAAGTGCGGTGGTGGTGTACAGCGTTCGGCTCTATTACTTTCATTTCGGTTCAGTTCCAGCAGAACTTATTAACTAAACACTGAGTAGAAATCAGTTGGAAAACAGCGTAGAGCCCGTCCTAACGGTATCGACTGGCAGTTCGGCTTTTGTCCCAAATATCCAAAATGACCGCGAGCTGCTAAGTCGCTTGCCGGCAATGGCTGCCTCGAATCGGCTTTGACTGCTGCAACTAGCGAACGGTCAACACAAAAATGGCATCTTCTGTATCGTCGTTTAACTCGATGGGCGACTCCGAGTTGTAGTTGAAATCGTAAACTGAAGTCAGGCTAAACTCCGGCACCTGTGCCAGCAGTCTTTGAAATTGAGCGAGGCGGTAGGTCCGAAACTTCACCTCGTCGACAATTCGGAATTTGCGTTTGGGCGTCTTCACGAAAAACGACATGCCATAGGTCTCGGATCGTTTGCGATGGTTTCGTTCCAGAAACCACATCCGGCTATCGACTGTCAGACTTCCGCGACATGCCAACCAGCATTCTTCGTCGCCATCATCGCTCACGGCCGGCGAAAGATGAAACCCAACGACATAGACTCCGCCAGGGCTGATGGCAGCCGCCATACACTTTAAGTGAGCAATTGCGAGTCGGTCGGATTGTAAATGTCGAAAACTATTGATGGTATTAAAGGCGGCATCGACCCGTTTATGAAGGACAAAATCAGCCATGTCGCCAACCTGGGCCGTCGGCTCGATTCCGTGCCGAATCAATCGCTGGTTGCAAAACGCGACCGCTTTGGGATTCAGGTCGTTGCCGGCGACGGTGTAGCCAGCTTTGGCAAATCGGTACAACAGTCGTCCGGTCCCACACGCCGGTTCGAACAGAGTCTGCACAGTCCGACGCACATGTTTCCGAAAAACAGATTTGAGGAAATCAAATTCTGGTTTCCATTCGGCGGCGAAAATCAAATCGTAATATTTGGGATAATCGTAGATGTGGTCGTAAATTTCAAGCATTGAGAAATTCAAATCGCGGCAAAAGGAGGGGCCAGGAATACGGGTCGAGGCGTCCAACCTGAATTCGACCCCCATCCCCCAGAGAAATCGCGAAGTTCATTTTTCTTGCAATAGTTTTTTGATTGCATCGGCGACGACTTGGTCTGTTTTCGCCCCTTCCCAATTCAGTTCACCTTGCCACCACATGCGAATGTAGCCTTGCTTGTCGACCACATAGACGGTGGGCCACATCGTGTTGCCCCACGCATCCCAGTTCTTGCGTTCCAAATCGATGAGCACTGGAAATTTCATCGCATCTTTTTCAGCAGCTCTTCGAACCTGAAGGGGATCCGACTCAGCCGACGTTTCAGGAGTTTGAATTCCGATTATCACGACATCTTCATTTTTGAATTGATCTGCCCATTCGTTATACCGACCAAAATTACGTTGGCAGTTTATACACTGAAAAGCATAAAAATGTACGACAACAACTTTGCCGCGCAACTCGCTGAGGTTACCAGGATTGGTGCCAAACCACTCGGCAGAACTTACCAACTCAGGCGCCAACGGATAGATTCGCTCGCAATTGGAAAAATCAAACAATGTACCCAGTACCTGGGCCAACTTCTGTCGCTGGGCCGGTTGCAGCTCATCTTGGCTGTCTTGGATTTCAATTTTGCGAGCCTCTGCTAATCGCTGTTGGGCCTTTTCAAATACTGCCGAGTCCTTGTTGGACTGGCTGAGCTTCTCAATTTCCGCGCTAACCTTTTCGGTGTCTGAGATCATGCTATCGATTTCGGCGATTTGCGCCGGAGTGAGTTCCAAAAACCTGGCGACATCGGGTCGCAAAAGTAAACGCGATGTTTGCAACTGCAGTTCCAATTGTTGAATTCGGCGAACGATCTCATCGGGCAATTGGATCGACAACTGCTTTAGCAAGCGCGCCTCCAAATCGGCGACAACCTTCCGTTGTTCCGTGACTGGCAAATTGCGTGCTCGCCACCACGGTCCATCAATTTCGGCAAGCGACGCTTCCAACGTCTTGACTTGGTCCGCGGACAATCCCAATTCGGATTGGACTTCGGCGGCATGAATCAAAGGCAACAAGGTCTGAGTGACCCGCAGATTGGCGGGATCCACCGGTTGCCAAAGTGGGTGAAGAGCCGCAGCCGAGGATTTCGACTGGTTCGCAACCGGTTGTTGAGCGAATAAGGATCCAGCAATGCCGCTAGAACGCGAAGCGTCCAAAACTGATGTCGATACCAATAATAAAAGAAAAAATAGCTTTGCCTTCAGCCCATTTGCACTTAAGTACGACTCGAACATTCGTTCTCCTGACAGGTGATATCTGGTTGCCCCATTTTTCACACTTCACCCAACAAGATAACGCTTGGCGTTCTGTCCTGCAACGGATAAGCCGAATCGAAAAAACAGGAATAATTGCTTGTGAAATTGAGTACAGTGGAATAATTGTCCTGCTACAATGTAAACTCGCAACAGTGTCCACAGGTGGGTAAATCGCACTCCCGTCGCACTGCGTTCCCAGGATGGACCAATTCAGCATGAGTTGGTTGCAATTAACATAACCTTTAACTTTAGATTCTATAAGGAGAACGTTGCATGTCTCAAACCAATCGACGCGAATTTGTGAAATCCACTGCGGCCCTGGGGGCCGGTGCGTGGGTCTTGGGCGGAGTCTCGCCGAAACGCAGTGTCTCGGCCAACGAGGAAATTCGCTTCGCCTGCATTGGCGTCGGCGGCAAAGGCGCGAGCGACTCCACTGACGCGGGTCAGCACGGTAAAGTTGTCGCCATGTGCGACATTGATGAAGAGATACTGGGCAAGAAGAAAGAGGAATTTGCGAAGGCAAAAACGTTTTTTGATTATCGCAAAATGCTGGACGAGCTCGAAAACGATATCGATGCCGTAACCGTTAGCGTTCCAGACCATTGCCATGCCGTGGCTGCATTGCATGCGATGGGTATGGGGAAACATATTTATTGCCAAAAACCGTTAACCCACTCCATTGAGGAGGCGCGACTAATGGGAACCGTTGCCCGTGAGAAGAAAATGGTGACCCAGATGGGCAACCAGGGAACCGCCGAAAGCAATCTGCGCGAATCTGCTGCGCTAATTCGCGCGGGTATCGTCGGCGTGGTAAAAGAAGTCCATGTTTGGACCAATCGTCCAGTATGGCCGCAAAGTTTCGGATTGAAAGTCGCGGAGAGTGATCCGCCTGCGCACATCCATTGGAACGAATGGATCGGACCGGCCAAGAAACGACCCTACAGTGCCGAAGTGCACCCGTTTAAATGGCGCGGTTTTTGGGATTTTGGAACCGGGGCACTCGGTGATATGGCTTGTCACACTTTGAACATGTCCTACATGGCTTTGGATTTGAAATTTCCGACTTCGGTTGAAGCGAAGTCCGAGAAACACGATGGGAATTGTTACCCGGCTTCCTCCAAGATTGTGTTTGAGTTCCCGGCACTCAACGGTCGTCCCGCAGTAAAAATGGTGTGGTACGACGGTGGCGAACGTCCGTCGGATGAACTGATGGCTGATTTGCCAAAAGTAATGGTGGGCGATCGGATGCAGCACTTTACAAGTGCCGCGTTGGTTGTCGGCGACAAGGGAAAATATTATTCCCCCGGCGACTATGGCGGAGAACCACGAGAAACCGGTTTGATCGTAGACGGTGAGTTTACTGCTCAGCGAAAAATCACTCGTCCCGCGGCAGAAGATGGCGTTAGCCCGTTTGCGAAATTCAAAAATATTGAGTTCGTAAAATCGCCCGGTCACTTCACCGAATTTGCCAACGCCATCAAAGGACAAGGCAAAACGGTTTCTGAATTCGTGAATTACTCGGGACCGCTAACGGAGACAATTTTGTTAGGTAATTTGGCGGTCTGGTCTGGCAAAAAAGTTGACTGGGACGCCAAAGAGATGATTGCCGCTAACGCTGACGAAGCCACCCAAAAAATGATTCGACACGAGTACCACAACGACTACTCGATTCAAGAAATGGCCGGCGTAACTCGTTAGTCCAACTTAAATTTGTCCAACAGTAATTTAGATTACAGTTCTCGCGAAAAAAGAACAAAGCTCGGTTTGATTCCTTTCAGGCCGGGCTTTTTTTCGGTTGGCTAAAAACGGAAAAGGCGGATAATAGAGATTGTTAACCACTTTCAATTCGCGGATAGAGATCATGAAGACCACGAGGCTTGTATCAAGACTGTCGTTCGCTGCACTTTGTTTTCTATCGCTGTCCAACGATTGCTTGGCTCAATCGCCTGCCAAGCCTCCGGCGGAACCCGCTGCGCTATCTCCCCCAGCTAACGAAACCGAACCGACCGACTCCGAGTCGAGTCCAGTACCCGCCGCACCACCGAATCAGGAAATGGTTAAAATGGAAAAAGCAACGTTTGGAGGTGGCTGTTTTTGGTGCACCGAGGCGGTGTTTCAACAACTCGAAGGAGTTGAATCGGTGAAGTCGGGCTACATGGGCGGCCACGTCAAGAATCCCACGTATGATGATGTCTGTTCAGGTCTAACGGGACACGCCGAAGTGATCCAGATCGAATATGATCCGGCCAAGGTGACCTTTGATGAATTGTTGATGGTGTTTTGGAAAACACACGATCCAACGACTCTGAACCAGCAAGGTCCCGATGTTGGCACACAGTATCGTTCGGCGGTTTTTTACCATAACGATGAGCAGAAACAGCTGGCCGAATCGTACAAAGAAAAACTTCTGAAGGCGAAAGCCTTCCGGCGCATCACCACAAAAATCGAGCCGGCGTCGGAGTTGTATGTGGCCGAGGACTACCATCAAAACTTCTTCAACAACAATCCAAGAAATCGTTATTGCCAATCGATGATCAATCCGAAATTGGACAAATTGAAAGAAGTGTTTGCGGATAAACTGAAGAAGGAATAATCATCCAACTGATCGCTTTTCTTGCATCTTTGGGCCCCAATACGAAATTCGTTTGCGCTTTTTGGTTAAGGGGAATGAATATTCCGCCCAGTGGTTCCAAGGGATCCGAGGAGGCCGAAAAATTCGAAATTCGCGAGTACGTTTAGTCGTTGCCACAAGACAAGAATACATCGATCAGCGATGCAATCTTTCACACGCGTCTAATCCGATTTCTTGCAGCAGTTCACAGCGTTCGCATCGGACGGCGGTTTCTTGTAGAAAAAAACCGGCGAGAAAACGGGCCGCAAGACTGCGGCGAAACCAAGGAGTTGGGAACATTGCCTTGCAGCCGAGTCCGGCATCTGCGAAGGCAAACCCAACGGCAGCCAATCGTCGAATGAAACCAATGAATCAAATAGTAGCAGGTAAATCGAAAAACGTGTTGCCTTGATGCGGCGCCGGGCTGCCTCATTTAGTCATTTCCACTTGGTGTGGCCCCATCATTCCCTCAGAAACTGCTGAAGGTTTAGAAGAGAAAGAATAGAAATTTCCGGGAGCAAATATCCGCATTCATCGAAGAAATTTTTCTATCGGCAAACATCCATGACCACCCCACATTGACGCCACCGATAGCTCGCAATGCTCTATCTATTGACGAGCCCTGTTTTCGCTGGCTGGCACAATCGCACAAAAAAACGAACGGATCAAATTTAGAACCCGTTCGTCTTGACCATTGTAATTTACGGCAAATTTCGTCGACGGCGATTCCGCAATCCAACGAGTAGTGTTGCAGCAAGTCCGAGGATTCCCAAAGCGGTTGGTTCTGGAATCGCAGTTGGGGTAAATGAAATATTGTCGATGGCAACGCCCCAAGGGTTTTCCCATTGAAGAATGATCGAATTCGCTGAGACGTTGGGAGAATAACTGGCAAACTCACCTGGCAACGCATCACCTGGGATAAATTGATTGTCAGCGCTCCATAACAAATTGTAGCTGCCGTCAAACACGGCGATATCAATCGGCGTTCTGTCGCCAACCCAACCCGCCAAATCCAACGAATTCAAGGTAACTGGATTTGCCGTCAATGAATCGAAGCGAATTTCTCCGAACTCTCCACTGAAGTCAGAATTTCCTCCCCAGAACACATCGGTCAAATCCCCATAACCAGATTGCCAGAATAACGGAGAGTTGGAACTTGCCGTATTTCCGAGCCCCACGCGAATATCATGTGTAACGTCAACGCTCGCGGTATCACCATAACTATTGGCGATGACAATGCCATTGGCACCGTAACCCGTGTAATTCAAGACTTGGGCGCTCACCGTTGAAATTCCAAAACAACAGATGGCTCCGCAAATTAGCAAGGCTCTCATTGTGGTTCTCCTTGGTTATTCATCAAAAGTCTAAAAGCAAAGCAACAACGAGCATGATGATAATTCCAGTGCCTGGCAAAAACCAGCAGAACAACTGCAATTGGCAAAAAAATCCGAGAAATTGAGCTTTTGCTGCCTGGGTCAGGTTACCGCGAATTTCCTATGGATTCGCCGGTGACGAACTTTTGTCCACAATACCGACAAACCCGGCAGCAGCGGACTGAAATACCAACGAGGAGTAATCGAAACGAATCCAAAGGGGACAGGGTGCGTCGGCGTAAGCCGGCGAAGGGTAGCGAATGAAAGAGTCGTACAAGGTAAGACCTAGCCAGTCGCCCTGACCTCGAGTGATGCGTTGTGTCAGTCAACCGGGAAAAACGAACGGGGCCAGACATTTGAAATTGCGAACAGTTGTTGCATGCAAGCAGTTTAGTACTGCGTTTGCCCCGATAGCAGAAGCGAATCGAAATATGCCTTAACGCAAAAATGTCTTGGTGTGGCCCCAGCTCTCTTGTTCCAGAAATTGGTGAGCTCTCACGAGGGAGTATTGCCAAGCTGCTGGGGTTGGCACC
>JANNWZ010000157.1:0-23581 GCA_031409295.1 Mariniblastus sp.
GTAGCGCAGTCTGGCTAGCGCACCTGGTTTGGGACCAGGGGGTCGAAGGTTCGAATCCTTTCACCCCGACTTTTTACTAGTTGTTTGTTAAGGACGGAAAACAAACCATTTCAAACCCGTTGTTATTGGTGTTCGGTATCCGAGTTCCTTAAACAATGGTGCCTCGTTTGAACGATGTTGTCGACAGTCGTGTTCGATAGACTTTACGATGGTGTGAGCATGGATTCGCCACTCTTTTACGACGATATTCTCGTCGATCAAATCTGGATCAGCTCCCGACGCACTGTGACGGAAACAGATGTCATTAATTTTGCCACGATGACTGGTGATTTCAATCCGCTTCATGTCGACCACGAATTCGCCTCCCGGTCCCATTACCGGCGGCCGATCGCCCATGGATTGCTAGGAATGGCGTGGGTTGCCGGTTTGGGAAGTCATGCGCCGAATGTCAACACATTGGCATTTACGTCTGTCCGGAACTGGAATTTCTTGCGGCCACTTTACTTTGGCGACACCGTATTTGCCGAAACCAAATGTTTGGAAAAATCTTTGGCGGGTCGTCGAGCCGGTAAAGTTGTTTGGCAACGCCGGTTATTGAATCAAGCCGGATTGATCGTTCAAGAGGGAATTTTTGAGACACTCGTCGCGGTTGCGGCATCGTTGCCGAACCCCCATTTCGAACGGCAATCGGACCCGTTGCCAACCAAACTTGGTTTATAATTAAGCCAAATTGATCGTGCGTGCCTCAACTGGCGCTGGTACTCTGCCGCGTCCACTTTTCTGGATGATAGCACCGCGCAATTATCCGGCTAATCGTTAAAAGTGATTAAGCCGCTGGAAATTTTGGACCGATAGTACCGAATGACGATTGTTTGCCAAGGTTGGCAAACCCGGCCCGCAATCCTTCGATTATTCCTGCAATGACATACGAAACCGGCTCTTTTCCGGAAAATACTCGATTGTACCGCGAACGAATGCTTCGGCATCTCACGGCCTTCGTTGTTTCCGCCTGCGCTAGTTTCGTACTGCTGTCACTAATTTGGCCGCTAACAGTAAAAGGATTCCGCAGCAGTACCTACCTTGCTGTGCGAGTCGGTTCTGCTGCCGGTGCTCAGCAAGAGTTTCAAAGTTTGTTGGCCACTGCGATACGAGTCCGCGTAACTGATGAGTGCCTGAATAATTTGTTGGCTCAAGTTCGCCGACAGTCCACGCTAAAGAACCAAGCGCTGGTTTCAAATGATTTTGAGACGATTCGCCAGTCGCTGTCGTTTCGGGCATTACCGGGAACGACGCCAGACACGATGCGGGTTGATCTGGCGATTCGCGGCATCGGGGGTCCCGATGAACTCGCATTCATTCAGTTGCTGAGTAGCGAGCTTGCGAGTTCCATGGTGCAAGTCGCCGAGGGTTCAGATATTCAATCCGAGTTGGCGATCGAATCCGAAGGATCGGCACAACAACGGCAAAACGTGGCTCAGCTAGATCGGTTAGTGTCGCAACTGGAAGACAACTTGGCCATCGTTCGCGGTTCGCTGGCCAATTTACCGGCCAACAAACCAAATTCATCTCCGTTCCAAAGCGTTTCGCATTCGAGCAATGATCCGTCCCGATTGATACCGTTGGACGTCGAGCAGGCGTTGACAAACATAGATGTCAGTTCGCTTCGGACACAGTGGAACGAGTTGAAGTCAAATCTCGATTCAGAAATAAGTAACGTGGGAGCAATACGTTCAACGGGCGGACGCCTTTCGTCCGTTCCGATTGACGGCGTACCGAGTCGTAGCCAGATCATGATGTTGGCGATACTTGCTGCCGCCATGGGTTCCGTGGTCGCGTTTAACTACCGTCCATTTGCAGCACGCGGGTTTGCGAATGTCGGCCGCCTGACAGCATTGCTTCGGATTCCGGTCGTCGCGACACTGCCCGCCACAGCCATGTCGATCACGTCAGCATCAATAAAAACAGACTACCATAGCCCCGGAGTGCCTTGGGCGAATTGGGTTGTGCAAGGCGCGAAAGCAGCACTGTTTGGTTTATTGCTCTTGGTAATTGGATTTTGTTTGATTAACCAGGAAGTTCGTCGAGCGTTTTTGGAAAATCCGTTTCACGGTTTTACCAGAATGGTGTGGGTGTTTGTGGGTTACTGAAATCCTCACCGAAAAAATGATATGTTTCGATGCATTGCGGTCTAAAAAAAGTGGGCCCGTGCGATGATAGACAGGAAGTACACATGTACGAACAAAGTTTTCAACTGAAATCCAGACCATTTACGTCGACGCCGTTCGTAAATCACTATTTTCCCGGGCAAGCGATCCAGAAATCGCTGGCCAGTGCTCGACTTTGTATCGATCGTGGGTCCGGGCCCGTGATTGTGGTTGGCGAAGTTGGCACTGGCAAGTCGTTGTTGTTGGCCATGTTGGAAGAGCAATATCGTACCCAGTTCAGCGTCGTGAATTTGGTTTGTTCGCGGTTGCACGAGCGCCAGGAGTTATTGCAAAGCATATTGTTTGAACTCCAATTGCCGTACCGCAATATGTCCGAAGGTGAACTGCGATTGAGTCTGATGGACTATCTCAAACCAAGTCACGCTTGCCCCAATGGTGCGTTGCTGTTGATTGACGAAGCCCAAAATCTGCCCGTTGATTTGTTGGACGAGATTCGATTAATCACCAATTATGTGCGCAATGGCCAACTTCGAGTCCGATTGGTGATGGCCGGTGATCAACGGCTGGAAGAACAATTAGCTGACCCTAAGCTCGAATCGTTTAACCAACGAATCGCGGCCCGTTGTTATCTGACCGCGCTTTCTCAATCCGAAACTGCCGACTATGTCGTGACGCATATTGATCGCGCGGGAGGCGGTGGAAAACAGATGTTTGCCGAACGTTCATTGCGGGCGATCCATGAACTGACCGAAGGCTGCCCGAGGTTTATCAATCAGCTGTGCGAACATGCTTTAATCCTGGCCGCGACGAATGGTCGTCTCAGCGTCGATGAGCCTCTTGTTCGCGAAGCTTGGGCAGATGTTCAGAGTTTGCCTGGAACCATGGGAGCCGGAAACAACCGGATGACCACCGGATCGACATTTCCCGCTGTTTTTGAAAAGGACGATAATTGGACGGTCATCGAGTTTGGCAGTTTGGATGATGAAGATCAGAAAACTTCCGCGATGTCGCACAATCCGTATTACGAGCCAACAGCGGAAAATTTGAGCGCGGCGTGGCAATCTTCCGTTGAGTCCCTTCGATTCGACGACTTCAACGACAATCCGGCCGATCCTAGTCCCGCTGCAAATGATGCGCCGAGTGCAGAAACAAATTGGGAGCACTCGTTCGAATCGCCACTCCATTCCCACGGCGAACCGCTGCTGGACGTGGTCGAGGAATTTTTGGAAGAAACCGAACCGAACGTGAATGTCGATTCGCATTATCAACCATCCGCGGCAAGTTCGTTGAATCCATTTGCGGAGTCGTTTGACGAGGAAGAACAAATCCATGACCGATACGCGCCGTTGATTGCAGCGTGCAATCAAGCGTCATTGCGTCTGTCGTCGGAACAATTGAGTTGTCTGAAGCCGCTCGATCAACAACACCAAGAGACCCTGGCCCCGGAGGCCGAGCAAATAGAGTCAAGCCATGAATTTAGTCAAACTTACGCGACCGATTCCCCAGAATCGGTAGATCACACGGAAACTTTGTCGACAGAAAAGCAGTTTCATACGCATTCGACAGAAGCTATTTCGACAGATGTTGAACGACAGGTGACAGCGCTCATCAACTCGCTGGACCGCGCCAAATACTCGCAAAAAACCGAGGCAAAACCGGTCGAACCAGTTTCACATGAAACGGGTGAACGACCTGCTGGCCAAGTGTTCGAAACGTTGAGTTTTGAAAGTCAAATTGTTCCAACGGCGCGCGTTTCGTTTGATGACAATTCTCGCGACCACGGGAGTCGGACTGAGCAAAGCTCGCTTCAGGAAATCATTGAACAGCAAAACCGAGCGGCGGCAACCGCCTTTGGCAACAATGGGCGGGAACCAGAATCTGTCAGGGCGGTTCCGGTCATCGCTCCCACGACGCGACAGTTCACCCTGGTCCCATCGGTTGGTCGTTCGGTTCATGTGGAACCGAGCAATACCACGCGAAACTTGTCGATCAACTCGGGAACCGACTCGTCCGATGACAGTGATATGATCGTGATCAATCGCGAAGAGCCATCGCCCGGCGAGCCGATTCGACGCGTCGAACCGATCCCCTTTCCGGCAACCCCGGTCTCCACGGGGCAAGCGCAACGAATGGACTACCAACAATTATTTGAGCAGCTTCGCAATATGCCTGGCGATTAATGCGGGCTGAAATTTCCGCTGGATGAACCAGCATGGCCCGCCTCAGTTTCACTTATCTTTGTGCACAGGGTTCGTCGCGTGACGAGTTCTGGCAATATACCGACTATGAATCATACGACGGAAACCCTGTCAATCTCGACTCAATTGGGGCGCAGATGGCTTAATGGACTCCGCAATCAACACCAAGAAAATAGGGGGCGATCGGTCACTCGCGGAGCGGCCGAGAATGCATTTCCAATGATTTCAATTCCACATTTCCAAAATGCTGACGATGAAAATCTGCCTTTTTCAGTAACGCACCAGCCGCGATCGGCTGATGTTGGAACAGCCACCCTCGTAAATCCGACCAATGCGCGGAAAGTTCATCCGGGCGGTTTGGCAGCTTACAATGATTTAACCGAAACCGCGGAAGAGTGGATCGACGAAAACGAATCTACCAACGCCCCGAGTCGCCAATCCTATCAATCAATCATCCAGCCTTGTTCGCCGATTGATAGCCTGGTCAATATTATCTTGGAGCGGTTTCCACTTGCCGCGCCCACCGTGTTACTTTTCGTTGGATCAGATGATAATCCGCATACCGATTCAACATGTCTTCAGGTTGCGCTTTCGTTGGCTCAATGCAACATTGGAAATGTCTTGTTGGTCGACTCGAATCCCAGGTGTGCGATTACAGCGCAATGTGGCTTAGAAGGTGAAAAAGGGTTGTCCGACTCGATCCAGCAGAATGGCAATTGGAAATCGTTTATCGCCAGCCAGAAATCTTCTGGCCTGGATTGTTTGCCTGCCGGAAGTAGTGTCCTGGATCAATGGGGAGCTGTTCAGCGATTGCGCCAAATGACCGCTGAGATGCGGCAGCATTATCAGTTTATTTGCGTCTCGGCCGGCGATGCGCACCAAGGGAATGCGAAGTTGTGGTCTGGAGTTTGTGATGGGAGTTATTTGTTGGTCAGTTTAACCAACTCGAATCCGACAATCGCGGAGTCCGCAGTCACGGAACTCCAATCCAGTGGCGCTCGCTTGTTGGGTTGTGTCGTGACCGATGCCGCTTAGTTTAACACAGGTTAACCACTCGGATGCATGTTCTTGTTACTGGCGGCGCGGGCTACATCGGTAGTCACACCTGTGTCGAGTTACTCAATGCGGGGCATGCAGTTACCGTTGTCGACAACTTGTCAAACAGTGCGTTGGAATCATTGAAGCGGGTTGAAAAACTGACCCAGCGCGAGATCCAATTTTTTCGAGTGGACTTGGTCGATATCGAAAGACTAAACCATGTTTTCGAAACGAATTCGTTTGACGCAGTGATCCATTTCGCGGCACTAAAAGCTGTCGGCGAGAGTGTGGCCAAGCCACTGGAGTACTATCACAACAATCTCACCGGCACGATTCATTTGTGCCAGGCTGTGCAACAACATGACATCCGGAATTTTGTCTTCAGCTCCAGTGCCACTGTCTATGGATTGCCCAAGGCATTGCCGCTGACAGAAACAGCACCGACATTGATGCATGAAGTCACCAATCCCTATGGTCGCAGCAAGTTGATGATAGAGTTCGTCTTGCGCGACTTAAATATCGCTTTTCCGGAGCTGAATATCGCCCTGTTGCGATACTTCAATCCGGTCGGGGCACATTCGTCGGGCGACATCGGTGAGGATCCAAATGGCCTACCCAACAATCTATTGCCCTATGTTTCACAGGTTGCCATTGGCCGACTCGCTCAATTGCAGGTCTATGGTGACGACTACGATACGCCCGACGGAACGGGAGTTCGCGACTATATTCACGTCGTTGACCTGGCCATCGGACATGTCCGGGCGTTGGAGAAACTGGCCACGAATCCAGGCGTCGTGACTTATAACTTGGGAACTGGCACAGGATACAGTGTGTTGGAAATTATTGCTGCCTTCGAGAAGGCCAGCGGCAAAAAGATCCCGTACAAAATCGTGGATCGTCGTCCCGGCGACATTGCCGCGTGCTACGCAGACCCCGGCTTGGCGGCGCGAGAACTAGGCTGGCAAGCGACACGGGGAATCGAAGAAATGTGTGCCGACAGTTGGCGCTGGCAAACAAAAAATCCTCTCGGTTTTCACTCGACATCCCCGACCTGAAGTCCGAACTCCGACGCTGTACTAGTTGAGTCTTATCAGTTCGGCAGCGATACGGTTTCGATTCGGATTTACCGAACCTGTTTGGGGTTCAATACAGCTAAAACGGAGTTCTTTAATTGACTCCAATAGTCTGTCGGAAACGGATCGAAGTGCCCCATGTCGGGGATAGCCAAAAAGATCTTCTTGTTCGTCGGTGCCGCTTCAAAAAGTTCCCGCGCCAATACGATTGGAATCAACTCGTCGGTTGTTCCATGCGATTGAACCACCGGTCCCTGATATTTTTTTATTTTCATTGTTGAGTGATATTGATTTCGCATCAGATACTGGACCGGGAACAACGGATAGTTCCACTGAGCCGCTCCCGCCAGCGAATTGAAAGTCCGATCGAGGATCAAGAGTTTGCAACCCTGCGTGCCAGCCAAATGACAGGCTGGTCCGCCACCGAGCGAGTGTCCAACAAGCATTATCTCGCTTGCCGTCTTGCCAGTTCGGTCGCAAAGCCAGGCGAGTGCCGCTTCCGCATCGTCCAAGATTCCAGCTTCGAACGGAGTGCCCTCGCTCTTGCCGTAGCCGCGATAGTCGAACACAAATAAATCGGCATTGAATGTCCTGCGCAAGTTCTCGCCAAAGTAGGCGGCAGATTGGGCGGAATTTTCCGCGTTGCCATGACATAGCAGAATGGTCTCAGATAATCGAGGGTCCTGGTCTCCCGGGGCCGAAATATTAACACGCTTAGGTGTCGTTGGTCGGGGCAAAAACCAACCGACCAATTTAGTACCATCGGCCGATACGAACTCAATTTCCTCGAACTGAAAATCTGCGGGTTGCCAATTCCCGCGCGGGTACTTGGACCCGGGGTAGACCAATTGGGTTTCGTAAAGCAATAACCAAACGAGCAATGTCAAGTAAATCAACCCGCCGCCAATTAGACATCGTCGCAACCAACGGCTAATGAAGTGTCGCCGACGGCCTGGAAGTGGTGCTGTCGAGGAATCCGATACGTCTGTTATCATGGTGCGTTGGCAGTTTTGAAATTTGTATTTTGGTCACTCAATTGATCACGCAACCCAATTTGTTAATCGTTATTGCGACATACAACGAGATTGATAATCTACCCCGTCTAGTGGCTCAACTGGAAGCGCTGTTTCCCCAAGCTCAAATTTTGGTAATTGACGACGCTTCGCCAGATGGGACCGGTAAGTGGTGCGATGATGCGAATGAGAAACATCCCCAACTTTCGGTTGTGCATCGAGCAAGAAAATTGGGGCTGGGCTCAGCGACCATTGTTGGCTTTCAAAAGGCGTTGGCTCGAAGCATTCCATTAGTGGCAACGATGGACGCGGATTTTAGTCATGACCCGGTCAGCCTTGTCGCATTGGTGGCTGCTATCAACAAACGCGAAGGCCATACCCTCGGGGTCGCCATCGGCAGCCGTTACATTCCGGGTGCATCGATCGTGGGATGGCCTTGGTACCGACGATTGGCCTCGCGGCTGGTCAATTGGTTCAGTCAATGGATGCTGCGGCTGCCCACGCACGACAATAGTGGCGCGTTTCGAGTCTATCGAACTTCCGAGCTGAAAAAAATCGACTTGGCCAGTCTTCGCAGTTCCGGCTACGGATATCTCGAGGAAATCTTGTGGCGATTGCGACGCGAAGCCGTTGAAATGGTTGAAGTTCCGATCGTTTTTTCGGATCGGGTGCGGGGAAAGTCCAAAACAAGTCTGCTTGCTGGGTTGAATGTATTCTGGCAGATCACGAAAATGGGTTTGGGCCGTTGGAAGTAATTTGATTTTCGACCGGCTTGCCAAAAATCTGATCTAACCCTTGTTAAAGGTCCGGCCATGAAGTCTTCGCAACTAGTTGTATTAACAGTAGTTCTAGGTTTTTCCTCGTTGTTCTCTGCGAAGTTACCGGCCCAATTCGGAGGATCGCGCAGTGGCGTCGAACAGGGACAATCGGATGGCCAGCAGGGTCTATCCAACATGACCGCCATGAGTTCACCCGAGGTCGTGCAAGGGTATATCATCGTCGACGGGACGGCCGAACTGCGCGTCGCACCAACCAGTATTCGGATTGTCCTGGCGGTCACATCGGAAAACAATTCGCCGGACGCTTGTCGCGCGGAAGTGGACACAAAAATTTTGGCGTTAAGAAACGGCTGGACGGCCCTGGGAATATCGCCCAACGATGTTGTCGACGACTTTATTGCCGTATTGCCGCGCTATCAGTTTGATTTGGAAGATCAACAAGGAGTAAAAACAGCGGTTGAAACAAAGTCAGGTTACTTCATGCAGTCCAATTTGCATATTTCGGTCAAGGACGACAAACAATCCTCGGCGGCGATCCGAGTGGCATTCGCCAATGGAGTATCGGATATCATTGCGTTCGATTATTGGAATGATCAGATCGAGGACTTAAAAAAACAGGCCCGCGTGTCCGCAGTCGAATCAGCCAAAGAAAAGTCAGATGTTCTGTTGGCATTTTTTGACAAACGGCCCCAACTAATTAACATTTCCGAATCTTCCAAGGTCATTTTTCCAGAATCGTTGTATCATTCGTTCACCAACAGCCAAGACGAAAACTTTTACTCCAACGGAAATCGTTGGCAAGACGTGGCGGTAATTCGCACCTTTCGCCCTAAAAATACATATTATCGCGGTTACTTCTCCAACGGTGACCGTCTTCCAAAAGCGTTAACTATGAAGTCCGAAATTTCCGTCGTCTCGACGGTTAAGTTGTATTTCGAATCGCCAATCGCTCAAGACTATTTGAAGTTGAAACAAAGCGTCAATCAATAAAGTTGGCGGCGATTGAAGCCCAGACAACATTCGCTAAACTTGAATGTTCAAGGATCCTTGTTTCTTAATCATCAATCAGGAAAATCATGGCGGACGGCAACTCGAAACCTCCATCGGTCTCCCAGAGTGGGCAAATCGATCACGTGATGCACGAACATCGATTGTTTGCGCCATCGGCTGAATTTTCTGCTCGCGCAATGATTGGCTCCGTTGAGCAATACGAAGACCTGTATGACCAAGCGAAAACGAATCCGGAAAAATTTTGGGGCGAGATCGCTCGCGCCGAACTGCATTGGTTCGAGCCGTTTACCAGTGTCATTAGCGGATCTGGTCCGCATGTCCAATGGTTTGCCGGGGGCAAAACGAATCTGGCATATAACTGTCTGGACGCGAATCTCGCGGCTGGCAAGGGAGATCGCCAGGCCATTATTTGGGAAGGTGAACCGGGCGATCAGCGTTCCCTAACCTATCGACAACTGCACGATGAAGTCTGCCGTTTCTCTAACGTCTTGAAATCCCTCGGCGTCAACATCGGAGACGTTGTGTCGATCTACATGCCGATGACGCCGGAATTGGTTATCGCGATGTTGTCCTGTGTCCGCATAGGCGCCGTGCATTCCGTGATCTTTGCCGGGTTTTCTGCCGAAGCGATCGCGGACCGGAACAATGACGCCAAGGCCAAAATTCAATTGACCGCGGACGGTCTCTGGCGGCGAGGAAAACTGATCCCCCTAAAACAGACGGTGGACGAAGCACTGGAAAAATCCCCGACGGTTCAGCATTGTGTCGTCCTCCGACGAGTGCAGAGTCCATGTGAGATGCGGCCGGGCCGTGACTATTGGTGGCATGACGTGGTTGCGGCTGCGTCATCCGACTGTCCTGCGACTCCACTGGATAGTGAATCGTCGTCGTTTATCCTCTATACCAGCGGTTCGACTGGTAAGCCCAAGGGGATTCGCCATACGACTGCCGGTTACAATGTCTGGACCAAGAAAACGTTCCAATGGGTTTTCGATTGGCGGCCGGACGATATCTATTGGTGTACTGCGGATTGCGGTTGGGTGACGGGGCATAGTTACATCGTTTACGGCCCATTGTCGGCGGGCGCAACGATTTTCATGTACGAAGGCGCGCCTAATTTTCCGGCTGAAGACCGGTTTTGGGCCTTAATCGAAAAGTATCGTGTGACAATCCTGTACACCGCTCCAACGGCGATTCGAGCGTTCGTGAAATGGGGGGATGAGCATGTCGAGAAACATGACCTCAGCAGTCTGCGATTGTTGGGCACTGTTGGTGAGGGAATCAACCCGGAGACTTGGATCTGGTACCACGAAAAAATTGGCGGTGGTCGCTGTCCGATTGTGGATACTTGGTGGCAAACGGAAACTGGCGGCATCATGATGAGCCCGCTGCCTGGCGCGATTTCTACCAAACCAGGCAGTTGCACCAAACCGCTGCCTGGCGTGGTACCGGTAATCGTCGATGAATCATTGCAACCCGTCGATCGGGACCACGGTGGTATGTTGTGCATTTCCCAGCCGTGGCCGGGAATGTTGCGCGGGATTTGGAATGACGAAGAGCGATTCATCCAACAATATTGGACGATGGTTCCCGGTTGCTATTTGACCGGGGACAATGCCCGCTTGGATTCCGACGGTTATTATTGGATCATGGGTCGCATCGATGATGTGATCAATGTTTCCGGACACCGATTGAGTACTATCGAAGTCGAAAGTGCGTTGGTTTCGCATCCCAATGTCGCCGAATGCGCGGCAGTGGGACGACCTCACGAGATCAAAGGGCAGGCGATCGCGGTATTTGTAACGATAAAGAACGCAGTTGCCAGTGAAGAATTGCGCGAACAGTTGCGTCAACATGTGCGAAAAGAAATCGGAGCGCTGGCCGTGCCCGATGACATTCGTTTCACCGAAGCAGTTCCCAAAACGCGCAGCGGGAAAATCATGCGGCGGTTGCTGCGCGACATCGCCGCGGGCCGTGAAACGACCGGAGACAAAAGCACGCTCGAAGACTTTAGCGTGCTGGCGAAGCTTAAAGAAAACGAAGAGTAATTTCAACCGACAATCATCCACCAATCAATTTTCCTAATACCGGGGATACACCATGCGAAAAGTCACTTTCAAATTTGCGTCCGTCGTAGGCGCCGCGTTGTTGACGATCGGGGCAACGCTGATTTCAGGAAAAACAACATTTGCCGATGAAGGCATGTGGTTGTTTAACGATCTGCCCGTGGAACAGCTGAAGGAGAAATACGGCTTCGAACCGACGGCTGCCTGGTCCGAGCATTTGATGAAGTCGGCTGTGCGTTTTAATGTCGGTGGTTCGGCTTCATTTATTTCAAGCAACGGCTTGGTTCTGACCAATCATCATGTCGGCTCCGACACGTTGTACAAACTTTCGACCAAGGAAAATGATTATTATCGAGATGGATTTCTGGCCAAGTCGTTTGGCGAAGAACTTAAAGCTCCCGATCTGGAACTGAATCAACTGGTAAATATCGTCGATGTTACGGACCGCGTGAATAAGGCGGTTCCGGCGTCAATGAGTGCCGCCGATGCAGCGGTCGCGAGACGGGCCGCGATCGAAGCGATTGAAAAATCAGCCAACGACGAAACGGGCTTGCGATGCAATGTCATAACGCTGTACGGTGGCGGCCGTTATCACTTGTATCAGTTCAAAAAATATACCGATGTGCGATTGGTTTGGTCTCCCGAAGCCGCCATCGCTTTCTTTGGTGGTGACGCGGACAATTTCGAATATCCGCGTTTCAATTTGGACGCCTGCATTTTTCGCGTCTATGAAAACGACAAGCCAGCCGTGATCGAACATTTTCTAAAATGGTCGAAAAATGGTCCAGCCAACAATGAATTGACCTTTGTGTGTGGTAACCCCGGCAACACCAGCCGCATTTATACGGTTGCCGCACTCAAGCATTTGCGCGATGTTCGGTTGCCGTTTACGATGGATTTTATTCGACGACGCGAGATACTATTGCAGCAGTTTGGACTGGAGGGAAAAGAACAGGCCCGCCGAGCCAAAGATGGCTTGTTTGGTTTTCAAAATTCCCGCAAAGCCCGGAACGGAATGTTGCAAGGTTTACAGGACCCTGCCGTAATGGCGGCCAAAGAGTCGGCGGAAAGTCAGTTGCTGGCCAAGATCAAATCCAGCCCGGAATTGAAAAAGTATGCCGACGCATGGGATACGATCGCCGCAGTCGAACACGAACGAGCGGCGCTACTGGGTAAGGGCGTGACGATCAATACTCAACTGGTGGTCATCGCCCAACAGTTGGTGCAAATGGCGGCCGAGGATCAAAAACCCTCGTCCGAACGACTGGAGGAGTTTCAGGATGCGGGTCGAGAGTCTTTGGAGCAACAGCTTTTTTCGACAGCGCCAATTTATCTGGACCTGGAAAAAGTACTTACGGCTGACGTGATTGCCCGAATGTTGGAAAAACGAGGTGGCGACGATCCTGTATGTCAACAAATTTTGGCAGGAAAAAGCCCCATCGACCGCGCCGCTGAATTGATCGATGGATCGAAACTCGCGGACCCTGAGTTTCGGAAACAACTCGCTAAGGAAGGATCGGCTGGCATCAAAGCGTCCACTGATCCGTTGATCCAGTTGGCGGTGATGATGGACGAATACGTGCGCGCTGATCGCAAAGTCAATGACGCCTTGGATGAACAGGAACGACAGGCCTATGCGAAAATTGCCGAGGCCACGTTTGCCACGCAAGGTACCTCGACCTATCCCGATGCCACATTTAGTCTGCGACTGGCCTTTGGTCCTGTCAAAGGATTCACGCAAAATGGCGTAGAAATTCCTGCTTGGACGACGATGGCAGGTGCATTCGAACATGAGACAACCCATGCTGGCCAAACTGATTTTGATTTGCCCAAGAGTTGGCATGCAGCCAAAGAATCGGGAAAGCTGGATTTAAAAACACCGTTTAACTTTGTCAACACTGCGGACATTATTGGAGGAAATTCCGGCAGTCCCGTGGTGAACAAGGATTTGGAATTGGTGGGGCTGATTTTCGATGGCAACATTCAATCGTTGACGGCGGATTACCTGTACGATGATCGCCAGTCCCGTGCAGTAAGCGTTCATTCGGAGGCAATTCGACATGCCCTGCGAAATGTTTATGGTGCGACGGCGTTGGCCGATCAGTTGGGCAAGTAGTCCAATGGTTGTTAACTCGGAGAAATTTTGAGTGGCCATCCGACCTGTCACTTCGGACGACGCCGCGGCTATCGCGTCGATCTATAACTACTATGTGACCGATACGGTGATCACGTTCGAAGAAGAAGTCGTTACGGCAAATGAGATCGCGCGGCGGATCGGCGATGTCCGTTTGCGCGATTTGCCTTGGACGGTTTGGGAGGCAAATGAAGAGATCTTGGGTTTCGCCTACGCCGGTCGATTTCGTGAGCGGATTGGTTATCGATTCACGGTCGAGTCGTCGGTCTACTTGGCTCCAGATAAACGAGGGCAGGGGATTGGATTCACGTTGTACTCAAACTTGATCGACCGATTGAGAACTCGCCAATTGGATCCGGTGCATCGCGTAATTGGCGCAATCGCGCTTCCCAACGATTCCAGTGTGAAACTGCATGAACGTTTAGGATTTCGACAAGCCGGTCTGTTTTCGGAAGTCGGATACAAGTTTGGGCGGTGGGTCGACGTCGGATATTGGCAATTGGACTTAACGTAAACGATGGTCAATTCAAGCCTGTCCAAAATTTCCCCGACCGGACGTGACGAACGAACCGGGTTTTTCAAGTTGCTATTTCGTGCCTTATTGCTGGCGACCTTCGCGGTCTGGTTTGGTGGATTCTTTTTTTACGCAGCCGTGGTAGTACCGTTGGGAACCGAGGTGTTGGGTTCAGCACGCGCCCAAGGATTCATCACTCGATTGGTAACTCATCGAATCAACGGCCTGTGTTTTGCCACGCTCGTCTTGATGGGGATCGAACTGATCAGCTGTTGGCGCTGGTCGCCGCGCTGGTCCCAGTGGGTTCAGTTGGGCTCAATTGTGTTGATCGGTGCGTTGCTGATTTCTTTGGTGCTAATCCATCCGCAACTTGATAAACTGATAGATCTGCCACGGAAACAAGTGCATAACCGATCCGATTTTTATCAGTTGCATCGGGTTTACTTGTGGGCCAGTACGATCCAGTGGGGGCTGGCTTGGGTTTGGTTAGTCGCGGTTCTAACGAATTGGAGCGGGGAATTTCGGTTCCGTCGTAGTTCAAAACCGTCTCAGTCCGATTAGAATAAAGCTAGAATAAAGCGTGACTCCAAACAATACTGGCGATCGACCGGATTGTTTTGACCTGAAAGTGGGATCGGCGGCCGGCCGGTTCTTGGACCCCTGACAAACGATTGGAATCCTGGATCATGAACTGGAAATGTTGGCTCATTATTGCGACGTTGTGCTTTTCCCTAAACCGTGCCAGTGGGCAAGAGATTCTCGAAGGCAACAACTCACCTTCGGATATCAAAACAACCCAAAACGAACCCGGTCAGTCGACCTCACAAGTCAACTCTCAACCAGTCAAATACGAATTTACGTTGCAGCATGGCGTGGATTGCTCGCCGGTGAAATCTCAGGATTCGACTGGTACCTGTTGGAGTTTCGCAACCGCCTCATTTATCGAATCGGAGTTAATGCGACGGGATAAAGGGGAACACAATATTTCGGAGATGTTTATCGTTAAGAACATCTACCAGGAGAAGGCCCGAAACTATGTGTTGCGTCAAGGCAAAGCGAATTTCTCGGAGGGTGCTCTGGCCCACGATTTTATCGGCGCTGCGGCGCGGTACGGATTTGTGCCGGAAGAAGTGTACGCTGGCAAAGCCGACGACGAGCGGCATGATCATGGCGAGATGAATGCCGTCGCGCTGGGTATGCTGAAGGCCGTCGTCAAACTTCCGCGATTGAACCCCAAGTGGGAAACGGCTTATGGTCGCGTCATCGAGACCTATTTGGGCGAAACGCCCGAGCGATTTACCTATCGTGGTCAGAGTTACTCGCCCAAAGAATTTGCCGAGAGTCTGGATTTTCGCCAAGACGATTATTTGAGTATGTCTTCGTTTTCCCATCATCCGTTTTACGAAAAATTCGTACTCGAAATCCCAGACAATTTTTCCAATGGGCAATTCTATAACGTGCCAATCGACGACTTGATTGAGACAATCGATCACGCCATTGAAAATGGCTTTAGTGTCGCCTGGGATGGCGATGTGAGTGAACGCGGATTTTCGGCAGGGAACGGTATTGCCGTGTTGCCGACCGAACCCGGACGACCGGACTTGTTTGATGTCGTGGGTGCGGAAGTAGCCGTCGATCAAGACCTCCGTCAAGAGAAGTTCATGAATCTGGAAACCATGGACGATCACCTGATGCACTTGACTGGAATCGCGACTGACCCAGCCGGAAACAAGTATTATCTAATCAAAAATTCGTGGGGCGAGGCGGGGCCCTACAAAGGATATTTGTATATTTCCGAAGCCTATCTTCGGATGAAAACGATTGCGATTTTGGTACATCGCGACGGAGCCCCAAATCGCTTGCGCAGCGTTCGGTGAAGCCCGTACATGTTGAGTTGGACTCCAATTGTTTCGGCCTCACGACTCGCTCCATGCCCTGCCGCTTGCCGACTCAAACGTTTAACGGCAAGCCGCAGGCGACGTGTCATCCTTGGCACTCTGCGCGCAGCAAGTTGACTCAAACTGGTTGCGATGATCGATTAATGTGGAATTCTTGATGAATTTTCCCAGGCTTGATTCGAATAGTGTCGACCTATTTGAAACTTGACTTCGGGTTTTGAAGCGGTAGAATCGAGCTGTAAGTGGGGTACTGAAGACTATTGCGCTTTTCGTTTAAAAATTGGCCGGCTGTTCAGCGGATCAAATCTCTTTCATAAAGGCAATTCTATGTCATGCCATCGACGACTTTCTCGTTCGTTTCCAAAAGTACAAAATTTACAATCCAGTATTTGGCTCTGTGTTTTATTGCCGGCGGTATTGCTTGCTGGGTTTCCGTTGATTGAAGTTTCGTCGGCGCTTTATGGACTGCAAATAGTCGATCCTCCGGTTCTTCCGCCTGGCGGCGGCGGCGGGCCAGTCCTTTGTGCAGTTACTGGGCCCCCGAGCGTGATTTCCGGCCATTCGATTGATTTTATTATCACGGGTTCCGGTGGAACTCCCGCCTATCGCTATTTGGCATGTGCCTGCTGTCCTCCAGTTGAGACTGTACCACCTCCCGGCGGTGGTGAACCTCCGGCTGCCTTTGCTCTATGTGATCCTTTTGAATTTATCCCAAGTTTTCCGGCAGTACCCAACGTTTTTAGGGTTTGCGGTCATCCAGTCGGCAACAAGATCGTACGAGCTGAAGTCATTGATTCGCTTGGTGCCGGCAGTTTGATTGTCGAACAGGCGTTTGAAGTTTTGGGACCAGATAAACTAAAGCTTGATAATAATTCTGTCATTGTTACAGTCGGCAATTCAAACCCATTCATGTTGTCGACCGTATGGGAATTTCATTTGAAACGAGGAGACGTTGACGTCGGGCCGTGCATGTCCGCTTGTGCCTTAACCTCGTTCTGGACTCCACCAACCCAGCCGGGATTGGGATGGGATCCAGAGAGCAATGAGCCCACGGTGGATGACAATGAAAACTGCGCCTGTGTGGTCGGCCAACCCGCTGATAACTGCATCAATCCACCGGTTTACTATCTTGCCACCTCCTGTGGTCCGTTCACTTCAGAACAGTGGGCGACGATACCAGACGACACAATTGTTTTTCGTGGCGCGGCCAAAATTAGAATTTTCGTTCCAAAATGTAATGACGAAACCTTAAAAATAGCAGACAAGACTCGCGTTTTTACATGTAGAAAACTGGATGCTACCAGGGCCAAGTGGACCGCAAAATAATAGATGTGTGGGTGGTTGCCCACTAATAATACCATACTGGTTCAATACACAAAAATAATTGGAGTCGAATATGAAAATTCACTTTGTGATGTGGGTAACCCTTTTTTTATTGAGCGGTACTACGCCTAACTGGACCTTGGGACAGGAAGCTCTATCCGACGAACCCGTCAAGATTAAATTGTCCAATGGTGATGAAGTAATTTTTACGGACTCTTTAGCGCCGTCTTACTCTGTGGACCTTAACAGAGGGGTTGGAGAATTTCCGACCAAGGACAAGAGCCGATCAGAAAACCTCTCAATTGATCAGGCCGACAATCATATTCGCATGTTTCTCATCGACCCGTATCTGCAAACCTATATGAATATCGTGCCGGAACAGATGAAGGAAATTGTTCGGATTCGAGATGAAGCCTGTTACGCTTTTGGCGATGCGATTGAAGGCTTGAAATATTGTGATGATCCGCGGTTTCGCGAGGTGGAGCGGCAAGTCGAGTTGCTCTCCAAACGCATGATTGACCAATGCGAGGCCGTGTTTCTGCCATATCAACTCGAAGCTCGGCAAGCCTATGGCGCCCATTTGGCGATTTCGGCTCAAGGGGGTGCGTTGAGTTCCCTACTTGACGGTGCGATTGGTTCCCAATTGGACAATGAAACCAGAAAGCGCATTCGAGATCGGAAAGTGCAGGTCCAATTGATGGTTAAACAGGAAATGATCGAGTTGGAAAAACGGGCGATTGAAGAATTACTAAAAGGGGAATCGCCTGAGCTTCAGGAAAAAATCAAGGGGCAATTTTCCTTCCCACCGGATCGACTGCAACTTGCGATGCAAAACGCCCCCAATGATGAACTGAGCCGGGCCAATGTTCCCAGTTTTGCCAAATTGTTTGATCGTCGTCCGATTCCGTTTGACATCAAACCGGAGCCCGCAAAACAACCCATTGATCCGAAAAAAATGCCTTAGGAGTTACTCTGACTGGACGAATCGCACTGAGTCTCCTACTTCGCGAGTTTTCAAAAGCCGAATTTTTTGAAGAGAACTTTGATTTCAGTTTCCAGACGAAGCGTGTTCCCTCGTGACAATAAAAAAAAGCACTTGGCTTGTCGGCCAAGTGCTTTTGCGTTTCTAGCGATATTGAGCGGGTTAACGCTCAATCAACCGAATTAGTTGGTGTCTTTGTTTGTCGATGTCGTTTCGATCAACAACCCGGTACCGCCCAAACCACCTTTGAGGTCGGCATCGGCGATCTTGCCAGCGTTGGCGGCATTTTCTTCGGCCGTTCGCTTTTTGGCATCTTCGGCTTCTTGTTCATCGCTCCAGTCGACTCGTCGTCGTGATAGTCCGATCTTGCGATCTTCGGTGTCGACCCGCAGGACTTTCACTTCCAAAATATCGCCGACTTTGACGACATCCTCTGGATTATCGACCTTATGGTCGGCCAGTTCGGAAATGTGCAACAAGCCTTCGAGACCGTCTTCCAGACCGATAAAGACACCAAAATTGGTGATTTTGGCGACCGCACCTTTGACCAATTGGCCCGGTGAATAGCGTGCGGGAATGTCACTGTTCCAAGGATCGTCATTCATTTGTTTCAGACCCAACGCGATTCGCCGGCGATCCGTATCGACGGCCAGGATCTTGCAATGAATCTCCTGTCCTTTTTCCAGGACTTCATTGGGGTGCGAAATCTTGCGCGTCCACGACATGTCGGAAACATGCAACAGCCCGTCGATGCCTTCTTCAAGTTCGATAAAGGCACCGTAGTTGGTCAGATTGCGGACTTTGCCGGAGATGTCGGCACCGATCGGGTACTTGGCGGCGACGTCATCCCAAGGATTATCCTGAGTCTGTTTCATACCGAGCGACATTTGTTCGCCGGATTTGTCGATACCCAAAACCGAGACTTGAATCTCGTCCCCGATATTGACCAATTCGCTGGGGTGATTAACCCGTTTGACCCACGACATTTCGCTAATGTGAACCAAGCCTTCGATACCGGGTTCGAGTTTGACGAAGGCACCATAGTTCATCACGTTGACGACTTCGCCCATGTGAATCGAGCCGATGGGGTACTTCGTTTCGACGTTGTCCCACGGATTGGGAAGCAACTGCTTCAGTCCCAGTGCAATCTTGATTTTTTCGCGATCAACACTGAGGACCATCACGTCGAGTTCCTGGTCCATCGCAACCATTTGCGATGGATGCGAGATGCGGGTATGAGCCATATCGGTGATGTGTAACAAACCATCGATACCGCCGAGGTCCACGAAAGCGCCGAAGTCGGCGATATTCTTGACCGTACCTTTGCGAGTTTGGCCTGGTTCGAGTTCCGCCATCAGTTTTTGTTGAGCGTAAGTTCGTTCCTTTTCGATCAACGAGCGGCGGCTGACGACAATGTTACGTCGCAAGTCGTCGATTTTGAGGACTTCGCATTGAACCACTCGTCCGATGTAGTCGCCAATATCGCCAGGCCGTCGAATATCGACTTGGCTGGCTGGCAAAAAGACCGGCACGCCAATATCGACCAACAAACCGCCTTTGATTTTGCGGGTGCATGTTCCGGTAACGATATCGCCTTCGGCAACTTTGGAAATGACCTCGGTCCAGTGAATGATGTGATCGGCTTTTCGTTTGCTGACCAAAATCAAACCCGACGGATCGTCCGCTCGTCCCATTTCATCTTCGAGATCTTCGATCAGAACTTTGATGATTTGGCCGACAACGGGGATATCATGTTCGTCCCACTCGTTGCGGTTAATGGTTCCTTCGCTCTTGAAACCGACGTCCACGACGACGTGATCGTTGTCCACGCGGACGATCTTGCCTTCGACTATCTCGTTCAGTTCGTACCGCTGCGTATCGCCGATTCCGTCCGGATAGTAAAGGTCGGTGATATCCAAATCATGCAAGTTGTCAATATCGGTCGAAAAAAGCGCACTGAGCTCTTGATCGATTGTGTCGTCTTCGAGGGAATGAATTAAGTTGCGATCTACCATGAATTCTCTATGGAGCAGTTGCCAGGAAATGCAGAGCGGTTACGAACCGCCAACCAGATATGGCAAATGGCCTGTGGGTTGCACGTCGGACTAAGTCACTCAAGACGTGGCAGGGGTGGAGTTAAAAAAAGGTCAATTGTTTGCGAATCGCGATTGAGAAGTGGCCCATCGATGCTTTGGATCGTTGGACTAAATTCACAGCGCAAAAATTAAAGAAGCAGACAGATTAACCACACATTGGGCTGTCAGGATAGCAAGTTTGGGATGCGCTGACAATGTCTTTTCGACGAAAATATGGGATTGCCTCCGAAATGAAGTCCATTGAAAACCCCGAAATAGATGACCGTTCTCACTAAAAGGCACCAGGCGAACGACTCCTTCCGACGCTCGCCTTGGAACGAGCCGATTTGGTGGCTCGGCCTCGCGGGCCCAACATCATCGGCGAATCAAAGCAGCGACCGCTGGCCGAGATTCGCAAACCAGCGTGTGGCGGAATCGCTGTTGACCAGCGGCGAGAGAGCCGAGAGCGGCGATTAATCGCAATCCATTATCGGATCTGCGGTTGGTTTGCACCACTGTCGAAATGAGTAGGCAGTTTTCCAGATTTCGTGTTTGAGCTGGGAAGTGAAGTTTCGAGGAATGAAACGGGTACGAACTAACGGTATGCGCTCCGTCAGCCAGCGGGACTTGTATGGTTCGTCTCCGCGCAGAAAGTCAAAACGAGTTAGCCCCTTGCGAATGGAAGTCCGCAGTGCCGCAATCACAATTTGGTAGCCCGGCTCGAGCGCCGCGTTATCCGGGTCGAAGCCGGACTGGTACATGAAATTAGTTATGCCATCGTTGAGCAATAGGCAACCCGCCAGCGGTTTCCCGTCTGTCCGAATGATCAGCAATTCCGCTCGTTCAGCGGAAATCAGTTTTGTCGTCGCTTCTTGCAGGAACGCGGTAAAGTTCGGGCTCGCAAAACATCCGGATTGCCCCAATGTGTTGCGACGTTTTTGGTGCAATTCCACAAATGAGTTCCACAATTCCGCAACGTCATCATCGTCGCTGGACAGAACTTGAGTTGTGGGATCGGCCAATCGGTGGCTGGCTTTTTTGGTTTTGCGACGGAGTGATTTACTCAGCCGTCGATCCATTTCCTCCCAGGTGCTGGGGAGATCCGTGGCCCAACATCCTTCCAGTTCCACTGCGTGCGATTCGAAACCTGAGGCAATCAATAATTCTTGAAAGTATTGCGAACTCTGGTCGGACCGACTCACGCCCTCCAGCTCAATCGCATCGATCGTTCCCAGCGGTCCGCCGGGTCGAATATTGTGAGTTAACCAATCCGCGATTGCTTCGGCAAAATCCCGTTCGCGATCGGGATGGGTAATTAGTCCGAGATAGTCGCTGCAAACGGTTCCGCTGCCGAGATAGCGGATTTTGCGGCTTAGCGATTTAGATTCCACACAGAACGGCGCGATGCCGATCCAACGTCCTTGATCATCGGATCCCACCAGGACAGCCGGTGTCACCGAATCCACTTGGTGGACCAACCAACCAGCTAACCATTCCCAGCGGAAAAAAGGGCGAGTTTCGGCGATCGCATTCCACTGGACATTGGATGCGAGGATTACATCGGATTGCGTGATGAGTGTCAGCTTCATTGAAAACCGTGGGGGTTGGGCGACGGACTAAGCAAGCTTTTCGTAGCCGGCGCGGCCTGCCAATGTTGTTTCAGCTTGGTCCAGTGTCGATTCAAGTACCGCGAAACAGGTTGCTCAAACCAAAATGTGATCATGGATCCGAGGGCGATTGCAAACATCGTTCCCAAGCCAATCGCCAACCAGGGTGGACAGCCAACGTTTTCGAATTGCCGGATCACGAGGCAACCTAAATTGTTGTGGAACAAATATAACGAATAGGATATTGTGCTGATAAAAATCAAGGGCTTCCATCGAAGTACGGGGATTTTTCCGAAAGCACTGCCGGCCAACAGGCCAAACAGCAATGCGGTGGCCAGTGGATTATGGTCGCGTAAATCGATCGCATGAAAAACGATAGCGCTAACGGCAATGCCGATTCCCAGCAGCCATCGATTGCCTCGCCCACATCGAATCTCATTCAATAACAGGCCCATGGAGAACAGCGGCAAATGGCGCATGCAGCCTAGTTGGCAGACCACTGCAAAACGATGATTCCAATCCGATTCAGGATAGTATTCTTGAAACCAATCAAACCCCATGCAACAAACCAAACAGACGCCCATCGCGCACATCATCGTGCGAAACGGGCGATCAAGCAGCCCCAGCATCAAGGACAGCAACAGGAACCCGTAAAACAGCAATTCGATTTGCAGCGTCCAGGTCACCGGCTCCATATTTTCATAACCGAATAAATTGGGCATGGCGGTCAGATTCGCGGCAAACAGCTCCGCCGACGGCTTGGTTCCAAAAAATGGCAGATAGGCAAACAGCCACACATTCAAACAGACGACCAACCAATAGGACGGGAAAATCCGGACGCACCGCGCGACAAAAAAATCACCCGCCTGGCGTTTGCTCAACAAGGTCATCGCGTTGACCAGGCCGGAGAGCATGAAAAACAACTCCACCCCGTATTTGCCGTAGGGAAACGCGTAGTTGATCGGAATCGCGAACCCGTATTTGTTTTGATAAACGTAGGTGAAGTGAAACAGCAAAAGATTCAAACACGAAATCGCGCGCAACGCATCCAACTCCACCAGTCGGTTGGTCTTCGGACGAGTTGGGGATGGCAGTGAATCGGTCACACGTATTGTCGATGGCTGTTACGTATCGGGTTTTGATTGGTAGTTTTCACTCTGCCGCCCGCCTTAATTCAAGGTCATGTACAAACGAAGTTGACTGTCGGGAACGAGGGATCGGAAAACACGCTTGCGAAAACCGCTTCAGAAAACAAAAAATAAACGCACCCGTAAATGTAAGATACGAATCAATTCGATGCCGATTCGAAATCGCAATCTGTTTGAAACGGTACCAGAGTTTGCCGAACATGCCGGTTAACGGGGTTATGAAGTTGGTTATTGTCAACGCTGATTGGGACGGCTCAGGTTTATTTTGTCGACCTGCCAGCAGTCTCGGGTTTCTCCAATAAATAACCGACAAATGCGGACCACCGTCAAAATTTGAAATTGTTGCAAAATCAGTATTGACCGAAAAAACGAGTTCTCATAACCTCCACGCTTCACTGAATGATTGATGCGAATTGATCATTGCAACGTGGTCGTAAAAAAAAATTGTTTGTTTTGAAGTGGTGGGATTGCATTAGGAATTGGTTTGATTTTTTGTTAACCGATAACTGCGAACCGCGACTGGTTGGGCTTGACATGGATGTTGAGGCTGAGCGGAC
>JANNWZ010000158.1:0-32373 GCA_031409295.1 Mariniblastus sp.
GCAAACCAGGGTTCGACAAACAACACTCCCATCATCGCTGCTCCGAAACCAAACACTAACAAAATGTCGCTGGCCAAGCTGCGGTGAAAGGCCATTTCGCTGTTATAGGGCCAACGTATCGCCGCCAGGCCAATCGTCGCGAGAATTGCGAAGGGAAAAAAAAGATAATGTGGGCGGTCCGCCAATCCTTTGAAGTACAAGATCAGCATCGGGATTTGTGCCCCAATCATCAAAGCATAGGGCAACAAGATTTTCAGTAAGTCTTCCCGTTTATTGCCGATTGGAAAAGTTGTCGATTTGGAAGCGGATGCAGTAGCCATGGGCAGGTCTTATTGACGAATGGAAAAAGTCGGGGAAGTTGAGAGTCGAGCTTGGAGCAGCAATTGCAATCTGCAACCAGGACGGGGGAACACTGTTCTTGATAATCAAGCCCTTTCGGGCAGGTATCGCAAACCACGATTCAAACTAATATTTTAAAGTAAAGAAGTGATTCTGCCAAATGATTCAAGTGACAGGTTGGGGATTTTCTCGACAAAGGGGCGCCGATTAATCCCAATTCACTCATATCAAATATGGCAACGAGACCGCCACAGTGTCAACGGAAATCGGAAGACGTGATGAGAATGCCGATTGTTCCGATTTTAACGCCCGGTTGGTCAGTAGGAGTCGCCCAATCTGGCAAATCCAAAAAATACCAACGGGTTTGGCGTTGCCAATTACTGTCGACGCGACGGTCGTCGGATTCCCATGACCATTGCCGACAACCAACCAAGCAATCCGCAAGTCGGTTCCGGGATGGCTGAGATATCAATTGGGTTCGACATTGGTCCACGTCGTCGCGAATCGCTTGGATCCAAGATAGGGGGAGAACTGATCTGCCTGAGTGCTTCATCACCAAATAATTTGGCTAGTTTTTGTTGCCCATACAAATTGGGATGAATCCCGTCCGAAGCGAGGTCAGTCTTGATGCTAAGGGCGGAATAGAAATCCACAACGGTTACATTTTTGTGATTCGCCGCGACCGCGCGGATGGCAGCATTCATATTGGGAAAAACAACGGAATTGCGATTATTGACCCATGCATTGCTCCAGTAATTTGCCCCGGGAGGACCGCCATAACCAAATCTTGGAACCGTTGAGATGATGATCGATGTATGGGGAGAATTCGTCTGGATCATGTTAACCAGGTTGTCATACAAGGTATAAAACGCGGCGAAATTAGGCGGCGACCAATGGTCGTTGGTGCCCGCGAGGACTAATGCGAAATCGGGCTGATATCGTCCCACGACGCGTCCCCAATTATTGGTCATGTACGCGATGTCGGCTCCAGCCAGCCCTTGATGGTCCTTGTCCAAAAATCCCAATTTATACTGCCCGACAAAATCATATTCGACGCCCGCTCGATCCAATTGGGACTGCATAATATCCCGATAGTTACCCGCCGGGGTTCCATGAAAACCGGAAGTAATCGAATCGCCGATTGGCATGAACACATAATCGGCGAACACCGATTGGGTAACCATCGTCAACGCGAATAAGCAGACCCAGAATAGCTTTCCCATATCTCAATCTCCGTTGTTAGACTTGAAGAATCAAATGCGGGAAGTGTTGTCGCATCAATTTCAAAAAAGTTACCAAGTTGTTGGCGGTCGCTGGAGCTAAATCGCACCGCGAACTCCAACGCCATTTTATCTGGCCGCTGGTTGCGAAAACAGCGGGACGCAAACGAAAAACAGAATTAAGTCTTGGAAAACTGCGACAAAATTGCCAACATCGCCGAATTAGGGGTCAACTTGACGCCATCAACGCAGCTCAATAGTTCAGCCTCCGCGACGTAGATTGCCAAATTCAAGACCGTCGCAGCGGGTGCCAGATTGGCGGTGCGATCAAACGAAAACGTCGCGATACAAAGCGATGGCTCGTTCGCGGGAAAACTGGGCCAGGGCGACGGCGCGACATCGTTCGCCGAGCGTCGCGAGTCGATCGCGCTGCGAGTAAATTTCCAGCACCTGATCGGCCAGTAATTGGGGCTGCTCGGGTTCGACGACCCAGCCTAATTCATATTCTCGAATCGTCAATGCCAACTCCGATTCGGCCTCAGTCACACCGATGATGGGACGACCGGCGGCAAAAAAATTGTACATTCGTGAGGGTACCGAGATGCCAGACATTCCGGGAATGAAGGAGATGATCGCGACGTCACCACAATTCAAACTGTACACCAATTGTTCGCGGGGAAAGAAATCTCTCACCGTAACGGATTTCAAATTGAGCTGTTGGCAACGGGCGGCAAAAGGTTTTTTTCCTCCTCCTCCGCCACAGACCAGCCAGTGAATTTTTTCGTGACCGGCGTCTTCCAGAATCTTGGCGGCGGCGGCGATCGTTTCCAGGCCATGGGTTCGCCCCATGTTTCCTGAATAGAGAATCACAAATTTGTCAGTTAGATCCAATTCCGCGCGCAACGGATTGGCGGTCGGAGAAATCGGCCAAATGGATTCTTGATCACACCAATTGGTAATCACCGTCGTCTTGGATTGCAGTCGATCCGACTTGGCCAGCACTCGTTGTTGCATGTCTCGGCCAATCGTAATGATCCGATCTACGCCGAGTAAGAGCCGTTTGAAAAACCAGTCAATCACTCGATACAGGGTCGAATTCTGTCGAGTGAATTTAGTTGGAACCAGCACATCGGGATAAATGTCATGAATCAACAACACGCATTTGGCACCGCGCAGGCGACAGGCCAGCCACGCGGCGAATGGCAAGGGAGGCGGGTTAGTCACGACCAACACCCGATCCTGACGACGCAACCCGCTGACCATGTTCCAGGAAAACGAGAGCAGAATGGTCAACATGTTGATGACCCGCAGCGCCAATCGGTCTTTGGAAAACGACGTGGTCCGACAACGCCGAATGTGAACACCGTTATGCAATTCGACCCGTGGCGATTTTTCGCGTTGCTGCGTGTACGACGGTTGCGTACACAATACGTGGACCTCCGCCGCGCTGGCCAAGCCTTCGGCAATTTGAGTTAATAAATGGCCGGTCGCGCCGTCTTCCGGATAATAGAGTTCGGTCACGATCCAGATTCGAGGTGGTTTGGGCATCACACCGCTTACGATATCTGGCAGTTGGCCGGTGGGCGTCGGTTGAGCGGAACGGCTTGTTTTCCTTCGCCCAAATACCACTGCACCATGTTTTCAATTCCCTTGACGAGGGGCACTTGCGGCGGATTGACGAGCTTGTGAATTTTATCCGCCTCATATTGGGTATGGGCGACCGTCAGTTTCTTGATGCGCGCCGACGAAATGGGGAGATTTTTCCCGGTCAGTCCAATCACGATATCGAAGGGAACTGCCAACAAACGGGCGAGCGAATACGGGACAAACAAGACGCCAGGTTTACGGCCCAGTCCCTGGTAAACCGCGTCCATGATCTGACGACTGGTCAAGTCCGGTTTGTCGACGTAGTTCAAGCATTGGTAGCGTGGTGCGTTGGCCGGCCGATCGATCCAGAGTTCGATGGTAGCATTCACGATGTTGTCAATGTAAGCCAGACTCTTGATGTTCTGCATGTTGCCGACGCGGACAAATCGGCGACGATCAATTTGTCGGATCAAGGCGTACATGTTGGCAAAATGCTCAGGTCCAAAAATGACTGTCGGACGAATCACCAGGCAATGAGCCTTCAAATTGTCAGCTACCCATTTCTGGCAAACCAGTTCGGCGGCCCATTTGGTTTTCCCATATTCGGAAATCGGTGCGGGCGTCGTCGCTTCATCGATCGGCGCGGGCTGGTCTCCGTACACGGCCACCGTGGAATAAAAACACAAATCGTTAATTCCATTGGCTTGCATGGCGGCACAAACGTTGTGCATCCCTTGCACGTTGACGTCGTGAAAGGTCTGGGGCGCAATGCCGAAATCGTGATGCGCGGCAGCCAAATGCAATACGGCGTCACAGCCCGACATGGCTGCGGTCAATTTTTTCTGGTCACGAACATCGCCTTGAATGTATTCAACCGACCGATCGGAACGCGGAGCAAGCAGATCATAAATGACGGTTTCAATTCGACGCGCCGTCAATAACTGTTGAAATCGTGAACCCACGAAACCCGTTCCACCGGTAACAAAAATTCTCATCGGCGGATCCAGGAGGTAGGCGGGGAAGTCATGATGATGGGACCGTTAATCGTGTTTGGTTTCATCGTTGTTGGTCAATGTGCGGTGGACATCGGTAACCGAATTCGGCGGGTCAACCAACAGATGCCAGGTGCCGCTGATTTTTTTGCTGTGTTCGAGTCGTTCGGCCGACGATTTAAAACGATCGCGAATCTTGCGCGCTGGGCAGCCGGCATAGATCGAGTAGGGTGGGATATCTTTTGTAACGATGCTGCCGGCTCCAACCACACTGCCCTCGCCAATCGTCACGCCGTCCATGATAACCGCTGCCCAACCGATCCACACGTCGTCATGGATCGTAACGCCTTTTTGTGCCGTTTGCACCTCTCGAAAAGATTCCAATCCTGTCTTGATGATCGGCGTTCCGACAATCTCAATCAAGTGATCTCCCCCGGTGATGGCAACTTTGGGGGCCAATTGAACATAATTGCCGATTTTGATGTTCCGGACACCAAAATAACAGTCATAGCCGATAAAAACGTCATGTCCCACTTCGAGATCATTGAAACAGACCACCACACCCCGGTTGCACTGCAAATTCGGACCAAATTTCTTGATGCCGTATTTGATGCGGGCGTTGTACCAATTTCGCAGACGCCGCAGCGGCAGTCCGATCGCGTCGCTGGATTTCAGCCAATTTTTGATTCGTGCGAGCATTAGCGGTTCTGGGACAATGGCGGGGCGGCCGGCAAACAAACCTCGGCGTCAGGCGGCGGTGTTCCGCGCAACACCGCACCAAAAACCTGACTTTGAAATTCGGGATTGAAAAAAGTATCCACAACATAAAAACAATTTTGGCGAACGCGAGAACGATGTTCATCGTCCAGTAAGATCCACTTGTTTATTTCCCGCGACAAGGACTGGATATTTCCTTTTTCGAAAAAACTGCCCGTTTGGTTATCGACAATCGCTTCGAACTCGGGCCCATGGGTCGTCGGATCGTCATGCGTCACCACGGGAGTGCCATAGACCATACAGTGCATGGCCAACAATCCAATATCACCCGGTGAGACGCACACATGGGCGGCGCCAATCAGGTCAGCCAGTTGTTGCTCTTCATGACAGGGGCCATAAAAACAGATTTGCTCCCGAATCCCTAATTCACCCGCATACCTTTCGAGATCGGCACGTTCCGGGCCATCACCAATCAACATCGCATTCACGATCGTGCCGTGACGATAAAGATCGTGTACGGAATCCAGTAGCAATTTGACTTGTTTACGTTTGGTCAGTCGTCCAATGAACACCAACGACGGCGCCTCGGGATGAGTCGGGAAGTACTGCGTTGAGAGGGCAGCTGGTCCGTTGAGCGGCGCCGACTGGCGAACCGCGAGTTGTTGTCGATGATCAAGACTGTTGTAGACCACCCACATGGTGTTCGGATCGAAACCATGTTGGACGAACAGTTTTTTGGCATAATGCCCATACAGAAAAATGCCGTGAGCCAGGCCGGAGAACAACAGTCGTATTCGCAATTTAAGCCAGCCCTCATTGCCGTACATGCCATGCGACCAGAAATAAACGCGACGCGATTTGCAGCGGGCAATCAGGACGCCGATCCAAGTCGACAACGTGCGAAACTCACCGAGAAAGATAACGGTATCGTATTTTTGACGCAGCATTTTGGTCACCAAGCCGCGCTGCCAGACGAATTGCCAAATTTTTCGATTCCGCACAAACTCCCAATGGATCGGCGGTTCGCCGCCGACGGTCAAGGAAGCCGGCGCGATCAATTTCATCGCTGGTTCCAGGGCTTGCGTATCGGAAATCAACGTGATTTCGAACTCACCGGCCAGCTCTTGTGCCAAGGCTTCAATAATGGGTCGCCGATAGTCGGCAAACCACGGATAAACGATGGCCAGTTTTTTCATAGTGATTTGTCCGTCGCGAACTGGAGCCGTCAAGGAAAGAACCTCAGTTCATTCGTTGGGGCTGGGCAGTATTCTGTGGAAAACGGACTGGGGCTGGTGCCCGCCGAACCTCGATACTGGGGTTCGTTTTGGCCAATTTAGAAGATAGCCAGGCAATCGTCATGGCCACAGACAGTAACGACGTGGAGGACGTGAGCAGGCTACCTTCCTTCATCGAGAGAATCAGATCGAAAGTGAAGATCGCCACAATGATACTGACGTTCACCCGAGTTCGGCGCGACAGTGCATTCGATTTCACCATAGAATAACCCTGTCGAAACGAAAGAATCAACAATGTGCACAACAAGAAAAATCCTATCAGTCCTTCTTCAGCCAGTGTTTCACCGAGAGTATTGTGAGGATATCCGCCAAAAAACTTGAAAGACGCCGACGAGCCAACACCCAGCAGCCAATAAAACGGGCCGGCTTCATAATTCTTGTTAAGCATGAAAGTCAGCATTTCTATCCGGGCAAACTGGTCATCCACCAATTGTTGGTAGTCCCAGCGTTTGGACCAACCCAATTGATCAACCATGATAATGCCAGCGCCCATGACCAAAATGGCGGCCAAGATTGTCAAAATCACCGACCGTTTGGCGGCAGCTCGGGACAGGATGGGGAAAAAGATCATGGCAACGCCACCGAATGCCATCAACTGCCCGCGCGATCCACTTTGGATCATCGCCGCGATACAGGCCAAAACGATGGCAATTTTTACCAGTGACTTCGGACTGGTCAGTTTTTCGCCAAATATTGAAAACAGTGCCGCGAAAGCAACATAACCTGAAAAAGAGGCGGCGGCCAACGGATTGCCCGAAATCTCATTCCCCTTGACCACCATCAAAATGATTCCGCGACGCCCACTCTCACTGAAGTTTACCCCCAACACAACGAGCGCGCCGAAGTAGATCAAGACGGTGATCGCGGAGCTCAATTGTTTTTCATCAAACACGCACATCGGGGCCAAAAAACCGAAGGCAATGATGTACGGAAGATTTTTTTGCAACTGGGCCCACGTGTCTTCGGAGCTGATGCTCCACATATAGGACAACGAGGCCAATCCAATCAGCGCGAGATAAAGCCATAACTGAGCTGGAATCGCGACCTTTCGATACTTACCGCTGATCAACGCCCAAAACGCCGCCATGGCAGCAATTCCAGCAATCAAATAATTGATCAATGTCGAATTCTCTAACAGAAAGTCGTTACCCTGTTGCAAAACCGATTCCAGCGTGATCATCGACCAAACCAGCGTCGTTGCGATTCCAGGTCGAACATAGACCATCAACGCCAACACGATCAACCAAAAAATAATCAAATAAATGGTGATTTGATGTATCATCTAGACCGCTCGGGAAGTATTGAAACAGGCGTTTTCAAACGCAGGCATGGCCAAATCTAAGGTTCTTGGCCTTAGTTTACGGTTAAACGAAAAAAAATTACAGTCGATAGTTAGAGTTCCAGCAAAAAAGCCGATTGCCGGCCCCAGGTTTGGTGATCTGCTTACCCCAGCCCAAACTTCCTGTAAATTGCCCAGGTCTAACGGCTTACCACCGTCGAATCTAAGGCCCGGTCGGCAGCCTGCGTCGCCGGGGTGTCGATAAATTCCTGGAACCAAATCTCCGTGGTCAACCAGCGGAAAATCAAGGCCCCGTAATCGCGCCGACCACTGAGATGTTTGTCCACAATCTGCCGGACTTTGGCCATGTCAAAGATGCCACGCGCCTCGCACTTAGGAGTCAACAGAATTGCCTCGATGATCTCGGCCGGATGTTTCCGCAGCCATTCCGAAATCGGCGTCACAAACCCCAACTTTTTCTGGTTGTCCAGAATCGGTTGCGGCACAATTCCGACCAAGGCCTCACGCAAAATCTGTTTCGCTTTGCCGTTGATGAATTTGAATTCAGCGGGCAATTGGAAAACGTACTCAATCAGTCGAAAATCCATGAACGGCATGCGGGATTCGATACTGTGGGCCATGGAAATCGCGTCGCCATAATGGAGTAGCTCCACCAAATCGACTTGGTGCGAATGCTTCAATTTGCGGTTAAGGATATCGTCGACGCGCCGGTCAAAATTGGGTAGATAGTCCGGCACGTTTTTTAACGGGCCGATGTAGACTGACTCGTCACCGCGACCAAACCGACGAATCAATTTGTGAGCACCCGGAACGCACGCGCGTAACAGACCGGAGAAAAAATAGTGACTGCCAAAAATTGGATGTTCTTTCGTGGTCCGCCAGGCGCCCCAGAGTTGTTGGAAGAACAGTCCCAGCCGGCCTTGGCGAAGTGCCTGCCGGGCGGCATATCCGAAATAAATCGTGGGGTATCCAGCGAACAGTTCATCGGCACCCTGCCCCTCCAGCATTACTTTGGTCCCTGGCGCGGCGAACTTCATGATTTCCCACAACGCCATCATCGCGGGACTGGAATGCGGCGTTTCGACATGGCGGACGATCTGACGCAATCGCTGATTGAAATCGCGCGCCGTACACAGCACCGGGGAAAACTCGAAATTCAAGGCCTTCGCCGTCTCGCTGGCGGTGGTTACCTCCGATCGATATTCATTTTCGTAGCACGAGGTAAAGGCCCGCATGGTCTCCTGACTGTGATTCCGCATCAATCGCGCAATCGCTGTCGAATCCACGCCGCTGGACAATGTCAAGCCAATCGTCACATCACTGCGCATCCGGATGCGGACCGCGTCGTCAAGCAGTTCCGCAATTTTTTTGGCTGCTGTTGTTTTGTCAATCGAACGATCGACGTGTGTGGGATAGTCCCAGAATTTTGATTTACTAACTCCGTCGGCCGTGACACGCAGACAATGGCTGGGCAATAATCGCAAGATGCCCGCGAAACAGGTGTTCTCCAAGCCGGCTGCCAGCGATTGCCGAACGCAATACGAGATGACGTCATAATTGGGGACCCGCAGTTCCGGAAAGATAGCCAAAATCGCTTTTGCTTCCGAGGCGAACACAAAACAACCCTGATGGATCGCGTAGACAAATGGCTTGATGCCAAATCGATCGCGCGAGCAGAACAACTTTTCTTGAACTTGGTCATAAATGGCGAACGCCCACATGCCATTAAACCGCTGGACACAATCCTCCCCCCACTGAATATAAGCCGCCAGTACGACTTCCGTGTCGCCGTGAGTCCGAAACTGCACTCCTAACGCGACCAGCTCGTCGCGTAGTTCAACATAATTGAACACTTCGCCGTTGTAACTCAGCACGTAGCGACCATCGGCGCTGTGAAACGGTTGATTGCTGGCGTCGATTAAATCGATAATCGCCAGGCGGGTGTGTCCCAGACCGACAGGACCTTCGACATACCAGCCCGTGGCATCCGGGCCGCGGTGCGAAAGTGTCGCCGTCATCTCCTGCATTTTGAGCGGATCGACTGGTGATCCGTCAAAATTCCAAATACCTGCTATGCCACACATGGCTTGAACTCTCGAACTCTAGGCTGCGGAAATGATCAATTTGCGGATTAACCGAGACATACAGATCCAGAGCTCTGACACGATGGAAATGGAAAATCAATTATGGTTTGAGCCGGTAGCCCCGTCAATTCGCGAATTAAAGCTAACCAATGCGACTGGTGATTGGCTAACGTATGATATTGCAAAAAAAGTTGATGATCGGCCTTCAAATCAGGGCCGGGAACTTGGATTCCTTGCTTGATTGCCTCCGCAAATGCCGGGACGTTGTTGACATCGCAAGTGACGCCTAAGGAAAAATTCTGGGTCGCCCACCCAACCCAGCCCCAATTCGAAGCCAGAATTTTCTTACCGGCATGCGCACTGCGGATCACAATACTGGAGGAGCCCATGTGCCTCGGGTAAGGTGTCGCGATTAAGTCCGCAATCGCGAACAAACAATCAAACTCGGCATTTGTCGCAAAGCGATCGATACTGATAATGCGGTTGTCGATTACGAGTTGCCGGTAGTCGTCGGCCAGCAGGTGCCGAATCTTGGCCGAATGCCGTCCCAGCAGAATCAATCGAACCGTCGGATCAAGGTTTGCGAGTTGGAATGCTTGAATCAACAGGTCAGAGCCTTTTCGTTCGTCGACTTCGCCAGGACAAGTTATGAATTTGCCTTCGAATTTGCGCAGTCCCAAAATTTCTCTTGCCGAATCGCGATTTGAAACACTCAACGGTTCAATCGCTTCGGGCAGTAATCGTAACCGACCGACAAATTTACGGTTGGTCGTTCGAGACAATGCTTTAACACTGAGCGGGTCGAGGTAGTGCAAACGATGCCAAGGAGTGCGCATCACCAATTTGGTGTTCAATCGCTTGATAGCAGACTGCTGGATGGACACGCTGGGATAAGCGGACGGAGCGCGCATCATCAGACCTTCAACGACCGTCTGTCGGGGAAAGCAACGGCCCGGTCGCAATCGACTGCCCCAGACCTGGGAGATACCGTCGGCCGAAGGAATGTACAAATGATCGGGTTGCAATTGATTGGCAACCGCGACGATCTGCTGAAACCGCCGCTGGGACCATTTCCAGTCCAAGGTGGGTTCGATGCTGGGAATTGAATGGACGGGCAATTGTCCCAACAGTTTCTGGACCGTACAGGCACCCTCCGGCGAATCGATTTCCTGCGCCGGCATGGCCAGCGTGACATCAAAACCGCTGGCGATCAAAGCTTCCGCTAAGACTTGCGTGTAATAGGCCCGGTGGCCCAACGCCAGTGATTCGTAAATTAAAACTCGCTGGCCCATTAAATCAGCTGTGTTTTTTGCAGTCGCGGTCACCAGGCCGAATAAACAGGCCGTCCATTTGCATCAATTGCAACGTCTGCGGGTTTTTGAATCCATGCAAAAACCAATACGGCACAAAACCATGTTCACGAACCAGAAACATTACATCTTCCATCAGCGGAGCACCGGCATAGAGTGGCGACAGTGACAATTCAAGTTGCAGAGCGGACACGTGTTTCAACGATTCCGTCGCTCCCTTGAGCACTTCGACTTCATAACCCTGGGTATCGATTTTAAGCAGCACTTTTTCCCCAGGTTGGCAGTACTGATTGTAAATATGATCCAATTTTCGGATCTGAACTGTCTCGGTACTCACATAAGCCGAAACGGGCGCAATGTCACTATGGGCCGGTAGCATGTCGTATAAAGAACTGCTGGCCGAATTTCCAGCGATGTTGATTTGTTGTTTTTCATCGGTATTTCCCAAGCCACAAGGCACGGTCGTCCAGCGTTCATCGCGGGCTGCGTTTTGGGCCAGCTGGGCGTACGCGGCTGACATCGGCTCAAACGAAACGATCCGATTTTTATACTGACATTCTTTGCGAACCTCAATTCCATACTGACCCGTATTGGCACCCACATCGAGCACGACGTCGAAACGATGCATCTCAAAGAATTTTTTTTGCGGGTCTCGGATTAAGGCATACCCCCGGCTTCTTAAAAATTTCGCGATTACTTCACGCACGTTCATGGATTTTTACTTGATTCAATGATGGAAAAATACTCGACGCCAAGAACTCAAATGGACCGGCGGTCGCTACGATCGGTGACTTCAGCCAGCACCAAACACACTGGCCAGAAATTGTTGCTCTTCGAACACGGGTCGCGGTGGAATGGGTGGCATTGAAAAATCCCGCTTGAGCAGCGCCAGCAATTCATCCTGATCGCGGTACACATAGACTCCTGCCGTAGTTTCGTATCCCCGCGCTGCAGCAACATTTGCCAAGACCGGAATACCGGCCACCAACGACTCGGAAATTCGCGTAATCATTCCCGTGGTGACGCGTTGGTGCACGATCAAGCCCTTGATGGTGCGGCGCAATTCATCCAGCGATTCATCCGAGACCCGTCCCAATATTTTGACTGGCGCCGGTAGCGTTTCGTCTTGCAAAACCTCGGTACCATTGCCGGCGATGGCGATGCTCGGCAACGGTTCTGAACTTAAATCGGCGAGCCATTGGACCAGTTCATACGTTCCCTCGCGTGTCGGCGGATTGCTCATCGTACCAAGTACCAGAAATTGCGACTTGGTTGTGGTCGCGGAGCGCGCCGTACGAATCTCTCTCAATCGTTCGCAGAGTACTTCGGGTGGGTAGTAGGGAAGACACTTGGCCGAAAGCCCGAACAATTGCAACATCCACATTTCGTCGACCGAGATCGTAAAAATCTCATCGGCGATGGCATAGGCATTTACTTCGCGGCCAAAACTCCGGCTATTCTTTTTAACGACGGCCGTTCTTTCGGCGCCGAGTGATTCGATATTCTGGGGGGTCAGGATCAACCGTCGCGTCAGCTTTTTTAATAGCGGAATGGATTGGTATTCGGTCGTCGCTTCCATGATCAAACAGTCGATCGGTTGCTGCTGGGTCTGCAAATCCCGACAGACTTGGTAGTCGGCGGCAAACGTCAGCCAACCCCGGGGAAATCGCGAGGGCAATTGCCAATTCAACAACATCCGCCGCCCAATATTCCAGATCGCTTGCCACAACGGCGGACGAGTACGCTGGCGTTCCACCACGACCGTTTGGCGATTAGCCGACGCCAGCAGCTCGGCGATTTGCGTAGCTCGATGATCACCGCCATTTTCCAGCCGGCCCTGAGAAAACGCCCAGAACACGGTGGTTGCCGAAGCGGTTTTCGGGTTACTTGGAGAGTTCGTCATGGTTTAACGACACTGCGATTTAACTCGGCTTCCCGCAATAGTCTCTGTCGGGTTCGAGTCGCCTGTACGTTCAATTTCAGCAACGGCAGTATTGACAACAGAGTTTCACAAGGCATCGTTCGAAACAACGCCAAGGACAGTCTGCCAGCTGGAAATTTTTTAAACAATCGATTGGGTTCGGAATCCATCATTTTGAAATACCGAGTTAGCGGCGAAGCACCGCGATGCAGTAACACTCGCGGAATTTCGAGGTGTTTGCCCAATCGTAGTGATTGCGCCATTTGAAACCAATCCAATCCAAAAAAAGGCTGGGCCGGCACATTGGTATGCAAAGATTGTACGACGGATGATCTCATCAGCCCGTAATACCGCGAGTTGTCCGACGGATTCCGTAGATACCGGTTAATGCGCTGGCGAACTAGTTCATCCAAAATCGGATAAGTTCCAGTGGCCAACTGGTCGCCCAGCTGCACCTGACCGGTCGCCAGAACGGCTTGTGGATTTGACTCCAGCGCTGCAAAAGTACTCGACAAAAAATCGGGCTCCCAAGCATCATCGGATGCCAAAAATACAAAATAGGGAGCTGAAATGCTCTTGGTTAATCCAGAAAAATTATTGAGCGCCGAGATAGTCGATTCCCGGCTTACCAATTTGATCCGGGAATCATGTTGCAAAAAGGATTCGACAATGGCGACGGTGTCGTCACGGGAAGCATTATCGCTGACGGTCAAGTTCCAATCGGAGAACTCTTGATCCATCACGGATTTGATCGATCGCGCAATCGTCTGCGCACCGTTAAAGACCGGCATGCCAATCAAGACTTTGGCAAGTTGATTTGTGAATTTCACAGCTGTGAAACTCATTCGATCGATTCTTTTAACATCAGCCGAATGACGTCCTGCATTCGGTGATTGGCTGTCCAGCCGAGTTCGCGATTGGCTTTGCCGGGGTCAGCGCGGCCGATCAGCAAATCAGTGGGACGGACAAACTCGCCGGATTGGGAGACATGATCGCGCCAATCCAAGCCCACAATTTGGAAGGTCTGCTCCACAAAATCTTCTAACCGATTCGTTTCTCCCGTCGCGATCACGAAGTCTTCTGGTTCGTCCCGCTGCAACATTCGCCACATCGCGTCGACGTATTCAGGTGCCCAGCCCCAATCGCGAGAGATATCCAGTTTGCCTAAGACCAACGATTCCTTTGATCCATTGGCAATCCGTTTGGCCGCTGAAACAATCTTCTGCGTGACAAACCGCGCCGGCCGCAGTGGCGATTCGTGATTGAATAGAATTCCGGTACAAGCCCAGGCGTTGTAAGCTTCCCGGTAATTGCTGACCAGAAAATGGGCGGTCGCTTTTGCCACCGCATAGGGACTGCGAGGATGGAAGGGAGTATTTTCGTTGGCCGGTTCGCCATTGGTGTTCCCGAAACATTCACCCGAACCGGCTTGGTACAGCCGCACCGGATGATCGACCATCCGACAAGCTTCGAGCATATTCAATGTGCCGATGGCGATACTCTGAATCGTCTCGGCAGGCTCTTCAAAGGACAATCCGACCGACGATTGACCGGCGAGATAATAGACTTCTTGCGGTTGTGAACGCTGCAGCGCCATAAAAACGCTGCGAAAATCTTCGGGGACCATCGATACGTAATTAATACGATCGGACAGGCCGAGCCGTTTGAGATTGGAAAAACTGGCGCCGCGAGCGTCTCGCGAAGTTCCCCAAACCAGATAGCCCTTGTTCAGTAAGAGCTTCGCGAGGTAAGCCCCGTCTTGTCCGCTGACTCCGCAAATCAACGCGGTTCGAGCGGGAATTGAATCGTTGGAGCGAGAAGTCATATCTGTATCAAGATCGCCGATAGGAGGCTGAAGTGAAACCGAGGCAAGAACAGAATTTGGCGACCAAGCAAAGGACAATCGTGCGAACGATTCCCGCGGCCGCCATGGAACTAGCCAAGGTCAGCACGGTCGCCGTCGCTAGGGTAAAAAACTGTGGGAAGGCTGTGGCGGGATGAGGCAGCGCAACGCGCGCCAGCACGGCGGCCAGCGTTCCAGCCGACAACGGCAATGCCACGTCATAGGCATACCAATGCCATTTTTCAGTGGTCAGAATTCGGCGAAACATCAAATGAATTCCCGCTGTCAGATAGCCCACGTTCAATGCAACCCACACCCAAGCTGCCCCTTCCGTTCCATAACGTGGCGTCACCCAGTAAATCGCCGGAACAATAATCGCCACAGCGACCAGATTGATGCGGATCGCCAAACTCGTCCAGCCATAAGCCAATTGCGTTTGATAGGGAATCCACATGAGAATGTTCATGAAATTTCCCAACACCAGCAAGCTGACCAACCGCGCCGACTTGACCGCGATCGTCGTATCGCGAGTCCAGAATTCCAGTAACGTATCGGAAAAGAAAATGATTACGATTGCGGCACTGCCGGCAATGACGCTGACCAGTTGTGCGCCCTGATGATAGGTCTGGGCCAACGCTTGTTCATCGCCCGCAGCATGCAGTTGACTCAATCGAGGGAACCAGGCTTGTGTAATCGGACCGACCACGTTGTACAGTGCGGCGGCCACCATCGCTGCCAACGAGTAATATCCGTACTCCGACAAGACCAGTAATTTCGACAGGATCAGTTTGTCCGACTGGGTCAGCAGCATTGCCAGAAACGAGATTCCCATCATTCCGCTGGCAAACGCCCACACGCCGCGCACGGCGTCCAGCGAAAAACGGCCCGGCAAATCGGTGCGCGGCAAAGCGTAGTAGGTCACCATCGCGAAAGTCGCCATGGTCAGTAATGAAAGAACTCCTTGCCAGATAAAAAAGGCCGTGATCGTCGGCGAGACCCACGCTAGAATACCAATCGCGCCAATCCCACGGATCGTGGAAAAAACGCAATTGACAACATTCAATAGGACTTGTCGTTGCAGTCCGACGATGCAGCTCCGATAGATCGACTCGATGAATCGAAGCGCGGTCACCAGCCCCATGATTGAAAATGCTTGTGCCACTGTCGCGGTTGGCAATTCTTCCGCGCGTAACCAGTCCGTTGCCAACCAGTCGGACGCCGCAAAAATACCAACCGCAATCAATACAGCGATTCCAAAAGCAAAATACTCGACGCTGCGCAACAAATCTCGCAGCGACTGGCCATCGGAGGAACCACCGGTAAAGCGAGCCATTTCGCGGCTGAGCGTGGGAGTCATTCCCATATCGAGCAACGTTAACCAGGCTTGCAACAGCGCAAAGAGTCCGATCAAGCCATACGATTCAATTCCAAGGTAATGAATATAGACCGGAACAAACACCACCCCCATCAGGGCCGTCCAGCCCTGTCCGAGGTAGTTCGCGATTAAATTTTTTCTTAACACTCGATCGCGGGCATTAGGAAATGTGTTTCAAATAGCCTTCAGCGGCACTGCAATGGAAATTCGAAGTCGAAACAGATTTCAATTTCGAATCGGGAAAGCGATGTCAGATTCATCTTGAGGATTCGAATTTAGTTTTTTTCGCAGAACATTCGACAGTTATACAATTGAATCTTCCGGCGGTCGTCTGTTCAATCTCGGCAAGGTAATTGTTATTCATTACCACAATGTCAGAACCGGTCGGCAACTGTTGAAATGCCATTTCTGGCGACAGAACTTGAATCCCAGTGGCTGCCAAAAACTTGTCCTGTTTGCCGGGATTGATATCGATTACGCAGTTCACTTGAATTCCGGCGCGTTCCATAAACAACGAGAAGATCACCCCCTTCGATGCGCCGCCCCACACTGTAAGTTGCGGCTGAACGAGGTTGCGGGTTGAACTGGGTGCAGCTTTGAAGCGTTGGCAAAAAATGTCGACAGATTCCAAAAAATTCGAGGGAAATGCGAATTGATCCGCGGTCCCGATGTCGGGAATTTTCAGTGATTCCAAGTTCGCCACGACGGACAAATACTGTCCGCCAAACGTACGTCTCAGTTCTTTGACGTCGCCAAAAATTCTTTGAAAGTCATCGAGCCGGAAATAGTTAACGTGTTCATAAAAAACATCGAACCAGGTTCGATGTTCGCAAATCCAGTCAAAACAAGGGACTTCAATGTAAATCAATCCGCGACCATGATTGGCTTCCTTAATCGACATTAGAAACCCAACGGGGTCCTGAATATGTTCCAAGACATGGCGAAGAATAATGGCCTCACCCTCGACGCCGCTATCCGCATTAAAGTACTCTTTGAGAATCGCCGGATTGGTCCCTTCGTAAGTTGGATCCAAGCCGATTATTTGAAACCCCTGTCCGTGAAGTTGTTCCAAGAAGTGTCCTTTTCCACAGCCGATTTCCACCAATTGCAGGCCACGAAAATGTGGACCGATTAGCTCAACAACGTCATTCAAGTGTCGCTGAAAAATACTGCTAAGAGCCTGTTCATTTTGGTAGAATTGGTCATAGACCATCAAATCAGGGCGAAAAGAATCATTATGAATCAATCCGGTACGTAAATCTTGGACCAGCACAACATCCCCTTTCGGACAATCCCGCGCTGCTTGGGACGATTCATACATTCGATTTTGAAACACGGGCAGTCGTTCAACCCGATATAATTCACGTTGGTAAGTACTGGTCACGGTCAATTACTCAATTCAAAAAAACAGGGCTCGAATGATCGGAAGTTGGCAAAACTCGATAAATCTACGTGCGATCTCCGTGCTCATCGTACGCGGCGCAGATATCCATCGGGCGCTACACTAATGAGAATTTTGTAGTCGATACTTTTGTCAATTTCAAATTCGGGATGTGATTTCAGGTACTCGAAAACAGCCGTCTTGGGATTGTCGCCTGGCCCCCACGAACGGTCCGGGAACATTTCGGCGGGCAGGTCCTCGATGACCGTATCAAATACCACGCAATAACTTCCGACGCTGGTCAATTGAGCGTACGCTTGGAGTTCGGCCAAGACGTGTTCATGAGTATGATTACTGTCCAGACAAACCAGAATTCGTGAATAGGTGGACGCGCGTTTTTTGACTTCCGCCACAATTTCTGGCGCCACACTCGAACCTTGAATCATATCGATCCGCTTGAACATGGGGTGGGCTTCGATGGCCTCGCGATTATGTTCACGAATGTCGATGTCGATTCCCAACACCCGGGCATCTTTGGGTCCGCCGCAAGCCGCATTCAATTCCAACATCGCCGCGGAAAAAATCAACGACCCACCGTGAGCGATCCCTGTTTCAATGATCAGGTCGGGCTGAATTTGCCAGATTAATTCCTGCATCGCCACCATGTCCTGTGGATACTGAATGATGGGTCGCCCCATCCAGGAGAAGTTGTAGGAATATTTCGGACGCGTGCTCTCTTGTAAAAACACCGCAGCAGCCTCAGCCAGCGGGCTATCGGCATAAGTGGCGACGCGCTCGGATCGTTCGTTTTCAAATTCTTTGGTTGGGTTTTGGTTCATAATTGGTTTTCAAAATTAGAGTATTTAGAGGTATCGCCCCAGAAGGCAAAGGGTTCGTAGTCTGGATAAGGGTAAACGCCGAGTTGCAGTTTAATCTGACCACCGACTTCGCGGACGCGGTTTTCGACAAGTTTTCGAATCGAAATCGGCTGGCCGCTACAGATATTAAAAACCCCTTCTGCCTCGGGATGCTCGATCAACTGCACGATCCGTCGAGCAATTTCGGTGACCGGGAGAAAATCCCTGATTTGCTCACCGCCGGACATCGGAAACGAGTCGTCGCCGCGCTCAAGGGCCGTGTCCAGTTGTGCTAACAGACTCTTCGGATTTTGTCCCGCACCAAACATATAAAACAGCCGGCACCATTGCAACTTGAACGGCCGTTCGTATTGCAGCAACTCCAAAAATTTTCGAAGTGTGTCTTTCGAGAGTCCATAAGGATTGTCGGGATTCGTGTTGAGGTTTTCGCTCAAACATCCCTGCTGCCGGCCGTACTCAAAACAGGTTCCCACGACCAGCAGCCGCGAATATCCTTCTTGGATGGCCGCACTGAGAAACGAGTAGGCTTCCGGCAGGTTTTTTTCAAAATGGAACAGACCTCGGTAGTTCGGTAATCCGGGCCACGCCAAATGCACAATGAGATCAGCCTCGCCGAGCTGGTCGCGCACACCGCCATGTAGTTTACCCAGATCGGACGTGATGAATTTCACCTGCTCGAACCAGGGTAATTGCCTGGCGGTATCCAGGTTTCGGGCCACTGCCGTGACCAAGTGTTGCCGAGCCAGCAACGCGGTCACCACATGCCTGCCGACAAAGCCCGTCGCGCCTGTGACAATGACTTGCACTGGCTTAGTGAACTTTCAATTGGGGAACGGCGGTTACGAACCGACAACCTGATTTTGTCAGATCCGCTTGGGATTCCAACACTTCAGCCGCAATGTTCCAAGGGAGAATGACCACGTAGTCTGGTTTCCAGGTCGCCAGCAATTCTGGTTCGATAATCGGGATATGGCTGCCGGGCAAAAATTTGTGTTGCTTGGAAGGAGCCGCGTCGGCTACGACGGGGAGCAAATCTGGCTTGACGCCGGCGTAATTTAACAGCGTGTTTCCTTTTGCCGCAGCGCCATACGCGACGACTCGTTTACCGGCTCGTTTTTGTTCGATCAAAAAACTCAACAGATCGTCTTTGACACGGTCGGCTCGCCGTTGGAACTGCAAATAAGTCTCGAGATCCCGCAGGCCCGCCGCCTGTTCTTGTTTCAGTACAACAGCCACCGCCGAGGTACACGTTTGGGAGTCGCTTTGGTGACAACCGAAAATTCGTAGACTGCCGCCGTGCGTCGGGATTTGTTCCACGTCATAAATTCGTAGTCCGCAACTTTCGAAAATGTGACTGACGGTCAGCAACGACAGGTAGGAAAAATGTTCGTGGTAGACTGTGTCAAACTGGTTTTGCTGAACCAGCTGCATCAGATGCGGGAATTCCAAAGTGATCGTGCCACCTGGTTTCAGAGCGGCCGAAAGACCTGCCGTAAAATCATTGATGTCGGGTACGTGAGCGTACACGTTGTTGCCGGCGATCAAGTCCGCTTGCTTTCCCGACGCGGCCAGCTGTTGACCCAAGGACGCGCCGAAAAATTCTCGCATCACCGGAATGCCCAGTTGTTCCGCTGCCGCGGCGGTTCCGGCCGTCGGTTCGATACCCAGGCAGGGTACTCCGGAGCCGACAAAGTTTTTGAGCAAGTAACCGTCGTTCGAAGCGATTTCAATCACAAAACTGTTCGCGTTCAATCCCAATCGACGGGTCATTGATGCACAATACTCAGCCGCATGTTTCAACCAACTCTTCGACGTGGAGGAGAAATAGGCGTAGTCATCGCAAAACAACTCATCCGCCTGAGTATAGTCTTCGGTTTGCACCAGCCAACATTTTTCGCAAACGCGTAACTTCAACGGATAATAGACTTCCGGACGATTTAGCTGATCGGCCGCCAGGTAGGCGTTGGATGGCGGAGCAAAACCCAAATCAAGAAACGTATGCTCCAGCGATGTTTTGCAGTGACGACAATTCATGCGGCGAGGCCTTCAAAGTTGGCAGGCAAGAACGGATGGTTTTGATCACGCCGCGAAAGGTCGACGACTGGAAGTGGCCAGTCAATTTCGACTCGCGGGTCGTCGTAACGGACTCCCCCTTCAGAATCGACATGGTAAACGGCCGTGTGTAAATACAACAATTCGCTGGCTGGTTCCAGCACTTGAAATCCATGCGCAAAGCCTTCGGGAATGATCATCATCCGGTTGTTCGTCGGTGACAACTCTTCCCCATGCCATTGCAAAAACGTCGCTGAGCCATGACGTAAATCGATGGCGACATCCCAGACGCGTCCCCGAATGCATCGTATCAGTTTCATTTCGGCAAATGGAGGACGTTGAAAATGCAAACCGCGCAGGGCTCCAACGGTTTCTGTTCGCGAGTGATTGATTTGCAATACTTGCCGATCTGCCATCGTGTCTTTTAATGAGGGGAGGCAAAAACAACGCAGGAACGCGCCCCGATGATCGGCGACGGCAGTTGAATCGGCCACCATCAAGCCTTCAATTTTTGTCGATGTCAATTGCATAAACGTGCCCATTCCAAAGTGGACTCGCGGGCATCATGAATGAACTGCCCCAGCTGCTGTTTCGACGCGACAGATCCGTTTACAGCCTGAGCTTGGTACCAGTGGGCAGTTTGTGTCAGCGTTTGTTGAAGGGTCCACACGGGTTGCCAGTGAAGTTGGTTTTTGGCTAGCGAATTATCGAGATACAACAAATTGGCTTCGTGCGGTTGGGGTTCTGCCGTGACGCGGTAGTTGATTTCCGGCCAGTGCAATTTTAGTTCATCCAGGATCTCAATCACGCGGCGATTGTCTTCCGGATTGGGTCCAAAGTTCCAAGCTCGGGCAAATTCGCTGTTCCGTTCGATCAATTTCTGCCCGACCATCAAATATCCGCTCAAGGACTCCAGTACATGTTGCCAAGGTCGCGTGGCTGCGGGCGAACGAATTTCCAAAACCGATCCCGTGGCCGCGGCCCGCACCAGATCGGGAATCAATCGATCTTCGGACCAATCGCCACCGCCGATGACGTTGCCCGCACGAACGGTGGCCAGCAAGCAGCGATTCTCTTGTTCAAAGAATGCTTTGCGATAACTGGCCGCGACCAGTTCGCAGGCGGCTTTGGAAGCACTATACGGATCGTGTCCACCGAGCGCATCGTTTTCGCGGTAGCCCCAGGCCCATTCTTGATTGGCGTAGACTTTGTCCGTCGTGATGCAGACGATAGATTGAACACTGGAAACCTGCCGACAGGCTTCCAGTAGATTCGCCGTCCCCTGCACATTCGTCGACCAAGTTTCCAACGGGTCGCGATACGATCGTCGGACGAGAGGTTGAGCGGCCAGATGAAAGACTATTTCCGGCTGAAAAGACTGTACGACCTTGGTTGTTTCGGCGAAATCGCGAATATCAACGCGATGGTCGTCAATTGCCAATCCAAGTAAGTCCCAATGATTGGGTGTGGTCGCTGGATCGAGGGCCAAACCCGCGACCTGCGCCCCCAATTGCGTTAGCCACAGCGCCAACCAGCTTCCTTTGAAGCCCGTATGGCCGGTGACGAGCACGCGTTTGTTCTGATATCGATTGGCGAACAACGTTATTCCCACGTTTTCCAGGGAGCCGTGCCTTTGCTCCACAACGAATCCAATTCGATTTTGTCACGCAATGTATCCATTGGTCGCCAGAAGCCGCGATGCCGATAGGCCGAGAGTTGCTGTTCCCGTGCCAACGTCTCCAACGGACCACGCTCCCAAACCGTCTCGTCTCCATGCTTGATCAAATCCAGAACTTCGGGTTCCAACACGAAGAAACCGCCGTTGATCCAAGCTCCATCACCTTCGGGTTTTTCCTGAAATGCCGCGACGCCATCGGGGTCATTCCGGTCAAAACCGAGGGCCCCGTAACGGCCTGGCGGTTGCACGGCGGTCAACGTTGCCAACTTTCCGCGTCGTTGATGAAATTCGATCGACGCGCGGATGTCGATATCGGCGACGCCGTCGCCATAAGTAAAACAAAAAGTTTGATCGTTGAGGTAGGGTCTGACCCGGGCCAGTCGTCCGCCTGTCATGGAGTTTTCGCCGGTGTCCACAATCGTTACCCGCCACGGTTCAGCGTTTCGTGTATGGACTTCCATCCCGTTGCGATGCATGTCAAAGGTCACATCGGACATATGGAGAAAATAGTTGGCAAAATACTCTTTGATTAGATAGCCTTTGTAGCCGGCACAGATGATGAAATCATTGATGCCGTGAGCAGAATAAATTTTCAAGATATGCCATAGAATCGGCCGTCCGCCAATTTCAATCATCGGTTTGGGCTTCAGGTGGGTTTCCTCGGAGATGCGTGTCCCCAGTCCCCCCGCGAGAATCACGGCCTTAATGGGTCGGTTGATCAGTTCAGGATTCATAAAACCTAAATCGAGCGAAGTTCTTGCCTACCGGTTGTGGCCGCAGGCCGGGAAAAACGGTTATCGTCTTGGCGAAGCTGACAGAACCAATGACCCGGAACCGATCACTAAATCGGGGCCGCGACCAGCGCGCACTCCGTTCTTCTGGGTGACATCGAAAAGGTCGATTTCACCACCAAGTTCGGGGCTAGTTCCCGCTCAAACACTAAAGTTTAACCATAATTTACAGCAGCTAACATAGCGCTGAAAATTCATTGGTAAATCGTTGAGTAATCAGGCCGTGGGAAAAATATAGTGATGAGCACTGTTATTCCGACGGCGACCAAGAGGCAGTTTGTTAGGGTTCTGACGATTATCGGGCCAACGATTTGAATGCCGCTGGGATCGTATTGTTGATTGCCAAGCCCCGGTCAGTCGGCTGGCAACAATAACCGTACAACACCAACCTTCTCGCCCTAACCAAGCATCTCCCAACTCAAAGCTGTTCCGCGAGGATAATTTTGCTGGGCGGTTCTGCCGAGCACCTGTCCGAGATACTTGGGAGGCAGTCCATATCCGGGCCGAATGCTGCGGACATTCTCCATCGTGAAAACCTCTCCGGCCTGCATGTCGGCGACAATGTACAACGAGCGCCGGAATACTTTGCTGGCATGCTCCTGTTCGGTTCGCGTGTAGTTCACTTGGCCCAGGGCTTGTTCCGCATTGCGAACCGCGATCACCATCGCCGCAAACTCGGCTGGTTCCAATGAGAACGCACTATCCGGACCAGCCTGGGCGCGGGACAGTGTAAAATGTTTTTCGATAATCGCCGCCCCCAAGGCTACCGCAGCGACCGGTACTTCAATCCCCAACGTGTGATCCGAGAGCCCCACCGGAACGCCAAACGAAGCTGACAAATGGGGAATCGTTCGCAAGTTGATCGATGCGGGCAACGCGGGATAGGCGCTCGTGCATTTCAACAATGCCAACGGCACACCGGCTCGCTTAACAACTTCAACCGCGTCAGAAATTTCTGCCAAACTCGCCATGCCCGTCGACATGATCAGCGGCCGGCCCTTGGCAGCGACATATTCGATCAACGGCAAATCGACTAATTCAAACGAGGCAATCTTATACGCCGGCGGGTTGAGGGTCTCCAGAAAGTCCACGGAGGTTCGATCAAATGGGGATGAGAAACAATCCAACCCCAGCTCGCGGGCCAACTGAAACAATTGCGGTTGCCATTCCCACGGTGTATAGGCTTCACCATACAATCGGTACAAATTTTTTCCTTCCCAAATCGTCCCGGCACCGATTTGAAAATCGGCTCGATCGCAATCAATCGTCAACGTACCGGCCGTGTAAGTTTGCAGTTTGACCGCATCGGCGCCGGCGGCCTTGATCGCGTGAATAATTTGACAGGCCGTCTGGAAATCCTGCTGATGATTGGCAGACATTTCCGCAATGATGTAGCACGGTTGGTTAACACCGATGCTGCGACCGGCAATTTGGAAGGGTTGATCGCTCATTGTTTCGGGCATGCTTTCTTGACAGGACGTCGATAGGTTAGCAACTCGGTTGTGCCGTGCAATAACTCAAATCCGGCCGCGCAGGCAATTTTTTGGGAGGCAACATTGTCCGGTCGTACGCCAGCGATCAAATCGCAATCGGCTTGATCCACGATCTGCTGGACAAGCCGATGTCCCCAGCCCCTGCCGCGCGCCGCCGGGGCAATCGTCCAGGAGATCTCGACGGTTTCGCCGTAATCCAATCGCACGGTGCCGATCGCGTGACCCGCCGACTCCGCGATGAACAAACGTCGACCGGTTCCTTCGATTGTCGCGACCAACCACCGTTCATGGTCGCTTGGATCAACCAAATTCTGTTGGCGACTGGACTGTCGCGTTACCGGATCGTTTCGCCAGCTTAATAACAGCGAGCTATCGGCCAGCCTGGCTGGTCGCAAAGTCAGGAGTTGACGATCGAGCATTGAACTTCCGCTGGAACGGTTTACGGCCAACATCTCATCCACAACTCGAGCCGCCCCCCAACCATCGACCAAGCCACGCGATTTCTGCGCAAGTAATTCACGGGTTTGTGGTTCAGTCGCCAGGCGACGAATTGCGGCCACCCAATTGTTGATCGTCAGATCCGCCGCGTCACCCAGATTGCACGCCGATCCCTCTGCCGCCAGCGCCGCAGCAACGCCGCGCTGATTGTCAGCCAGCACTACCAATATTCTCGGCAATCCAAAAAAACACATTTCCCAATTCGTACTGCCGCCGGCGGCGATGGCCAAGTCCGCCCAGCGATATTGTGACGCCATGTCGGAAACATTTTGCCAGATCGACACGTGCGGTAACTTGGTGGCTTGGGTTAGCAGGTGGTCGGCATGCGGATTGCTGCTGCCGACGAGTACGCGGACCGACAACGGAACGGTACTGATTGTCGCGAGCGCGTCCAACACCAATCCAGTGACATTGCCCTCGTCCGATCCACCCAAGGTAACCAAGAGATGCGGCGTTTGGTCAGCGGCATCGCGCGCCGTAGTTCCGCCATCGCGCGAAACCAAAAACTCGTTCCGCAACAAGGCAAAACCTGGCCCCACCAGAACCTTGGTGTCGGGCTCACAGGCCGCATACGCACTCGGTACCGCGCCGAGATTTTGGTTCAGGATCAGATCACAGAAATACCGATCCGAGTGACCATAATCATCAACCACCAACAGTGAGTAATCGTTGTCGCGAACCTGGGCCTGATAATCTCCAGCAAACTGATAGCCGTCGACCACAAGACCGTGGGCTCCCAATTCATTGGCCAATCGGCGCGTGGCGATTGCGTCGCTCCGACTACCAATCTGGCAATCGGGCAGGCGATACAAACGGATCTGCTCCTGACTCAAACGCTCGGCCAGCGCTGCCGGGCAATCTCGCGCCGCCAGCGTCACCGTTCCGCGCCGCCGTTGCCACGCTTGCGCCAGGGCGATCATGCGCATCACATGACCGGTGCCAATCGCGACGGAGGCATCGGCCCGAATCAACAACGGGCCGGCCGGGATAACTTCGGAAAATGGATTCAAAGTGGTCAACTCGCCAACGCGCGAAACATCGCTTCGGCGCGAACCCAGTCTTCCAGCGTATCGATATCCTGGACGCGGTATCGAGGAATTGGAATCCCAATAGATACAGCAGAAAAAATACCCTGGGCCTGCTGCCAAGCTTGCGCGGTGCCCCAATAGAACTGGCCCGCGTCATGCCAAGCCTCCGGCAGATCCTGTGAACGCGTATTCTCGTATTCGGGAAAGTACATCTTCAATTCGTTACCGATAACTTGCAAGGAACGAAAGATCGGAAACGAAAATGTCGTGATCGGAAAGGCAAACTCAGCCGACGGATGTTGCTGCAGTTGCTTCAATCCCGCCTGCAGATCGGCTGCTGTGACAAAGGGAGCGGTCGGGTACAGACAACAACAAAACTCGATTGGGTCGGCGACAGTTTCGATGGTTTGGATCGCCTGCCGAATCACCGGAATGGTGGGCGTGAAATCGTCGGCCAATTCGAGCGGTCGGCGAAACGGCGCCTCGGCTCCCGCAGCCACCGCGAGCTCGGCAATCTGATCGGAGTCTGTCGAAACAATGACGCGATCAAAGACTCCCGCTTGCAAGGCCGCCTGAATCGAATATTCAATAATGGGACGACCACAAAACGAACGCCTATTTTTGCCGGGGATGCGTTTGCTGCCAGCCCGCGCGGGAATGACTGCCACGATCATGCTGGTGTACCGGTTTGGCGCTCGAGCAAAAACCAGGTCGTATCGTCTTGCGGAAACATCGGATCTCGTCGCCAGACAAATGCATAATCCACTACCCGAAACTCCGGATGTCGATCAAGAAATTCACCGGCAAAATCACGTTTGAACAGCCGGTCGGTATGCCCCCGATAGCTGATCGTTACCGGGACGGGATTATAGTACTCGGCAATCAGGACATACCGCGCCGCCAGGGCCGCCAATTTATCATAGACCGCCGGCAATTGATCCGGATTAATATGAATCAGCACCCCTTTGATGAACGCCAGGTCATAGGCTTGGTGCGGCTCAAAGTCCAGGATGCTCGTGGCATGAATGGTGGTTTGGGGCAATTGTTCAGCGAGTTGCTGACAGGCCGTCTGATTGATTTCAATCGCGTTCAATTGGGCTATCGGTTGCAAGCAGTGAATTGCGCGCAGGTTCAAACCGATGTTGGCACCCAATTCAATCACCGACCCCAATTTACCAGTATGCCGAAAGATATTCGCAAACATCGCAATGTTAGCCGCTAAAAAAAGTTCCGCTGTATTGCGTTGAATGTATTCGTCACCGAATGAGCCGGCCCAAAATTCTTCTTGAGGGGTACGAAATTTTGATTCGGATGATGACATGTGTTGGGCTCGAATACGGAGGAACGGTGGCATCGTGAGACGGAGCGGGGTTAGCGAGTCAAGTCATCGGTCGACAATTTCGCGGATACTGTCGATCACCAACTGGACATCCGCATCGGTCATCGAGGGGTACAGCGGCAAACAGAGCGCCCGTTGATAGTAGCGTTCGGCGCGGGGGCATTTGCCGGCGGAATATCCATAGGTTTTTCGATACCAAGGTTGAAGATAAACCGGAATATATAACACATGCGTCCCGACTCCGCGTTTGGCGAGCCGGTCCATCACGTCGCTCCGCGTCAGTTCGAGTTTGGCAAAATCCACCAGCAAAGTATACAAGTGCCACGACGTAAATTCACGTTCCCGCTCGTTACGCAAACGAGGTGTGGTCAACAACGGACAATCCGCAAACGCTGAATTATAGGCTGCAACAATTTCCCGGCGGCGCAGAATCACTTCGTCCAATCGTGACAACTGGCTCAGCCCCAGGGCGCACTGAAAATCCGTAATGCGAAAGTTGTAGCCCAAATGTTGCATCTCGTAATACCAGACCCCCCGTTCGTCGAAGTCCGGCGATCCCAGCCCGAGCATCGACTGCGGATCGCGAACCATGCCATGCGTTCGCAGCAGTCGCGCTTGATGGGCGTACTCGGAATTATTTGTGACCAGCATACCCCCTTCACCAGTCGTCAGCGTTTTTACCGGATGAAAACTGAAAGTGGTCATGTCCGCCCAATCGCGGCTGCCGATTTTTTTCATCTCACCGTGCTGTTCGATCGAGCCGCCGATTCCATGACACGCGTCCTCAATCACTATCGCGCCGTGACTGCGAGCGATTTGGGAGATTTGTTCCAGGTCTGCCGGTCCGCCCGCGTAATGGACCGGAATGACGGCTTTTGTATCGGACTGCCAGTGCTCCTCAAGAGATTCCGGACAAAGATTGTAGGTCACGGGATCAATGTCTGCGAAATCGGGAGTTGCTCCGACAAAGGCAGCACAATTGGCCGAAGCCAGAAAAGTATTCGGCGACGTCACCACCCGATCACCGGGACCAATACCGGCCACAAGCATGGCCAAATGCAAGGCGGCCGTCGCATTGCATACCGCGACCGCATGCTTAACGCCAATGTACTCCGCAAACGCCGATTCAAATTCCGCTGCCACGGGGCCGGTCGTGATGAGATCACTTCGCAGGACCTTCGCCACGCGGGCGATGTCTTCTTCCGTGATATTCTGTCGTCCATATTGCAGCATGAATTTATCCGGAGAATGATGGACGATGGCGGTTCTAGATCTGGTGGATCAACTGCCGCAATTGGTCGACGGTTAACCAGTCGGTGTTCGTATTGGAACAGTAGGAAAATCCTTCGGTAATAAATTCCGCCTGGTGAAACTCCTGATAGCGGGCCATGCTATCAGCGACCGAACTGAAGGGGTCTTGTGGCACGATGATATAATATTGTTCGGTCTCCATCGTAGAAAGCGAATCGACTTCCGTGATCATCTCTTCATGCAATTTTTCACCGGGTCGAATTCCGACGATGCGATGTTCACACTCCGGTCCAATCGCCGCGGCGACATCCATGATCCGATACGAGGGAATCTTGCGGACATAGATCTCGCCGCCGAGTGAATTATCGAGAGCCTGCATTACCAACGCTACCGAATCGGACAGCAAAATATTGAAGCGTGTCATCCGCGGGTCCGTGATCGTCAGCACACCACTGGGTTTCTGTTGTTGGAAAAATGGAATGACGGAACCTCGTGAGCCCATCACGTTTCCATAACGAACGACCGAAAATGCCATCCCGCGCGAGCCTTGAATATGATTGGCCGCGACAAACATCTTGTCCGAACACAGTTTGGTGGCACCATACAGATTGATCGGAGCACAAGCCTTATCCGTTGACAACGCGACCACTCGACGTACATTATTTCGCATCGCCGCCGTGATCACATTCTGGGCACCCAGAATGTTCGTCTTGATGCATTCAAACGGATTGTATTCGGCGGTGGGAACTTGCTTCAATGCGGCGGCGTGAATGACGTCGGTGACGCCTTCGAGTGCGGTTTCCAGTCGCGGCAGATCTCGAACGTCGCCGATGAAGAAGCGCAGGTTGGGGAATCGTTCCCGTGGAAACTCCTGTTGCATCTCAAACTGCTTCAGCTCATCGCGCGAATAGATGATCAGCCGACTGACTTCGGGAAACTCCTGCAGAATTTGTCGTACGAAGGACTTCCCAAAGGAACCAGTGCCACCGGTAATCAGTAACGCCCGATCGGACCAATCGTGTTTTTTCTTCAACGGTGAATGCCTAAACCCGGAATGCCAATGTCGTTGTGTGGAGCCCCCAAGTTCGCTGATTTGTCGTGGCCAGGTCGCCACGTTAATCGGCGCGCACTTCGTTCTTCTGGGTGACTACGACAGCGGCGTGGTGTTTCCAGAGATGCACTCAGGGCGAATTACAAGCTGCATCTTAGCAACTTCCAATCGGTAACAACACGTCACCCAGAATCCTGGCAATTCAGAAATGTTGCGGATTCTTATTTCAAACTCTGCTGCGTCGCTTCGTTGCGCGCCAAGTCCAAATCGTGATCAACCATCAGTTCGGCAAGCTCTTTGCAGCTGGTTTGGGGTTCCCAACCGAGTTCGCGTTTTGCCTTGGAAGGGTCGCCCAATAACAGATTGACTTCCGTCGGACGGAAATATCGGGGGTCGATTTCCACATATTTGGTCCAGTCCATTTCGAGATACTCGAATGTGTAATCGAGAAACTGCCGGATCGTCTGCGTTTCGCCTGTCGCCAACACGAAATCATCCGGCGTGGTGTGTTGCAACATCAGCCACATGCCTTCGACATAGTCTTTGGCGTATCCCCAGTCCCGTTTCGCGTCGATGTTTCCCAGAAACAACTTCTTCTGTAAACCGAGTTTGATGCGAGTTGCGGCGCGGGTGATTTTCCGCGTGACAAACGTCTCGCCACGGCGGGGAGATTCATGGTTGAATAAAATCCCATTGGTGGCAAACAGGTCATAAGCCTGACGATAGTTGACCGTTTGATGAAACGCATAGACCTTGGCACAAGCATAAGGTGATTGCGGTTGAAACGGAGTTTTTTCGGTTTGCGGGGTCTCAATTACATCGCCGTACATTTCCGACGAGGAAGCTTGATAGACTCGCGTCTTTTTCTGTTTGTTCAATTGCCGAGCGGCTTCCAGGACATTCAACGCTCCGATCCCGACGACTTGAACCGTATAAGCCGGTGCGTCAAAGGACACGCGAACATGCGATTGCGCTCCCAGGTTGTAAATCTCATCGGGACCCAGGTCGAGGACCAGATTGGTCAGATTTTGCCCGTCGGTCAGATCGCCATAATGCAAGAATAATTTCGCATCGGTTTCATGCGGGTCGCGATAGATGTGGTCGATGCGATCAGTATTGAAACTGCTGCTCCGGCGGACAATCCCGTGTACTTCGTAGCCTTTGGACAACAACAGTTCGGCGAGGTAGGAACCGTCTTGGCCAGTGATTCCAGTGATTAGTGCTTTTTTGCTCATGATTTTTTCAGTGTTCAGTGTTCAGTGTTCAGTGTTCAGTGTTCAGTGTTCAGTGTTCAGTGTTCAGTGTTCAGTGATTTAGGTTTCAGGTTGAACGGCAAACCTTGTCGAATCAAACCTTGCTCGGTCTCAGCTAAAAAATCCTGATAGGTTTGCTTCAATCCAGTTTCTAAATCGATCCGGGACGACCAGCCGGTTTCGTGCATTCGGGTCATGTCGGTTCGTTTGACAGGAGTTCCATCCGGTTTGCTGGGATCCGTCTGTATTTTACCTTCGTAGCCGATGACTTTCGCAATTTTTTTCGTTAATTCGAGGATTGTCACATCCGTTCCTGTTCCAACATTGACCAGGTTCGGTGGGTCGGTCAACTGCAACAAATGCAGCAACCCATCGGCCAAATCGTCCACATGCAGAAACTCTCGCCGAGGCGAACCGGTGCCCCAGATCGCAATCGAATCTGCCGCGGCAATTTTGGCCTCATGGATGCGCCGAATCAAGGCCGGCAACACATGGGAATTTTCGGGATGGTAATTGTCCCCGGGACCATACAGATTGGTGGGCATCGCCGAATGGAACAGCACGCCATATTGGCTGCGATAGTGCTGACACATTTTCAGTCCGGAAATTTTGGCCAGCGCATAGGCCTCATTCGTGGTCTCCAACGGTCCCGTCAGCAGACAATCTTCGGACATCGGTTGCGGCGCCAGTCGCGGGTAAATGCAAGTGCTGCCCAAAAACAGAAATCGCTGACTGCCGGCCTGATAAGCGGCATGAATGGAATTCGCGGCCATCATTAAATTGTCATACAAAAATTCAGCCGGATAAGTATGATTGGCATGAATCCCGCCGACCTTGGCAGCCGCGAAGACGACGATGTCCGGTCGTTCGCTGTGAAAAAAATCCTGCACGTCAGCTTGATTACACAAATTCAATTCGCTGCGGGTCCGCAATATCAACTGCTCAGCACCCGCGTTCGATAGCGCGCGAACAACGGCTTGTCCGACCATCCCACGATGCCCGGCGACATAGATGCGTTTTTTAGTAAGCTCAACCAAGATTAATCCAGGCCCGCGCAGGGGGTTCAGTTGTATAGGGGTACCAGCCAGCTCCAGTGTACTTTAGCGATGTATTTTCGACAGCACCTCAGTTTCCGGTACCGGCGATGTTTTGGCTCAAGCTGGTATCGATCAATCCGGATCGAGCGGTTTTGAGGATTTCGGCGTGCATTCTCAGCGTTATTGGGGAACCAGCAGGCCTTCGTCCATCTCCATCGAGACGCCCTGTTCCAGGAAATGGATCGAGAGCAACAGCCGAGTCTTGCCTTCCCGCCGAATCACCGTTCCTTCATAACCGGCAAACGGTCCGCCTTTCACGCGGACCTTGTTTCCGGCCACCAGCCGCGCCTCGGGCGTCAACGGAACTCCGGCGCCAATCACAGCGTAAATTTGACGCAAATCCGTCACAAATTGATCGCGATTCTGAATCAAATGACAACGGGAAATACAGTTGCTCGCCAGCGCATGTTGACGTTCGTCTTCAGTCCCCAAGAGGAACACGTAACTGGCAAACAGTGGCACAAACGATGTTCGCAAGCGACCATTGGGCGACCGATACCGTTTGGGAATTACCGGAGCGTAATGCGGAATCGCATACGCAGCCAGTTTTCGGGTCAGATCTTTTTCCCGCCGAGAACGCGTATACAGGCACCACCATTG
>JANNWZ010000159.1:0-3602 GCA_031409295.1 Mariniblastus sp.
CCATCCAGACGCCACCTACGATGAAGTCTTGATTCGATAACCTGAATTCCCCGGTCAAACAGTCAGTCCATTTTCGTATTTCCACCCTGAAAAGTGGGTAAGGCTTACAGCCAGTCTTGATGGTATAGACAGGCTGGAAGCCTATCCCATTTTTCAGGGTGGAAATACAAAAATGGACTGGCTGTTTGACCGGGGAATACAGGTTATCGAATCAAGACTTCATCGTAAGTGGCGTTTGGATGACGACGGATGGAATCGGGGAGCGGCTCAATCAGGTGTCTTTTTTGCGGGGAGCTGAACTTGAAAACCGTGACCCCTTCCGGAGTTTCTTCGTAACCCAAATTTCGCAATCCCGGAATCGTCCAGTCGTCAATCGATAGTCCGACTTGCGCAAGTTCTTCCAGGCTCTGGGGCCAACGCTGTTGTTCTAATTGGAAACGCTTGATTGCTACCGCCGACACGGTCAATCGACGTTGATTCTCCGCTTCTTCAATCGTGATCGCACAACTGGCGACGTAGGGTAAAACTTTGGCCAATGTTTCTTGAATCGCAACCGAACCAATGATTTGAGGATGGTCTCCTGCTTGAGGATTTGAGGCTGGTCGTTCTGTTTTTCCCAACATCGCTTCACCCGACGAAACGATCGAGTCGTACTGTTTGTAAAACTCGAGTTGTTCTTCATAGGTCAGCAAGTCTTGCATTGTTCGGGGAGTAAATTGTTCGATGATCAACGGAATCTGGTTTCGTTCTGCCGCGAAGACAATGCGCCAAACATGAACTGGATCTACCGGTTGATTAAATAGTAAATTAATCTGACCAAGCTGGTTACTATTCCAAAGCTCCGTCGACAACGATTTTCGAACGGCGCCGTGTAGATAACTTCTAAGGTTGAAATGTATCGAGCGACAAGTCCAACCCAATTCCCAATCACAGGTGTCGACAACAGCTTTCAACGATCGAATCCCCGCCAAGCCTCGTTCCGAGTCGGAGTCTTTCATCGCTTGATAGACTTCGAGTGATAACAGCTGAGAGATTGTCTGAGCGTCGTACATAAACCTGAAGTCCACACCTCCACCGTAAAGACCGATCGGCTGCCAAACCGGCATCGCGACTTGTGAAGATTCGTGGACCAGTTCGACTAAAGGTTGCATTTCATCGAGAAACGCGTCCAGTTCGCGTTCCAGTCGTTCTCTTTCTTTCGGCCAGTCTAGTTCTACTTGTTCAGTTTGCCCTTCCGAATTCACACCCTTATTCAGCAGCGGCGCAAATGATTTCCATTTCTCTTGGACACCCAATCGACACATCAGGAGAATCTTGTTCCAGGCTACCGTTCCTTCGGTGTGCGTCGTTTGTTTAAGGTGTTGTTCGATCCACTTTCCACCAATCTCGTTTGTTCTTATGTAATTTTCGAGCCGAGGCTTAGCAACTAGTTCGCGGACCGCATATTGACCAATCGCCATCATGCCGGTAAACAAAACTCCAAAACTAACAATCGCAATCCACAGAATGCGACGCCGGATTGGAAGAACAGCGGCGGTTGACAATTGGCTCATGACATTCCTCGTAATCTATTGGATTCAATACTCACTTCAACTCGGCAGCGCGACGTTCCCAACCTTCATACCACGTTCCGAATGCGACCGAACTAGTTTCGAGCTCAGCATAGAGCAGATCTCGCTGGCCTCTTTCATCGTCTGGGAAAAACAGCTGAGTGCCCGTGACTTGATATCCTGCCGCTTTCAATCGAGCCGCCAGTTCGGATTTTATCTTTGGACGATCAATTTCAGATGAGCCAACGAGGTGAAACAGCGTTTGGTAGAGTAGACCTATATTCATTTTTAAAGATAAAGATTCCTTAAAGCCAATTTGATAGCCTCGCGATGGCATAAAGCGACTAAGACTGATGTCTTTCGTTTGATTTACCGCCTGCCAACTGATCGCGATGGCCCGCCGCCGGCTTTCGTCGCGCGCTGCTTGATTCGACAATCGATCGACGACACGTTGCCGCAGCACTGGCCCCATCCACTGTTCAGCAGTCTCGAATTGAACTTCTTCCAACAAGGCAATTTCAAAACAGTCGGCTTGATTCTGTTGGTTCAGATCTCCGGAAGTTCTTACGCGTTCGACCAGGAGTAACAGCACATCCACAATGGATTGATACTCGGCTACGCGATTCGCAGCCGGATCGTTTTGCAAATGCATGTTCACCAACAACAGGTCCGCGATGAGGCCACTTCTCTGCTGCAATTGCGGTACTACTTGCGGATGGGTCGTCAGTTGTCGTTTGATTTCGTTTCGTTCAGCGGCACGAAGTTCGGATACCGAACCCAGTGCTTTCCCAATCGGCCGCGGATTCTCAGGCTGTCCCGAACGCGGCAATTGCTCCAAAGTCGAATTGTTCGGCCCGGACAAATTCGCGATTGCCATCAATTGGTCGTGGACTGAATCCGACATGCGCGGATGAGAAATATATTCAAATGCAAATGGCACCAACGGAGTTACAAAGCCGATCAACAACAACATGGCGTACGCCAATCCGATTCGCCAACCTCGCCGCCCGTCCATCCAAGGACCAGTAAAAGCCAAAGTGGCAATCAGCCAACCTAGAATCGGAATGCTCAATAGCCACCAAGGTACCGACAGGCTGAGAAATGCTATCGCGCCGCATATCACAACAATGGCCGAAAAGACCGGTGCAAACAATGCCGCCATGATCTGCGTCCGCACGATTTGGCCAAATATTAATGAAGAGATAAAGGTAGTGATCGCAATTGGTACGTAGACATTGGTTTGCCGAAGTCCGGATACTTCCACGCAAACAAGTAACACGCCGATTAGCAAGATCACCAATGATGTCGGTACCAAGAGTCGCGTCAGCCAAACTCTCCAGGGAGCGATTCCACGGTCAGCCAAAAACATCGCCCGTCGATCGCTGGCGTCACTTTGGAACACCAACACGCCAAGCCAACTGTATGCCAAAAATTGACACGCCGCCCCAAGGTTTGCCAGAACTCCCACCTCCACACCGACATATTCATTAGTGGCCAGAGCCAGCAACACACCGCCCAACAGGGACAGCAAACTTATGGCCAACAAAAAATGCCAGTTCTGCGCCGCGAATTGCCACAACAACGACGGTACCGGCGATGATCGGCGGGTTTGCAGTAAGTCCAATCCAACGGCGGCCAATGACTGCCGGTCCGAGTGTTGAACCGTCGGGGCGGCAAGTGGCTCGAAGTACCGCAAGCCATTGCGCCAGCCCCACCAATAAAACCCGCCGGCGAAGAGTATCAGATAGATCAACAAAATTGCTTCCCAGGATTCGCGACGATCCCAAGCTTTGGGGATCAATAGTTCCTGATGGATGCTGGCCGCAACGTAGGGGAGAAAAGCCAAAGGCACTAGAGCGATTAAACCGAGATACGAAGAATTCATGCGCCACGCCACTGCGTAGCCGAGAAACAGCAGAAAAAACGAATGCAACACGAACGGAATCCATTCTGTCCACCGACTCAAATTCAGTGTCGAATGATCATCACCGCTAAGCCAACCAAACAACAAGCTGAACCCCCAGACCACGCTCAAACCCAACATCCCAATCA
>JANNWZ010000160.1:0-51361 GCA_031409295.1 Mariniblastus sp.
GACGTTGCCATCGAATTGGCGGCGACCCACCGCCAGCTGGCGTCCATCTACGATCAAATGGGGAAAGCCGAAGCCGCAAAAGGAAATCTGCAGGAATCCATCCGCATCCTCGAAGAGGTGCTTGAACGCAACAGTCTGACGATCGATATGCGGCGGGTGGCTCAAGCCGAACTGGCACTCACATTTTCGAAGCGCGGAGACCTGCTGTTTAATCTGCGTCAGCTGGATGAGTCGGAGGTCGCCATGAATCGATCCATCCAGCTTTGGGAAGACGTTTTGCTGGCGGAACCGGAGAACGTGGATGCGTCGTTTGAACTGGCAGTTCAATGGACCCGCCTTGGGATGATGCTGGTCGGAAATCTCAAAAGATGGCGAGAGGCCGAGCGACCCCTTGACGAAGCGACGAAGCTCTTTGAATTCCTGCAAACGCTGGCACCTGAGCAACCGGACGTGAATTTCTGGTATGCCATGCTGCTGACAAAAAAAGCCCGCTGGCATCACATGGCAGGACAAATTGAGGAAGCGATCGCCACGCAGCGTTCGGCTATTGCAATCCTTGACGAACATCACCGGATGTTCGAACTGGATCTGGCAGTGCAACTGGAACTTGGAATCAGGCTCAGTAAACTCGCCGATTTTCTGGCGGTTCAGGACAAAGCTGATCCAGAGATCTTGTCATCACTGGATCGTTCGGCGGAGATCCTCGCACAGGTAGTCGCTGCCGACCAGGACGATCTGGCTGCTATCATGGCGCTTGAGAGGACGCATCAGTCGCAAGCGGAAGCGCTCCAGCAGATCGATGAAAATGCGCGGGCACTCGAAAAAGTCGACCGTGCAATCCAGTTACTCGACGAGGTACTGGATACTCATCCCGAACACGCCATTTCAATCGAAGACCGTTACTTTACGGCCGTCACTCGGGCGGAACTTCTGACCGATCTGTCGCGGCCTGACGATGCGCTGGCGGAGTGGGATGTGGCACTCAAGTTTGCGCCAGCGGCGTTCGTTGAACTTGTTCGAATGAACCGAACCAGAACCATTGCCTGGGATGGCAGACATCGTCAGGCCACCGAAGAGGCAGAGGCCATTCTCGCGCGACTTCAACCCGGTTCAAGGCCAAACCAACACCTGTTGTTACGGTCGGCTGTCACGTTCGCGGTCGCGGCTCAAGTCGTTCTTCAGGAGGAAGACAATCCGGAATCGTCCACGGAGAGCGAACACTATGCAACGCGTGCGGTGGAGTTGCTGAAAGGCTATCAGAACGGTGGCGGAAATGTGGCCAAAGTTCTCGAGATTAAACGCGATCTTGCGTTCCTCAGCGATCGCGCCGATTTCCAGGCACTGCTCCAGCCCGCTGGCTCGCCTGAAAATTGATTTTCAGAATTCAGCCTTTGATGGATCGGGCTTCCGGAGCATGTCTTGTGAAGTCGAATCCGATTATCCATCGCGCTGAGACGATCGGCTATTTCATCCAAAACTCTGTCGGGGACATGCCGGCGCCGATGTGAATGCAAACGAAGACCCATTGGAATGGGCTCACGAATCGGACTCTATCGGCGCTGGCACGCCGACGTATTCCATTGCACTGCTGTGAGTACGCAATTACTTCACGCCATGCATCAGTTTGTTGACCAACGGCGCGATCAGAAACAAAATCACACCCGCGGCCAAGAGTGCCCAAAACCCGAATGTATAGCCATTCAGCGCTGATGCGGTCGTCATGCCGGTTTCGCCGCTGACACTACTGGCAAAAATACCCGACAGGTTGTTGCCAATACCCGTGGAAAGAAACCAACCTCCCATACCCAAGGCGACAACTCGCGCCGGCGCCAACTTGGTCACCATCGAAAGGCCGATCGGAGAAAGACACAATTCGCCAATAGACTGAATCACATACACCGCTACCAGACTCCAAAATGGAATCTTGTTGTCCACGCCGACCATTTTGGACAGCACGACAATGAGCAACAGGAACGCCATGGCATTGAACAACAGACCGAGACCAAATTTTCGCGGGATGGATGGGTTGGTGTTAATCTTTGCCAGCCAGATCCAAACCAAAGCAACCACCGGCGCAAATATGATGATGGCTACCGCGTTGACACTCTGAAACCACGCGGTGGGGAAAATTCCGAATCCCAAATCGCGATTCACAATATTTTCGGCGAGAAACGTAAACGAACTCCCGGCCTGCTCGAAAAACATCCAAAACAGGATATTGAAGACAAAAATGATCATCATCGCAATCGATCGGTCGCGAGCGACCGTGCCTTCCCGAACCCCTTCGATTACAAGCAGGGTGCACAGTATAAGAAACATTACAGTCAGCACGTATTGCAGATTTGTTCCACCGACGGAGAGCAGAAAATAAACGACCGGGATCACCGCGATCGCACCCAACACGACCAGCGCCACGCGCCCCATGCTTTCAGCCCCCGGCGCGTGGGCACCGACGCCTAACAACTGGGCGCGGCCCAAGTAAAACCAAACCATGCTGATGAGCATGCCAATCGCGGAAACAATAAACACATACTTGTAGGCTGGTGCGTCGGCAGTACCGAACACCTGCGATGCCAGCCAACCCGTGAGAATCGGCGCGACAAATGCGCCGGCATTGATACCCATATAGAAAATTGTGAAGCCGCTGTCGCGGCGCTCGTCGCCGGTGGCATAAAGCTTACCGACGATGGTGGAGATGATCGGTTTGAACAGGCCGTTTCCAACGACGATCGTAGCCAGCCCGAACTTGAACATGGTCTCATCTGGCAGGGATATCATGAACAAACCTGCCGACATGAAGACTGCACCGATCAATATCGAGCGCTGATAACCGAGGAATTTGTCGGCGACGTAGCCACCAAAAATTGCCGCCGCGTAAACCAAGGCGAGATAAGACCCGTAGGTAAGATTGGCATCCGCCTCCCCCTTGGGATCGCCACCATGAAATTGCGCGACAATATAAAGCACTAACGCCCACCGGATTCCGTAGAACGCAAATCGCTCCCAGAATTCGGCCATGAACAACATCCACAACGGCTTGGGGTGGCCGAGTAATTGGCCGAATTCGGGAATGACCAGGGTGGGGTCGGTGTTTGTCGACTTGCCGCTCATGCAATAGGCTTTCGGGACGGGTTTTAGATATTGAGGATCCGGTCGGCAGCGCCGAACTGCCAAACAATAATTGAATCCAAGCTTCGATCTGCAAAACTCTCAGTTCAAGGCCACATTAGAACAAAACGTGCAGCCGAATCAAGAATGCTTTCGCAGGATGAGCAACTTACCGCGATTGACACCCGCGTTCCACCGTTGGAATCAGGTCAACGCTGCAGTTCGTCCGGCGTTACAGGCGGCCCCCGCGAAGTAAGTTCCGTTGGTCACGCCATAGAAGTGAGCCCAAGAACCACGCAGTCCGGACTTCAAGAAGGTCGCTGATGTCGGATTCGCGACTCTGAATCGACGGGCGACGGATGACCCGCAACGGACGATCCGCCGAACGAGCGGGACCGATGAGTCAATTCCATTCCAATATTCGGTCGAGCGGACGACCGGACGACCGAGGGCGGGCCGGGTCACCCGGCCTTTGAACGAGCCCCCCAAAGGGGGTCGGGACAGGTCCAGCCGCCAACCGACTTCTGAACCTGTCCCTTCCACTTTCAACCCTCAGGCCGCAATTCGGCTAGCCTTTGATCGAGATTTTTCGCGGCTTGGCGTCTTCGGTTTTAGGCACGATTATTTTCAACACACCGTCCTTGAACTCGGCCACGGTCTCGTCTTCATTGATCGCCGACGGCAATACAACCGAGCGAGTGAAGCTGCCTGAAGAACGCTCCACGCGATGATAATGTTTCGCCTCATCTTTTTCTTCTTTTTGTTCGCTTCGCTGACCCCGTACGGTCAGCGTATTGTTGTCGATTTGGATGTCAACTTCTTTGGCACTGAAACCTGGCAGATCGAGTTTCACTTCAAATACTTGATCCGTTTCAGCAACATCCATCGCCGCATGCATCACTTCGGGTAACTGTCGATTACCATCCGTTACGAATTGATTGAACAGATCATCAAACATGTTTCCGAGAAATAGCGATCGGCCCAGCGGTGATCGTGCAACATTACCGGGGTTACGAGTTTTCAATGTTTTGTCCATGATAGTTCTCCGGGAAAGGTGAAAGTTTTAAACGCTGACAACTTGACATTTACTCGACGCACTTGACTGTTGTTGTGTCGCAATTGCCATGCCAATTTCCGATCGGATCTCGGTGGCGAATTCTGTCGGGCGAAATTGCGAGACTTGTCGGCGACACTGGATGGGATGGAAACAAACTTGCCAGTTGGTCCGCTTCGTCGTGCTCGCGGTGAGCCTTCATGAGGCAGCCACCCTATTTGATAGGGGTGCTATTTTCATGTTTTTTGTGCTCGTCGGTGTAATCCCGGATTCGCTCTCGCAGGCCTTCGCCCGGCCGGTGTTTGTTTTCACCGCGAACATATTTATGGCACCTCACGCAGTTGAGCGTAACTTCAAAGAATGCCACGGTCGCGCTGTCGACATTTTTTTGTTGGGCCGCCTCCTGCAGACGACCGACGCTGCCACGGAAGTCGCTACTCATGCGGAGATAGGACTCCGTCGCAATTACATTCCAATCGGACTCGTGACTGAGAATCAATAAATCTTGCGCAGCTTGATTGATCTCATCGTAATTTTCCAAAGCCAACCCGCTGACGATCGCGCGTGCGCTATCGAGTTTCTTGGCCATGAAATTGGTTGGCTTCGGGTCAGGTTCTTGTTCATCTTGGGGTCGTCCTGGGAACACCGAACTCAATCCAATGACGCTGCTGGTGATCAAAAAAGCTACTAGTCTGGACATGGCTGATTCCTGTTAAACACCGATACGATTGTTTCGTTTGGTAAACCTGTCGGACATCCAGCCGGAAGGATGCGCCGATTACGAATGGCTGGAGGTCGCAAAGTGCTCCCGGACTTTGGCGGCGATTTGTCGATCGGTCATTTTGTCAACGGTTTCCACTCCGACAATCCGTTGGCCAAACTCTTTACTTTTGATTTGTTTTTGAAACTCACCCTTGGCTTCACCCGGCCCCATTAACAAAATGGCATCCGCCTCGCTCAAAGATTTGATCACCTCTTGGTAATATCGATTGAGGTGTTGCGCGAATCTCCGCTCTTGCACGTCACCCGCGGCAACATCCTGAGGTCCATACGGAGTACTGGTTCTCGAGCCGCCAGTGGACCGAACATGTTTCTCAACATTCGACTCAACAGTTTTGACTTCCTCACCCGATGCCGTGAGGAAAACAATAAAAGCTTTCCGATGGTCGATCCATAATCCTGCGTTGATTGTCATATTTGATCTCTCTAAAAAATTGGAGCAGCGATTAACTTGATTCGTTCTTGCGAGACACACAACCCAGCATCATTCGCGATTTCAACCAAGGCCGAGCGCCGGTCGGGAGGTCGAGGTGTCAAGGGAAATGCGAACCCAACCGGCGCAGCTTCGGCCAACTAACTTCACGCAGATTTCTAGAGTTCTGGCAACTGATATGCCAAGGTTGCTGAACCGAGAGACGGACAGTAGAAATTCTTTTGATTTCGCTGAAAGCCTTCAAATCCACGACCAGGCAGCCATCGACAAACTCAAGTTGCCGCGCGACAGCGCGCGAATTCGCCCCGTCTTTTTGGCGGGCTTGTCACAATGGTTGCACGTTCCCCTATTTTGGCGGAACGAGTGAAAAGTGGCGGTGGTGCAGACTTGGGCACATAAATTGCCGGCTGGATGCGCGAGTTTGTTCTCGCGCTGCCGACAGATTCCACCGATTGCGACCAAGTTGGAACTTGCCGGTAACTTTCCAATCTCCGCTTGTCGATCCACTCTACCTATAAATTGAAATGAACCATCGCAGTTGGGAACAAACCGAGGGTAGCAGTTTTCCGTTAGGCGCCACGCTGATAACCACCGATCCCGGGATCAATTTTGCTATTTATAGCAAGCATGCAACCCGAGTCGAACTATTGCTCTTCACGCCTGCTGATGTTCATCTCCCTTGCCTGCGGTATGTCTTTGACTTTCACAGAAATAAGTCTGGACCGGTCTGGCATTGTCGTTTGCCGTTAAGTGAAATCGGTGAGGCGCGTTTTTATGGATATCAAATCGATGGTCTTCCGCCCGCTGACCAATTTCAATATCATTTTTTTGATTCCGAAAAATTGTTACTCGATCCGTATGCCAAGGTGATCTATTTCCCTGCAGAGTTTGATCGCCAGGCTGCCCGCGAGCCAGGTTCAAATATCGGCCGCGCTCCGTTAGGCGAACTGCCGCATCTTCAAGGTGTGTTTGATTGGCAAGATGACCAGAAGCCCCACCATGATCACGACCTGGTGATTTATGAAATGCACATAAAAGGATTCACGGCCAATTCAGACTCGGGTGTCTCCGAAAATCGGCGGGGTACGTTTGCGGGAGTGATCGAGAAAATTCCCTATCTAGTTCAATTGGGAATTACGGCGGTCGAGTTGTTGCCTGTGTTTCAGTTTGATCCGCAGGAAGATAACTATTGGGGGTACATGCCACTGAGTTTTTTTGCGCCGCATCGCGACTACGCAATCGAAGCTCCGGGTGGTGAGCCCTTGCACGAGTTTCGCACGATGGTACGGGCATTGCATGCCGCTGGAATCGAAGTCATCCTGGACGCTGTATACAACCACACCTGCGAAGCAGGATTACAAGGTCCGACTTACTCGCTAAAGGGTATCGATAATTCGACCTATTACATGCTTGATCCAACCGCCGCAGACCCCTTTGTGAACTTCAGCGGGACCGGCAACACCATGCACACCGTCAACGCAGCGACCCGGCAATTGATTATCGACAGTCTGCGATATTGGACGCAGGAATTGCATGTGGATGGCTTTCGATTTGATCTGGCGTCTATTTTTACTCGGTATCCCGACGGCCGGATTAACACGGACGACCCACCCATCTTTAGTCAGATTGCTGCCGAAAATGACCTGGAAGGCTTGCGTTTGATCGCGGAACCGTGGGATGCCATCGGCACTCAACAATTGGGCCGAAAGTTTCCCGGACGCTTGTGGCTGCAATGGAACGCCGATTTTCGAGATACCGTGCAACGCTTTGTGCGTGGTGATCGTGGACAGGTTCCCGATTTGATGACGCGCGTGTATGGCAGCTGTGATCTATTTCCAGATGATCGATTGGATGCGTTCCGTCCCCGGCAAAGCGTCAATTACCTGGATTGCCACGATGGCATGACGTTGTTCGATCTGGTTTCATACAATGTCAAAAATAATTGGGCCAATGGGCATGAAAATCTCGATGGTCCGACCGAGTACCGGTGGAATTGCGGTTGGGAAGGCGAAGTGCATGTTCCCGATTCGGTGGCGTCATTGCGAAAACAACAAATCAAAAATTTCCTGGCAATTCTGTTATTGTCTAATGGAACACCCATGTTTCGCATGGGTGATGAGTTTTTGCAAACCCAATCCGGCAACAGCAATCCGTACAATCAAGACAACGAGACGAGTTGGTTGGACTGGAGTCGTCGCGAACTCCACGCCGACATGTTTCGTTTCTTCCAGTTGATGATCGCGTTTCGAAAATCCCATCCATCAATCAGTCGCTCTCGCTTCTGGCGTAACGATGTGCACTGGTATGGAGCCGGGCATGACGTTGACCTTTCGGAATCGTCGCAAGCGTTAGCTTGGTGTTTGCATGGTTCGTCCCAGCAGGATGATGATCTGTACGTGATGGTAAATTCCCACGACTATGAGCTGGAATTCGGAATTCATGAGGGCGCGGCCGGTCAATGGCGGCGAGTGGTGGACACGTCTGGCGCAACAGGAGAGGACATTTTTTCCGATAATTCCGCGCCGTTGGTTAACGCGACCCACTACATCGTCCGCGCGCGGAGCGTGGTCGTTTTGATTCGCCGACAAGGTTTGCCATAGCAGGCACAAGTTCAAGCCGTTTGGTTGATTGCCGATGAAGTCGATTCGTTGCGTCAATTCGAAACGGATGGGTAGATTGGCCGGGTACTCGCGGGGTAAGTGGCCCACTGGAAACACGCCGACTTTGCCGATTATCCGGAATACCCTGAGTCGATCGGCGGAAAACGCCGGTTCGGGCTGCAACGATTGATCTCAACATCCCGCTTTTCCCGATAAAACGGACATCTATATCGTGTCCACGCTGGATGGATTGATGCCTGGAAGTTCAGGAAATTCGGTCGTTTTGTGGCTCGTCGTGTTCGTCACGACGATGCAGGGGGGGTGCTCTCTGCGCCGATCCGGTCAACCGAGTTGTTGTCCACCCTATACCTCGCAGAAAAGTTCCTTTACGGTTTCCGAAAAACCAGTGAATTCCGGTGTTGACGCGGATTTTAGTTCGTTAGGTGATTTTGCGAGCCTCCAGCATGCCACTACCGACTCCTCGGCGTCGACCCCAACCGCGAAAATGGATTTGCAAGAAGCTCTCTGTTCGGCCGCCAGGAATTCCGAACTCGCGGAGCTAGTTGAAGCCCAACGCCAAGCCTTGCTTTGTCGATCCAATGATGGCCAAGAGTCCAACTTGATTGTGTGGTTGCGAGGCGAAGCGTTGGAACAACGCAACAAGTCCGCCGGCGCCGCAGGTCAGTTGTTTCTCGGATTGGTTGAAGTTGAATTGCAACGGAAGTTATTATCCGAATCGCAAGAGCACTTGGCAGAATTTGCCGAGACCCTGCGCGTGGCTGCAGACGAAGGTTTCGCCACCGCCGTAGGAGAGAATCAGCTCACCGCCGCATTGCAGGAGTTGCAATTCAAAGAATCAGCTCTCTTTTCTCAACAGCAGCTACTGAGATGCCAATTCAATGCGTTGGTCAACAATGACTCCGCGTCCTTGGCCGATGTGCGACCTGTTTACGAATTGAAACCTACCAATCTGAACTTGAACCGGTCAGCCGAGACGGAACTGGCAGCCACAAACCGTCCAGGCATTTGTGCGTTGGAAACGGTCCGTGCCAATGGCGTCAATCCCGCGGAGCTTCTCAAGCTCGTGGGCCAATCCGAGTCTTGCTTGGGAACCCAGTCGACTGGCCAATCAATCAAACAACGAATCCTCTGGCATCAATTGAAAAAGCGATTATTGGATCGATCGGAGATTGAATCCACAACCCAGTCCTCGCGCGACCAACTGACTCGGATCCTGGAAAGCAAACAGAAACAAGCGCGCACCGAGGCCCAACTCGCATTGATCAAGATCCAAAGCTCGGCTGAAAAAGTGGCGCTGGCCAATGAGAAAATCGCGCGTCTCAACGACCTGGCCGCTCAACTATTGGCACAACAGGAGTTGGATGCCGGCGAGGCCTATTTGGAAATAAACAAAAATTGGACAGCTTTGCAGACGGTGCGATCGCAACAAATCACGGCAGCAATTGAACATGACACCGCGATAATTGCGTTGCTACAATCCCAAGGCAAATTGGTTCAGGAGTGTGGATATTGTCCATCGGCGGTGACAAAATGACGGAGTTCGTATCAGATGCTTTTCGAATCAATCACATCCTCGTTGAGTCGCTGCCGCTCCCTGTCAATTGTGGCTCAAGCCGGTAAAATTCCCAGATCGATCACCAACTACACCTACAATCCTCGATTTACGATGCGCATTTACTTCATCATCTCGTTGATCCTACTGGCCTTGGTCGGTGGTTGGTTTCTGGGTGCCCAATTCGGCATCCCTCGAACCGCCGTTACTCGACAAAATGTCACGATTGACGCCTCCATCGAACCTATTTTGCCGTCGACTATCCATGGCCAAGGCAAACTTATTCCGGCGTCGGGGTTGATCAACATTGTGGCCGCACCCGGCGAACGCATCACCCAGCTGACTGACAAACAAATCGGTGATCGGGTAAACGCCAAAGAAATTCTGGCCACGCTTCACAGTCGTGTACTCCGCGAAAAAGATTTGGCGTTGGCTCAGTCGCGGCTGACCGACGCATTGAAGAATGTCAAGTTTGAAAAACAGCAAGCCGGTTATAAATTGACGAGCGCCCAGTTGGCGGTGGCAGAAGCCGCCGCCAGCGACCAGCAGATTGCCAAACAGTCCAAGGCGATCGGTCTGTTGGAGAATCAACTGCAAGTCGCGCAAAAATTGTTGGATCGACTACTGAAGTTGCAAGCAAATTCGGCAACCAAAACGCTTGTCAATCAGTCCGACATCGACAAACAAACTTTGGTTATTGAACAACTGCGATTACAAATTGATCAAGCCCGAATCGATGTCGAACTGGCCACCGAGAGTGCTGGCCGAGCCCAGCAAGTGGCCCAAAACAACCTAACAGCGATCGAGTTTTCGATTGCCAATGGAGACGATGCAACTCCGCTGCAGTCACTGAAGGCCGGCGTCGCTCTGGCCCAACAGGCCTTCGATTTGACTCAAATTCGCTCACCGATCGACCAGGCAACGATCGTAGATATCATTGTACGCGAGGGGGATTCCGTCACGAATCAGCCGATCATGGTACTGGGCGATTTGTCGAGCATGAATTGCGAGGTGGAAATTGTGGATTCATTCCTCGGTTTGATGGATTTGGAGAAACACCCTAATTTGCGCGCCAAAATTACGGGTAGCGCGTTGAAAAAACCGCTGTTCGGAACCGTTATCGCCAAAGGCTTGCTGATTGGTTCGGTCTCGCTCAAAGTTCCCAATCCGTTTGCGAAAGTCGATCAACGAACCGGGATCGTAACAATTCGACTCGATGATTCGGCAACTGCGGCGCAATTCGTCAATCTTCAAGTGGATGTCGAAGTTGAAGTCGAACCGGGTGCGTTGAAAATCCGTGAGTGAGGTTGCACCAGTCGGACAGGTTCGCAATAGGCTGTCGTAAGTCACCGCCTCGGCGGGCCAACTGGCTCGTTGATATTTATTCCAGTCCATGACGATCAAGACGACCGGCCCATGTTCACGCCCGTATCAATTCGCAATCTGATTGATGGTGGGCGGCAAACCGTATTGTCGATCGTGGGCATCAGTTTTGCGATCATCTTGATCTTCATGCAATTGGGGTTTCTGGGAGCGGTGCTAGATACGGCGGTGCTTTTTTACAATAACCTGAACTTCGATTTGGTCGTTCGTTCACCCGATTATTATCACTTTGGCGATGCCAAAGACTTTCCTCGAGAATATCTGCAGCGCATTGAAAATGTCGCCGGTGTTGAATCCTGTTACCCGTTTCACGTGAGTCTGGGGCGTTGGAGTTATGCCGAGAAATCGGTGCAGCGCGGCCTGTTAATTATGGGAATTGATCCCACGGTGCCAACGTTTTCGCCGGGCCGATCAAAAATCGTTTTGCCGAACGCGGCGCTGTTGACCAGTGATCGCTACATTTTGGTCGACGAAAAATCCAGTGCCGAATACTTGGGATTCGATCGCTCCAAACGCTTTTCGCCGGACAGTATTGGGTTGCGAATCGAGTTGAGTCAAACCGAATGCGAAATCATTGGACTGTTTCGCATGGGAACCGGATTGGCGGCCAACGGCGCGGCCGTTATTAGCGAACAAGGCTTTGAGAGAATCAATCCGGGCTACGGATCAAACCGGGTCGCGTTGGGATTGATTCAGTTGGAGCCATCTTCATCGCACGATCCGGTAGCCGCCCGCAAATTGATTTATCGGTCATTGAACGTCGATCCGCTGATCTCACCACCGGTTGTCGAAGTATTGACCCGAGACGAAGTCCTCGGACGTGAGCGCCACCATTGGATCGCCAACACGCCGGTCGGATTTATTTTCCTGACCGGTGCGGTGATGTCTTTTTTCGTCGGCGCGATCATTGTCTACATCGTCTTATCCGCCGACATCAACCGACAACTTAGCGAGTACGCGACGTTGAAAGCGATGGGCTACCGAGATGGTTTTCTCAACCGCGTGGTTCTGGAACAGGCTATCGTTTTGGGAATCGTAAGTTACGGATTTTCGTTTGTCGTGTCACTTTTTTTGTTCAAAGTTGTCGGAGAAGCGGCCAATCTGCCCATCACCATGACGACCAGTAAACAATTGATCGTTTCCATTTCGAGCCTGCTGATGTGTTGCATTTCTGCAGTGATCGCCATGCAAAAATTGAGAAAGGCAGATCCAGCAGATCTGTTTTAGTCCGTGCATTTACTCTCTGCCGTACAACTAGCCTGGTTCAACACGACTGATGATTGGCGACGGATGATCGTTCGCTGCTCGGGCATCGCATTCGCGGTCGCGTTGATGTTTCTGGAACTCGGTTTTCGAAATGCCTTGTTTGACAGCAATGTACGAATCATCGATGAAAAAATTACAGCGGATCTCGTCATTCGATCTGCGTCGAGATATATGCTCTCCAGTCGCCAACTGCTCTCGCTGGACGCTATCAGCGCAGCGCGATCGTGCGTCGGTGTTCTCTCCATCGAACCGATGTATCTGGAGAGCCGGTCGTCGGAGATTCGATGTCCAGGCTGCCTTTCGCGTCGCGTTCGCGTGCTGGCTTTTGATCCGGACAAACACGTGTTCGCAAATTTTGGCTTGGCAAGTATTGCCGACCGACTGGCCGAAACCGGAACGGCGGCGGCTGACATCAAAAGCAAGACATTCTTTGGCTTTCCGAAACACTTCCAGAATTTGCCGTCAGCAAAACAATATGAGCTGGCCGGGAAACAATTGCACTTGGTCGGATTGTTTGCCAGCGGCATTGATTTCTCCAATGACGGCAACCTGGTCATGACACCACGAAATTTCGCCCATTTTTTTCCGCTGCGGGCCGATGGCAATCCACTCTCGCAAGCGGACTATGGATTCGTTTGTTGCGAAACCACTGTGGATCAGAGCGTGGTAATTGCGCGACTGCGACAACTGCTCGGTCCCTATGTCATCGTCCAAACGCGGCGCGCATTTCTGGAGTCCGAACGAGAGTTTTGGAGCGACAGCACGCCCATCGGATTGGTATTCTGGGTCGGCACGATCATTGGTTTCGTGGTGGGAATGAGCATTTGCTATCAGGTTTTGGCCACGGATATTGCCGATCATCTAAGCGAATTTTCCACTCTCAAAGCGATGGGTCATTCGACCGGCTATTTTGTCTCGGTGGTCGTGGCTCAAGCTTTAATACTGTCCTTAATCTCATTTGTTCCCGGAGTCCTGCTGGCGTTGGCCTCGTTTCGCGTGACGAATATCGGTACGGGTTTGGATTTGTTTCTGAATTTCGAACGGACGGCGATGGTGGGAGGACTAACGATACTGATGTGTGTCCTTTCGGGCATCCTTGCGTTGAGAAAACTGTTAATCGCCGATCCGGCCAGTTTGTTTTAGTACGAATAGTAAAACCATGACCCAGAGCCCTAACAATGACTCCGTAATTCAGATCAAGCATGTCGATTATTTTTTTGGATCGGGCGAAGCGAAAACTCAGACCTTGTTTGATATTGTATTGGACGTTCGCCCTGGCGAAGTCGTGTTTTTATCCGGACCTTCGGGCTCCGGCAAAACGACGTTGTTGACTTTGATTGGAACATTGCGAACGGTCCAGAGTGGCAGCTTGACGGTGTTGGGTACGGAATTTCTGGGTATGAGCCAGCCAGCGGCCACCGAGATCCGCAAGAAAATTGGCTTTATTTTTCAAGCCCACAATCTGTTTGATTCTTTGACGGCATTTCAGAACGTCCGGATGGCAACTGACTTGATTGGAATGCCGCGCGCCGAGTCCAAACCAAAAATTGAACAGCTGTTAACTCGACTGGGGTTGGCGAATCGGATTCACTACAAACCGCGCCGGCTTTCGGGCGGTCAAAAACAGCGTGTCGCAGTCGCGCGGGGTTTGATTCATAACCCGCAAATTCTGTTGGCGGACGAACCCACGGCGGCGTTGGACGAATCCTCGGGACGCGAAGTCGTAACCTTGTTTCGCGAACTCGCCGACCGCAATGGTTGCACGATTATCATCGTTACGCATGATAATCGGATACTGGATGTGGCCGATCGAATCATCAACATGGTTGGCGGTAGAATCAAGAATGACTCCAATTTGCAACAAATCGAAAAAATTTGCGAGTTTCTGAGACACACCGGTTTTTTTAATGATCTCACGCCTCGAACGTTGACCGAATTGGCCAATCATATCCAAATCCGAAAATATGCGATCGATGAAAAAATCGTCTCACAAGGTGACGAGGGTCTGGAATTTTTCATGATCGCGCAGGGGCGAGTCGAAATAGTGAAGACTCAAGATGGCCAGTCCGTGAAGTTGCGCGATTTGGGTGTGGATACTTTTTTCGGAGAAGTTTCCTTGCTGAACAGACAACGTCGCAACGCTTCGGCAATCGCGACCGAACCAACGACGTGTTATGTTTTGAGTCAAGATACTTTTCGCCAGGTGGTTGAAACCAGCGACTCGTTTGCTGCCGAACTGCGGAAGGCCGCGCTCGAACGATCTTGATGTTGATTGAAGCTCGAAGACCATGGAATTTGCCTGCAAAATGGCCATCCTGGTCCGTTTTCCGTTGGTTACGTGTTCGACGGACAAGGATAATCATCGTACGGCTGGTAATTTTTCATTTGCCGCTCACCTAAGTGTTGTTCCGACCTCCATCGCGACGACGCGATCCATTACAATCAATCTGAACCCCAGTCGAAACCATCACTGCGTCGCTCATCTAGATCCGTCGGTCGAACCGATTCCGGTGGTGCGTCTTGCGTCTGGTCCTGTTTTTACCCGGTTGGCGGTAAATGTTCCGGTAATCAACTGTTGCGGAATTTTTCGATGGTCCGAGTTTGTCTTTGCGGAATTATTTGGCTGTTCGCTGTCTCGACGGCGTGCAGTCAAGAACGCCCCGTCGGCATCGTCGTGGGTGCCTACGTCAACGACATTCAGACTCTGAACCTGCGTGAACATAGTTACGCCATGGACCTGTATATTTGGTTTCGTTGGAGCGGACTGGACTTTGATCCAGCGGAAACGATCGAGATGACAAACCCCAATGAGCTCTGGGGACATGTCAGCGAGCCACAGTACGAAACGCCGATTAAACTACCCAGCGGCGAGATGTACCAAGTGTTGAGAATTCAAGGGCGATTCAGCCACAAGTTCTTCTTCAATAACTACCCGTACGACCGGCAAATGCTGGTTGCCGAATTTGAAGATTCCATTCACGAAGTCAATCGTTTGAGGTTCACTGCCGACGAAAACCCAGTCTCCTTGCACCCGAAATTGACATTGCCCGGTTTTCGGATTGGACAGCCCCGTTTAGTCGTGGAAGATTTTCAGTACCCGACGTCGTTTGGTGATACGCGTCAGACCGAGCCCAATAGTTACTCTCGAGTGCGGATTGAAATTCCAATCCATCGCCCGTTGTTAACGTCGACGCTCAAAATGCTATTACCCGTGTTGTGCGTGGTCTTTGGAGCGTCCCTGATGTTGCGGTTGAGAGTTACTTTGATTGACGCACGATTGGGAATAGGAATTACAGCTTTGTTGACGGTCGTCGCAATTCAATTGGCGGCCAATGATACGATGCCCAATGTGGATTATTTGGTGCTGATGGACAAAATCCACTTGGCTGCCTATGCGTATGTTTTAACGGGTTTGGGCGTTGTTTTGGCCACCGTGCGGCAAGTCGATAGTCTGGCGATTGAAGCCGCTCAGCGCTTGCAAACCAGGGCTTACTGGTGGACTACTTCCGTATTTTTGTTGGTGTTGTGCGCGATCATAACGACCGCCATCGTGCAGGGCTAACCTCGTGTTACGGCTCGGCGACGATCTGCCCAATAAGGCAACTTTTCTCTGGGCTGATCGCCATCCAATCACTAGGATCGTGAGATTACCAACCGCCTGAAGCGCCGCGACCGGAAGAGCTGCCGCCACCGAAACCGCCGCTGCTGCTTCCGCCACCTCCGCCACCTCCGCCGCCGCCAAATCCTCCGCTGGAACTCGTGTGGCGAACTCGTTTGGGAGTCGAATAGGTGAACGTTCGGTTGAAACTACAACTCTTGCACTCTTCCATCACTCGCACCGTACCACCACTGCTGTAGGTCGCGGGAACCAAAATGCGTTCGATTCGAAACACCGTGATGTACCAACACTTGGGGCATTTTGAATAGCGCGTAAAGAACCGTCCATAGCGCACCTTCAAGACTTCATTGCACGGCAAACAGGCCCACACGTCGTAGTTCACACTGCCGAGGCGTTCTTCGACAACTTCGGGATCTTTCAGATATTGATCGTCTTGAGCCTCTGACAGCAGTGCCATGGCTTGTTTACATTTCGGACAATAACGCGAACGATAGCGCCAATATTGTCGACCGCCGATTAAGGCCAACACACCCCCAATCCCCGAGGCTCCTAAAATCCACGGCATCCAAGGCCACAAGCCTTTACGTTGTTGCTGACGAACTTTGGCGCGCACACCACCCCCGCTGGCCGAAACCGAAGGTAACATCTCAGGCGAATCCAAATCGGCAACCGCCAATAATCGAGTTGCGCAGGAACGAATCCCTTCATACAACGCCGAACCTGAATCACCGGCGGCAAAATTTGGAATCACGACATCATCAATAATCTGTTGTGACGTACGGACTTGACGATCGTCATCAATCCCCTGCCCTAACACAATCGCAGCGCGGCGATCTTCCAAAGCCGCGATCAAAAGGATTCCGTCATTGCGAAACGTGCCTCCAAAGCCCCATTTACCGATGCCCCAATGGTTAAACAGTAGAGTACCAAACTGGCGGACCTCTTGTCCGCCGGTCGAGTTGACCACGACGACACATAATTCCTTGTTCAGTTTTTGATGTACTTCTTCGCAAATCAGATTAACGTGCTGGACCGCCTCGGGCGAGATCTTTCCCGTTTGGTCCACAATCCAACCCTGTTTTCCATCCGCGCGCGGCGATGGAATCTGGTAAATCGACTGAGCCGTCGCCGTCGCCACCAGGAACTGCAATAAAATTCCGACCAGCAACCACCGCATCGCGACGGCCGGCGAAACGAAACTAAATTGGACTCGGTCGATCAACATGGTTGGAACCATCAAGTTTGATACAAAATCTTCGGACAGGATTCACTGACATAATCGCGTGGCTTGTGGTCAATTCCCTGTGCGTTAATTTAACGGTTTCGCAATTTCATTAACACACCTGACTTTGAACCGGCCGGATTCCACGGCTCTCTATTGATTCCCTCCTCGTTTCCCGAAATTCAAACGCTCGCCGGGTTTCCAAAATCGGCAATTGTCGATAGTTTATGGAATCAAATACTCGCCGCCTAAACCGCCAATTCGACGAATTCGGAACGCTCGTCCAAAAACAATAGCCGGACAGAATTCCTACGTGGATGTAAACTATTGGCCGGTTATTTCGACTTGATTCATTTTCGCAGTATTCGACCCAACCATTTTAAGAGGATTCGCCATGAATTTCATTCGACCAATTTGCCTGTTCCTGTTCGCAACCTTGACCATTTTATTGGCCAGCGAATCCTGCACTGCTCAACAATTCCTGCCAAACCCACCCGCCCGCAATGAGCCGACCTGGTATCCCTATGTAATCGCGCGCGGCGACGATCGAGCGAGAATTGAAACCACCCCGATCGAATTTCGACCCTATCGTCCGTTGCACTTTTACGGCAATACCGTTCGCCGAACCTATTATCGAGGTACACCGGTGCCGGTGCCCACCGATGTGGCCCGAGGTACTTTTACAACGCTACTGCGACGTTAAGATCGCGGATAACTCGGAAATTGCCGCTCGACCCTGGCCGTTTGATTGAGGTACAATAACCGTTCCCAGAATTCGTGAACCGACGGTTATGAAATCCAACACCAAACATCGCGCTTACCACTATGACGTCATCGTCGTGGGCGCCGGTCATGCCGGTACCGAAGCGGCGGCAGCGGCCGCGCGGCTGGGGGCGAAAACCGCGCTCATCACCACCAACCTCGACACCGTCGGACAGATGAGTTGCAACCCGGCGATCGGTGGTGTGGCCAAAGGTCATCTAGTCCGCGAGATCGATGCGCTCGGTGGTCTGATGGGCCGCGCGATTGACGCGACCGGGATTCAATTTCGCATGTTGAATATGCGCAAGGGGCCGGCGATGCATAGCCCGCGTTCGCAAGCCGACAAAAAAGCGTATCAAAACTGGATCAAAGCCACGATCGAACACCAACCCAATCTTGAGCTCCGTCAGGAAGTTGTCGAAGATTTGCTCAGCGAAGAAGTCGATGGTCGCCAAAAAATCGTCGGTGTTCGAGTTCGCGGGGAGATTGAATATCGGGCAGCGGCGGTAATCCTCACAACCGGAACTTTTTTGTCGGCGCTGATGCATACCGGCGAAGCCAAAACTGCGGGAGGACGTGGCGGCGAGGGAACAACCACCGGAATCAGCGCGGCACTGAAGCGGTTGAACTTCAAACTGGCCCGTTTCAAAACCGGGACACCTCCGCGCCTCAATGGTCGCACGATCGATTACTCGAAAACCGAAATCCAACCTGGCGATGATGATCCGCAACCGTTTTCTTTTTTGACCGATAACTTTTCAGTCGACCAAGTCCCCTGCTGGATTACTTTTACCAACCCGGTAGTGCATCAGCTGATCGAGAACAATCTGCATCGAGCGCCGATGTATAGCGGACAAATCCAGGGCTCGGGGCCGCGGTATTGTCCTTCCATCGAAGACAAAATTGTAAAATTTGCTGACAAAGACCGCCATCAGTTATTCCTCGAACCCGAAGGTCGCGACACGCTGGAAGTCTATGTGAACGGGGTTTCGACGAGCCTGCCGCGGGACGTTCAGGATCAAATGTTCAAACTGATTCCGGGCCTCGAAAACGCTCAGATCATGCGGTATGGGTACGCGGTCGAATACGATTTTTGTCCGCCGGATCAACTTCGGCCGACGCTGGAAACCAAAACGGTTGACGGACTTTATTTCGCCGGACAACTCAACGGCACGACCGGATACGAAGAAGCGGCCGCACAGGGCCTGATTGCCGGAGCCAATGCGGCACTGAAATTGAACGGTAATCGCTCGTTGATTCTGGAGCGCGATGTCGCGTATATCGGGGTGCTGATCGATGACTTGGTGACGTGCAGTGTCGACGAGCCCTATCGCATGTTCACCAGCCGCGCCGAGTTTCGATTGCTTCTGCGGCAAGACAATGCGGATCGGCGATTGACGCGGGCGGCGTTTGAATTGGGCTTGGTCGGGCCCGATCGCCTGGATCGCCTGGCACATAAAGAATCGGAAATTTCGCGAGCCAAGCAATTACTGGACTCCCATCGCGTCGGGCAACATAGTCTACATCAGATGTTAAAACGGACCGAAAGCGAATGGTCAGAAGTTTCCGTGCACTTGCCGGAGCTCGATGCTTTGCATTCCGAGGTTCAGCAACAGGTCTTGTATGACATCAAGTATTCCGGTTATGTAACTCGACAACTAGCGACGGTCGAAAAACATCGTCGACTGGCGACCAAACGGATCCCCGATCATTTCGATTACGAAGGCTTGTTGCATTTGCGAAAAGAAGCCAAAGAAAAACTGACCCGCTTTCGGCCAATCAGTCTGGACCAAGCCCAGCGCATCAGTGGCATTACGCCAGCCGATATTGCCTTGGTGTTGATCCATCTGGAAGGCAAAACCAAAACGCAACGTTAATGGATGAACAATCCATCACGCGTTCCGGAACTATTGATCGTCAATTATTTCTTGGTCAATAACATCTTCCAAGGAAATACTCCCAAGTGGATCATCGCAGAATTTCCGAATTACGAAACCTCGGCCCGGCCTGCGAGCGGGATTTGAACGCGGTGGAGATATTTACCGCTGATGATATTCGGAGACTGGGTGTCGAGGAAACTTTTGCGCGTCTGATGGCAGGACGGCTGGCTCGAGAAACAGGCGGACGTTGCTACAATGCCGTTTATTTGTATGCCTTGTACGGCGCGCTGGAAGATTGCGACTGGCGAGAAATTCCCGAACAGAAAAAAGTCGAGTTCAAACGATTGACCGCCAGTTTGCGAGCGAAGTATTCCAACACAAAATTCGATCGCCGAAAAAAATAAGCATGCCACAACAAACTGTCGGAACAATTCGCCAATGGATGATCTGGAATGGAATCCTGTTAGGTTGTTACCTCGGATTCTTTCATCTGTGTTTACTCGTGGATTTTCCCGGTAGTCTGGTGGTGGGAATTTTGTTCGCCGCCGCAACCAGCATCCTCTGCCTGCGCTACCGCCGTTTGTTTCTCAATCGCTATGAGGGACTGTTCTATTCAGCCATTCCGCTCGACATCTTGCTGGAAAGCCTGATACCGTATCACAGCGGATACTCGTTTTATTTTTGTGCTCTGGCGTTCTGGCTGGTGTTCATCAGCTATCGCTGCATCGTCTGCAGTTTCCCAACAGGCGAAATTAAAGCGTTTAGATGATCGCATCGCGGCCGAGTTGCCGGCGGATCACGGCCCATTGTCCGGCATGCATCAGCCAATGTGCGTCTTGCATCAAAAACGCTGCACCGACCGTCGGAGCGTAACTGCGAATCGGCTCCGGTCCTTCTTGGCTGAGCTCATCCACCGAAACATTTTCCAACAACGCCAACGTGCCGGCTCGTTGTTGTTCATACAACTTCATCAACTCCTGTTTAGAATCGAACGCCGCCGGATCGTCGGATTGGCAAGTCTCGCGTGTATATTTCTGGGCAAACCCGGCTGGCAAGGTTGGCATTTTTCCTGGAAAGCACTGGTCGAGCATGTCGTGTTCCGAGCTGATCAAATGTCCCATTTGCCATTTGATATGGTTGCAACCCTTGGCGGGACGGTGCAACATTTCGGTGTCCGTCAAATCGCCAAGGTACATTGTGGTGATCATGTTCGCCGTAGCAATTGCTGTTTGAATGGCGGTTTTCGCGTCCATCGTGGCTCCCCTCGTGAAGGTGATTGTTTTGACAACAAAGACAACCAGTAACTTAAACACAGCCTTTCGGTTTGCCCAGTCCCATCGGCAAGTAACCGCGAAAGAAAGGCTCTGGCGCTGAGCTTCAGTCGCCGAACGTCAGTTGCAAACTGACGATTTGACGAAGTCAAGTCTCGGCAGAGGAATTTTTTTCAGCGTCGCGAACCGATTCGGTGATCTCGAAAATCTTTGAAGAAAAATCCGTCACGCTGGACTTTATCGACCTACCTTTAAGGTTGGGTATTGAGTTAGCACAAGTTTTTTTGTCCCCACAAAAGGAGCCGTGCAGATGATGAAGAGCCAGCTACAGAATCCGTTTCCGCCCGATGTCGAACGTGCAATCAATGAGATTGTCAAAGATGATGCCCGGTATTCGTTGACCGAAATGCGATCGGTACACCGCGAAAACCTGGTCGTGCCGGTGAAACTTTTATTTACGAACGGAGAAATACAGTCGACGTTTTCCCGCAATGTTTCGCCCGTGGGGATTTGTCTGATTGGCGACCGACCGGTTGAAGTGAATCAAATCGTCGATTTGGAAATCTATCGGCTGCATGGTCCCCCCATGAAATTTACTTCCGATGTTCGCTGGTGCAAACCGTTTGGATCCGAATGGTTCATGTCCGGTTGGAAATTTTTGGCCTTGCGACGTTGAGTCGCTAAGCAACCCGGCGCGGAGCAACCGGAGGCAGGTCCGATTGAATTTCGTCCAAAATAGCGCGGAGCACGGTCACTTCACTTCCACTCAACCGCGCTGATTGAACCAAGTAGGCCAGCATGGGAACGGGTTGACCATGGAACACGGTGTGCAATAGTTGATCACTGGCGTGATCGATGCACTCCGGTTCCGTGAAATTCGAACAATAGTGATACCGGTTCCCTTTACGGCGAAAATCCAGAATACCTTTTTGAACCAACCGGTGGAGCAAGGTCTTGATCGTGCCAGGCGACCACTCGGTTGATTCTGCCAACCGCGCGGTAATCTCACAGGAGGTAACTGGCTCGAGCTGCCAAATCTCGTGCATCACGCGCCATTCAGCGTCCGAAATGTGAGGGCTGTGTTCAATCATGGTAGATGGTTTCTACTCCAACACTATCGAGGAATCGCTGGGCTGAGGGCCTCACTGACTCGCGAATCGTTAACTTCATATACATAAACGCTACTTTCGCTGATAATCTGCCGCTCTGACCCAGCGGCCTGGAGAATACTGCGTACCACATGCTCACCTTTTTTGTTGGCTGCTGTGATAAACAAAAACTCGCGTTTTTCGCCGGGTTCGAGTTTGGCGGTTTCGAAGTGAATTGAATTGCCGAATCCAAGTGCATCAGACCCGCCCTGTTTGTCCGGGGTCAACGCCTCGGGCAACTCGATATTTACCGCGATCTCGGTCGCACTACTGCTGCCCTTGTTCTCAACAACGACCATGAATTGTACTTTGCCACCGACTTGAACTGGACCGGTTTGATTTTGAACCGCGACGTTCAGTTCGGCGCGAGTCGCCACGTTAGTAGTTAAAGTAATTTCTTTATCCCGCGTTTCCTTACTGCGAACGGTAATGGAACAATTTTGTTGTCCCGCTTCCAACGCCAATGTTTTCAACATGATTGTCTGTGCGGATTTAGCAGGAATCCGATCAAACGACCAGATCAATAATCCTGTTTGGGGATCCACATTGGCTTCACGGCTGATCGTGGTGACTTGCATGCCTCGGGGCATTTGCATTTGGATCTTCACGTTCGAAGCATCAATCTCGCCCTTGTTATCGAGTTTGATTGTGTAGATTCCTTCTCGATTAACGAAGTTCATTTGGGGTCCGATGGCGGAGACCTCGAGTTCTGGTTGTAAAACCCGGATGCCGGATTTTACTGTTTGTGATTCAACCCCAATCGCTCCCACGGAGACTACCAATTCACCGTTGCCAGCGAGGGTGGCCAGCGAGGGCATTTCCACAATAATTGATTGGCCAGGTTCCAACGATGGAACCACGACTTCTTTTTTTTTGCTGCATTGGAGTTCATTCGGAAACGTGGCTTGCAATTGAATCTGTGACGCCAATCCGTCGCCCGTATTTTCCAATAGTACTTTGTGCGTCACGTTTTGCCCCATGTTGGCTTCCGTCGGCCCCTGCAAAGTCAACTTGATTTTTGGTTGTCGAACGCCGACGGCAATCCGTTGCGTATTTTCGATAACAATTTCCGTGCCGATATCGAGCGGTTTCTTTTCGGTCGGAATCAATTCAATCGCAATCTCGCGAACTTGTTGTGCCGTCATGTTGGACAATTGAAACTCGTAGACTTGGCCGTTTGAATTGGTCGGTGACGGAGTTGAACGCGAGAATTTCGCATGGGCTGGTAAGGTTGCAATCAGTTTTACATTGCCTGCAGCGGTGTCACCAATATTCTGCAACTTGATTCGCAGCGTGGCCGTTTGATTCAGGTTGATATAAGCGGGTGCTTCGATCAGCGTATTGACCGAGGGAGCCGACTTACTAAACGAAACTGGCTTCACCGGTACGGTGGGTCGGTTTTCCGCTGTTTTGTCGGGAACGGCAGCAATCTGGCCGGCGGACCGAGGAAGGGGTTGGGGAGGAACAGACGATCCTAAAATTCCCGATTGCTGCTCGACGACACGAGGAGGCACTCCTGTCGCTGACTGCAATATAGGCGGTAGACCAACGTTGGACTGGATACCATCGTATTGAGTTGGAGCTGGCTTAAGCATGCCGTCACCCGTATTCTGTGCAACGCGCACTGATCGGGATGATTCAACGACCGATCTGAGCTGGCCAGTCGGAATCGGATTCGACGAGGATGGAACTTGAACGGCTGAATTGGCTGGCTCCGGATCGCCGAATGAATATTCCTGCGCCGGCGACGCCAGGCTTGACCAAATACTGACTGCGGAAAATGCGATCGCAGCCGATGGGATTTTCAAGAAAGATTGCATGGTAGGAATAGCTCCAACGATTGATCTGGTGGGTTCGGTTTAGATTGGGTCCTAACTTTTAACTAATCGGTAGTTTTTGACGTTTGGGTTAAGTTCTCTTCCTTAAAGCTTTGCGTAGCTTTTGTATTGTGATAGCAAGTCCTGGTCGGCGAGATTTTTATTTGGGAACGCAACCGCGCAGCCAACCTGGGACTTGGAAATACAATTCGCCGCTAGCAGTAGCGTTGATCGAAACATCGTGCCCGAAGACGGGGCTGGCGAAGAAGTTGTCACCAAAACCGAATTCTGCGACGGCGATGCCGCCCAGACGCCAAGCCATTCCGCATTGGTGCTTCCGACGATGATTAAACGCATCTTATTTTATTGTCACCAGGTGCGGAAAAACTCAGCGTCATCAGGCAGCATATTATCGATGGATTGAATGATTGTCGTCTGGGTAACATCCCACAACCAGAACAAACCGAATTGGAGATCGCGACCTGGAGAATGTGGTGCGATCTTCCTGCAAGTTCGCCATCGCAATAGGCACTTCGAGCCGGCTGTAATGGAAATCTGATTTGCCCTCGGCTGCCAAATCGCATTCCGTATTTGGCTCGAGCCGGCTAAAATGTCGGATTGATTCCAATCCGCTCTCAATGCGACTTGTTATGTCACCGACCGCTGCTGCATTGCAACAATTCCGTACTGACATCGATGCCGTTGATCAAAGGTTAGTGCAACTGATCAATCGCCGCGCCGAATTGACGATTGATTTTTTGCAACGGTCCAAACCATCGACCGTTCGGCACGCAGCGCAGCATGACCTGGCCAGCGAAATTTTGCGCGACATTGGCCGCAAAAATTCCGGGCCCATCCCCGATACGGCCTTGGAAGGAATTTATCGCGAGATCATCAATGGGGCTTTTGAATTGGCCCGTCGCACCCGCGTCGGCTACCTTGGACCGGCCGGGACGTTCAGTCACCAAGCCGCGACCCAGTACTTTGGCGAGCATGTGGACTACGAAAACCTGCGAACCCTCGACGGTGTTTTTGAAGAAGTTTCGCGAGGACATGTGGACTATGGATTGGTGCCGATTGAAAACAGTACGGGGGGGGCGATTATCGAATCGCTGGATTCGTTTGCCAATTATTTGGGGCGAGTCACCATTTGTGGCGAAGTTCGTCTGAGCATTCGGTTTAGTCTATTTGGAAATTGTCCCTCGCATCAGATTCGCAAGATTTACTCGAAAGCCGAAGCGCTCGCTCAATGTTACGAATTTTTGTCGACGCATTATCCGCACGCTCAACGGCTGCCCCATGAGAGCACGGCGGCGGCGGTCGAGTTTGCTTATTTGGCCGACTCGACCGACGGCATCGCAGCAATTGGTTCCAGTATCGCCGGCAAAAAATATGGCTTGGCGCCACTGCACGAGAATATCGAAACCAATCATGACAACATGACGCGGTTTTTGATTCTCTCTCGCACACCGACCGTTAGCACTGGCCGCGACAAAACGTCATTGATGTTCACTTGCGCCGATCGGCCCGGTTCGTTGGTCGATATTCTGTCGGTGTTCAAACGCAATCACATCAACCTCAGCCACATTGAAAAACGCCCCAGTCGCGAATTTGGTTCCGAGTATACTTTCTTTGTCGACATGCTGGGTCACGCGCTCGATGGATCGATTGCCGAGATTCTGGGCGAAGTTCGAGCTTACTGTAAAACGCTGATCGGATTGGGAAGTTTCCCGGTCTACGATCCGCAGTTTCGGTATCAGCCACCGCGATTGATCACACCGGCGACTTCACTGCAAGCGTTGGCCCACGAAACGCAATCCGTCGATGCGGACTTGATCGAACTGGTCAACGAACGTGCGACACTGGTTGTCAAGGTCGGTGAGTTCAAACGGCAATCGGATGTACCCATTTACGCCCCGCATCGCGAGTCAGCGGTGTTGCTGAAAATTCAAGCGTTGAACAACGGTCCGCTGCACAATCGTCGTTTGGAATCGATCTATCGGGAACTGATGAGCGGGAGTTTTCGCTTGGAGAAACCGTTGCGGATTGGTTTCGTCGGACCGATCGGCGAGTTCGATCACTTGGCTGCCGTGCGGCATTTTGGATCCAGCGTTGATTTTGTGGCGGCGCGCGAAGTGCGGACGGTGTTTCAACAAGTTGCCGCTGCCGAGATTGATTATGGTTTGGTGCCGATTGAAAACAGCTCTTCCGGTGGCGTTAACGAAACACTCGATGCGTTTTTCGAGTTCCATGATGAATTGAATATCTACGGTGAAGTCAAATTGGAAATCCATTTTGGATTGCTGGCCGACTGTAAACCGGAAGAAGTCCGTCGAATTTATGCCCAGCCTTCCGTCTTCGCCCAATGTCGCAATTGGTTGAGCACGCAATATCCGCACGCCATGCGGGTCTCGACCGAAAGCACTGAACAAGCCACGCAACAATCCCAAGCCGATCATGACGCCGATTCGAATTCGGGTTCCGCCGCGATTGGTTCCGCGATGGCCGGAGAACTGCAAGGTTTGCGACCGCTGTTTGAAGGAATTGAAGATCGGCAGAGTGATTTGACGCGGTATCTGATTTTATCGAAATCTCGCGCGGAAATTTCGGGCCACGACAAAACGTCGATCATGTTTTCCATCGTCGACCAATCGGGTGCATTGGTGGATGTGCTGGATGTGTTCAAACGCAACTCGGTCAATCTGACTCACATTGAAAAACGCCCCAGCGGTACAACGCATTGGGATTACACGTTTTTCGTTGATCTCGAAGGACATCGCAACGATCCCCGGATTGGTCAAATCATCGGCGAAGCCCGCGCGCATTGCAAAGAATTGACCGTGCTGGGTAGTTTTCCGGCGTGCAAACGCGTGTTGTAGCCCGTCGTTTCGCGACCGACGATCGATCAACTTTTTTTGGAACCAGTCATTCTTCGACAACCCCTTTTTGTATTAGCCGATGGTTCGACTCATCAAATCGCGCTCGAGATCGATCGTCAACTCTTCGCCCTGTTGGGGTCCCGCTCCGACGGAAAAGCTCTGGGACATTTTTAGACAATTTCCAATTCGAAATTGGCGAAGTGAAAAGCTGGCCGATAAGCAACCTAAACATTGGATTTCGATAATCACGAATTCTCCGATTTTGAAGACGCCGCATATCTCACGAACGCGACGAGTCCAGAAAATCGGAAACTTGGATCGACATAGTGTTGGATCACGTAAAAAGCAAAATAGTACGCGCGAGCAAAAGCCCAGATCGAAATGGCATGCAACAGCAATACGGATAACTGTGGCACTTGGATCGCAAGCAGGATCGTCGCGAATACACCCAGCAACAAAAAGACGGCTCCTTTGGCGTACAGCAATCGCGAGTCTTGAATATCACCCAGAATTGAGCTGACTGACGAACCGGATTTTTCCATAGCGTTCTGGTTCATGGGGCTGCTCTCCTCGTTCAATGTAGATGACGGTAAGATCATATTCTACGTCGGCGAGTGTTTGGCTTCAAAGCTATGTGTTCTATTGATCGCGCTGGCAATTGGTTGAGTTTAGCCTGGGCTGCTAAAAATTTGGGGGCGACAAATGGTTTCGAGATTTCCATTCGTTCAAAAATTGTGCCGCAGGAATTGAGTTTCATCCCGAAAGGGATTGCAGCCATTAGCCGGAGGTCGCAGCAAAGCTGCGCACCTCCGGTAGGCAGCAATCGCCGCGTCGACCCGGAAAGGGTCGCAGAGCTACGACTCTTTCCGGGTCGATAAGCAATCTTCGAAACGGTTCCGGTGGTGTCGCTCCGCTCAACCATCGGCTAATCGCTTGAATCCCTATCGGGAAAAAACCTGTGCAATCCAATCTCGCTACAACCCCAGATGTTTAGCAGCCCAAGTCTAGCCCAATGGAGCCCTGCAGCTTTGGACATCGCCTGCAGCTGGCCGTTAGACGTTTCACTCGGGTATTGATTGGCAGTTGGGTGTTTTATTCGATATATTGGGGGGTTCTATTTAGGACACTACTAACTTTGCCAATGAGCGTTGCCATGAGCCGATTTGTTGTGCTGTTTTTGTTGTTGCCTCAGGCTGGGATGTTCTCAACCTCTGCAGCGCAAGAAAAAATCCAGCTCGATATAAACACGCAAAAAGTTGTGGCTTCACCTTGGCAATTGCAGACTTCGCCTGTCGACGTCAGCTTGCGCGGGTTACAGGTTGTCGACCAGAATATTGTCTGGGCCAGCGGCGTCGGTGGGACCGTTATCAACACCTCTGATGCCGGAAAAAATTGGCGCGTGCTGAAAATTGCGGGAGCCGAAAAACTCGATGTCCGCGACATTCACGCCATTGATGAAGCGACCGTGATTGCCATGACGTCGGGTACGCCCGCGCGAATCTATCGCTCGACTAACGCCGGGATCAGTTGGAAAATGGTCTTTGAGTCGACCGACGAGAAATTTTTTCTCGACGCGATTGCTTTTTTCAATGATCGAGTCGGCGTAGCGATGAGCGATCCAATCGATGAGCGGCTGCTGTTGCTGAAAACCATGGATTCCGGGTTGACCTGGCAACGGCTCTCGGACACTCCGAAAACCTTTCCGAAAGAAGCGGGCTTTGCGGCCAGTGGCACCAATATGACAACTTTCGGCGGAAAAAAATTGGTGGTCGGATTGGGCGGAGGCGAGTTGGCTCGGCCTGTGCGCAGTCGCGTAGTGATGACGGACCTGGAAACGAAGACGTGGACTGTCGCCGATGTGCCACTGCCTCGGCATGAGTCAGCTGGAATTTTTTCGGTACACTTCGCGAATGAAACAGATGGCGTGATTGTCGGTGGTGATTACAAATTGCCGGATGCTACCGAGGGGAATTTTGCGTTCACTCGGGATGGTGGTAAAACCTGGACCGTTCCTCGCGAACGCCAACCGCCGACCGGATTTCGCAGTTGTGTTTCGGTTTGGATGAATGGCAATGAGTTGAACTTCGTCGCCGTCGGACCCAACGGAACCGATCTCTCGACCGATCTCGGTCAATCCTGGACACGAATTTCCAACGAGGGCTTTCACGCAATTCAGTTTTCGCCGGATGGAAAATTCGGCTGGGCAGTGGGCGGCGACGGGCGAGTGGCAAAATGGCTAGGGTGGAAATAGGGCGTTTTCCTGAAAACGCTGGAAATCTATCGTGCTATTGCGATTGTTCGCTGTTGCGTTGGCGTTGCTAGCTAGGGATCCATATTTCAGTTTTTGCCGGAAAAAAGCGGTCCAGACTGATCCGAACTGTAAAATTGGCATGATTCGAGACCTGGTTCGCGAGATTTTTTGGGGATTCCAAGATCGACAACGACTATTAAATAGAACGAGTCAGAGACTCCGACTGAAACACCCCCAGAAATTGCTTCATCCCTTTTTTCCAATCCATGACCCAATCCGTTTCCAATGCGATCGATTGGCCCTCCATGTTGGAAACCCACAAGCCTTGGCTGGCCAAAGTCTTGCATTGTCGTATCGGAGACGGTCACGCTGTCGATGATTTGTTGCAGGAAATTGCCTTGGCTGTGATTCGACAGAGTGCGCCCGGTAAACACCCGTCCAGTGAGCCGTTAGTGAATTCCGCAGAGCGGTCGGGGCAAGTTCCGATTGATCCAGAGAAAGTCGCACCGTGGCTGTATCGAATTGCGGTGCGGCAAGCGGTTAATTTTCATCGGCGGACGAATCGGAAATCGCATCCGAAACCAATGGCCGAGGTGGAGACTTTTTGCCCAACACCACTACCACTCGATGGGTTGTTGGCTGTAGAGGAACAACAACAATTTCGCGATGCACTGCGCCAATTGACGCCTGCCCAACGGGAAATTTTGACTTTGAAGTACACCGAAAACTGGAGCTATCAACAGCTAGCCGATCATCTGGGAATTCCCCTTCGATCGGTGGAGTATCGTTTACTCCAAGCCCGCACGGAATTGCGAAAACATTTGACTGTTCACGATGGTTACTCCACGAGCAAGTGAACTGACCGTCGAACGATCTCTCGAAACTTAGACCCTGACAAAATTCGCGCCTTTTTTTGATTTTGCAATTCCATGAATCCCGTCGAACCACTTACGTTACAACGATTGATTGACGGCGAATGCTCGGCCGACGAAGTCCGTTCCGCATTGGCCTCAGCCGAACAACACCCTGATCTCTGGCCCATGATCGCCATGGCGCTGGTTGAAGATCGGGCTTGGCAGCGGCAGTTTCAACGCGAGACACTGAAACCTGGATTGGAGTCTGGTTCCGGTCGAGTCGCTGCGAGCGGACCGGGCAATGGCGCTTCGACGCTGGATATTGTCGTTGACGGCTTGCCGAGAAATTCGACTTTGTCCGTCCGTCCTAATTCTAACCCGAACCCTTCAATCGCAACTCGGTCGACGGTTCAGTCGACGCTGGTTCGATTGAACCGCCTGGCTTTGGCGGCTTGTGCTTTGCTCGCCGCCATGTTGGGTTACGTGGCCGGGCAAAATTTCCCTTCCGCCAATCCTGCTCGTGAGTTGCTGGCGGATGCCGACACTGCGAAACCCGCGTCCAAGAGTCTCGATAACCAAGTCGCGGCTGCACCAGTCGCGACTCCCAAAATCACGCCCGCCAGCTTGCAGGCGGACTATCACTTACAGTTGCCAAACGATGAACGCTCGAATCTAAGTGGCGACATTCCGCTGTACAACGTGCAATCGATGGAACAATGGAAGCAACTCAGCCAGCCCACCGACGACCAATTCCAATTGTCACAGGAGATGTTGGCAGACCTGAAAGCCAGAGGAATGCGAGTACGACAAGACGTAAGATTTCTATCTGGCAACCTGCAAGATGGTCGGAAATTTATCATTCCGATTCGTTCGATCAATTTTTCACCCGGTCAATAATTCTGTAAACAACCCTTAACCTGGAGCTTCAATATGAACACTAGTATTTGGACCAAACTCGCAATCGCGTGCGCTATTTCCGGAGGACTGACCACCAGTTTGACGGCCCAATCAAAAACGGAAGAAGTCGAGATCATTGACAAGAATGGCCAAACGGTCCAAGGAAGCACAATTGTGTTTCAAACTTCCGCTCAAGATGGTACCTCGAGCGCTGCCGCGGGCAGTATCTCGGGTGGTATCAGCGTCAAGAACGAGAATGGCAGAATCACGATTTTGGATGCCAGCGGCAAAGAGCATGTCATCGAGACCCCAGGAGCTCAGAGTGTGACGGTCACTCAGTCGGGCAAGACCGTGGTCAAAGACGGTCAAAAACATACCGAGAATGTAGGCAAAGCGATTGTAATTGGCCCCAATGGCGAACGACAGGAAATTATTTTTTCGGGAGAGCCAACGGGCGAGGGTCAGTTGGCGAATGCCTTGTTTTTCACAAACAGCGCAACCGGAGCGTTTATGATTGGAGTTGGCTGTTCGCCGATTCCCGAGTCATTGGCTTCTCAGCTTAAACTGGATACCGGATTGGGCTTGCTCGTCGAAAGTGTCAGCGACGATTCGCCCGCGTCGGTGGCCGGTTTGCAAAAACATGACATCTTGATGTTTGCCAATGAAACCGGATTGAAAACGATTGCCGATCTGATGGCGGCCGTTGAGCAAGCAGGAGCCGACCAGAAACCATTGTCGTTGACGTTGGTACGGGCCGGCAAGGAAATGACCGTCGAGGCTACTCCTACAAAACGACCCGCGAACGAGCACCAGGGTCTTTTCGAGGTCCACCGCCATGGATTGCCATTAAAAGCTGGATTGCCATTATTGGGCCACTTGAATGTACTCGGTGGCGAGCAGCTCGATCTGCAACAGGCCGGTCCTGGTATTGTTGTTGGTTCGGAATTTCCTGACGCCGAATTCCACGAACAGATGCAAGCTCAAATGGAGGAAATGAAAGCTGAAATGGAACGCATGAAGAAGATGTTTGAAGAACAAAAAGGTGGAAAATAATTTACCGTTTGAGTTCGCAGCGGAATCGAACTTGGAATTGTGTTTGGTGTTGCTTCCAAACTCCACAAAGTGATAGAAATCCAGCTGCCGAAACTCAATTCTCGCCTTTTTAAGACTCCCTGATACCAACACCACTAACCCCGGATAGTTTCATGAAATTCAATTTTTACTTACGGTTATTGACGATCGCAGGCTGTTGCGGTTTCACTTCGATCTCACTCGCACAGGAAGAACCCGTCGAGCCCCCCACCAGTTCCGGCCAGCAAGTTGAAATGGCGGTCATTGCCGGCGATGAACTGGGTGGCACGCCGATGATTTTTTCCACGGTCACCGATTCTTCGGGTGATGGAGCACCGCAAATGCAATTCATGACGGGAATGCCTGGCGGCGCCGGCGGTTTTTCGATTGGCGGCCCCGAGATGATGTCGATGGGGGCACCCGACTCCTTTAGCATGCTAAGTGATCCCAGCGTCCAAAAAGATCTCGAGCTAGTTGGCGACCAACTGACTCAACTGCAAGATTTGCAAAAATCTTTCGGCGCTAAAATGAAAGAACAAATGGGAGACATTTCCAAAGGAAAATTTGACCCCGAACGAATGAAAGGACTCGGCGAATTGGCCAAACGCCTTAAAGAAGAACAACAGTCCAAGATGAGAGATTTGTTGTTGCCCCACCAAGTCGATCGTTTGAAACAAATCTCGGTGCAACGGCACATGGAAATGGCCGGCACTGCCGGTGCCTTGGCATCGGATAAACTCGCCGAGGAGTTGGGCATTACCGATGAACAAAAAGAACGATTGAAGAAACGGAGCCAGGAAATCACTACGGAAATGCAAGCCAAGATGGAAAAAGTCAAAGACGAAGCCAAAGAGCAACTGCTCCAGGAGTTGACCGCCGATCAGCGCGCCAAACTCAAAGCGCTCACCGGGGAGAAGTTCAAATCTAATCCCCAGGATTGGTCGGAGAAATTCCAAGGACTACGTCGGTCGCGCACCGAAACTAAAACAAAAGCTGGTAAGTAGTTTAGCAATCCCGGTTGGTAGCTGATGCACCGAATGATTTAGATGCCGATAAAGAAATATTTCTGAGCCGAAAAGCGGTGGCAATTTGCCGCCGCTTTTTTCGTTTTTCTGGCAGGGTTTCAACCGTTTGGAATCAGCCCAACCAAAATGTTCAACAATTTGCCGCAATTACGTGCGTCGACCGTTTGTTGTCTATCACACGAAATTTTTCAAAATCCCGCGAAATTTGCCAGCTCCGATTATTGTGTTTCCTTTCCGCGATCTTTCCTGTACAAAGATCCGTATAACGAGTCGTTCGTTTATCGATGAACCGAGCGAGTTCGTTGCGGCAATTGAGGCGTGGTGGACACCCGCCAAAATTCAATTACCTTTCCCGTTTTTTTCTTTTTGGAGACTCTCAATGAAATATGTTCTCTCAATCGCATTGGCCGCCGTCGCAGTGTTTTCGTTTGGCGTGATGGCACAGGACGAAACTAAGAATACCAAACAAGCTGGCACTGGCACTTGCCAAAAGTGCCCCGCTTCCGGCGATGCAGTTTCCGTTGATGGCGGTGCCTGTCAAAAATGCCCCGCGTCGTTGGTGGCAACCGTTTCCACCTCCACCGACAAAAAATGTGAAGGTGGCTGTTGCCAAAAATGCAGCAATTCGTCGCTTGTTTCCGTTGCCGTTTCGACGGATGATAAATGCGAAGGTGGTTGCAAAACGACTTGCTCCGCCTGCGTCGTTGCCGCAGCGATGAACAAACTTCCCAAGATGACCTACACGGTTGGCACCGAGTCGACCTGTTGCAGCGAGGCGGCCGCTGAATTGGCCAAGAAATCCTCGACTCCAATCCATTATGTTGTGGCCGACAAAACTTTCGAAGACAAAACCGAAGCCTATACCGCTTTGGTTGTCAGCACAGAAGAATTCGTTAATGCTTTTGTCACTCCTGTCAAATGCGAGACTTCAGGAACAACGACGGTCGCCGGAAAATCTTGCGGTTGCAGTTGCGAAGCCGGCAAACGTACCGAACTGGTCACGGCCGCCATCAAAGACATCCACGTTTCCTACAAAGTGGGCGATGAAGAAGTTTGCTGCCCAACCGCAGCTGCTGAATTGGCCAAGAAAACTGGCGCCGCAACTCAGTACGTCGTCAACGGCGAAACAACGGAATGCGGCCTGACCGCTCGGCTGAAAGTCGCTACCGCCAAATACGAAGCCGCCGTCAATGCCATCGCTGTCGCTGATCAAGCGGCTGCTGTTGCAACTCCAGCGGCCGATGTGACTGCCGTGCCAGCCACCGAAAAAAGTGGCACTTAATTTTCCGTTTTGATTCAATCGAGACGTTTCCAAACCGGAGCATGGTCAAACATGCTTCGGTTTTTTTTTGATTGGACCTACCATAAACGCAGGACACCGAAACCGCCGGTAGGTTCCGTTCTCAAACCTGTTTGGTGTAATCCTCGCACCGGCCAAACCGTCAGCGACTGGGTTCGCCACGATGTTCGCGGATGCTGATGCTGTTGAAAGAACCCAGTACGATATGATCGAGCACGTCGATGCCGATCGTCTTGCCGGATTCTTCTAGACGTTTGGTCACGGCAAGATCTTCCCGGCTAGGAGTTGGATCACCGGACGGATGATTGTGTACCAGGATCACCGACGAGGCGGCGTCTTTGATGGCTCGTCGGAAAACTTCGCGTGGATGAACCAGACTGGCATCCAGCGTACCCACTGTGATTTGATGGGTATCGATGACTTGGTTTTTTGTATCCAAAGTGACAATGTGAAACTCCTCCTGTTTCGCGTCGGCGACCAAGCGAGAAAATCGTTGCTCGCAAAATCGAACCGCATCACTGCTGGAAAGAATCTTGGTGGTCTTCCGATCACTGGCAGCCGCCGAAACGCGCCGTCCTAACTCGATTCCCGCCATGATTTGACAATAGGCGGTCACTTCGACGGCAGCCGACACTTCTTTCAGCTCACCGCGCCCGGCTGCGGGCAATTCACTCAACCGATCTCGATACTGTTTGGCGATTTTTTCACCCGCCTCGACGGCCGACTCACCCGGTCGACCACTGCGAATCAAAATGGCGATCAACTCGGAAGTTCGCAATTGTGCTGCTCCGTGTTTTAGCAGGCGTTCACGCGGTCGTTCCTCGGTGGGCGAATGCGCGATTTGATTGCCGAAGATTTTTTCATCGAGCCATTTCTCGACGTGAAATTCTCCCCGCCCGCGATTCCAACGAAATACCGAGTCATTACTCTCTTCGCGAACAATCCATCCGCTCTTTTCCAGTTCCTTGATCACTTTGGTCACAAAGCCGGGTTGTTCGGGTTGGCAAGCTCGTTTGGTATCTTCGAGCTCGATCGTCGTTTGGGACGAGACCTGTTGAATGACTGACTTGTAGCGTTGGTACCGCTCGACGATGGCGGTCGGCTTGGCTTCGGGGGCGCGAACAGGATTGAGATCAGTCATTACTACCTCAGAAACAACGGAGCAGCAAGCGAACAGGCGCTTTGAATATAGTTGATATTCATGGGCCTTCGAAGCACCACTCGAGGGTTCGGCTGCGGATTGCCGTTAAACGATTTATTCGACGTATTTGGACGCCGTGATCAATAAACGAGGTGCGGCGATCGGAATTCGCTGGATGATAGGCGCTGCAGAGATTACGCAACGTTCGGCCATTTCGCGATAGGCTGCGTTGGGCAAAGTCTCGGATAGATAATACAGATTCCCGGCGGACACGCTATTTCCAGCTGGAATCGCATTGTCGATCGGGTTTTTGCTCCGAGCCAGCAATTCCTCGTGATCCTTGCTGGTATAAAAATAACCGCCATTTTTTTCGTCCCAGAACAAATCGTTTTGTTTTTGCTGCAGTTGGTCGGCGGCTTGCAGCCATTTCGGTTCGTCGGTCGCCCGATGCAACGCGATCAAACCGTCGATCAAACAGGCGTAGTCATCGAGGTACGCATTCAATTTGGCTTGTCCGTCGGTCCAGGTTCGCAATAGACGTCCGTCCTGATCTACCAGATTTCCGAGCGCAAAATCGGCCGCGCGAGCTGCGGTCGCCAGATAAGCCGGGTTCTGAAGTGCCCGACCGGCGTCGGCATAGCCCCGAATCATCAACCCGTTCCAGCTGGTCAGGATCTTGTGATCCAGCAGTGGACGAACGCGTTTGCTGCGCACATTCAACAATTTTTCTCGGATGGGAATGAGTTGGGTTTCCAGCGCGTCGAGCGTGATTTCCAGGCGTGTCGCGTGGTCCAACATGGATTCCGTCAACTGCGGGGCGTAGTATTTTTCCTCGAAGTTTGGTTCTTGATTCAAACCGTAAATTCTCGCAAACAGCTCGTACTCTTCAGCGGTCAAGGTCGCTTTTATTTCCGGCAAGTCCCATACATAGAATTTTCCTTCGACTCCTTCCGACTCCGCGTCCAGCGATGCATAAAAACCGCCCTGCTCTGCTGTCAGCTCCCGATCCACGAACGCGAGTATGCCAACGGTTACTTGTTTGAATTCCACACGGCCTGTCAATTCGAACGCTTCGGCATACACCGATGCCAATTGTCCATTGTCGTACAACATTTTTTCATAGTGCGGAATGCGCCAAAACCGATCAACGCTATATCGATGAAACCCACCTCCCAGATGATCGTAAATGCCACCCATCAGCATCCGTTCACACGTGGTGATGAACATGGATTTCGCTTGCTCATTTTCCGGCTGTCGCCGTACTTGATCGGCCAAGAACAGCAGATTCGAGGCCTCCGGAAATTTGGGAACGTTGGGATCTTCTTCGCTGAATCGGAATCCACCATACCGCGTATCAAATTCTTCACCCAACCCGACCAAGGCTTGATTGATCCAATTGCGTTGAATTTTCGTTCCTTCGACAGGAGGCCGACCGGCTAACGATTCTCGCGTCAGTTGGGTAATCAGCGCAGCATCCTGTTCGACTTGGGGGCGATTGTCGGCCAATAGTTCGGTGATGCGATTGATGATTTCGAGAAAACCGCGCGATTCTCCGCGGTCGCCCGTTCGCGCCGGAAAGTAGGTTCCGCCGAAAAATGGTTTGCCGTCTGGCAACAGAAACATGGTCAACGGCCAGCCGCCACCTCGATTGCTGCCAGTCAACCGGTTCCAAGTGTTGAGGGCTTCCATGTATACCTCATCCACATCTGGCCGCTCCTCACGATCGACTTTGATGCAAATAAAATTGTCATTCAAAAATTTGGCGATCTCTTCATCCAAAAACGACTCTCGCTCCATCACGTGGCACCAGTGGCAACTGGAATATCCGATCGACAAAAAAATCAGTTTGTTTTCCTGTTTCGCCAGGGCCAAGGTGGCATCATTCCAGGCATACCAATTGACTGGATTGTGAGCATGCATCAACAAATAGGGACTGGTCTCTTTGGCCAACGCGTTGGTGTGAGTCGGTTTGGCCAGTGCATCAACCGGTGGCTCGGTGGGATTGTCTTGCGAAAATCCAATTGTCGCCACGATGCTGAACCACAATATCAGGGCACCGCCAATCGCAAACCGGTTCGAGCGAAATGTCATAGCAATTTCCAGCCTTTTTAATACGTTGAACTCGTTGCAACCGAGTCACAATGAGATACCAAGATACTCGATTGGTCGGCTCCGGCGTGTTGAATTTTTTACGCCCAAGATCAAAGTTCCAACAAATCTCCGACTCGGTCGCGCCAGGCGACATGAATGGGAAAACGATCCCCCAGGATGTCCTGATGCGTTTGGACAGCGAGTGCTGGTTCGTTGTTTTCATCGGAAAGATGACACAAACAAGCCCACTTTAGACGACCATTGGCATGCTCTTTCAGCAGCATGGCGGCATCCCGGTTGGAAAGATGCCCACCCTGACCGGAAATGCGACGCTTCAAACCTTCGGGATAATTCCCATTGGCCAACATTGCTTCGTCATAATTGCTTTCAATCACCACGCCGTCGAGCGACGGCAAAACTGCTTTGAGTCCCTCAAACGGGTGGCCCAAATCAGTCAAAATTCCGACACGATGAGTTGCGTCTTCGACCACAAACATCACACCATCGACGCTGTCGTGGGGAGTTGGAATCGTGTGCACTGTCACCGGACCAAACGACTGCGAACTGCCCGCCGTAAAAAGCCTCACGCGGGCCAGTTTGCCTACCTTTTGATACATTTGCACGGCGAGCAGAGTCGGGCGCGTAATATAGATTGGCAGGTTGAATTTTCGTTGAAACACGCCGAGACAACGGGTGTGATCGCTGTGGTCATGTGAGATGAACAACGCTTGTACCCGACGGATATCGCGACCATGCTCCGATAACCGATCTTGAGCTTGTTTGCCGCTGATACCCGCATCGAACAGCAACGCTACGTCGCCCGATTCGACATAAAAACAATTGCCGTTACTTCCTGATTGCAGCGAAATAATTTTCATGACCTGAACGCGATTTGTTCGTAGGCAGACGACTAAGGGGAAACCGTTTCCGGTCACGCATTCTATCGAGTACTGCCGGACTCACCAGAGCAGTGACAACAATCCGGAGTTGTCCCGTTAGTTACGTACGGGCACGCGTTCCAAAGTTGCCAACAAAAACCGCCAATACTTTTCGACGCTGGCGATCTCACATTTTTCGTCTGGCGAGTGAGGGTTCTTGATTGTCGGACCAAACGAGATCATATCCATTCCCGCATAATGACTGCCAATGATACCGCATTCCAGTCCGGCATGGACCGCATTGACCTCGGGCATGTTTCCGAAAATATCCTGGTAGATCTGTTGCATCAACGCCAATATTTTTGAATCGGCATTGGGCTTCCAACCCGGATACGAACCGACGTGAACCACAGAGGCACCGGCCAACTCGAATGTGGCGGAGATCATATTCGCCAAATCCTGTTTGGCACTCTCGACACTGCTGCGGGTGAGAAACTGAACGAGGGCTTTACCATGTTGGACCTGCACTCGTGCGAGACTAGTAGAGGTTTCCACCAATCCCGAAACCTGATCACTCATTCGCAGCACACCATTGGGAGCGGCATAGATTGCGTTCAACAAATTTTGTTGCGATTGTCGATCCATAACCTGAGGAGGAATTGCGCCGGGTTCCCATTGAATTTTCAAATCGGGTTCCGTAGCGGCCAGTTCCGCGCGAATCGTTTCTGTCAGGTTCTGCAGTTGTTGGCGGAAGGCCGGTTCTCGATGAGTGTCAATCACGACGATGGCAAATGATTCCCTGGGAATTGCGTTTCTCAAACTTCCACCGTCGACCAGGGAGATTTGTAATTCCTGCTCGGCGAAGGACCACAACAATCGATTCATGATTTTGTTGGCATTACCACGGCCTAGATGAATTTCACAACCGGAATGTCCACCACGGAGACCAGTAACCGATATTTTTCCAGCGAGGCCGGCTCGCGGATTAATTTGCTCATATTTCAGCTCGACGTTGGTATCGATGCCACCGGCACACCCGATGCACAACTCACCTTCGTCTTCGGTGTCGGTGTTCAACAGAATTTGTCCCTGCAGTTCGCCGGGCTGTAATTTGAAGGCACCGGTCATTCCGGTTTCCTCATCTATTGTGAATAAGCCCTCCAACGGCCCGTGCTTAATATCTGTGGCGGCGAGTACTGCCATGATCGATGCAACACCGACTCCATTGTCCGCGCCCAACGTCGTGCCTTTAGCTTTCAACCAGCCCGAATCAATCCACGACTGAATCCCCTGACTGGAAAAATCAAACTCTGTATTGGCATTTTTTTGATGCACCATATCGAGGTGTCCCTGCAACACCACGCCGACCCGGTTTTCCATTCCCGGCGTGGCCGGTTTTCGAATGATGACATTGCCGACCGCGTCGACGATGGTCGGCAAGCCCAGTCCGATCCCGAACTGTTTCATGAATTCGATCACACGCGATTCATGTTTCGAAGGCCGCGGGACGGCATTCAAGTTTTCGAAATGTTGCCACAGTTGGCGAGGTTGGTGCTGCAAGAGTTCTTGGTTCATGACTCGATTTCAATCTTAAAAAATTTAACGTGATCGTTAGACGTCATCGTTAGATATCCAGGTCCCGAACATCCAGGGCATGTTTCTCAATGAACTCTCGGCGGGGTTCGACTTTGTCTCCCATCAAAATCCGGAACATGTTGTCGGCTTCTGCCGGGTTATCCATTTTGACTTGAATCAGAGTCCGTTGTTCCGGGTCGAGGGTGGTCTCGCGCAACTCTTCGGCGTTCATCTCACCCAAGCCTTTAAAGCGAGTTACTTGCATTCCTTTTTCACCGGCAGCGCGCACCGCACCTACCAATTCCCGCAAATCATTGACACCTGTTTCGATTTCTCCACGTCGCAGGATGTATCTCGGCTCTTCAATGCCGGTTCGTTCCTCGGGGATCAAGGCTTCAATATTGAAGCCAAAAGTTTCCAGTTCTTTCAAACCGGAGTTGATGGTTTTGACCTCGTGGAATTCATCCAAGAGCATTTGATTGGTCGATTTACCCGTGGAATTGGTTTCGCTCTCTGGTTCGATATCCAAATTGGAACTGATGACGACCTCCACTCCCGTTTCTTCCTGTCGTCGTTTCAGAAAATCGTCCAGCTGTTTCCGGGTGGCAAACCAGTGCTCTTCGTTGCCGAGAAATGCATGGAAGACCGGCAATCTGCCTGATTCGAGATCCATTCGATTGGCATGAGTACGCAAGTTGATGCCGCGTCGCTCGAGAGCCAAAATCGCTTCTTCGATGCTCGCCAAAGTGGCACACAATTTCCGCATTTGATCTCCCTCGATGACATTACCAGCGCCGGCATCGAAGGAAGTATCCGCTAAGCCTCGATCCAATAGTTGCGTTCGCATTTCAGCTTCGGTTTGCACGTAATAGGTATTGCGTTTGGTTTTGACGCGGAACAGCGGAGGCTGGGCCACATAGACGTGACCGGCCTCGATCAGCTGGTACATTTGTCGATAGAAGAAACAGAGCAGCAGAGTGCGAATATGCGAACCATCGACGTCGGCGTCGGTCATGATGATGACTTTGTCGTAGCGTCGTTTGCTTAGATCCTGATCATCGCCAATCCCGACACGCAAGGCACTGATCATGGATTGCACTTCTTCATTGGCCAGCACTTTGTCTTCGCGAGCTTTGTAAGCGTTGATAATTTTTCCCCGCAGCGGCAAGATCGCTTGAAATTCCTTCAGCCGCCCACCCTCGGCACTGCCACCGGCGGAATCACCTTCGACCAAATAGATTTCGCACTTCGCGACATCTTTGCTCAGACAATCACGGAGCTTGCCCGGCAAACCGCCGCCACCCAACACGGACTTGCGTCGAACTTTGTCTCGGGCAGCTCGGGCAGCCTCGCGGGCTTCGGCGGCTTGAATACCTTTCCTGACGATCGTTTTGGCTTCTTTGGGATTTTCTTCCAGGTAGGTTTTAAAAAAGTCGCCAAATCCCGAACCCACGATTCCTTCGAGCTCGCTATTACCCAATTTTGTTTTCGTCTGGCCTTCAAATTGGGGTTCGGGAACTTTCACCGAGATGATTGCCGTCAGCCCTTCACGAAAGTCTTCGCCCGTGACATTGAGATTTTTCGGATACAGATTTTCCTTCTTGGCGTAATTGTTGATTGTCCGTGTCAGCGCGCCGCGGAAACCGGACACGTGCGTTCCGCCTTCATGGGTGTTGATGTTGTTCGCATAGGAATGGACGTTTTCAGTCAGATCGGTCGTGTACTGAATCGCCAGTTCGAATCCGATGGAATTTTGTTCCCCTTTGACGTAAATGACCTCAGCATGAATCGGATCACTGGAACGATTCAGGTGTTCGACGTATTCAATGATGCCGCGCTCGTAGTAAAATTCGTCCTCTTCGCCATTCCGTTCATCGCGAAAGTGAATTTTGACTCCGCTGTTGAGAAACGCCAATTCTTGCAAGCGTTTTAACAGAATCGAGTACTCGAATTTGGTTATCGGAAAAATTTGCGGGTCGGGTTTGAAAGTTGTTTTGGTGCCACGTTTGTCCGTTTTGCCAACTTTGTTCACTTGTCCGGTGGGAACGCCCCGCTCGTAATCCTGTTGATAGACATAGCCGTCGCGATAGACTTCCACTTCACACCATTCGGACAAGAAATTAACGACCGTCACGCCCACACCGTGCAAGCCACCGGAGACCTTGTAAGGATTGGCATCGGCATCGACATCAGTCGAATCACCGAATTTTCCACCAAATTTCAGCATCGTCATCACGCCCTCGAGAGTCGAGACATCTCGGTCCTCCTCGGCGCTAAGTTGATCGTGGCGCTCCACCGGAATTCCCCGTCCATCGTCGACAACGGTCACGGAGCCTTCGGTATTGATGATGACTGAAACGCGATTTGCGAAACCGGCCATGGCTTCATCGATCGAGTTATCGACGACTTCGTAAACCAGATGATGCAGTCCGCGTATCGTCGTGTCGCCGATATACATTGACGGTCGCTTGCGAACGTGTTCCATGTCGGAAAGTCGTTTAAGCTTACCAGACGAATAATCTTCTGCTTTTTGTTCTTTAGCCATTAGTTTCCAGGTTTCCTATTCGAAATCGAATATCTCTTAGATTGGATTGGGGCAAATGTTTTTTCAGCTCCGCCAGCAATCTTTTTTTTTCAAATTCCAGTCGCTGATTGAGCATGGAGTTTCCAACGATTATTTCCAACACACCGCGCCGGATGATTCCGACTTGGGTTTGATTTCGCCATTCATCTGCGGCGATGTTCTGCCAAATCCGCTGCAACTCGGCGACTGCCGATTGTTGTCCATAGCCTTTGCGAGCCAACAATTGCGCGACAATATCTGCCGATTTTTTGGGTGCCCGAGTAAAAAATTGTCGACTGCGGATCAATTTATCGGCGTTATCAAAATCCTGTTGGTCGTAATTGGTCATCGTACGGATGTCTATCGGCGATCTTTTGCCAGCGGCATGATCACGTAACCGTAATGGTCGTCGGTGTAGCAATAGGCGGCTTGTTCGCCATTTTCGATGTCCAGCGTAAACGTTTTTTCCGGCGACAATACTTTCAAAAAATCTGCGACGAACCGATGATCCAAGGTGATCGTAAGCTCCCCATTGGCAAATGGAACCGGCATCTCGATTCGCGATTGGCCGACTTCGGCCGTACTATTGCTGAGAATTAGCGAGCCATCTTTGAAAGTAAAATCGATACCCCGGCTTTCGTCGCTCGAGACAATAGCCGCCTGTCGCAACGCCGAGTACAACGGCCCGACAGCGATCTCGATCTGATTCGAGTTCGTTCGTTTAGGCAGCACATCCCGCCATTTTGGAAATCGACCTTCTACCAGACGCGTGTAAAATACTCCACCCGGTTCACGCATCAATAAATCATTCGATCGCGTAGCGAGTTGAATGGGCTCGTCGCCGTCGGGAAGAATACGTTCCATCAATTGCATCGATCGAGCTGGCACGATAGTCATACCACCGGTATCGGGTTTACCAACGACATCCAACACGCCTTCCATTTTCGCCAACCGTCGTCCATCGGTACCCACTGCCGTAATTGTCTTTCCATCCATCTCCAACAACACTCCACCCAATGCATAGCGACTGCTTTCCGAATCGGTGGCAAACAACGTTCGTCGGATCAACTCTCGCAACAGTTTGGGTGAAACTTCGTAGTAATCAGTTCCTTCGAAATCGGCTACTTCCGGAAACTCGTCAGGATTTTGCGATTGTAATTCAAAGCGACTGTGTTGCCCCTTGATCAGCGTTTTCTCATTGTCCGTTTCAATTTCTAACATCTCATCGCGAGATTCTCGCAAGATCATGCTCAATCGAGTCACTGGAATTACCGCCGAACCAGGAGTGTTTACCTGTAAGTCCGGGATGGTCAATCGAACGCCCACTTCGGTATCCGTCGCAGTCAAAATCCCGCTGTCTTTACCGATCTCAAGTTTCACATTCTGGAGGATCGCTTTGGGACTGCGCGTCGGAGCCACGGCAGCGGCGATTTGAAACACTCGCAGAAAAGATTCTCGATTGATCTTGATTTTCACAGGTAATCCTTTGGGTAGTAAGGGACATGAAACGTTCCCTTTTAATACATGTAATTTATTTTTAAGCAGTAGTATTAAAGCGACGGCAAATTGGTTGATAAGTCGACACGCCGCAGTCGTAAATCGTTATGTCAGTATGAGTTACGATAATTTTTGGAGTGTGGAAAACATGTGGATGAATTGTTACCAAGTGGTTGATGATCGGTTAGTAAGTTTGTTGATAAATCGATTCGGCATTCGAGGTGTTGGTAAACAGATTCAACGGCGGTAATTGTCGACAATCAGATGACAGGTTTTCCCTAGTGTTCAGGTGTTTAATTCAGTCCATTTTTTTCGCGAATCAACTCGAGCCTTAGACGAAGGTCAATTGAATGGCGAACAGGTTGGTTAGTTGCTGTTCAAGTTTTCCGATCAGGTTTCTGGTGGTAGCGGCCATTTGGCCAACATCTTGCAGTTCAACCGACTCGGCCAGCAGGGATTCGATCTTGCGATTCGCGTGCATGATCGTCGAATGATCGCGGTGGCCGAATAATGATCCGATCTTCAGAAAACTCAGACCCAACAGCTTGCGGTTCAAATAAATCGCCACCGCTCGCGCAAGTACAATCGACTGTTTCCGCGAATCACTTCGGAGATCTTTCGGCTTCAATTTATATTCAGCCGCTACCAAATTCACGATGGTTAGTGCCAGTTTTAATTGATCTTCATCGGAACGATGGAACATACGTCGAATGAAGGCCTGATCGATCACCCCAGAGAGAGTCGTACCGTCGTTCAATTCTGTTTGCAATCGATAGGCCGTCTTCAACTGACCAAAAAAATGAACAATTTTTGGGACGGAAATATTCAGTCCCGTCACCAGCAGCTCCATCGCCTCGTCGGACAAACGCAAGCCATGGATTTGGCTGAGATCGGCAATTATCGCTGCGCGAGCCGAAGGACCTGGTTCGTGAACCGGTAAGCTCAATCCCATGCAAAACCGGGAAATTAACTGCGGCATTATTTTTTCATATTGTTGCGGGTCGCGATCCATCGTGAACACCAAAGGGCTATGACGAGCCAATATTTGATCAACAATAAACAACAATTCCAGTTGCGCCGCTGGTTTGTCAATCAACTGTTGCACATCGTCAATTACTAATCCATTGGAACGAAGCAATCGTCGTCGAAAATCAGGAACAGAATCAGTCGCCAGGGCCGATCGAAAACGCCGATCGAAATCCACCGCAGTCAAGACAACCGGTTTCGAATTGGGTCGACGGGTCTTGGCAGTGATTTGAACGGAGCCGGGATTCGTTGATTGATGGTCCTCGTCGACCAGCTCGGAAATGATGGTCAAAGCCAACGACGTCTTGCCGGTACCACTAGGCCCAAACAAGACCATTGGCCAAAGATGGTTTTGACTGCCCGTGATGTACGAGGATTGAATGGGTGCGAGAATTTTGAGCAACTGATTTTTTTCATCGCCGACGAATCGCGCCAACCCAGTGGGTGGCTCGTGCATGCTCTCCAGATCACCAGCAAAATTGGTGCTCCAGAGAAACCGAAACGGTATTGAAAAAACGGTGTCAACCGCTGCCACAGCCATGAAGAAACGCCCCCAAACCAAATTTAAAAATATCCGCAAAGGAACCCAGAATTGTACCCGAAAACAGAATTCTTCGGGAGGGTTGTCCCCAGATAATTGAACTTGGAGTTACTGTCGTAAGTGGTTGACCAGATTGAAGATACGGCGACCTGCGGCGGCGATTTCGGCTGGCGTGTTACTAACCCCCAAACTAATCCGAATAGATGACTCAATCAGATTTTTTGGCAGGCCCATGGCGAGCAAAACGGGCGAAAGTTCGCTCGACCCACTCGCACACGCCGAGCCGGTAGAAATTGCTAAACCCTGCAAGTCGGCGGCCAACAAAAACGACTGGCGATCGACCCCCGGAAACGCAATGTTGAGTGTCGTCGGGACGCGCGGGGATTCAGCACCAATCGCGACACAACCTGATATCGTAGTGGTCAACTCGGTTTGCAATTCATCGCGCAATTTACGGACTTGGTCCAGTCGATCCGGATGTTTGGCATAGAGTTCCAGGGCCGTCAACAGCCCTACCGCCAACGCAACATCTTCGGTTCCAGGGCGAATCGCCATTTGTTGGAAACCACCGAACATTTGGGGTTCAATGGAAACTCCATGCCGAATCAATAACCCCCCAATACCGCGCGGGCCATTGAACTTGTGTGCCGTTAAGGTCAACGCGTCGACTCCGAGTGCGGTAAAGTCAACCGGAATTTTTCCAACCGCTTGAACGGCATCGGTATGAATCAGAATCTTGTGCGCCCGACACATCGCGGCCACGGCACCGACCGGTTGCAGAACCCCCGTTTCATTGTTGGCCAACATCAAACTGACTAGCAGAGTCGGTTGTTCGATCAGTTTTTCAAATTCATCCAAACGACAAACGCCAGCCTGGTCGATCGGGATTTTCCGAATCACAAACCCTAGCCGCACCAGGTGTTCGGCGGCTCCGATAACACTGGGGTGCTCAATCGCCGAAACGAGAATTTGCCACGGCTCCTGGTTCCTTGCCAGAGGCGTTGGTTGTAAACGGTTGCGTGCAGACAGGGCCAATCCGACCAAAGCCAGGTTGTTGCTTTCCGTTCCGCCGCTGGTCAAGATCAGTTGGTCGGTCGCCATCCCGGAAACGTTCGCGCCCAAAATTTTCAAAACGGACGAGCGAGTTTTTTCCAACACTTGCCGCGCCAGCTGGCCAGCGCGATGTTGGCTGGCCGGATTCAAATATCCAATCGCATGACATTCCCGCATCGCGTTGGCGACAACGGGGTCGATCGGAGTGGTTGAATTGTGATCGAGGTAAATGGTTTGCAATGAATTATCGAAATCCGGACAACAAAGAAATAAGGAAACAAATCCCAAAAAAAGCCGCCCCTGGCAGAGCCTCAACCGCGAAAACCAGACTTACACCCAATTCGAAAACTACTCGGCGTACGATTCGCGATCTTCGGTTCTATCGAACTCGTAACGCCGTAGCTCGTTGCAAGCGCGCGGTGGCTCGATCGTTTCGTCCCTTGGATTGATCGAGTTCACCGAACAATTGATACGCATCGGCTGTCATTTTTGTCAGTTGCTCGTCAAAAGATTCGACTTGATCCGTCACGCCTTCGCCCTCTGGCACCGCCATCGCCAATCGCATGATATCGGGAATGGCCAAATACATTTCATGCTGAGCCAGTTCGGCAATTTTCGGCCAAAATATCGGAGCTAATGCGGGATGTTTTTCATTCCAGTTTTCCCAATAATAAAAGTTATCGGAATCGGGACTCGTTAGTTCAAGATAATCGACGAGGATCCGCGCGTCACAATCGCTTGAAGGAAGACCAGCGGGACCGCTACCAAAATCCCGATACAAGTGCCATTTCTTCGGAGACGAGGTAGTTGGCGGAATTAAACCATCGGCCAACAGCGATTTTTCGAAATCGGTTGTTACGTCTTCGTATTGTTTGCCGAAAATCGTCCAATGGAAAAAAGGGACTCGATTGTAAAAGAACGAGCGGCAAGTAAAGTCATCAGGCGAAAATTCGTTGCCACTGGTAAACCCCCACGAGAACAGGGCAACGATCACGAAAGGCAACAACAGCAAAAAACCGATCAAAACAGGTCTCAGAAACGGAATTTTCCGGTTTTGGAACATTAATTTTCGCAGCTGGTTTAAGTTGAGAAATGGTCAGGCCCCGTTCTCCGGAGGGCAATTTCCAATCGTTAAGGTCGACATTTTATGATAGCGACAACCTGTGGGAACAATATCCCGAAGCACAGCGAACGAGGGCAAAAAACAGGCAAAAAATTAGACTTGCCTTTTTGCCAGTGGAATTCATAATCCCCCACGGAAAAGCCGAATAAACCTTTCGGCAGCCCAAAAAACGAGGTTTTGCCGAATTTTTACGAGATAATCCACTCTTTCAAGACTCCTGTGTCCAACGATTTCCCACAATCCGATTTCTCCAATGAATTTTTAGCAGATTCGCTTGATGGATCGGCCCTTGATTCGTGGGAAGGTCTTCCAAACGAGCCCCCTCGCCCGTCCGATGCAACATGGGACACCGATCCGAGAGAGCGGCTACGGCGGTTGGAAGCCCTGTTGTTTTTGTCACGAAAACCGCTCGCTAGTCGAAAAATCAGCGAATTAGCGTTTCTGGAAGACGGCACCCAAGCCCGCACCATGATCGGGCAACTGAATTCTCGCTACGACCGGCTGGGACAGTCGTTTCACATAAAAAAAGTCGCTGGCGGCTACCAAATGCTGACCCGGCCCCAATTTTCCGACTGGATTCGTCGGCTGAATCACGTGCCCCGCCCAATGCGGCTGTCCAATCCCGCATTGGAAACACTGACCGTTGTGGCCTACCGCCAGCCGATTATCAAGGCCGAAATCGATACGATCCGCGGAGTCAGCTGCGGCGAAATGTTACGTCAGTTACTCGAAAACGATCTGATCAAGATCGCCGGCCGAAGCGAGAAATTGGGGCGACCCTTCCTCTACACGACCACAAAAAATTTTCTAACATGTTTTGGCCTCAACAGCTTGCAGGATTTACCCCGAGCCGGACAATTGTCCGGAGCAGGGTTGCCAGAATGGGCCACTTTTGACGACAATCCTGACGACCCAAAACAAGGCACTACAATGCCCCTGAATGACGCGACGAAAAAGGAGACTGAACTGTGAGTTTGTTAGCTGGACCTGCTGTTTACGACTTTGAATTGAATGACCCAGTGATCCTGTCGGATGACATGATGGAGACCTACTACGATTTTACGGACCAGTCAACCGCGTCGCCGTTCTCGGCGCCAAACATCGTTTCGGTTGATGAGGAAGACGACTATGAAGACGACGAGGATGATGACTACGACGATGAGGATGACGAGGACGATGAAGATGAAGACGATGAAGAAGACGTCGATGATTTCGCCGCCGATGAAGGTGACGTGGTCGAAGTAGAAGAAACCGAAGGTGAAGACTTCGTGTATGCCGACGACGACGAATCGGATGACGAAGAAGAAGAAGAGGACGACGATCTCGAAGAAGATGATTGGGAAGAAGTCGACGACGAAGAAGAAGAGGAAGATGAGGACGACGAAGACGATCTTGAGGACGACGATGAACTCGATGATGATGACGATGATTGGGACGAGGACGACGACGATTGGGACTAACCAGTCGCGTAGTTTTGTCAGGCTCATCGTCGGGGCCTGAAATATAAAAAATTTAAGACGATTGAACAACTCTCGCGACGTTCGCCGCGAGAGTTGCTTTAGTGCTCGTTCCCCCGCACTTCGGCAAGTACAGACGAAACAGCTTCGGTTTTGCGACGGTCGCCGACCATGCCTCCGGCAAATTCGATCTCGCCCATTCGCTCAATCACGCGATACTTGCGACGATAATCATGATCGATGAAATCGACAAACCGAATTTCATATTGCATGTGGACACTCATTCGTTCGCGCAATAAGCGTAATGATTCGGTGGCAACGGCGGACTGGTGTCGATCATCTCGTAAGATGAATTGAATCTCCAATTCCCGTTGTCCTCGTTCGTAGACTTTGATTTCGATAATCGCCTCGTCGACCAGTCGATTGAGATCGTTCACCAGGCGGTTGAAAAACGAAGGATAAAATCGTTCGCCCTGGTCGGACAGAACGAAATTCGAATCTTTCCCTTCGATTTTGGTAATCACGTATTTTTCCCGACCGCTTTTATCGCGCCGCATTTCCACCTCTGCGATGTCTTTCATCCGATAACGAATAAACGGAAAATCGGTCAGCTTCAACCGGGTGATCACCATTTCGGGTTGCCCTGCTTCGTTGGGTTCAGTTTCGACATAGGCCACGTTGGTAAAAATCTCCAATCCGCCGCCCGCAGTTTCATGAGCCAGTTCGCCCAGCTCTACCGATCCGTAAGAATCCTCGACCAGACTGTGGGGAAAAACCGACTGGATATTCCTGCGCTGACAATCGAAAAATGTCTCGCCAGAAACATTGATCAGCGCTGGTTGATGTTTCAGCTTCAAACCGTACCGCCGGATCGTATGGGCGATCATGTTCATCGGCGAGGGAAAAACAAGCAGCAATCGTGGTTTGAAGCGATTGATATCCTCGACCAATTCCCGCACCGTTTGTTCGTCGATTTTGTCAAACAGGTGATAGCGAAACCCCAGCAATTTGCTGTAAGGGTTGAATTTCACCATATCGTCAATGTTGTAGGTGTTCTGCGGATAGAAGATCAACATCCGTTCACCGGGTCGCCAACCCATTCGATACCAGCATTTAAAAAACGTGAACAACATCGAAAACATGTGATGTTTGGTCATGTGTACGACCAATGGCAAAGACGTCGATCCGCCCGTCGCCATGGGCATCAAGTAATTGCCAGTTCTCAATCGTTGAATCGAAGCCAGCGGTTTGCCTTGGACCTGCAACTCCAATTTCGCCGGGTCCGCTTGGCACCACGGCGTCGCCATCACAGTTTGTCCCGCAGCCGCATAATCCTGTTTGGTCAGCGCGGGCAATTGGGCATATTCGACAAAAAACTGCGCGTCGTCGACGCCTGCAGTTCGGCCGAGGAAGTCGGTAAACTTGCCTTTGAAGTACGGACTGTTTGCATTCGCGGTCGACAACAGTTCGGTCAAGTCATGACGAATCGAGTGGTTGATATTTTGAAATTGGTCTTGCACCACAATTTCGCGATACAATTTCCGGATCCCCAGGAAACGGAACAGCCATTGGTATCCGGTTTTCAAAATCACAACAAAAATCCTTGATAATTCGGGGCACAGCAACGTTTCAAGCTACGCAAGGGCGAAGTCTTTGTCGAGCAGGTAACACGCACGTTTTCGACAAAAATGGCGATCATCGCTGGCGACCCGATCAATCTCCCAATTGAAACAGTCGTTTCAAAGCATCGACCAAACCGTTGGGCGACTCACCCGCGTTCTCGCGGATGGATTTCAACGGAGGATGCAAAATCTTGTTCACCAATCGATTGAAAGACTGTTCAATTTCCCGCCGCTGTTGAGAATTAAGATCGAGCTTGCTCAACAGGCGTTGTAATTCAGCTTGTTTGACTTCATCGGCCTGTTGTTTGAGTTGCGCGATGGTAGCCCCACTGGAGCGTTGAGTTACTTCCATAAAAAACTTCTCCGTTTCCTGATCGAGAATTTTTTCAGCTTTAGCAAAATGCGATTGCCGAAATTGTCGATTTCGATCGCACTCCCGTTGCAAATCATCCAGGGTATACAAGTACACGTTGACGCGATCACCAATTCCAGATTCGAAATCTCGCGGCAGCGCCAAATCGAGAATGAACAACGGTTTTTGTCGACGGGATTTTTCCACTTGATCAAACAGGGCTGAAGTAACCACGGGAGTTGTCGCGCC
>JANNWZ010000161.1:0-10309 GCA_031409295.1 Mariniblastus sp.
GCCAAGCAAGTGTTCCCGGATAATCGCTATTTTCTGTTCAGGTGTTAAAATCTTGCGCTTCGACATTTTGCGTTTCCTTCATTGGAATCGCTAAACTTTAGCACACAATTAGCAACACGCTTCCAACTGGGGCAAAACAAATCCACCAACTATTTGCGACGCGCTGGGTTGCCGTCCATTACGGGAAAGTGAACCAAGCTGGTGCCACTATGGGGTTTGCGGCAAATGCACTTTGCAAGTTCCAACTTGGGTCACTGGTGCTTGCGGATTGGAATGGGACAGGGCAATTAGTATCAAAAATTTAACGCGTGTTAAAGAGCGCTGTACAAGAGTTTGCCAATATAAAGTGTACTGGCGGTTCCGTTTCTTGGCGGCCTGATCCTGTACATGTGCATACTCAAGGCACCACGACCACCCCTGTCACCGTTTCATTTAATTGCACGGTCGTGGAATTGGTGCCGCCATGGCCTAAGCCGAGGTATTGAAGATCATGAAATCACTAGCCGAGATTGGGCAAATTATCCAAATTAATCCTTGGGACGAAATCCATTGCTATTTCGAAGAAAAACAGATGGAGGTGATTAGCGATCGAAGCTCTTTTCGCTTCATGGTCGAGGGAAGACTGGAAGACGGTCAAATATTCTATGGTTTATGGGGTCCAATCGTCTCAGGGCACGAGCGATACGTTGGACTAGTTTGTAGCGTCGTTGTTCGGGCGGATGGCGCCGATTGGACGAAAAATTCGAAATGCCAGGCACGCGTTGATATTGGCCCAACGAAAGTAACTAGAAATCATGAGTACGACTTTCGACATCCGGATGGGACCAAGCGTTGCGGATTTCCGCAATTGGCCACGATTGGTGAAATTGTTGTTGTTTCGTGAGCGTCAAAAAAACAGAAAACAGATAAAGCAGAAAAAACAAGAGGTGTTACGACAAGAAGCTTGGCGAAGGGGGAAGATGAAATGTAAATGAATCTGAAAACTTTGATGATTTGTTGTTTCGGCAGAAAGATTTGCTGCTTCGCAGGAAAGAACTCGCATGGCGTGAAGTTCCGACGCGGTAGTTTTGCGGTCTTTCGTATTGTTTCCTAACAACTCGTTGCAGCGAGCGAGATACGCCGTGCGATGGCGATTGCCGAAGTGACCGTAATGCCGCACGCGGACCATTTTTTTGCGCAAGATATGCTTAATTCCAGGCGGGCCACACCAAGACATTATTCGATTCGTTGCTTAAGATCCGAAGGAATTGTCCCGAAACAACTTCCGTGATTGGGCATCGAAAATGACGAAATTTTAGACACTTCTCGCTGAACTCCACCAAAATGGATATTCGTTTTCGTGAATCCCGCAGGCTTGCCCTGCGGATCGTTGGGCTTTTCGCTACATCAAGAACGACGCCCTCTCTTTCGCTTTGCCGCCGGATTTGCCGCCGGCAAATCCGGCGGCAAAGCGTGTTTGTGTTGACTCGCGGTGTAGTAAAAAGCCGAAGTATCCGCAGGGCAAGCCTGCGGGATTTTTGGCGAAGCAAAATGAGTAGTGGTGGCGTTCGGCGAGAACTGTCAAATTTTATTGGCATTTGCTCCTCTCTCCCGTAAATTCGGAGATGAAGTTTCCCACTAATCAGGTTTAGGACTCATCAACAGTTTTTCCATTTGCGTTTGGTATTCACCAAGTCGTTGAAGCGTGGCTGGAAATTGGTTGTTTCGCAGCCAGTTGCTGTACGAGATGAGTTCTTTGCTGGCGATGTTTTTGGACCAGAGCAGGCCGTTACCAGAAACGTGCAATAACTTGGTGCCACGCGGATCGGTCGAGGATTCGTAGTAGATGGTTTTTGCTCCCTTTTCAAAGTGGATATTGACGCTGTCTTCGGTCGGATCTCCAAAAAGACTCGCCGACCAACCCATCGCTTTCATCACCGCTTCATATTCCTTCGACAACTCGAGCAGTGAAACTTGCTCGAGTTCAATCCTGACGAAGCGAATCTGCGAACGAATCTGCGAGAACGAATCTGCGAAGGGTTGCCGGATTCCGCCACCAAATTCCAGCAACCTTACGCGGACGATCTGAAAATGGCGATTATTTTTGAGTCGGCTTGGCCCGTGCTGAGTTGATGATGAGCGATGAGGAGTGCGGTGAAAGCGAATCCTAGTTTTCCGTCGGGCTTGTCTCGATCGGAAACGCAACTGACTGGCTACCTTCCCGAACGATAAAGACCACCTCCCGCTGGCGGCGAGTCCATGATAGAGCCGAGCACGGGTTTTCGATTGGCCAGAATCAACCGTCAGAGGTGTCCCCGCAGCTCAGTATGCCGTACTCAAGTGCACGTCCAACAAGATATCCGGCATTGGCCTCATCCCCGATATCGGGGACGCAGGATTATTGCAGCGATCAATAGGATCGCGGTCGGATTGAGGAACTCGTCCAACGCAAATCACGCCGCCAGTGAACGGGATCCGGTGCAATTAACGCGGGTTCAAGAGTCTGAACTGAACAGTTTCTACGGCGGCTTAAGTTAGCACAGTCCGCCGCTAGAGTTGTCGTCGCCGTAGGAATCGCGCCAGGTGTCGCCGCAGGATTCGCCGTAAGCTTCATCGTGCGATTCGTCAAAATTTTCTTCGTACGCGTCGCCAGTATTTTCCGTTTCGTATTTCTCGCGGTCCTGGTTGCCATCCAATCCCAATTCAGTACGGAGTTGATGGAAGCGAAGTGCATACGATTCGGTCGATGAATGGATGTGTTCCGATTCAGTGATCAGTTTCATCTGTTGGTTTTCTTTGACTCCGTTGGATTCGAGGACAAACTCGAACTGCTCCAACGGGCTGCCGTAGACGATCAACAATTTGTGCTCTTCGAATTGAACTTCCTGGGGCGTGTTCGGATTGAGAACTGCGATCCCGGTACAGCCATCATTGAGCAACAAATCTTCATAATCCATCAAGATGCTGGTCAAAACCGGCATGTCAATGGACTCACGATACATGTCGACATGTTCGCCGTTGTTTCCCGTGTGACTCGATTCCAGCACGACATCCACAACGGGCCCGAGTTTCTGGATCAAATCGATAAACAGCGAGAACAGGCGCTGTGCATTGGCAGCCGCCATTACGACCGGAACCTTGGCGTTTGTTTCTTCGTCCACATAGACTTCGTGACGATAGCCTTGTGTGGGTTTAATATCGGAACCCGGGGCGGGTCGAACCGCCTCCGTTAATTCAAACTCGCCAAACTTCCAAGTTTGTAAATGCCGAGCCAATTTCGAATCGGCGATGGAGTCGAGACCATTGCTGGGTCGGTTTTGCGGGGCGGAGCCATCAATAGGTTGGCGATCGGAGTTACTCATGGTCTGTCTCGGGTCAGGAGTTGACCTCGGTCAGTCGGAAAAGGAAAATGACTGGTGGTGCCGGGGTCGACAGGAAAAGTTAGGTTATGAATACTGCCAAGTGCGAAGCCACCCAGACGCGCCTCTTTTTTCGACAGATATTCCGCCGTCCAAGCGTTAAAACCGATCCAACCGAACCTGCCAGAAGATCGATCGTCAAACTGGCTCAGCTTGAGACGGCCTCTCGCCTAAATCGATCGAGTACCGGCCAACCGATGGGCGTTTGCAATACAGATGGTGGCCTTGAACAGGAATTGCTTCTCCGATGAATCCCCATTCAGATTTGAAGATCATTGAAACGTCGGATCCAACGTCCCAACGCGACGGCGAAACGGAGGATACTCGTCCACAATTACGCACGCACCGATTACTGCTGCGACCGTTTCAAGTGGCTGATGCGTTACAATTGGAACAATTGATCAACGACCGGGTGATTGCTTTCAATACCTGTTCGATCGATTACCCGTATCCGCCGGGGCAGGGGGCGGAATGGATTAGGCCGCAAGCCGATTCGTGGCGCGAGGGGAGGGCCGTCGTGTTTGCAATTTGTGCGTTGGAAACGGATCGATTGATGGGAGCGATCGGACTGGAGATTAGTGAAACCGACCAACGCGCCGAGTTGGGGTTTTGGTTGGGACAAGGATATCGTCAACAAGGTTTCTGCTGTGAAGCGGCGCGGGCCGTCGTTGAGTTCGGATTGACCAAGCTTGCGCTCAATAGAATTCAAGCTCAATATTTCCGTCGAAACCCGGCTTCGGGGAGAGTGCTGCAAAAAATCGGCATGCAACGCGAGGGCCTCCTGAGACGCCACCGGCGTAAATGGGGAGTCTTTGAGGACGTGATTGTTTATGGGATGCTGGCTGGCGATCTCTAGTCCAGTTCCAAGATTCGGCGGTAAGGCGGTCGATCCAGCGAGAGTTGCTGGGATTGAAGTGGTCCTCTGGATCCCGGGATTTTGCTAAAATTTAAGTCTTCTGTCACAATATTGGCCGGATCAGGGCGAATAGTCCCCCACCCCAATTGGCTTCGGCCGCTCAGTTTTCAACATTATCTATCTATCGAGGGAATCAAGCACATGACCGAAACAGCCGAACAAAAAGGAACGAAAGTCACATTTTTGGACCAAACGGGAGCCAAATCCGTCGAGGCAGTCGTGTCCGATACGGTCACAGTACAACGGATATTGCCTAATATTATCACCAAAATGAACTTGCCCATGGTCGGACCGGATGGTCAGCCCATGAGTTACAGTCTCGATCACAAAGAAGGCGGACGCCGGCTGCACGAAACCGAAACGCTGGTGCAAGCCCATGTTTCTAACGGCGACCATCTGATTATCTATCCCGAAATTGTCGCCGGTTGATGTCGGTTTGCCCTAGATGACAGCTATCATGTTTTTGCTCCGTGATATTCGTTGCTGGCGGGTCGGATTTTGTGCTGCTTAAGCGACATTTCAACACGCGAATAGGCACTGTACGAATGGCGTCACAATACCGTTGGGGCACGCATTTTTTTCGGCGCTGGACTAGAATAAAAACCTGATCATAAACGCCCAAAAATGAGCCAGTCACCACTCTGCTAAACGGTTAGTCCATTTTGTTCCGCGATTCATTTCGACCCCCATGCGAAAATCCCCTCGAGACCGCCGCTTGAATTCCGATTTCCAATCGGTCCACCAATTGCAGGTTGACAGTACGATTTTTTCGTTTCAAGCAATCGGTGATCCGCCTCAGCGCTACCGGATGACTTTTAAAGGAGCAGGATTTAAACGCGATCCAAGTGGCCGGATCGTGGTTAGCTCACACCACGAATTAATTGTCGATCTCGGTGCAGCCTATCCGCGGATGGTTCCGAATCTGGCTTGGCAAACGCCAATTTTTCATCCAAATATTTCCAACAACGGAGTGGTTTGCCTGGGTGGTTACGGCACGCATTGGGTTCCGAGTCTGACATTGAGTGAAATGTGTACCATGTTGTGGGAAATGATTCGCTACAAGAATTTCGATTCCGAGAGTCCGTATAATCGAGAAGCGGCGCTGTGGGCGAAACATCAAACCGATTTCAAATTTCCCATCGATCCCCGATCCATTCGCGATCGAATCAGCGGTATGAAAACAGCCATCGTGTCGGCCGAACTTCGGCCGTCAATAATCCCGTCGGTTCCGTTGGGTCAACCCGTTGCCGGACCGGCGCTTTCCGAGCGGGAAATCGAAATTCTCGAAACTGGAATCGAGATCATTGAGCAGCGAGACAACCATCGACCCAATCAAGATGATATTCTGTATATCAATTGACTCCCGTCTACAATTGAGAAATTATTGACACACCCCACCGCCAACTCGCCCGCCGATTTGATAATTGACGATGAAGACCGCTATTCCAGGCTCCGGTTGATTGGTTGGTGGGATCAAGACCGTATCGCCAACGCAAAGATCATGGTGGTTGGCGCTGGCGCACTTGGCAATGAGGTGCTTAAGAATCTGGCGCTACTGGGGTTGGGCCAAATTTACTTGATTGACTTCGATCAAATTCAAGGCTCGAATCTTTCCCGCTCGGTTTTTTTTCGCGCTCACCATTGCGGACAATCAAAGGCCACGGTCGCTGCTCAAATGGCGATCGAGTTGAATCCGGATTGTCGCATCACGTCGATCGCGGGTGATGTGTTGACCGATATTGGGTTGGGTCTGGTACGCGATATGGATGTCGTGATTTGTTGTGTGGACAATCGGGAAGCGCGACTGTGGATCAATCGTCTGTGCTGGAAAGCTAATACGCCTTGGATTGACGGTGGTATTCAGGAGATCAACGGAGTCGCCAAGGTTTTCATGCCTCCGGCGGGTGCCTGTTACGAATGCGCGATGACCGAGAATGACTACCGCTTGATTTCGCTGCGCTACAGTTGTCCGCTATTAAAACAGGAAGACATTCAAATGGGCAAAGTACCTACGGCACCGACCATTGCTTCGATTATCGGCGGTTTGCAGGTACAGGAAGCGCTCAAGTTGCTGCATGGATTGCCCGCTGCGGAGGGAACGGCCCTGGTTTTTAACGGTGCGGCCAACAAGTTTTACCAAACCAAATATCCCCGGCGTGAAAATTGCCTGTCTCACGAAACGTACGAGCAAATTGAGGAACTTGAACTGGGTGCCGATTCGACGGTGCAGATGTTATTTGATGCTGCGGCCACAGTGCACAATATTTCATCCGATTCCTTGACACTGGTCTTGGATCGAGATTACCTAATACGGTTGGTCTGTCGGAGTTGTCAAACTGAAAAAGCCGTTGATCTACCGTTATGCAAGGTCGGTTCAAGGGACGGAGTTTGTCCCCACTGTCGACAGCCGCTCGCTCCCGAAACGACTTGTGCGGTCGATTGCCATTCGCCATTGGTTAACCGAACTCTTGGTTCGCTAGGAATACCCAATTACGATATTGTTAAACTGAACAGCGAAACCGAGAGCTACTTCGTCCTGTTGGCGGCCGACAAGCAGAAAATCGAAGCAGACGTACCGTAGTCTGATTTTCCATGGACATCCAATTTGGCAATCTCGAACAGGCTGAACCGCAGCGCGCGCAACGCCCGGATCAGGATGGCCATTTTGCAGTCGCCACGATCGGCACGCCGGGGAACGACGAGTTAAGAATCTACGTCGACCTCGATGTCATGCGAGACATGGAGGCACATGCCCACAGTAACACGCGAGTCGAGCTCGGCGGGGTAATGTTGGGGCAGCAAAGGATTGACGACGAAGGACGCCCCTTTGTGGTAATTACCGACTGCTTGCGGGCGCTCCATTACGAAGCGACCAAAGGAAGCTTCAAATTCACGCACGATACCTGGAGTCAGATCACGCGCGAACGAGCAGATTTCCGTCCCGATTTAGAAATGGTAGGCTGGTATCATACCCATCCGGGCTGGAGCGTTTTTCTCTCGGGCATGGATTTGTTTATTTGCAACCATTTTTTTAATCGCCCCCTCGATGTGGCACTGGTGATTGACCCGTGTGCGGACGATCGGGGCTGGTTTCAATGGCTGTCTCCATCAGCGACGGCAGCCGTGAAGACCAGTTCCGAGCCAGCGACTGCCGAGCGATCGACCACGGCCCGGACGGGCGGATTTTTATTGACAACTGGCCGATATCGGCGAGCGGAACTCGAATACTTTGCGGGCCTCTACAATAAAGTGTCAACCATGAACCAAGATCCGCGTTACGTTGGCCAAGCCTATGGAAACAATCAACCGATGGTGAATTTGGTGGACAATCGAAAGCCAATCTTTGAAATTGCGATGATGTCGATGCTGTTGATGCAATTTTTGTTGTTTGCCGTGATCGGCTGGCGGATATTGTCGCCGCCCATAGCGACACCGACGGCGGCTGTCGACGCCGAACAGGTGGCAGCCTTAAAGCAAAAGCTGGCGGAACTGGAGTCATCGCAATTGCAACAAACACGCCAACAAGCCTATCAGGAGGTACTGCAATCGATTGTGGGTGCGCAAACTGGGGAGGCGAACCTGGTCGATGATTTTGTCAAACTGAAAGTCACCAACCAACAATTGCAAGCCAATGTCACGGGGCAAATGGCGCTAACCGAGAAACTGGATCGTGAACGGGAGCAGGCTAGGCAGGCTTTGGAATCCAAAACTCAAATTGCTGATAGTTTGGGTGCACAACTGCTGACTGCGCGCGAGAAACTTGAGGCGACCAACAACCAACTGACGGAGCTATCGGCAGAACGGAAGTCTCGTTCGACAGCTCAACCGGATAACTTGATCGCCAAAACACCAGGTATGATGGAGTTGCCCTGGTGGTGGGCGGCGATCGCAGCCGTCGGTATTTTCATAGTTGCCACCGCGCTTGGATATTTTTTCGCACGCGGCGAGCGGACGTCCCACGATTTGTTGGATGATCGCTTAGAACCAGATTCAATGGATCGTTCCTTTGGCGCGATGGTCAAAGCCAATCCGAAAACTGAAAAGCCCGTTTCCGCCAAGACCCTATAGGCCGATCTACCGTGATCCCAATTTCAGCTAATAAACACCATCCACGCCAACAATCGATGGGCTAATTGTATATGGGAATTCTCTTCATCATTGTGCTGGGTGGCTTGCTGTTTTTTGGCGGATTTTTGCTTTCCGTGATTCGTGGGCTCGGTCAATGGAATCGCAATTATCTTCGATTGAGCAAACGCTATGGCGGGAAACAGTCGTCCGGTGGTGTGTTGTATGGCTACTTGCTCAGCAATCCGAGTTTACTGTTTGATTATGGTCGCACGTTTTGCGTGTTGAAAAATCGCAAGTCGTTTCGGTATTCCGCTTCGCGCCAGACCGAGTTAATAATGACTTGGCCGGATAAACGCTTGAAGGTCGAAATATCAACAGCGCCGACCGGTAGCCGTCGCTGGGGATTCAATGCGTTAAGACAGGTCGAACATGAAGATCCACAATTCCAAACGAATTTTTATGTATCGTCCAATCAACCTTTGAATGCACAGAAGCTGCTCTCGCGGGCAGTTCAATGGCAACTCGAACAGTTGCGACAACTGACGGGTGATCGCCAGCTGGCGGTCTCACTGCATCGCGGTAGTTTGTCGATCAGTAAGCCGGGCTACCTGAAAGACTATCAAGTTCTGGATGATTTTGTGCGTCTGAGTTTGGAATTGTTCGACCACCTGATGATGACTTACTCGGTGGGGATCGAATTCTTGCACGAGGGTGAAGCGACCATTGTCACCAACGTGAAATGCCCTATCTGCAGCGAACAGATTATTCACGAGATGGTGATATGTCAGCGTTGTCGGACACCGCACTGTCAGGACTGTTGGCATTATAACGGCCAATGCGCAACCTTTGCTTGCAGCGAAACCCGCTTTGATCGAGTCACTGGACTGACACTAACTAAGTGAGTCAGGCGGCTGGTTTTGCCAAAAACGATCGACTTCTACGAGCAAGGGGTTGACAGTTTTTTCCTGAATCGAGTGGGGCGGATTCCAATCGAACCACTCGTAACTCAAGTGTTCGGTCGCGATGATCTCGACCGGCCGAATCAATTCGGCCAGGTAAATTACCAAGGTCTTTTTTTGCGGCGTACTTAATCCGTAGCGTTCACCTTGGACCACATACCTTCGTTTGAATTTGAATCGACCATCCATGCGGATGGCGTCGGCGGTAATGCCCGTTTCTTCCAGTAACTCCCGATAAGCGCACTGAATTTTCGATTCGCCAGCGTCGACATGTCCTTTGGGCAAGTCCCAGCGATCGTGATGTCGCATCAATAGAAATGAGCGGGTGGGCGCTGCGCGATAAACGAGAAATCCACAGGATTTTATTTTCGCCATCGATTTTGTGGGTCCTGGTTTACGAGTTCGAACGCGAACGGTTACAATCGACATGCCGGTTTGTGGGCAATTTACACAACTTCGCCCCGAGTGCGTAGATCGATTTATCAGCGTCTGCCAACGGTCAGCCCCGGAAGCTCGCGGCGTGGCCCAACGTCTGTTTCGCGACACGACAGTTTGGGAATCCTCAAACCCTTATTAAAATGACCTTTCACCGCCGAGTTTACGAATTTGAAAATCTATACCAAAACGGGCGACACTGGAAAAACGGGTTTGTTGGGCGGAGTCCGCGTTAGTAAATCGCACCTGGCCGTCGAAGTCTGTGGTTCTCTTGATGAAACTAACAGCCTGATCGGAATGGCGATCAGCCAGTCGCTATCGCTCGACCTGATTCCACATTTAACCCAGATTCAAAATGATTTGTTTGACTTGGGTAGTCGGGTCGCGGCGTGCGAATCTGAGACCTCACGACCGGCCGTATTTTCCAGCCAACGTGTCATTCAGTTAGAACAATGGATTGATCATTACCAAGCTGAGCTGCCGCCCTTACAGGAATTCATCTTGCCGGGCGGCTCGCCGGCGGGCGCGACCGT
>JANNWZ010000162.1:0-4322 GCA_031409295.1 Mariniblastus sp.
AACGGACTTCCCAAGAGGCATCGGATGCCCAAAAACGGTTTGACCTGCGTCAACGAAAATTGCAGCGCGAACTTTCTCAGACCATTACCCGATTGGAAACGGAAGAACAAAAACGCGTGTCGAGCGTCGAGAATTGGACGCGTTATGCTTCGATTCTGACGGCTCCGATTCCGGCATTGATTCTCGGTTTTCTCGTATTGTCGTGGCGCTATTTTAACGAACAGAAAAACATCGCCCCGCAGCGCAAGGTTTAAGCTCGTTTCGCCGACGGCTGGTAGTTAGAAGATTAGCCCGATCCAGCCAAAAAAATGTTTCCGGATTACCGTCTGTATCAACCATTGGTGTTCTTAAAAATCAACTTTCAGCGGCTACGGCCGCGATACTAGGGTATTAGTGATATGAACGAACTCGTTAAAACAACCGGCTTTGTCGCTGCAGCCGCCACGATGGTGGGGTTGGCGTTTACCAGTTATTTTCTCAATCGACCCACAGCATCGGCTGAATTCGAAATGGTGGGCCAGCCGTTTTACGAGGCATTTACGTCCAGCGCTCAAGCCAGCTCCCTCGAGGTCAATGCGATTGATGCCGAGGAATTGGCGCTGCAACAATTCAGCGTAAAAAATGATAATGGAGTTTGGCGAATACCATCCCATCACAACTATCCGGCCGAGGCTGCTGCTCGTCTGGCCGAAACCGCGTCGTCGGTCATTGGGATGGAACGGGAATCTTTGGCGGGTCGGCTGGCGTCGGAGCACGAAAAGCTCGGCGTGATCGATCCGTTGACGGTCGATGAGGAGGAACTCGAAGATGCTACAGCCGTGGGAAAACGAATCACGTTGAAAGATTCTGCTGGAGAAGTTCTGGTCGATTTGATTGTCGGCAAGGAAGCGGGTGACGTACTTAACGCTGATTCCGATCCGGCGCTGGGCAGCAATAATCAACCGCAGAAGTACTACTACATCCGACGGCCGGATGAACAACCAACTTACAAAGTCAAATTCAACCTGGACTTGTCGACCAAGTTCGCGGACTGGATCGATCCAGACTTGTTACGCCTGGATCAGAGCAAATTGGTACGGTTGGAATTGGATAACTATGCACTGACCGAGGACCGCGATGGACCCTTGGGCCAAGTTCGGTCTTTGATCAAAGAGCAAGGTGATAAATTGAGTCTGACGCGCGAATCAGGCACCGCGCCGTGGCAAATGTCCGAGCTGAAAACTGAAACAGAACAGTTACAGTCCGATCGAATCAGCCAAATGATAAATGTGCTCAGCGAGATGCGAATCGCTGGTGTCCGACCAAAATTCAAATACAAGAATCATCTATTGTTGACTCCTGATTTGAAACTGAATCATCAACCGGAGTTTGATGAGAATCCGCAAGAGGCGGGGGCGGCGATTTCCCGCCTACAGGATGAACTGGAGGATCGCGGATTTAGCTTGGCAGGTACACAGGAAAAACTGGAGCTCGTTTCAACCAACGGACAGTTTCAGGCCGGAACTGCGGACGGAGTGCTGTATACATTACAAGTCGGCAAGGAGGTCGAAGGAGCGGACAAAGATATCGAGATTGGTTCGGAATCTAAAGGCGGCGATAGCAAAACTTCTGCTTCGGCGACCAATCCAGACGCTGCGCAAACCGACGTTGCGGCAAATCCAATTGACAAACCGGCTGCCGAAATCCCGGCGGCGCCAGGCGGGGAAACCGAGAAGAATCGCTATTTGATGATTCGTGTTTCGTTTGACGAATCGTTACTTGGCGCCCCACCAGTCAAACCGCTGGAGCCAGTCGCGCCGGTCCAGCCCGCAGGATACGTTCCGGCGGAAATCGTCAAGGAAGATGAGCCCACGGTTGATCCAGCGGAGCCAGCCAATGGCGAAACCCCACCCGATCCAGCGGCCCAAACGGCTGAGGATGCTCCTCCGAAATCTCAGGATGAAGGTGTTGCCGCCGTCGATCCAACAAAACCGGTCGACGTTACACCACCGACACGCGACCCAGCCTTTGTTAAATACGACGCCGATTTGGCGGCCTTTGAACAACAAAAAATTGAATTTGAGTTGGCCCAGTCGCGGTACGTCGAGGATACAAAATCCTACGAAACAAAAATTGTCGATGGAAAGAAATTGGTTGCCGAACTGAATCAGCGATTTGACGATTGGTATTATGTAATTACGGCCAGCAATCTCAAGACGTTGCAATCGACCCGGACAGAACTTGTTTCGATCAAGGATGCGCCACCAGCCGCGCCGGAATCATCGCTGCCGAGCAAGCCGGATATTTCTTTTCCCGGGACACCGGAAGCGGAAAAATAGCCGTTGGGATTGGCTGTTGTGTCACGCCAGAAAATGAATCGCGACGTTGACGTAGATCAGGATTCCCAGAATATCAATAATCCCGGCGACAAACGGGTTGCTCATCATGGCGGGATCCCATTCCAGTCGCTCAAAGATCAGCGGCAGGATTGAGCCGGTCAATGTTCCGCACACCACGACCAACAATAAAGTGATCGGCACGACCCACAACGCGACCATGCCCAATTCCGGCGGGATGAACATCCAGGATACGGCGAGTCCAAGTAAACCCAGTCCGCCGCCGAGTAATAATCCCATGATCAACTCGCGCTGAACGACACGCCGCCAGTCTTTCAATGTAATATGGCCGCGCGAGAGGGCGGTGATGATCAGCGTTGCGCTTTGACTGCCCGTATTTCCGCCGCTGCTGATGACCAACGGAATGAAGGGGACTAACCACACCCATTTTTGGAATTGTGTTTCATATTTTTCAAGCGCAAAGGCGGTTAACAACGCGAAGAAAAACAATAACCCCAGCCACATGCCTCGTTTCCAGCTCAAGGTGAGAATTGAGGTTCGCAAATAGGTCAGATCCAGCGGATCCACGCCGGCGATTCGATGGGCATCTTCGGTGGCTTCTCGTCGCAACACATCGATCACATCATCATGTGTGATGATTCCGAGCATTTGATGTTGGTTATCGACAACAGGGATTGCCAATAGATCCAATTTGGCAACTTTGTTGGCGACTTCTTCCTGATCTTCCAGGACGTCAACCGTCACCAGGTCGGTTTCCATGATCTCCCGCAGTTTCGTTTCCGGTGACCGCATCCCGCGCAGCAGTTGCCGCGCCGAAACGAGACCGCGCAACCGGTTTTCGTTGTCGACGATATACAAGTAATAGATGGTCTCATACAAATCGGCTTGGCGACCAATTTCGTTGAGCGCTTCCCGAATGGTCAGTTCTTCCGACAGCTTGGCGACATCGGTCGTCATTTTGGCCCCGGCAGTTCCTTCGGGATACTGGCTCAGCCGCAAATAATCCCGCCGCTCTTCGACCGGCAACGCTTGAACGATATCAGCCAACCGCTGTTCATCCAACTCGCGCAATAAGTCGACTCGATCATCCGCCGGGAAATGGGCGACGAGGATGGCGACTTCAGCCAGATCATGTTGGGCCAATATCTGTAATTGCTTGTCGTGAGTGAGATACAAAAAGATCTCGGACCGGACTTCCAATTCGGCATTTTGCAAAACTCGCCACGTCTCTTCGGCGTCTAAGCCTTCCATGAACTCGGCGGCACGAGCTGGATTCAACGCCGCGCAAAACTCGCGCAGCTCCAACTCATCATTGGCAGCAAGACTCTCGCGAAGTTCCGGCAAATAAAGCGTGTTAATCATTAACGGGCAATCAATCGATCCAGTTCCAATTTCAGTTTCGGCAAGATTTCGTCATAGCTATACGCACCCAGGGACTCCGTTCCTTTTTTCAAGTTCACGACTTTCGGCCCGCACCACAATCCCAGATCTGCATCATCCGTTTCACCTGGTCCATTCACCCGGCAACCCATGACGGCAATGGTGATCGCATGTTCCCGCGCGTACTCGGTCATCGCCTTGACTCGTTCCGCCAAATCGACAAACGCTTCGTTCTCGACACGAGAGCAACTCGGACAGGAAATGATATTCAGCGCCTTCGGATTGAAGTCGACCACACTGCGAACCCGACCCGCATAGATGTCCGAAATGATTCCCCGACCGGCCTCAATTTCCTCCCCTTTCCGATCGTTGGGAACGGTCAACGAAACGCGGATCGTATCGCCGATACCGTGACCAATGAGTTGTTCAAACGCGATGCGCGTCTTGATCACACCGTCTGGCGGTAAACCGGCTTCCGTGACCCCCAAGTGCAATGGTACCTCGCTGCGCACGGCGGCAAAACGGCGATTGACTTCGATTACTTTTTGAGGGTCGGAATCTTTCAACGACACACAATACCGGGTGAAATTGATTGAATCGAGAAAC
>JANNWZ010000163.1:0-27079 GCA_031409295.1 Mariniblastus sp.
GTGCGCAGGTCGATCGGTCGTGATATATTGACAGGGTATTTTTTCATTACGACACCCTGATTTTCACCGCACCATGACCCACAATCGAGCGACGATCTATTCCAATGGCATTGCTGATTTTCAACGGGTTTACTCGATCAGTGCTGGCCAGCCCCAAAAAATTTCGATTCCGGTGCGCCAGCAACATCTGGCGGATGTGCTCGCCTCCTTAAGTGTATTTGGAGATGTGCGAATCGATGGCCCACCTAGCTTTCGGCCCGCAAACCAGCACGAAACCAATCTTGTTATTTCGACAGATAATTCGTTGACCGATTTGATCAGTCAATTGGCCGGTGCCCAGGTCGAAGTGACGATCGCCAGCAAAGTCGTGTCCGGAAAAATTCTCGGCCTCCAGTATCACCAAACAGCAACGACTGGTGAGCCGATCAGCGAACAGTTTTTGATTCTGTCGACGGAAACGGGGCTCAACCGGTTCGCCCTGCGGCAGATTGAGAACTTTTTTTTCGTCGAGGAATCCATCCGAACTGAAATCAGCAAATCACTCAGTCGCAGTCTCCAGGAGATTAAATCCAACAGTACGTTTGTCGAACTTATGCTGAGCAGTAACAGCCGGAAAACTGCGCGGGCTATTATTCAATACACAATTCCGGCAGCGGCCTGGAAAATTTCGTATCGCCTGATTCAAAACAAAAACTCGCCGATTGAATTTCATGGACACGCCATCGTTGACAACAACACGGATGAAGATTGGAAAGATTTTGTGATCGCCGTGGTGATGGGACAGCCGATTACTTTTTCAACCGATTTGGCCGATAGCAAAACACCGCAACGCGGACATGTGAACGTTGTTCAGGATGCGGCCATCGGTTCGGTCGAAGTCGAAATGGCAATGGACTTGATGTCGGTCAACGAGCCGACATCGACCGTTTTCGAGCAAGGCCGCCTGATGGCGGGCGCGCCCCAGAAAATGATGAAGCGTTCCATGGTCGCACAGTCGAGAGGTGCGGCCGCGGAAATTGAAACGGCCGAAATTACCGAAACCGGGGACTTTTGTATTTTTGAATCCGCCAAACCTGTTTCGATTGATGCGCATCGCTCGGCAATTATTCCGGTATTTCAGACTCCACTGGACGAATCAAAACCGGTGCTTCATTTCAAACTGACCAACCACGGCGAGCGTCCCTTTCGTGCGATTCAGTTCAAAAACACGACTCCGCATAGCCTCGGGCGTGGAGTCTGTACGGTCTACGACCAGCAGACTTACGTGGGGAATTGCCTTTTGCCGACCACGCAACCGGGCGGGACGGCGCTGCTGCCTCATGCACTCGAAACCGCCGTGCGAATTCGTTGCGAAGCGGGCAAAATTGAATCGCGTCGAATTGGAATTCGTCTTTCCGGGGGAATTGCGTACGAAAGTTATCACAAATTGCTGCGCACGGAATATGTCATCAACAGCCAGCGCCACGAAGCGTTTCAGTTTGTGCTGGATCACGATCTAAGACTTGAAAACTGCCAAGTGCTGTGTCAGTTGATTCGGAAATCTGCGGATCCGGTCGAGCTGAAACAGGAGTCGTTAAAGATTGGCCGTCGAATCGAGTTTGAATTGTTGCCGACCGATGTCGTGAAAGTCGTGTTCGTGGAAACGGGCGTCGCCCGTTCCCAGGTTCAGTTGACGGGCAACGCGGCCACCGATGAAAAATTTCGCGTCGTTTGGTTGTATGATAATTTGATCGACGCCAATCTTTCGCTGGCACACGACCCGGCCGTCAAGCGCTGCACGGACTTGCAACGTGAATTGGATGAAAAAAACAACCAAATCAACCATGCCCGCGACGAACTACAACGACTGATCGCTCGGCAACAACGTCTGCGTGAGAATATCAAAGTCGGCGCCGGTGATCACCAGACCGCCCGATACCAAGACGATCTGGCGCGGACCGAGGACAACCTTGTGCAATTGGAAGAAGAGCATTTGCCGGAACTGGTGGCAGAACGCGATGATCGCCGCCGGGAATTGTTCAAAGCGCTCAAATCGTTGGCGCTGGAGTGGAGCGAATAAAAATTGCCGTTTTGCGTAGTGTTAAACCGCCGTCGTCTGGCGAACCGGTATTACGAAATCGTCCGGCACTTCGACCTGCATATACAGAATTCCGAGCCCATGAGTTTTACCTTGGGCGTCTGTTTTCAAGCTCTCGCTGCCTCCGCCGCCGAGGGAATCGTGCAGGATGAAATTCAAGGCCATCAAGTTGGGAGCTTCGTAACGATCGACATCGCCAAAACAGATTTCCTTGAAATGCTCTTTCACGCGTGCCGGAGTCAAAACGCGTTTGATAATCTCGTACGCAGCCGTTGAATAGGCGACGACGCCAACATTGCTGCCATCGCCCTTGTCGCCCGAACGAGCATAAGCCAATTTGGAAAGCGGTATTTTCATTGCGGAACCTTGAGCCTGGATAGTCGAAATCGGTTAGTCAAATGATAGCAGACAAAGTCAAAAATGTTTAGACTGTGGCTTCCTTCGATCGCATGGGAGCGTTGATGCAAATATTCAAGTCGTTCTGGCGTTTCCTCTGGCCCAAGGCGTCCGATCTGCCGCTGGTTTCCATCTGCCTGTTGTTGTTGGCGGCCATTGCAATTCCTGAATTGCTGCAGTTACCGCATGGGAGAAATTCTCGTTTCGAACAATTGACTATTTCGGATTTGCTAGTTCGACTTTCGCCGTTAACGGTTTTCGCGATTGCCATCGGCGCGACACTGGGTGTATTTAATCGTGCCCAATTGCGAGAAAACCGGTGGTGGTTTGTTGCGATTCTGGCAATTTTTTTCGGAGTCGCGGTACTTTTGCGTTGGCAGAGCCTATTGCAATTCAGAGCTCCCATGCCTTCGGTAGCCATTCCCGGCTTGCCGACAGTTTGGCTGTTGCAAGTCGTGATATTTCTGGTTGCCTGGCTGGGTACGAGGTTGTGTTTCATCTGGCGTGGAATGAGTCACCGGATGGCACGTCCGATGGAGGGGAGGCAAATCAATCGAACTCGAGTATTGATTTACTTCATGATCGTGATGTATCTCATCTACTTGGCAAGTAACTTGCTACCAAAACAGAGTGGGGCGACCGAGTTCCAGCTAACACTTGATAACTCCTGGATTTGGCTTTCAGCTGGATTGGTTGGGGTGTTCGTGTTGTCGTCGGTGCCGGCACTTATCGCGGAGAGTTTCAAAACGCGGATCGGATTGTTGGTACTGGCAGTATTTTTCGTGATCGTTGCGACCATAGCGTCGGGCATATTTTCATTCGAAAGCTTGTATTTTGTGATTCCCCTGTCGTTGATTACGATTGGGTTGCTGATTTCAGGAAAGTGGTATCGTAATTTGCCTTCGAATACTGCGAGACCATTAATTGGATCGCTCTGGTCATTGGGTCTAGTTGGGATCACGATTACGATTTTTATCGCTGCGATGAGATACGATCTAACAACGTTGATTGCATCCGGAATGACTGACTTGCAGACCGCGCGTATTATTCGTCAGTTGAAGACCCAGCGCGGAGTTGAAGCTCGTTGTGCTTCAACTTGGGAACTTCGGGCATCGGGGATTGAAGGTGAGATTATTCTTCATCCGACTGCCGCCCCAAATTGTTTCGCGTCGTTGAACGGTTATTCCGATCCGGTAAACATTCTATTGACTCGATTGAGCCCCGAGATTGAAACCAGTTATTTCAAAAATTTGTCCAAGAATTTCGTTGTGTTAACCGATTCGGTCGTTTCGCTTAAGCAAATCGGTGATCTTGCTGACGGAACACGTTATTTCAATCTCGACCATGTACGTTTCGTGGAGTCTATTCCAAACTTGGACCGACCCATTTTTACGGCAAGTTCTTGCAATATCTTTTGCTCGAAATTCCAAACCGGCGAGTCCAGTAAGCTACTGGCGAAAATTGATGGAAAAGGTTTTGTAGGAACCGTCAGATTTTCCAACTGCTCAGCATTTTCTGCCGAGGATTGGCATCAAATTTTGTGGCAAAGTCAATTTTTTCCAATCGCGATTGACCAATCACCGACGCCTGAAGTGATCCAAGTGGTTTCGTCGGATAACTTGTCCAGGTCCCTGACTGTAAACGGTGATGCCCTCGAAATTGGTGAGATTTTCCGGTTGGCGATAGATTCCTCGTCAACCATCAATTTGAGCCACTCAACTGTCGACTATCGGGTATTTTGGGATATTTTGTTTGTTTCATCCGGATCAAATTGGAATTTCAGTCAACGGGAAAAAATTATCGGAATGGCCGTTGGTCTCGATAGGGAGGCTTTTTTGGCATTAATAAAATCGGCTTATATGATGTTTGACATTGGCGAAAGTGAATCGCCCCGTGGTTTGTGGATGCCATGGCACGGCGAATCAATGATTCCACGGATTTCAGAACTTACCGAATTGGAGATTCTGAGTTTTGATCCTGAATGGTTGTCAGCATTGCGGACATCGACCAACTCCGTCCCTAAAATAAGTGACCTTGCGGATTTAGGCCAGTTGACCAAACTGAAACGTTTGGAATTTTCGGATACGGTTTGTCCGGCTGATTTGTCTTTTCTACAGACGATGCCGGATTTGGAATACTTGCGGTTGGATGTTTCGTTTAGTGGAGTCCGGGAAGTCGACTGCGGGTTTGAAGCGAAATTTTGTCCGCAATTGAAGACCCTGGTCATCGCCGGTCGTCCCACCAAAGCGCTGGCACTGGAGATTGCGAAACTGGCCAACTTGGTGTCTTTGACAGTGGTTGAATTGGAGGGAGTGAATTCGTTGACAGCCGAACAACGTGAGGAATTTGAGGCGCTGCTCGGGACTCGAATTAGTCCGATCTACGTTTTGGGTTCCGAGTATGAACCGACTCCGCCGCCAGAGTTCATCGCCCATCGACAACGCGTCATCGAGCAATTGCGCGAGAAATATCTTAAGGAATAGCTTTTATTGCTAATTGTATTCCGAACCGGTCAATAGCTCCTGTGCCGAGGCCAAATTTCTAGATGGCGACCGGGCGACCGTCCTCATGTGCCGATTGCATGACGGCATCCATGACCTGTTGGGTTTTTAACGAAATTTCTGGCCAGTGGGATTCCAAGTTACCAGAGTTGACAATGTCCGCGAACTTACGAAACAAGTTGGCTTCTTGAGAATCGACGGCGCTGTCCGACGACTCGTGGACTTCGAATTCCTGACGATTTCCCAGCATCTTGAACTCGCAACCGTTGGTAACAAACTCCGAATTCGTCACATAAAATCTGGCCGGCGAATTCGAAAACGGTAGCACGAAATCCTGCAGGTGCAATTGCCCGAGAGTTCCACTGATATTGGCCCATTGTTGATGAGCCGTGATGAAACTGTTGTAAAAGGTCGCGGAGACTCCATCGGCGTAGAACAGCTCACCACTGATCTCCATCGGCACCGCTGCCGGGCTGTCGGCGCGTTGTTGTCCGCGCAACATTTTTCCGCAGACGTGAGTGGGAAGTTCGTAATTCATGGCCCACAGGGAAAAACGAATTGTATACCAGCCCAAATCACCGAGCGCACCGAGGGGCTCCAAGTTGCTGTTCAAGCGAATATTTCCGGCTTCAAAATCATTGCCACCATTGAAACTGAACTGGCTGGCGACTCGGCGAATTTGACCAACACGATTTCCAGCGTCCAGGATCGTTCGCATTTGTTGCAGACGTTGGGTGTGCATGTACATCACGCCGTCCATGAACTGGACCCCGTGCTTACGGCAGGCTTCGATCATTTCCCGCAAATCAGTCGCGTTATTGGCACAAGGTTTTTCACACATGACGTGTTTGCCGGATTCGGCGGCGCGAATGACCCACTCTTTTCGCAGACCAGTTGGGAGTGGTATGTAAACGGCATCGATATCTGAGGCAGTCAACAGATTTTCATATCCTTCGATTGCAGTGGGCGGAATCGGAAATGGTTCCGTCGCCTGACATTCGTCGATGAAGGATTGGCTGGTCGCTAATTTTCGGCTGGCGACCGCGACGACGGAGCCGTTGCCGGAGTTTTTGATCGCCAGCCAGTTTTTGCGGCCGATGTTGGCGGTGCTGAGAATACCCCAGCGGCAGTGAGATGGAAGCTTTGACATGGGGCTAAATTGGTTGGTTGGGAAATCAGAAATGGTTAGGAAATTTCATCGAGTTCTGCTTTAATCGCCGCGACCTCCGCCCGCCTCCCGAGCGCGTTCGCTGTCGCCCGTCGCCAATCAATTCCCAGATATTCAGCCAATTTGTAGGCCAAGTGCAAATCCAGCACGCCGCGATATTGATTGACAGGTTTCTCATGCTCATAAATCGTGTTGCGATCGGAATCAAAACCGGATTCAAAATTGTCGCTGAGCTCGGCGATCCATTCTTCGGGTACACCCTCGGCGCGGCAGGTTGCTGCATTCCAGATTTCATCACCCGTACATTTGAGCAGCAGGAATTGAGCTGTGACCGATGAGAAAGTCAACGATTTGCTCCGTCACTTGGAGGAACTTGGCGGACCAATATTCCCAACTCCTTCCTCGCGAGTTCCAGTTCGTCTTCGGCGTTTTGCAAATTTGTTTTCGCTTGTTCGAAAACGGTTTGGCTGATCGAGCTCGATTTAATCAAGCGATCGGCTTTTTGAAATACTTCGGTCGCCAATCTCAGTTTCCTTTGCGCCGATTTGATATTTAGGAGTTTTTCTCCCTGCCCATTCTGGACCGCCTCAAGGCTAAACTTTGCGACGTCGAACGCCGATTGAGCGCGCTGATATTCCAATTCGGACGCCGAGCCACGCTGATACAAACTGGCGATAACTTCCAGTTCTTTGGTCAACAAGTCCAATTCCAACTGAGCTTGAGCGAGGGCTATGTCTTTGGCCGTCGCCGGGCTTTCCAGTTCGATTACTTTCAGCATCGCCAATTTATAGTCGAAATTCGTACGTCGCAATTCCATTTGACTGACGGATCCGTTCTTAGCCAAACGTTGCGCCCCGACATAAATTTCTCGCAGTTTGGCAGCCGATTGTTTGGCGGCTTCAATTTCTTTTTCCAATTCTGTTGTTGACGCGGCTATTTTCTGGCCGCTTTGTTGGGAATTCGGGTCCGGAATACTGGTTTGCGCGATCGTTTGATTCGAGAACAGAACCGCCCCAATTAGTAGGCCGGCGACGTACGCAACAATGAAATTGAAAATTTTGTTTCGCATGGGTCGATTGTCCAGTCCTGGCTACTCAGGTTTACAAAATCGATCAAGCCATTCGAAAAACACGCGTTGCCAAAGCACACTGTTTTGTGGCGACTGCACCCAATGGCCTTCCTCCGGGAAGTACAGGAAACGCGATGGGACGCCTTGAAGCTGCGCCGCAGTGAAAGCTTCCATGCCCTGTGATACGGGAACTCGAAAATCTTTTTCACCATGAATTACCAGCAACGGAGTTTTCCAATTTCCAATAAAACGATTTGGTGAAAACTCACGATACTTGGCTTCGTTTTCGGACGACTTCCAATAGGCGCCACCCAAATCGTGGTTGACGAAAAACAGTTCCTCGGTTGTGCCATACATCGATTCGAGATTGAAGACACCACAATGCGAGATCATGGTACAAAACCGATCCTGATGGTTTCCCATCAACCAGTAGACCGAGTAACCACCAAAGCTCGCGCCCACCGCCGCGACCCGCGCGGCATCGATATACGGCTCGGCGATCATCGCATCGGTGGCTGACAACAAATCGCGCATCGCCTGACCACCCCAATCACCACTAATTTCGTCGTTCCATTTTTGCCCGAAGCCGGGTAGTCCGCGACGATTCGGCGCCAATACAACATAACCCTGCGAGGCCATCAAATGGAAATTCCAACGATAGGAAAACGACTGGCCGATCTGAGCCTGCGGTCCGCCCTGGCAGAACGTCAACATCGGCCATTTCTGGTTCGACTTCGGATCAAATTCCGGCGGTTGAATGATCCAACAGTGGATTTTTTCCCCATCGGTCGCTTCAACATAGCGTTCCTCGATTCTCGGTAGCTCAAGGCCTTGATAAATGTCACCGTTGATATTGCTCAAAGTTTTCGCGGTTCCATCAGCAAACGTCAACTGCACCAGCTCCTCGGGACGCAGCATGCTGGCTTGAGTCGCCACGATGGAACTTCCTGACGGCGAGACGGCAACGGGATCCCAATTGAAACGGCCATCGCTGATTTGCGACACCGAACCGGTTTTGACTTCAATTTTAAACAACTGGTTGGTACCGCGCGTTTCGGACGCAAAAATCAATCCGCTGGAATCTGGCAACCAAACCGCATGACCCGCCGTCTGATCCAGTCCAATGGTCAATTCACGAGTCGTCCCTGTGGCGCGTTCTACCAACATCAATCGGTTGCGATCGGCCTCGAAGCCAGGTCGCTCCATCGAATGATACACCAACAACTTGCCGTCTGGTGAGAATAAGGGATCATTGTCATATCCCTGATTGGACGTCGTGATATTTCGAGCAGGCGATTTTCCGTCAGCCGCGACGAGATAGATATCGCTATTGGTTGACAGAGCCCAATCAGGAACATTCTTCATCGAGAAAGCCAATTCAGTTCCATCGGGTGACCAAGCGAACTGTTCACTTCCACCCATCGGAGGAACCGGGCAATCCGCTTTGATACCCTGCATCAAATCGTGGGCCGGACTCGCCAACCCTGCCGAGTCAATATCGGCAACGTGGAGATGGCTGTAAGCGTAATCATGCCATACGTTCCAATGTCGATACATCAGTCCATCAATGATCCGCGCGTCGGCTTTCGGCAGATCGGGGTAGAGTTCAACAGGTTTTTGGTCCATTTTTACATCGACCGTAAAGGCAATTCGATTACCGGTTGGGGCAACCTTTAGATTCGAGATACCATCGACAACGGACGTGACTTGTTTGGGTGTCGCTCCACTATCACCGATCGTCCACGCCTGATTTGTGGGGGCCGCAGCGGTAGGCGTCGTTGCCGTTTTTGTTGTGTCGGCTGGCGCGGCGACAACCGCCGGGGCAGTGCCTTCGAACCAAAGTTGCTCTCCGGCTTTCGATTTGATCCATTGCAGAGAGCCAATGGATTTCCAGTTTTCGAGCCAGCGAGTTTCGGTGCCGGTCGCCAGATCCAAGACGAACAGCGACGTGAGCCCACTGTTTTCGGACAACTCAAATCGCCGAACTGTGTAAGCAACTTTCGATCCATCGGCCGACACGGTCGGATCTGCCAGACGTCCCAGCTTCCATAACAGTTCCGGAGTCATGCGTTTTGGTTTTTCAGTTTGGGCGGCAGTGTCTGTTGTCATCGTGGCCAAGACCATCGAAAAAAAGAAGAATGTCGGCAAGATTGCTAATCGAAATTTCATACAATCACCAAAATAAGTTTTGAATTGAATGTGGCTAACCAGGATATTTCGCCTCTGGTCGGGGGCAAATAGGGTGCTCGGTTCCCCATTTTGCCCAATATACACTGCTGACTTGGCGTTTGACATAGCCGGAGAGTCAATCGTTCGCCTAACGGATTTTCCCTTACATGAGGTTGAACGAAAGCTAGGAAAACACTAATTGTATTCCCCATTCGACCTTCAAACCGACTTCCCATTGGAACGCAAGTATGAACTTCCAGATCTTTCATCGGATTGTTGTGTGCCTCGCAATCTGCCCCGGCGTATTATTTTTGCCAGCCTCGGCAGTTCACGCGCAACCCGTGCCCTATAAGATTGACAACGCGCACACTTCGGTGATCTTTGCCATTAATCATTTTGGGTTGAGTTACACGTATGGCCGGTTCAATCAATGTGGCGGAACGTTTGCCATGGAGAATGGTGAACCTACGTCGCAAGGATTTAGTTTCGTGATTGACGCCAATAGCATCGATACCAATAACGAAGAACGCGACAATCATTTGCGCGGCCCGGATTTTTTTAATAGCACACAATTTCCGGAAATCCAGTTTAAGACCACCGGATTCAAGAAAGTTGACAACGAATATCAAGTCACCGGCGACATGCAGATCCTGGATCAAATTCGCACTGTAACGATGCCGTTAAAGTTAGTCGGAGTTGGCAATGACCCTTTTGGAAAGGAACGAGCCGGATTTTTTACCAAATTCACAATCAAGCGCAGTGATTTCGGCATGGACGCGATGGCGGGTTCGCTCGGTGACAATATTTCGATCACGTTCAGCTTTGAAGGTGTCAAAGAATAATATCGAAACTTGCCGGATTGGAAACGTGGACGATCGGAAACGGGGGATCGATACCAAGTCAGCGGATGATTTTTGGCGGTTCGTCGTCGCCGACCGTATGCAAAATCGCGATTTTCTGCCAGATCTTGCTCGACAAACCGGTCGTCAAAGTCTCCAATTCCGACACCGACGCGAGTGCCACGCCATCATCGAATTGTTGCACATAGACTGCCGCGACTTTCCCCGTGAGCGATAACATTTCGCTGCAATAGTCCAGGTACCGACGTAACTGAAACTTCGTCATCTCGAATTTGGGAGATTGGGTTGTCGCATCGAAAGTACCACGGTGCGCGATTCGATGTGGATCTTTGGTTAGCTGATGCATGTCGATCACATGGGCGATGGTTCGCAACTCATGAATCGCTTTCAATGCGCGCTGTCGTTTGTAGCGAGTTTCCAAGGTCAGAAAAAAGAATATCGCGGCACCGATCAACACCACATCATTTAATACTGATTCCGACAGCGTGATCACTTGTGCCGGATCGGCCAATATTCGGTTGAGCGGGACCGAGTCCGAAGATAAAAAGTACATTCCAACTGGAATGATCGCAAACGCCAGAATACTGAGACAGACAACCCAAATCAGAATTCGCAACCACTTTACCGGTCGTCCAATCCATTCGGCTCGGGTCTTCATATTCTCGGCGACATGATCCAATTGCTTGCAGACGCGCGACAATCCAGAATTGGGAAACCTTTCGTTGATTCGCTGGTTGAGCATCTCAATCGTGTCTATAATCTTCTGCGGGTCGAGTACCCCCCGATTCAAATTAAGATCCGATTCCATCAGATTTGTTTCCTTTGGGCTGATCGCAAAATTTGCGGGAGCTGGAAATTCGTTCAGAGACAAAGTAACTTACGATTAAAATAATAAAAAATTGGACACTTCTCGCTGAACGCTACCAAAATGGATATTTGTTTTCATGAATCCCGCAGGCTTGCCCTGCGGATCGTTGGGCTTTTCGCTACCTACAAAACGATGCACTCCCTTTCGCTTTTCCGCCGGATTTGCCGGAGGCAAATCCGGCGGAAAAGCGAGGATGGCGTTGACTCGTTGTGTAGTAAAAAGCCGAAGTATCCGCAGGGCAAGCCTGCGGGATTTTTTGCGAAGCAAGATGAGTGGTGGCGTTCAGCGAGTAATGTCAAAAATTGCCCAGGAATTAGCATGAGTCATATGATACTCAATTTTTGTTGGCTGTTGCCAGCCAGTTTGCTGTTAGTGGTAATTTTTCCGGTCAGGGCCGGAGGACAAGAATCCGTTGCCGTTGATCCCAATTCGGGCAAAGTAAAAAATCAGGACGGCGCAACCGTCGAAGAAAAGCCAGTGGTTTATGTGACCGATTTTGAAAAAGAAACCGATGATTGGGAGTTGATCGATGATGGTTGGAAGATTCAGCCCGGTGATCATTCCCAAGTTTTCAGTCAGTTTCGCAAGGAATCCAACTACATTCCCAAGTTTCGCTCGCCATTCCATCTGGCAATTCTTCGAGACAGGATTGTGGGCGATTTTCAGTTGGACGTTCGGGTTCTGAGCACGCATGTCGATTACAACCACCGGGATGCTTGCGTGTTTTTTGGTTACCAGAGCCCAACCGAATTTTATTACTTGCATTTGGGCAAGGTCACGGATCAGCATGCCAATCAAATTTTCATCGTGAATAATTCAGACCGCACGAAGATTTCTTTGACCACGACGGAGGGGACGCCGTGGGACGACCAATGGCATCAGGTTCGCATCATTCGGAAAATTGATTCTGGGGAGATTCAAGTCTTTTTCGACGATCTCGAAAAACCTGTGATGACGGCGGTGGATAAGACATTCGTTTCCGGTCAAATTGGACTGGGTAGCTTTGACGATACCGCTGATTGGGATGATTTCAAATTAAGCGGTGTCGTTGTGCAAGCTGCGAAAACGGTGCACGGCTCGTGAAACTCACTCGGCCGCGAATTTCCTTGTTCCGTTTGCTCGTCGTGATCACCGTCGCTTGTGTGATGTTAGCGATTTTCGGCCGCATCCGTTCGCGCGCGATCGTGCAACAAAAAACGATCGCGGCTTTAAGTGTAGATATCGAGTTCCCTGGGCGTGTGATCTATGGTGATCCCCGCCCACGACTAAGAAAAGCCGCGACGCTCGACCTTCGTTTTATGATGGGCCTCGAATCAAGACCAAGTAAAGCCGCGACGATCGTATATGATTTTGAGCTGGATGAGTATCTTGCAGGCCAAAGCGCGGGGTTGACGTCGGTTGCCAAATCAAGCTGGCTGGCCGATCAGTTGGGCAAGGACTGGGTGCACTCGGTTGGCTTAGTCAATTTTAGGAGCTCGGCAACTCCCTCGGAAATTCAGTTGGTGAATCGGTTCGATCGTTTGCAAGTAGTCGAGTTGGACGACGGACTTCAAAATCAGGAAGCATGGAATAAACTTACGAAAGCAAAATGCCTTCGAAAATTGGAAGTTTGCGTTTATCGAAGTGATGTTCCAGAGGATCTGGACGGCGAAACAAATCGAACCCAGGTTTTTCGAGATCGGATCAAGCAGCCGCCGATCGAGTTTGTCGGTTTATCCAAAATGACGGGGCTAACAGAGCTCGCGGTCAAAAGCGGTAGATTGACTTTATTCAATCTCCGGCAAATCGCCGCGACCAAGAACATCCAAACGTTGCGACTGTTGGACGTGCAGATAACACCGCCAGACTTAAAGGAGTTTCCGCAGATGGAGACGATCAAATCGCTGTATTGGTCGATCTACCTCAATCCGCTCGATGACGCGGAATTCCGGTTCATTGGGAATTTGCCGAATCTAGAGAATTTCGCGCTTGCGGGTAGTTTTGAATTGACCGATCAAGTTTTTTCGTCGCTCGAAAAACTTGGCCATTTGAAACAACTATCGTTGCACGGGACTCGCTTGACAGGCACCGAGCTGAAGCGCGTGAGCCATCTGAACTTGGACAAACTTGAATTGGCAGCCAGTAATCTGAATGACACGGGGTTGGCAGGCATTGTAGCTTTTCAACAGCTGACGTATCTGGAAATCGGTTCGACAAAGGTGACCGACGCCGGGATGGAATCGGTATCACGGCTGCCATTGTTGCGACATCTATCTATCCGCGATACAGCGATTGGCGATGCGGGCCTGATGCAGTTGACCGAATTGAAGCAACTCAAACTATTGCGGATTCGCGATACCGCCATCACGGCTGCGGGATTGGCGGAGTTTCGAAAACGATCGGCGTGCTTGATCGATCGAAATTAATTACCACACGGTAATCGAGCCCTGTTGCCCGCGCCTGCCTGGATCGATTGAGCATCAACTTTCACACGACCACTAAATCCCCAGCACGCGGTCGAGATGATTATGCAAAACGTCGAGCGCATGAGAATTCTCGCCCCCGCGCGGCACAATGATATCGGCGTGCATTTTGCTGGGTTCAATAAACTTGAAAAACATCGGTCGAACCGTTTGGTGATATTGGGCCAACACCGAATCGAGGCTGCGTCCGCGATCTTCCATATCGCGTCGCAGTCGCCGCGACAGACAAATATCCATCGGTACATCGACAAAAATTTTCAAATCCAGCAAATTCCTCAATTCCGGCCGATGCAGAATCAAAATGCCTTCCAAGATCAAAACCGTCGAAGGCTCGAGTGTTTCAGTTTCTGATTGGCGATTATGTTGGGCATAATCGTATTGTGGAACTTCGACCGCTCGGCCCGCACGCAGTTCTTGTAAATGGGCCACGAGCAATTCATGTTCCATCGCATCGGGATGATCATAATTGATTTTTTCACGTTGCGGAAAACTTAAATCATTCCGGCAGCGGTAGTAACTGTCTTCGTTCAGTATCGACACGTCCGCCGAAGTCCGTTTTTCGCGCAGTCGACGATGCAGTTCCCGCGCTAACAGACTCTTCCCGGCTCCCGATGCGCCGGCGACTCCAATGATCGTTTTTACATGAGACATATTGAGGTGTTGGTGCGATCCAATTCGTGTTGATGCAACAGCTACGATTCTGCTTGTTGCAAGGTGTTTTGGCAATCCACGATGCTGTGTCCGGCGGCTTGTAAAATTTACACGCCAGCAGATTCGCAATGGACTTGGCGTGAAAAAAAAGTTTGGCTAATCTTCGTGTCCTGCACCCAAAACTCTAATCTTCGAGTCCCACCATGTCGACAATGCGTCACTTGTTACTGACCCTGATTTTGTTCGGTTGCTGCAACCATCGAGCGGCAATGGCGTTTCAAATCGATTTTGGTTTGCCCGAGGGATATCTGACAAATCTCGTGGGCGAGGGGGCCTGGAAGGGCCAGTTTGGTTCCGGGTTGAACGGAAAATCCGGCAACAGCGAGAGTCTCGATATCAACATGACGTTGAAAATGGATCGTGAAACCGAAGTCGCTTCCACAAATGTCCAAGCGAGTTATTTTTACGGATCAAATGCCGTTGCCACGGTTACCGATCGTCTTTTCGCGCAACTTCGACAGGAGCGAAAACTGGCGAAAGAAGGTTGGGCTTGGTACGTCCAAGCAGCCTTAGAATGGGATCGTTTCAAAGCCTTTGATTATCGCGTCGCGCTGCACAGTGGTTTGTCGTATCAGTTTTATAAGGACGACAGTGGGTTTTTGAAAGCTAGAATGGGTGCTGGTGCGTCCAAAGAAGTCGGCAGTGTGAACGACGAATGGAGTCCGGAATTGCAATTTGGTGGCGATTGGGAACGAAAGCTAACTGACACCACGACGGTGTTTGCAACGGTGGACTATTTTCCTAACGTTTCCGATTTCGCTGACTTTCGAGTCAACACGAATGTGGGATGCAACTTTCTCGTGGACGCTCCGAGAAACATCAACTTCCGCGTGTTTGCCCTAACCCGTTTTGACAGTACGCCGCCACCGGGGACAGAAAAAAGCGACATCGATTACGGGATGGCGCTCGTGTTTGGATTTTAGCCGAGCAACTGCTCTATCGAATCGACAGCGTCGCGATGACGATTATGGACCGATTGCGGCGACCACAATGGGCAATCCGTCGGCCAATAAGCGTTGGGCCTCAAGCAACAGAAAATCATGGTCCATGAAAGGTTGGTAGCCGATATCCTGCCAGCGGATTTTGCCGGCGCCATCCACCAGAAACGTTCCATGCAACGGCTTGTTTTCAAAATCGTCGAACGCGCGAAACTTCTTGAAGATCTGCAATGTTTCGTCGGACGCCAACCGAAACGGCATTTCACCGGTAAAGCTGTCAATGGACTGCTGTAAGCCGGCCGAGTTATCGCTACTAATGGCCAGCATTTTGATGCCGGCTTTCTCAAAGTCACCAACGTGCGGAGCGAAGGCGCTCAATTGTTCGGCACAATGCAGGCAACCATGTCCCAAGTAGAAAATCAACACATACGGCTGACCGTGGAATTCGGAACTCCCAGCACTTTGATTGTTGGAATCGACGATCGACCAAACCGGTGCTAATGGTGGTGACCAGCGGAACGGTCCGAGGGATTCCAATGCCGGACGAAACCCCAAATCACTGGCGGGCTCGACCGGTTTTCGCCAATCCGTTTCCAATCCCTGCAAATCGGCCAGCGGCTTCAAACGCGCGAACATCGGTAGCGTCAGATCGAATGAACTAGACGTCTCGCGCAATAGTTGGAATGTCTTTTCGGCATCCGCCACATCGCCATTTTGAAATTGCATGAATGCCAAACGGGCCAGTGGCAAGACTTCTTTGGGCCGACGAGTCACCTGTTCTTGTACAGTCTTCAGACCTTCATCGGTATTGCCCCCGTCGAATTGCAGCTCGCCCAACCAGCTGACGTCTTCGCCGGTTGCGGCCAGCAATCGTGCATACGCTGTTTTGTAATCCTGCTGGGCAACCATAGTGTAACCTTCGACGGCGGTTAGCGACTTTCCGATCTGATCCACCAAAGCCTCCGCCGCCGCCAACTCGGATTTCTTCTCGTTAATTTTTGTCGCAGCTGCGGCCGGATCGATTTCCATTTTCTCAGCCAGCGGCGGTCGGTCTTCGCTGAAGTCGATCGCCAACTTCAGTCGATTGAGGGCGATCAAACAATCCGCTTTCAACGTACGTTGTTGTTGGGACAGCAATTCCAACTCCGCAACGGCGTGGGATTTTCCTGTTGGTTGCCCAGTAATCGCGGCTGCACAACCAGCCAACCGCAAGCATTTGATCCGATCTTCGGGGGATAGTCCTGCGGCCGCCAAATAGGGGGATTGGCACAAACCATTGGCCTGATCGAACATCTCATACTCCCGCAGTACCTGTAACAACCTTCGCCGGCCATTGCTCGCACTGCCATTGGCTTTCTTGAGATCGTTGTATTTGGGATGTTGTGGTAATTCGACCATGTTCTTCGCCAAATCCAGGGCGTCATTGGCCCGGCCAGCAAATGACAGATTGCGAATCAACCATTCATTATTGTGGGCAAAATTATGAATCTCGTCCGGCATGATTTGATCGCGTATCATGTGGGCGTGATCGACGCGGGCCGAAGCCTCTTGCTGGTAGATAGCGTCCTCGTACCGATGAAGCTGCGAGTAGATGTGGCCCGGCATGTGCCACATATGAGCAATGCTCGGCGCCGAGATCCCTCCCTGGGCTGATGAGCGCAGCGCTTTTTCGGGCGCGCGATTGTCCCACAAATGGATGGCGTAATGATGAGCCGGATGCATTGGCTCGGCCGCAAAAACCTGTTGCAACAGCGCATCGAGCGCGAGATAGCTGCTGACAGGAATTCCCTCGCGACTGTTTTGCCAGACGCGATGTGCAATCATAGCTTTGGCTTCCAGATCTTCCGGAAATTTCAGGGCGATCGACTCCAGATCTTTTAGAAACTCAGCAGCTCGTTTGGATTTCTCCTCAGGTTTGTCGCTTAGATATTTAGATAGCGCTTCAATGTACAGGCGGTCCCGTTCAGATACACTCTGTTTCAACTCCATTGCTTTGGCAATAAATCCTTGTGCGCGCTTGCTATTCTCGGCCGTGGCCCAAGCGGCTCCCCAATACGCCATGGCGCAACTTTCATCGAGCGCTGCTGCCTGGCGAAAAGATCGTTCCGCTTCCAGAAACCAGAATCCGTGCAGTTGGCCAACCCCTTGATTGATAAACTTCTGAGCCAAGGCGGACTTTGTCGTTACGGGGAAATTGACATTGCCCGTGCCACCCATCAAATAGGCGCTTTGGCGAGGTCCTTCATTGAAGGCTTCGCCATGTGACGAATGGCCCGCGAGAACCTCAGTTAGAGTCACGTCCAAGTCGTCGACGGTTGCCGTAGATTGACCCTGGACCATTGAAGCCAGTGTGAACCAGACAATCGCTATGGCTCCCAAACGGGTAAGCGGTAAACAGGAAAAAATTCGACAATCCATACATTCGTACCTGTAACGCCGTTAATCGCCAAAAGGGGGACGTTTATTGCAACATCGAGAGCTATTCACAACCATCATTGTAGTCGTAGCCGGTTGGTAACGACAGCTTTGGAGAATGCAAAAAATCGTCAGCGCCCGAAAACTAAATCGTGCCGATTTCGTGGACTTGGAGCCTCACACCATCGTGGTCTGGTCTACTCCGTTGTCCAAGGGGCGGACCCTTGCGGGATATTTCCTTGGGGATCGGCTCTTCAATGGTCGTCGAGTCCATGATTGTCAATTGCCAAAGATTGCTTTTCGATTGGAATCAGGTGTCGCGGTCCCAACGGTTACAAAAAAACTTGGTGGTCGATATCATTAAGAGAGGCTTTAAACGCCAAGACGGATTCGAAAATCGTCGTCCTATCACCAATAAACCAATGACAGATCCCAACCAGAACCATGTCGAATTCCTGGTCGCCTGATTCCTGGCGCAACAAAATCAGCACGCAACAACCGGTTTACCCGGATGCCGAGAGTCTGCAAAATACCTTGAGCCGGCTGGCGAAATTGCCACCCTTGGTAACCAGTTGGGAAATCGAAAATTTGAAACAGCAACTGGCGGAAGCGGCCGAAGGGCAGGCGTTCCTGTTACAGGGGGGGGATTGTTCGGAAAGTCTCGAGGATTGTGAAACAGATTCGATCGTACGAAATTTGAAAATCATCATGCAGATGAGTTTCGTATTGACGTTTGGATCGATGAAAAAAATCATTCGCGTGGGACGAATCGCCGGTCAATACGCCAAACCCCGCTCCGCTGATATGGAGACTCGGGAAGGAGTAACGCTACCGGTTTATCGGGGCGATATTGTCAATCGGGCTGGATTTACCGCGGCGGACCGATCGCCTAACCCCGAATTACTCTTGCGCAGTTACGAGCGCGCCGCGCTGACATTGAACTTTATTCGCGGTTTGAGCGCGGGCGGTTTTGCGGATATGCACCATCCCGAAAACTGGGACCTGGATTTTGCGACTGACTCACCCCACGCCGTTCAATATCACCAGATGATTGATTCCATTCGCAATTCCCTAAATTTCATGGAAGCGCTCTTGGGTACCGCCTCCCGCCAGAGTAAAGCGGTTGATTTTTTTACATCACACGAGGGATTGCATCTGAGCTACGAACAGGCCCAAACCAGGCGAGTTCCTCGGCGCGAAGGCTGGTATAACATGAGCACGCATTTTCCGTGGATCGGTTATCGGACCGCTGATATTGGCGGCGGTCATGTGGAATATTTCCGCGGTATCAGCAATCCGATCGGGATCAAAGTCGGCCCTCAGATCGAGCCGGCCAAATTGGTCGAATTGATCCAAGTCCTCAATCCGAACAACGAACGGGGAAGAATCACGCTGATTCATCGGTTTGGTGCCGATTTGATTCGCCAGCGCCTGCCCCCCATTATTCAAGCGGTGCAAAAAAACAAGTTGTTGGTCTTGTTTTGTTCGGATCCGATGCATGGCAATACTTTTTCGACAAAGTCCGGGATCAAAACGCGCAGTTTCGATCAAATCGCCAGCGAACTGGAGCAGAGCTTCCAGATTCATCACGAAAATGGCTCAATCCTCGGCGGCGCGCATTTGGAATTAACGGGTGACAACGTAACGGAGTGTATCGGCGGCTCCGGGCAATTGTCCGAGCCGGATTTGGAACGTTGTTACAAAAGCCTGGTCGACCCTCGTTTGAATTATGATCAGGCGATGGAAATCGCGTTCTTAATTGCCGAACGCATGAAGGCCAACAACGGACGCGATCAAGCGGCATTGAAGTAGCTAGCATATGGAATCCGCCACACGCCCAAATGACGATCGCTTGACCGATGAGCAACTCGCCGCACTGGCGGCCTGCGAAGCACGGTTGGGTTACCAGTTTCGGGACAAAGAAATATTGTTTGAGGCGATGACGCATTCCTCGTTCACGGATCATCGACTGAGTTCCTATGAACGTATGGAGTTTCTCGGAGACTCGATCCTGGGATTTACGGTATGTGAGTATCTATTCCAAAAATTTCCCCAATGGAATGAAGGGGATTTGACGAAGATCAAATCCAATGTAGTTAGCCGGCACACGTGTTCGGCGATGGGACTGGAATTGGATTTGCAGGAGTTTTTGTCGGTTGGCAAAGGGGTCGGCGCGAGTGGCAAGGTTCCGAAGTCTTTGTTGGCCAATGCTTTTGAAGCGACGCTGGCCGCGATTTATCTGGACGGAGGAATGGCCGCGGCACAGATTTTTTTGCTACCGTTTGTCGAAAAACACGTTGCTTCGGCGATCGCCGGCGGGTTGGAAATCAACTATAAATCCGCCTTGCAGCAGTACTCCCAAAAGCGGTTTGGCATTCCGCCAAATTATCAAGTGCTGGGTTCGACGGGACCCGATCATGACAAAATGTTTCAAGTCACGGCACAGGTATTGAAGCGTTGTTTTGAGCCGGCCTGGGGCAAAAATAAGAAAGAAGCCGAACAGCGCGCGGCCGCCAATGCGTTGGCGGCAATTGATGGGCTGGCACCCCCGTTTGTCGATACGTAGTTCTGGCATTCTAGTAAGTCGAATTCCGTGGTAACTTCTTGGTCGACGTTTATTGTTTTGCTCCCTTTCATTTCCTGAGTTTCTACCCTGGAGCGCGTGCACATGGAATATGGTGAAAGCTGGCGGCGAATCAAGAAACAGTCGTTGGGTCAGCCACCGGGTTTGCTGCAACAGAATCCCAACGCCAGCCAGCCCGAGACTACGATCATAGCGTTTGACTCGACCAGATTGGTGGAGCTTCCCTGGAGTACGCTTGGGATGGCTCGGGAGCTGGGAAAAATGTACGACGTGGTCTGGCTCAACATCGACGGCTTGGGCGACGCCGGACTCCTGACGGAAATCGGTGAATCGTTTGGCCTGCATCCACTTTCGCTGGAAGATTCCCTGAACACGCATCAACGCGCCAAATTCGAGGACTTCTCCAATTATCTCTATGTTGTTTTGCGGATGCCGCAAAATCCTTTGCCGAAACTCTCGACGGAACAAGTCAGCGTTTTTCTGGTCGATAATTTTGTCATTACTATTCAAGAGGATCCGGGAGACTGCCTCGAGCCACTGCGAGATCGGCTGCGGAAAAATAAAGGCCGTGTCCGTTCGCGAAAATCGGATTATCTGTTGTACGCGATTATCGACAGTGTGATTGACGCGTACTTTCCTTTTATTGATCAAATCGGCGAGCGGCTGGACGAAATTGAAGAGCAGATCATCGCTGATGAGGTACCAGTTTCGACAAGTGTAATACACCAGGTTCGCAACAATGTCCGCTATCTACATCGAATTTTGCGACCGCATCGGGATATGATCTCCGAGATCACGCGAACGGAAAGCCCGCATGTTTCAGCGGAGACTCAGACCTATCTCAAAGACTGTTTTGACCATTTGCTCCACTTGGGCGAGCTGACGGAAAACTATCGGGATACGTGTAGCGACTTGCGAGATTTTCAAATGTCCAAGGTCACCAATCGCACGAATGAGGTCATGAAAACATTGACCATCATCTCGACTATTTTTATTCCGCTCAGTTTCATTGCCGGTGTCTATGGGATGAATTTTGATACGATGCCGGAATTGCATTGGAGTCTGGGCTATTATTATGCCTTGGGGACGATGGGGTTGGTGGGCGGACTTTTCTTGAGTTGGTTTTGGTACCGCGGTTGGTTTGAAAAAAGGGTCTAACTTGCCGAACTCAAACCGTGATCCTCGACCCCTATTCGGTATCAATCTCCCTAATTGGCAACATCATGCGCCGAATTGAAGTATGATTTTTTTGTCTCCTATCCCAAGAACAATTGCCACAACACACTCGATTTCCAGCTTTGAGAATGCACTCCATGCTTGACCAAGCCCACCCCCAATCCCCTCGCATGAATCACGGTCCGATCCGTGCCCGTCAGTTCATTGGAAAATATCGAGTCGAAAAGAAAATTGGTGGCGGAGGATTTGCGTCGGTTTATTCGGCGCTCGACACGATCGAGGGGATTCGTGTCGCGCTGAAGATACCTCACGAGCACTATGTTTCGCACGAGATGTTGGAAATGTTTCGTCAGGAAGTGCGGCTGGCCGCAAAGCTGGATCATCCGCACGTGTTGCGATTAAAGGACGCCAGTATGATTGATGGCCGATTTGTGGTCGTCACCATGCTCGGTAAACAAACGCTGGACGAGCGACTAAAAAAACGAATTTCGGTGGAGAAGGCCTACGATTACGCGTCTCAGATGATTTCAGCGGTCGCTTATGCGCATCAGAGCGGGCTGATCCATTGTGATATCAAACCGGATAATTTTATCTTGTTCGAGAATGATCATTTGCGACTGGGCGATTTCGGAATCGCCAAAGTCTCGCGCAGTACGATTGAGGGTTCGGGAACTGGAACCGTTGGTCACATGTCACCCGAACAAGCCATGGGTAAACCTTCGACGCGTTCGGATGTGTTTTCGGTTGGATTGATCATCTATAAGATGATGACTGGCTATTGGCCAGAGTTTCCTTTTGTTTGGCCGCCGCCGGGCGCGGTTTTACTTCGTCGCAAGTCGGTACACCCGGAGATGATCGCGTTGATTCGCAAATCACTTTCGTTGCGGCCTCACGAACGATTCGCGAATGCAATTCGGATGCAAGACGCGTTTCAATTGATTTTGCCTAAAGCTGTAAAACTGATACAACAGAAAAAGGCCAGGAAACGGAAATGAATTCCGCAGAAAATCGGATCTGGTTCCACGAAAATTCCGGCCAAATCGCGACCCCTCCTTGTGCCGCCGGGTTGGCGATCGGATTTTCGGAACGCAGTCCGGACAAACTGACCGATAATGAGGACGCCGCAGGTCTGTTTGTGGTTTCGCCGGAATGCGTTGTCTTGGCGGTCGCTGATGGAATGGGCGGGACCAATTGCGGTGATCGGGCGTCGCAAACGGTGATCACGGCAATTGGTGAGAAAATCCTTGGCGTCGACCAACCCGAGAACATTCGCGGGGCGATTCTGGATGCGATCGAGGCTTCCAACGAACAGATTCTGGGCTGGGGTATCGGCGCCGGCTCGACGTTGGCAGTGGCCGTGTTTTCAGCCGGGACGATGCGGGCATTTCATGTCGGCGATGCGGCCGTATTGTTATGTAGCAATCGCGGAACAATCAAATATTCAACTGTCGCTCACGGCCCGGTCGCGATGGCGGTCGAGATCGGTGTGATGGATGAATCGGAAGCCATGCATCATGTTGACCGAAATTTGATCTCCAACTGTATCGGCTCGCGCGAAATGAGAATTGAGATTGGCCCCTCGCTGGCCATGTCCAGGAATGACACGTTAATGGTTGGCTCCGATGGGCTGTTTGATAATTTGATGATGCAAGAAATTGTCGAGCTCATTCGCTCTCGCGACTTGCCCAAACGGGCCGGACAGTTGCTGCAGGCTGCTCGCAATCGAATGCAGGCAATCGACACGACCCATCCAACAAAACCGGACGATCTGACGGTCCTGATGTTTCGGCAACGAAAATGACCGGTATCTCGACCTGCATTAACGTGTTGTCGGATTGTCCGCCGATGCGTGAAAATTATCACGATCGGATTTTTAACGCAAATTTCCTCGATTGCGTTAAAGGGCCAGAATACCATCTGTCGAGAATTACCTGTGCTGAATTGTTTTACGAATAATTTCAGTGGGACAGAACTAATAAGTGGTGGGCAGGTCCTATCATTCTCAACGTTCCGTAGTTCGTTGAAATACAAGTGACCTACTTGCCCTGCCGAAGGAGGCAGTTCATGTACAGGCACACTCTCTATTTTTCGTTGGCAGTTTTCTTTTCAGTTGCCACTAATTCATGGGCACAAATCGGTGAGAATTCCGGATTGTGGAAATGGACTGAGAAGCTTCCCCATCATCAAGCCATTGTCGAAGTCTCGACCAGTGGCGGAATTGGAACTGGGGTTGTGATTTCGATCAACCCGGAAAAACCGATTCGCGACGGATTCGAAGGCTACGTTTTAACCGCTTGGCACGTTATTCAGGACGATATCAAAACCAGCCAGATCAAAGTCAGCTACCGCAACGGCAAACGTTCCAAAGGCTGTAAAGTTGTCCAGTTCGATGAAGAAAAAGACGTAGCATTATTATGGGTGTGGGTGCCCAATGATATTCCATCCGCCAAAATGGCCGCCAATCCTATCGAGCGTGGAAACACCTTGGAATTTGCAGGGCTGGGCGGCGGTTCCGATCTGAAAAGTTACATCCGACATTTTTCCTCAGTCGCCTCGCCCCCTTCCAGCCTGGAAAAGATTTTTGCCGATGTGCCGCTGCTTCCTGGCGACTCCGGTGGTCCGGTGTTCAACGAGAATCATGAAGTCGTCGGGATCATTTCCGGCGGTTGGTTCTGGTGGGACAGCGGTTTGAAAACGGAAACAGGATCTGGCATTCGCACGACCTGGCCTGCTCGCGCCAGCAACGTGGGCCCGATTCAGACATTGGTTTCCAAGTTGGCCGCGGAAACTGAGGCCTCCATCAAGCGGTAACTTCTACGATCACTTCCTGAGTTTCAGAATGACGCCTCTCCAAAAAGTTGACTTGTTGCGCGCTGCGTGTTGTGTTGCTGGTTGCGATTCAGAGACGACTGCTGCCGAACGGCAGTTGATCGATCGTTTAGCCAAAGATATTGGCGTCGGGGCGGCATCCGTAAATGCGATGATCGCGCGAGCGCAAACCGATCCGGAGTTTCACCGTTTGCAATTTCAAGTGATGAAGAAAGACCCGTCTCAAACCATGGCGATCTTGTTGGAAGTCGCCATGGCGGATGGCAAACTGACGAACGCAGAAATCAATGTATTGCGTGGACTGTCGTCAAATCTCGAGGTGGCACCCGCTGTTTTCGACGAATTATTATCGAAAATCGCCGCGCTGTTACCTCCCACGGAGTGAAGTTGTCGGTGAGGCCACCAAGCCGCAAAAACGTGTGAATTTGCCAACGTTTTGGCACTTCTACGGGGTACTCGGTTCGTTTGCGAGTTGTTATTCCGGGCAGAGCGATTGATCGTTCTCGGCAGTCGACGTCAGCTGTTTTGTAAATGTAGACAGTTTAGTATGATGCTGTTTCATATTTGAACTGCGGTTTCCAAAACAATTTTTTAACGAACACTGCCCCTATGAAAATCAGCTGCACAATCATCGCGTCGCTTGCGATCCTCTCGTCTTCATTCGCGCAACAGCCTGTCGACGAAATCGATACTTCGGCACTGGATCGATCCGTTCGCGTCCAGGACGATCTGTTTCAACATGTAAATGGCTCGTGGTTGAAAAATACGCCAATCCCGGACGACAAATCGGACTATGGTTCCTTCGGCCAACTGGCGGACCTTTCGCAACAACGAATTCGTGAATTGATCGAAGAACTGGCAGCCGGTCGACACGCACCGGGGACTGACGCGCAAAAGGTGGGTGACTTTTATAAGAGTTTTATGGACAAAACAGCTGCCGAAGCCAATGGGTTCAAACCGTTGGAATCAGAACTGGCAAAAATCCGCCAGCTACAATCCAAAGCGGAAATTTGGCAACATCTGGGTCATCTTGGTCAGATCGGTGTCGGCACTCCGATCGGTTTCTTTGTCGGGCAGGACGCAAAACAGTCCGATCGGTACATATCTCAGATCATTCAAAGCGGTACTTCGCTTCCTGATCGCGATTACTATTTGAAGGATGACGAAGCTTCAGAAGCTACCCGCGCATCGCTGCGCAAGTACATCGCCACCCTCTTACAATTGGCGGCCATTGAAAATGCCGACGAGGCGGCTGATGAAATTTTTGAATTGGAGAAAAAACTCGCAACAGTCAGTTGGGAACGAGTGGTTTTGCGAGATGCTGAGAAACGTTACAACAAATTTACATTGGCGGATTTGCAAAAATTGACGCCTTCGTTGGACTGGGCCGTTTACTTTTCGGCCGCCGGCATCAAACCTCCCGCGGAAATCAATGTCAATACGCCAAGCTTTTTCGAAGGCCTCGAGAAAATCGTTGCTGAAACTTCGGAAGAGACTTGGCTGCGATACATGCAGTATCACTTGCTTAGTTCCTATTCGCCCTACCTGTCGCAACCCTTCGTCGACGCGAATTATGAGCTATTCAAGAAGCAGTTAGCCGGTGTTCCGGAACAGGAGCCACGTTGGAAACGCGCAGTCAATGCGACCGCAGGTGAAGGAGCGGGGGATTTTGGCGCGCTGGGCGAAGTGGTGGGTAAACTCTATGTCGCCAGGCATTTCAAGCCCGAAGCTAAAGCGCGGATGGAAGAATTGGTGGGCAACCTGTTGTTGTCGTTCAAAGAGAGTATCAATGATTTGAAATGGATGTCGGCCGAAACCAAGATTAAGGCCCAAGAAAAATTAGCGAAGATCGATACGAAAATCGGTTATCCAAATAAATGGCGCGATTATTCGAAACTGGAAATTGAGCCGAATGATCTGGTGGGAAATATCATGCGTTCCAACGTTGTCGAACATTTTCGCAACGCTGAGAAGCTAGGTCAGCCGATCGACCGGGAAGAGTGGGGCATGACACCGCAAACGGTCAATGCCTACTACAGCCCAACGAAGAACGAAATCGTTTTTCCAGCAGCGATTCTGCAGGCTCCCTTCTTCAGCATGAACGCGCCCGATGCGCTGAATTATGGCGGAATTGGAGCGGTTATCGGACATGAGATCAGTCATGCGTTTGATGACCAGGGAAGTCGGTACGATGGCGACGGAAATTTGAACAACTGGTGGACGGCTGCCGACCAAGCAGCGTTTGCGGATTTGACAAAGCGGCTGATCGCTCAATACGAGGCTTACGAACCACTGCCTGAAAAACGAGTCAATGGGCAATTGACATTGGGCGAAAATATCGCCGATTTGTCCGGGTTGACGATTGCCCACAAAGCCCTTGGGATTGCGCTCGCCGGAAAACAGCCCGAGCAGGTCGCTGGATGGAACGCTGACCAGTTGTTCTTTGTCGGTTGGAGTCGTGTTTGGCAGCGCAAGTACCGGGACGCCGAAATGGTAAAACGCCTGCTCACCGATCCGCATTCACCCTCCCAATATCGCGCGAACGGACCGGTGATGAACATCGCCGCGTTTTATCAAGCGTTTGATGTGAAAGAAGGTGACGCCTTATTTAAACCTGAATCCGAACGAATCAGTATTTGGTAACGGATTACCGGGCTGTTCTCTCGATTTTTTGCCCAATAAAAACGGTATTGGGTAGGCGAGCCAACTGCGGTACGATCAAAGGTAGTTCACAGCAGGGCCACGCGGCCCTGCTGTTTTTGATCGACTAAGGAGTTGTGACATGCCAGCCGGAGAAGCACCTAGAATACTGATTACTCGGCTCAGTCATATTGGCGATTGCATTTTGACGCTCCC